>NZ_JBHTCF010000012.1:0-275640 GCF_042665355.1 Streptomyces monticola | reverse complement strand
GGCGGACCCGGCGAGGCTCCCGCCCCGGCCGGCGCCCCCCGGCCCGGCGCCGCCGGCCAGCGCCCCGCCGAGAACGACGCCCGGCTTCGCCCCGTACCGCCCGCGCCGGGCACCGCCCCGCGCGCCGGGACCCGCGACACCGGTGCGGCGGGACCGCTGCCGCCCGAGATGCCGCCGGTGTCCGAGATGCCCCTGCCCCCGCAGGCGCCCCCGCGGCCGACCGCTCCGCCGACTGCCGCCACCGCCAGGCGCCGTGCGGTCGGCGCCGTCGACATGACGCCCCGCCCCGGGGCGGGCAGGCCGATCATCTTCGGGCGCCCGCTCGCCTTCGACGACCGGACCACCCAACTGCGTCCCGTCGGGCCCCGCAGCAAGCCCAGGCTCGCTGCCGTCGCCGCCTGCCTCGTCCTCGGGCTCGGCCTCATCGGCGGTGCGGTGACCGGCAGTTGGATCACCGGCGACTCCGACGAGACCCCCAGCGCCGAGGCGCTCTTCAGCGCCGCCGGCGACGCCTGGCACAACGAACCCGTCGACGCGCTCTTCCCGCCCCGCGTCAAGGGCGACGGCGCGGGCCCGGGCGGCGCCGACCGCGAGTGGACCCGGATCGCCGTCGCACCGGACAGCACCTGCAAGAACGCGCTCGACCCCCTGCTGCGCAAGGCGCTCCAACCCGTGGGCTGCGACCGCCTGTTGCGCGCCACCTACACCGACGCGACCCGCAGCCATGTCACCACCGTCGGCATGCTGTTCACCAAGGCCGACGCCGAGTCGATGGGCGCCTTGCGCACCCGCTTCGCCGAGGAAGGCCTCGACAAGCGGGACGACTTGATGCCACGGCCGTACGCCGCCAAGGGCACCCCCGCCGCGGGCTTCGGCGACAAGCAGCGCGCCAGCTGGACCGTTTCGGTGCTCACCGACGCTCCCGTGGTCGTCTACGCCGTCTCCGGCTTCGCCGACGGGCGCGTGGTCTCCGAGCCGGAGCCGGCCGCCGAGGCCATGTCGGCCGGTGCCACCAGCGCCCCCGCACAGTCCGGTCTCGGCCACGAGGCGAAGGGCCTCGCGGACCGGGTGGAGCGCAAGCTGCGCAAGACGGTCACGTCGACGGAGAAGTCCTCATGAGCACCAAGCGCCCGCGTACGAGCACACGGCGCTCCCGCACCGGCGTCGCCGCCCGCCCCCGAACACGCCGTCCGCGCAAGGCCGGTGCGCTGCTCGCCGCGGCCGCCCTCGTCCTGCTGCCCGCCGCCACGGCGCGCGCCGACGAGGTCCGTGCGCAGCAGTGGGGACTCAACGCCATGCACACCGCGGAGGCCTGGCGGACCACCCGCGGCGAGGGCGTCACCGTCGCGGTCCTGGACACCGGCGTCGACGACCAGCACCCGGACCTCAAGGGCAATGTGCTGCCAGGCAAGGACATGGTCGGCTTCGGCGCCGGCCGGGGCGACCGCCCCTGGGCCCGGCACGGCACCGCCATGGCGGGCATCATCGCGGGCCACGGCCATGGCGCGGACAACGACGACGGCGTACTCGGCATCGCGCCCGAGGCCAGGATCCTGCCGGTGCGCGTCATCCTCGAAGACGGCGACAAGTCCCGTAAGAAAGCCCGCTCGTCCCGGGGCGGCGCCCTCGCCGACGGCATCCGCTGGGCCGCGGACAACGGCGCCGACGTGATCAACATGTCCCTCGGTGACGACAGCGAGTCCGCCCACGCCGAGCCGTCCGAGGATGCCGCCGTGCAGTACGCCCTGAAGAAGGGCGTCGTCGTGGTCGCGTCGGCGGGCAACGGCGGCGAGAAGGGCGACCACATCTCCTACCCGGCGGCGTACCCGGGCGTCATCGCCGTCACCGCCGTCGACCGGTACGGCTCCAGGGCCTCGTTCTCCACCCGCAGCTGGTACGCCACGGTCAGCGCGCCCGGCAAGGACATCCTCATCGCCGACCCGGACCGCGAGTACTACAACGGCTGGGGCACCAGCGCCGCCTCCGCCTTCGTCGCGGGCGCCGCCGCGCTGGTCCGCTCCGCTCATCCCGGTCTGGAGCCCGCGCAGATCAAGCAGCTCCTGGAGGACACCGCGGGCGAGGCCCCCGACGGCGGCCGCGACGACTCCCGTGGCTACGGCATGGTCGATCCCGCCGCGGCGATCGACGAGGGCGGCAAGCTGAAGCCCGAGGGGCTGCGCGCGGCCTCCTACAAGGACAAGTACTTCGGCCGTGGCCCCGACGCCGACCACGGCGGCGACTCCGCCGCCGGCTGGGTCGGGCCCCTGGCGGGCAGCCTCGGCGCGGTCCTCCTGGTGGCCGCGGTGGTCCTCTGGCGAGCCCGCCGCGACCCCCTCTGACGGGTTCTCCTTCCCGGGTGAGCGGCCGGCCACGACGCACCCGCGGAGGTCATACCGAACCTCCCGCGGAGCGCCTGGCCGCCGCCTCCACCGCCGCGATCCCGTCCGCGAGCGTCGGATGGCCGTCCGACAGGATCGCGAGCAGCAGTTCACGGCCGCCGGGCGTGCGCACCCGGCCGACGCTGTGGACGACCCAGAGGCCGGTGCCGCTCCGTGGCATCCAGCCGTTCTTGAGGGCGTACGGGAATCCCGCCGCCGAGACTCCCCAGTCCTGGCCGGCCACCACCCGCCCCATCAGCTCCTGGGCATACGCTCGCGAACGCGCCTCAAGGACCGTGCCGCCGGGGCCGAACACCGCCCGCAGCAGCGCCAGTTGATCCCCCGCGGTGGTCCGCGTGAGTCCCCAGAACCCGTCCGCGCCGCCGGCCGTCGCCCGGAGGCCGAGACGGGCGCACGCCGCGTCGAAGCCCCGCGCGCCGCCGATCCGCGCCCACAGGACCGAGGCCGCGTCGTTGTCGCTGCGCACGATCATGGGCTCGGCGAGCTCCCGCTCCGCACCGCCCAGCTCCCGCCCCGCGTCCTGCGCGCCGAGGAGCAGCGCCGCCAGGATCCCCGCCTTCACCACGCTCGCGCCGGCATACGTGGCCTCGTCGCCATACGCCTCGTCCCGTCCGCCGCCGTCCGCAGGACCGACCGCCACCGACAGCCGCTGCCCCATGACTCACCTCCGCACCAGGCCCCCTTCGGGCCACGGGTAGGGTCGGTGACCGTGGCGAACAAGAACATTCCCGACTCCGGCTTCTCCGACGACGACGGCTCCGCCGACCCGCGCCTGACCGCGGCCCTCGCGGACTGGGCGGAGAACCGCTCACGGGAGACCGGCGGCCGGGTGCTCGAAGCACTGGCCGGCGCCCGACTGCTCGTCCCGGTCGTCGCCGTGCTCGGAGAGGTCGAGACGGACGAGAACGGCCTGAAGCGCGAGAAGACCAGCGATATGGCCGTACCCACCCTGAAGGCCGGCGACCGCACCGCCCTGCCCGCCTTCACCTCCACCGAGGCCCTGGCCCTGTGGGACCCCGAGGCCCGCCCCGTCGCCGTACCGGTGCAGCAGGCCCTGCGCGCCGCCGCCCACGAGAAGGCCGACACGATCGTCCTCGACGTGTCCGGGCCCGTCCCCTTCGAACTGCCGCGCCCGGCGCTGCTCGCCCTCGCCGAGGGCCGCACCTCCACGGACCCGCTCGCCGACCCGGCCGTCACCGAGGCGGTGCGCGCCGCCGTCGCCGCCGAGCCCGCGGTGCTCCGCGCCCACCTCGGCCCCGGCCGTGCCGACGGCACCCTGGCCCTGGTCCTCGGCCCGGAAACGGTGCACGCTGAGGCCGCCCAGCGCGTCGCCGCCGCCCTCGCCGCCGACGAAACGCTCAGGGCCCGCCTGGTGCGCGGTCTCGACCTGGCACTGCTGCCCGCCGACGCCGCCCCGCCGGGCGAGCCCCTCTACGTACGCGCGTAAGGCCGCGTACGTCCGCAGGGCCCGCAGGCCCTGCCGCGCCTCAGCCGAAGACCGGCCCGGTGTACTTCTCGCCCGGCCCCTGGCCCGGCTCGTCCGCCACGACCGACGCCTCGCGGAACGCCAGCTGCAGCGACTTCAGGCCGTCACGCAGCGGAGCCGCGTGGAACGAGCTGATCTCGGTCGTGCTGGCGTCAAGGAGACCGGCGAGGGCGTGCACCAGCTTGCGGGCCTCGTCCAGGTCCTTGTGCTGGTCGCCCTCCTCGGTGAGGCCGAGCTTGACCGCGGCGGCGCTCATCAGGTTGACCGCGACCGTCACGATCACCTCGACCGCGGGGACCTCCGCGATGTCGCGGGTCATGGCGTCGAAGTCGGTGGAGGTGCCGTCGCCGGCTGCGGGGGTCGCGTCGCTCATGGCTTGCTTCTACTTCCTGACATCTGCTCTGGTGGGGGCGGGGGCGCCCCCGGGCCGGTCCAGCCTAGGCCCCGGGCACCGGCGTGGCGGCCGCACCCCCGAACACTGGTATGCTGGTGAATCGACCGGCCGGACAGCCGCGACACCCTCGGAAACGAGGAGTCAGGCACCCGGCCCACAAGTGGAGGCTCCGATCTCCCACCTGGCCGCCCTCAGGGCGGCGGGTCACCGGTCAGACGGTCACCCCGAGTGGTCGTCCTCGGCGCCCCGCGTACGACGCGGCGGTGCTCCGGTATGTGATGGAGCCCCGCATGTGATCGTCTCCGGGGCATTTTTTGTGCGCCGGCGCGGTTAGGTCTTACGCAAAGAGACGTTACGCGGCAGTCCGCCAGGCCGTCGCGTGGTGCTACCGAGGAGGATCCATCAGCGCCGAGCCCCGCATCAACGACCGGATTCGCGTTCCCGAAGTGCGACTTGTCGGTCCCAGCGGCGAGCAGGTCGGGATTGTTCCGCTTGCCAAGGCCCTTGAGCTTGCTCAGGAGTACGACCTCGACCTGGTCGAGGTGGCGGCGAACGCCCGTCCGCCCGTCTGCAAGCTCATGGACTACGGGAAGTTCAAGTACGAGTCGGCCATGAAGGCCCGTGAGGCGCGCAAGAACCAGGCGCACACGGTCATCAAGGAGATGAAGCTCCGGCCGAAGATCGACCCGCACGACTACGACACCAAAAAGGGTCACGTCGTCCGGTTCCTCAAGCAGGGCGACAAGGTCAAGATCACGATCATGTTCCGTGGTCGCGAGCAGTCCCGGCCGGAGCTCGGCTACCGACTGCTGCAGCGTCTCGCGGAGGACGTTCAGGACCTCGGGTTCATCGAGTCGAACCCGAAGCAGGACGGCCGAAACATGATCATGGTTCTCGGTCCGCACAAGAAGAAGACCGAGGCGATGGCCGAGGCACGTGAGGCCCAGGCCGCCCGCAAGGCGGACGCGCCGGGGACCACGACCCGCCGGGACCGCGTCGCGGACGACGAGTCCGCGGACGAGCAGCCTGTGGACGAAACCGCCGAGGCTCCCGCAGGGGAACACGCCGAGGCCTGATCCGCGGCCCCGGGGCGCATGCCCCGGACGTCACCGGATGCAACCGATACAACTGACGCTCCCGCACGCTGCTTCGGCGGCAGGGGGCGCCACTGACGAGGAGAGAACGGCGCTATGCCGAAGAACAAGACGCACAGCGGTTCCAGCAAGCGCTTCAAGATCACCGGCTCCGGCAAGGTGCTCCGCGAGCGCGCCGGCAAGCGCCACCTGCTCGAGCACAAGTCGTCCCGACTGACGCGTCGCCTCACCGGCAACGCCGAGATGGCCCCGGGCGACGCCAAGAAGATCAAGAAGCTTCTCGGCAAGTGACGTCACGGCCCCCGGTAACGGGGGCCGGACGCCTGGACCGGGACCTATTCGACACCGGGTCGTGTGAGTCCAACCACGGCCCCGCTACAAGGAGTTAAACAAGTGGCACGCGTCAAGCGCGCAGTCAACGCGCACAAGAAGCGTCGGGCGATCCTCGAGCAGGCCAGCGGCTACCGCGGTCAGCGTTCGCGCCTTTACCGCAAGGCGAAGGAGCAGGTCACCCACTCCCTCGTCTACAACTACAACGACCGCAAGAAGCGCAAGGGCGACTTCCGTCAGCTGTGGATCCAGCGCATCAACGCCGCTGCCCGCCAGAACGGCATGACGTACAACCGCCTCATCCAGGGTCTGAAGGCCGCCAACATCGAGGTGGACCGCAAGATGCTGGCCGAGCTCGCGGTCAACGACGCCAACGCGTTCGCCGCGCTCGTCGAGGTCGCCCAGAAGGCGCTGCCGAGCGACGTCAACGCGCCCAAGGCTGCCTGAACGCTGCGCTAGCCAGACGTGCTGTCCGGACCCGCAGGCCCTTGTGGTCTGCGGGTCCGACTGCGTCCGGCCCCGCGTGTGCCGTCGTCCGCCGCCTGCCGTCCGCGGGTGGTGGCGGGCCGGTCGCGCCGTTCCCCGCGCCCCTGTCGGGGCCTTCCCCCAAGGTTGGATTCATGGGTGCCGTACCCGAGTTGATCTCCCCGAGGTCGCCGCGCGTCAGCGCCGCCCGACGACTGGCGAAGCGGAACTTCCGCGGCAAGGAGCGGCTGTTCCTCGCCGAGGGGCCGCAGGCCGTGCGGGAGGCGGCCGGACACCGCACCGACGCCGGGCCCACCCTCGTCGAGCTGTTCGCCACCGTCGAGGCCGCCGAACGCTACGCCGACATCGTCGGGGCCGCGCGGGACAGCGGCGCCCGCGTGCACCTCGCCGACGAGTCCGTGATCGCCGACATCTCGACGACCGTCACCCCGCAGGGACTCGTGGGCGTCTGCCGGTTCCTGGACTCGCCGTTCGCGCAGATCCTCGCCGCCCGGCCCAAGCTGGTCGCCGTCCTCGCCCATGTCCGCGACCCCGGAAACGCCGGCACCGTCCTTCGCTGCGCCGACGCCGCGGGCGCCGACGCCGTGGTCTTCACCGACGCCTCGGTGGACCTGTACAACCCCAAGGCGGTGCGTGCCTCGGTCGGTTCGCACTTCCATCTGCCGGTGGCCGTCGGCGTACCGGTCGCGGAGGCCGTGAGCGGCCTGCGGGGCGCGGGAGTCCGGGTGCTCGCCGCCGACGGCGCGGGCGAGGACGACCTCGACGCGGAGCTCGACAAGGGCGCCATGGGCACCCCGACCGCCTGGGTCTTCGGCAACGAGGCCTGGGGGCTGCCGGAGGAGACCCGCGCACTCACCGACGCGGTGGTGCGCGTACCGATCCACGGCAGGGCCGAGAGCCTCAACCTCGCTACGGCCGCCGCCGTGTGCCTCTATGCCTCGGCCCGTGCACAGCGCGCCGGTCGTCCTGCCTGAGGGGGTCCGTTCCGTAACCCTCAGCTAGTAGTGTGACGGGCTCGGAGGTGGGATACGGGGATGAGCGTCGGCACCAGCAGGCCAAGGGGAGTGCGGGGCTCCGCCACGCGTACCCCCGCGCCCCGCGCTGATCGCGGCGATCACAGCGACGACCGTGACCACAGCGATCTCGACGATCTGGGACTCGACCCGGACGATCTGCCGGACGGTCTGGTCGTGGCCGACGAGTCGGGCCAGGTCATCTGTTTCAACGCCGCCGCCGCCCGGATCACCGCGGTCCGCCCCACCGACGCCATCGGCCGCCCCATAGAGCGCGCCCTGCCGCTGGAGGACCTGGAGGGGCGGCGCTGGTGGCAGCTCACCGATCCCTACGGCGGCCTCGCCACCCGGGTCGGCCAGCCCGAGCGCAATCTGCTCCTGCCCGGCGGCCGCGAAGTCCTGGTCACGGCGCGATACGTCCGCAGCCGCCCCACCGGACCGCTGCGCCGTCTCGTCGTCTCGCTGCGGGACACCGAGGCCCGCCGCCGTACCGAGCGCAGCCATGCCGAGCTGATCGCCACGGTCGCGCATGAGCTGCGCTCGCCGCTCACCTCCGTCAAGGGCTTCACGGCGACGCTGCTCGCCAAGTGGGAGCGGTTCACGGACGACCAGAAGAAGCTGATGCTGGAGACCGTCGACGCCGACGCCAACCGCGTCACCCGGCTCATCGCCGAACTGCTCGACATCTCCCGGATCGACTCCGGGCGGCTCGAAGTGCGCCGTCAGCCCGTCGACATCGGGGCCGCGGTCGGCCGGCACGTCCAGGCCCATGTCGCCGCCGGGCAGGCGGCCGACCGCTTTCTCGTGCGTCTCGCACAGCCGCTGCCCGACCTCTGGGCCGACCCCGACAAGATCGACCAGGTGCTCAGCAACCTCCTGGAAAACGCGGTGCGGCACGGCGAGGGAACTGTCACGATCGACGTAGCGCCCTCGTACTCCCCGCGCGAGCGGGCCTGCACCGGCACATCGGTGACCGTCAGCGACGAGGGCACAGGCATCCCGGAGGAGTCCATGAACCGTGTCTTCACCCGCTTCTGGCGGGGCAGCAAGCGCGGCGGGACCGGCCTCGGTCTGTACATCGTGAAGGGCATCGTCGAGGCCCATGGCGGGACGATCACCGTCGGGCGCGGTCCCGCGGGCGGCGCCGAGTTCCGATTTACCCTGCCCGTGGGCACCCCGGCGTATCTCCAGTAGAGAGACCAGTACGAGCCGGAGAGCAGCCCACGGGCGCATTCGCTTCCCCGCACCCCGTTAGACTCGACCTTTGGCGCGTTCGTGTCCGCCGTCGTCGCTGTCGCGGTGGCGGGGACCCCCCAGCCAGCCAATCGGAAGTACGGGAAGAGATGTCGGCACCCAATAAGTCGTACGACCCTGTTGAGGTCGAGGCCTTGAAACCGGAAGAGATCGAGCGGATGCAGGCCGAGGCGCTCGACGCCTTCGCCGCCGCCGCGGATCTCGAGCAGCTGCAGGGGGCCAAGGTCGCGCACACCGGGCCCAGCTCCCCGCTCTCGCTCGCCAACCGTGAGATCGGCGCCCTGCCCCCGCACGCCAAGGCGGACGCGGGCAAGCGCGTGGGCATGGCCCGCGGCGCCGTGAACAAGGCACTCGCCGCCCGCCAGGCCGAGCTCGAGGCCGAGCGTGACGCCCGCGTCCTGGTCGAGGAGGCGGTCGACGTCACGCTGCCCTACGACCGCGTCCCGGCCGGCGCCCGGCACCCGCTGACCACGTTCATGGAGCGCGTCGCGGATGTCTTCGTCGCCATGGGCTACGAGATCGCCGAGGGCCCCGAGGCCGAGGCGGAGTGGTACAACTTCGACGCCCTGAACTTCGTGCCCGACCACCCGGCGCGGCAGATGCAGGACACCTTCTTCGTCGAGGGCCCGGAGGGCACGTCCGGAGACGAGTCCGGTGTCGTCCTGCGCACCCACACCTCGCCGGTGCAGGCGCGCGCACTGCTCGACCGGGAGCCGCCCGTCTACATCGTCTGCCCCGGGCGGGTCTACCGCACCGACGAGCTGGACGCCACACACACCCCGGTCTTCCACCAGATCGAGCTCCTCGCCGTCGACGAGGGCCTGACCATGGCCGATCTCAAGGGCACCCTCGACCACATGGTCACCGCCCTGTTCGGCCCCGGCATGAAGACCCGGCTCCGCCCCAACTACTTCCCGTTCACCGAGCCGTCCGCCGAGATGGACATGGTGTGCTACGTGTGCCGGGGCGAGTCCGTCGGCAACCCCGACAAGCCCTGCCGCACCTGTGGCAGCGAGGGCTGGATCGAGCTCGGCGGCTGCGGCATGGTCAACCCGCGTGTGCTGACCGCCTGCGGCGTCGACCCCCAGAAGTACAGCGGATTCGCCTTCGGGTTCGGCATCGAGCGGATGCTGATGTTCCGCCACAACGTCGAAGACATGCGAGACATGGTCGAGGGTGACGTCCGGTTCACCCGGCCGTTCGGGATGGAGATCTGATGCGGGTCCCGCTTTCTTGGCTGCGGGAGTACGTCGACCTGCCGGCCGGTACGACCGGTCGCGACGTACAGGAGAAGCTCGTCGGTGTCGGGCTCGAGGTGGAGACCGTCGAGCAGCTCGGCGCCGACCTCAAGGGTCCCCTGGTCGTAGGCCAGGTGCTCACCATCGAGGAGCTGGAGGGCTTCAAGAAGCCGATCCGCTTCTGCACCGTCGACGTCGGCCAGGCCAACGGCACCGGTGAGCCGCAGGAAATCGTGTGCGGCGCGCGGAACTTCGCCGTCGGCGACAAGGTCGTCGTGGTACTGCCCGGCGCCACCCTGCCCGGCGGCTTCGAGATCTCCGCGCGCAAGACGTACGGCAAGAAGTCGCACGGCATGATCTGCTCCGGCGACGAGCTGGGCATGGGCGACGACGGCAGCGGGGGCATCATCGTGCTCCCGCCCGAGCACGAGGTCGGCACCGACGCCATCGAGCTGCTCGAACTCGTCGACGAGGTCCTGGACATCGCCGTCACGCCCGACCGCGGCTACTGCCTGTCGATGCGCGGCGTCGCCCGTGAGACCGCCACCGCCTACGGCCTGCCGCTGCGCGACCCGGCGCTGCTCGACGTGCCCCCGCCCAACTCGTACGGCTACGTCGTGAAGGTCTCCGACCCGATCGGCTGCGACCGCTTCACCGCGCGCACCGTCACCGGCCTGCACCCCGAGGCGCGCTCCCCGATCTGGCTGCGGCGCCGCCTGCAGAAGGCCGGGATGCGCCCGATCTCGCTGGCCGTGGACGTCGCCAACTACGTGATGCTGGAGCTCGGCCAGCCGCTGCACACCTACGACCGCTCGAGTCTGGACGGCCCGATCGGCGTGCGCCGTGCCGAGCCCGGCGAGAAGCTCACCACCCTCGACGGCGTCCAGCGCGTCCTGGACGCCGAGGACCTGGTGATCACCGACAACCGCGGGCCGATCGGCCTGGCCGGTGTCATGGGCGGCGCCAACACCGAGATCGCCGACGCCGAGATCGACCCGGAGACGGGCGAGGCCAACGGCACCACCGACGTGGTCATCGAGGCCGCCCACTTCGAGCAGCTCTCCATCGCGCGCACCGCCCGCCGCCACAAGCTGGCGTCCGAGGCGTCCAAGCGCTTCGAGCGCGGTGTCGACCCGCAGGCCGCGCCCGCCGCGGCCCAGCGCACCGTCGACCTGCTCGTGCTGCTCGCGGGCGGCACCGCGGAGGCCGGTGTCACCGAGGTCATCGCGCCCACCGCGCCGCGCACGATCACCATTCCGGCGAACCACCCGGACAAGGTCGCGGGCGTCGACTACGGCCGCGAGACCGTCGTACGCCGGCTGCAGGAAGTCGGCTGCGACGTCTACGGCCAGGACGATCTGACCGTCACCGTGCCGTCCTGGCGGCCCGATCTGACCGACCCGAACGACCTGGCCGAAGAGGTCATCCGCCTGGAGGGCTACGAGAACCTGCCCTCCACGCTGCCCTCGCCGCCCGACGGCATGGGCCTGACCGAACGGCAGCGCACCCACCGCCGCGTCGGCCGCGCCCTGGCCGGGGCCGGCTATGTCGAGGCGCTGAACTACCCGTTCATCGGTGAGCAGGTCTTCGACCAGCTGCAGCTGGCCGCGGACGACACCAACCGCCGCGTCGTGAAGCTGGTCAACCCGCTCTCCGACGAGGAGCCCGCGCTCCGTACGACGCTGCTGCCCGGCCTGCTCCAGGCCCTGCGCCGCAACGACAGCCGCGGCAGCCACGATCTGGCGCTCTTCGAGACCGGCACGGTCTTCCACCCGCGCGAGGAGCAGCGCACCGCGGTGCGGCTCCCGGTGGACCGCCGTCCGACCGACGAGGAGCTGACGCAGGGCCTCGACGAGGCCCTGCCGTACCAGTGGCGCAATGTCGCCGTCGTCCTCGCGGGCGCCCGCGAACAGGCCGGCTGGTGGGGCAAGGGCCGCCCGGCCGACTGGGCGGACGCCATCGAGGCGGCCCGCACCGTCGCCCGTGAGACCGGTGTCGAACTCACCGTCCGCAAGGGCCAGTACGGCCCGTGGCACCCCGGCCGGTGCGCCGAGTTCGTCGTCACGGCGGACGGCGCGGACAAGGTCGTCGGGTACGCGGGCGAGCTGCACCCGCGCGTGGTCAAGGCGCTCGGGCTGCCCGACCGCACCTGCGCGATGGAGCTGGAGCTCGACGCCCTGGTGGCCGACGAGGTGCTCGCGGCGCCGCGGATCTCCACCTTCCCGGTGGCCACGCAGGATGTCGCCCTGGTCGTCGACGAGTCCGTGCCCGCGGCCGATGTCGAGCAGGCGCTGCGTGAGGGCGCGGGTGAACTCCTCGAGTCCATCCGGCTGTTCGATGTGTTCACCGGTGAGCAGCTCGGCGAGGGCAAGAAGTCCCTCGCCTACGCGCTGCGGTTCCGCGCCGGTGACCGCACCCTGACCGTCGAGGAGGCGACCGCGGCCCGCGATGCCGCCACCGCACTCGCCGGTGAGCGCACGGGAGCGGTGCTCCGCGGGGCCTAGGGCGCACACGGCGCGTACGTCCGACGCGCAAAGTCCCTGGTGAGGGGCGCACTTGGAGAACCAAGTGCGCCCCTCACTCGTTCGGGTGAGAAGTGCGGGCGATCTGGCCCGATCGGTCCATGTGGTCGACAGAATCGATCCGGCCGTAGGGGCCGGCCTGCGAGCTGTTCAGGGCCATAGGGAGGCCAACGGCATGATCCGCATCAGGGCCAGGGCTCCCTTCAGGGCCGGGCTCGGCGAGGCCGGAGCGCGCACGGAGCAGTCGCGCGTCCGGCGCGCTTTCACACTTGCCCTGCCCACCGTGTGGGGCGCCGTGGCGATCACATACAAACTCACCTGCCCGCTCGCGCAGCAGGACGGACTCGGCGCCCGGATCGCCACCAGTGCCGTGTTCTTCGCCGTCGGCACCGGACTGATACTGGGTGTACGACGCGCTCTGCTGCAGGAGTTGGCGCAGATCAGAGAGGTCGCCGGCGCGGCCCAGCGCGTACTGCTGCGCCCGCTGCCGCCCCGTCTCGACGGTCTGGCCATCGCGGCCGGGCAGCTGTCCGCGCACCGCGGCGCGGCCGTCGGCGGCGATCTCTACGAAGCCGTGGCCACCGACCATGGCGTGCGGGTGGTCATGGGCGATGTCCGCGGCCATGGCCTCACCGCGATCGGCACGGTCGCCGCGGTCCTCGGCTCCTTCCGCGAGGCCGCGCACGACGAGGCCGAACTCGCCGGTGTACTGCGCCGCCTGGAGCGCGCCATGCACCGGCATCTGCGGGAACGCTCGCGGGCCGAGCACCCCGCGGCCTGCGGGGCCGAGCCGGACAGCCCGCTGGCCGAGGAGTTCGTGACGGTGCTGCTCCTTGAGATCCGCCCCGACGGCGAGGTGCTCGCGCTCAACTGCGGTCACCCGTGGCCGTACCGGCTCGGCCGCCGGGTGGAGCGGGTGGCCGGCGGTGACCCGCTGCCGCCGCTCGGGCCCTTCCCGCTCCCCGACGACCTGCCGGTGCGCAGCTGCGGACGGCTGCGCCCCGGTGACGCGCTGTTCCTGCACACGGACGGCGTCGAGGACGCCCGGGACACGGAGGGCCGGTTCTTCCCGCTGACGAGCGCACTCGCCGACGCCGTGCGATCGGCGCCGGTCGCCCCCGAGTCCGTGATCCACGCGGTGCACGGCGCATTGCTGCGCTACACCGGGGGACGGCTCTCGGACGACGTGGCCCTGCTGGTGCTGCGCAACGACCGGCGGCGGGTGCCGCAGCAGCCCACAGAATCTGTCATTCCGCGGGCCCGCACGGTGAGTTGAGCGCTCTCCGCCGGAGAAATGAGCCGGTGCCCGTGCCGGGTGAGTGCGGCAGGTCCCGGCCGGCACCGCCCGCCGGGCCGCGGAATTCGGCAGGCAGCCGGGCGAACGGTGCGAAGAACGGCCGCCGCTATTCGAGGGGGAGCCGGCGGCCCGGCCGCCTCTGGCGGAGCCAGAAGATCCGGCCCAGGGGAGCCGAACGAGCTTCATTCAACTGAGCCCGGCCGGTGGCGTGCAGAGCGTGTACCGCGTGGATGCGGGCACTCCGTTCACACCCCGTGTGAAGGCCACTCGATTACGCTGGCGGAACTGAGGCACATCGACGACACCTCTCCACCGGTGGTGCCAGGCCCTGTTGGCCTGCCCGTGGACCTGTCTCTCGCGCCACGGCAGATCGCCCCCCTATTCCCGCGCGTGGGGGCGCGCTCCGGTGAGGTCCGGACCGACTGCGACGCATGGGTGCGTGAGGTGCCGTGCGGTTGCCGCACTGAATCACCGGAGGGTGAAATGCAGCCCAACACCCTGCTCGACGCGATCCTCGACGAAGCCGGCATCTCCCACGCGGGTCTCGCCGCCCATGTGAACCAGGTGGGCAAGGCCAGAGGCCTGGCACTGCGGTACGAACACACCGCGGTCGCCCGCTGGCTGAAAGGCCAGCGGCCCCGCGGTCAAGTGCCGGACCTGATCTGTGAAGTGCTCGCCGCCCGGCTCCAGCGCCCCGTCACACTCGACGACATCGGCCTCGGTGTGCCCGGCCGCCCGGCCGGGGGACAGGGCGCCATCGGCATGGGTTCCACGCTGTCCGGGTTCGTGGAGCGGGCCACCGCCCTGTGGCGGTCCGATATGCAGCAGCGCCCGCACATCCTCGGCGCACCGGCGGTCACCGGCACCCCGGCCGTCATGCCGGTATGGGAGTGGGAGAACCCGCCGGAGGACGTGGACGTCTCC
The DNA here is from genome assembly GCF_042665355.1 of Streptomyces monticola. NCBI lineage: Bacteria > Bacillati > Actinomycetota > Actinomycetes > Kitasatosporales > Streptomycetaceae > Streptomyces > Streptomyces monticola. The sequence continues at coordinate 261,203 of NZ_JBHTCF010000012.1, read as the reverse complement.
CGCGGCGGGCGGATGCGGGTCAGCATGACCGATATCGAGATGCTGCGCTCGGCGCGTGCGCACTACGAGCAGATGTACCGCAAGACCGGTGGCATCGCGACCCGCGCCCGGATCGTCGGCTTCCTCAACGCCGAAGCGGCTCCGCTGCTCCGCGGCAGCTATACGGACGCCACCGGCCGCCAACTGCATCGCGCCACCGGCGGGTTGGTCGCCGTGGCCGGTATCTGTGCCTATGACTCGGACTCGCACGGTCTGGCCCAGCGCTACTTCCACCAGGCGCTGCGCCTGGCGAAGGCCAGCGGAGACCGGGGACTTGGCGCCTATGTGATAGCCCTGCTCGTCAACCAGTCCCTGTTCATGCGGGAGTTCCGGCAGTCCGTGGCCTTCGCCGAGGCCGCTCTGCGGGCGGCCGGCCGGCATATCACCCCGGCCCTCGCCGCCGATCTGTACGCCATGCAGGCCAAGGCGTACGCACACCTCGGCGACGGCAGCAGCGCCCTGTCCTGCATCCGCAGGGCGGAGTCGGCGGCCGAACGTATCCACCGCCGTCACGAGCCGGACGAGACCGGCTACGTACAGCCCGGCCTTGTCAACGTACAAGTGGCGGAAGCGCTGTTGAGCCTCGGCGATCTGAGCGCGGCCCGCGAGCACTCGGACACGGCCGTGGACACCCCTGCCCATGACCGGGGCAGAGTGCACCGGCTCGCGGTGCTCAGCCAGATCGAACTGCGTCAGGGGGAGGCCGACAAGGCGGTGGCCACTGCCGTCGAAATGGCCGAACAGGCACGGGGGATGGAGTCCCAGCGACTGCGCGACCGCCTGCGGGCGGTACGCGAGCACCTGGTGCGCAACGGCTGCTCGGGCACGGCCGAGGCGGCGGCTCTGATCGACGGAGCGCTGCGCGTACCGCTGTAGGCACACCCTCCTGCTGCGATATTGCCATCTATCTCGGCGGAAGGTGGCAGAACCGTGCAGTGGACGAAACTGAAAGAACAAACTGTGTATGAAAACCGCTGGTTTCAGGTCAACCTCGCGGATGTCGAGCTGCCGGACGGGCGGCATCTCGATCACTTTCTGATCCGGTTGCGGCCGGTGGCCGTGGCCACGGTCGTCAACCAGGCCAATGAGGTCCTGTTGCTCTGGCGGCACCGCTTCATCACCGACAGCTGGGGCTGGGAACTGCCCGCAGGGGTGGTCGAGGACGGTGAGGACATCGCCGTGGCGGCGGCGCGCGAGCTGGAGGAGGAGACCGGCTGGCGGCCGGGAACGATGCGGCACTTGATGAGCGTCGAGCCCTCCAACGGGCTCACGGACGCCAAGCACCACATCTACTGGTCCGACGAGGGCACCTACATCGGGCATCCCGAGGATGATTTCGAGTCGGACCGGCGCGAGTGGGTCCCGCTGAAACTCGTCCCCGACATGGTCGCCAGGGGCGAGGTCCCGGCCGCCAACATGGTGGCTGCCCTGTTACTTCTCCACCATCTGCGGCTCGGCTAGGCCGTGTTGAGCACGTCCTGGTCTCCGGCTACCGGCCGACGGCCTGCCAGATCGCCACCACAAGCGCCCCGAGGGCCGCCAGGACGGCAAGGGCGGGCAGGGGCCAGCGATTGTGTTCCAGAGCCGCGACGCGGGTGCTCAGATCGTCCAGGTCCTTCCTGTTCTGTTCGTCGCACTGAGTGAGCAGGGCCAGTCTGCCGTCGACCTGGACGAGGCCCACCTCGATGCAGCGCCGCAACTCTGCGTATTCCTCGGGGACCACGGTTTGCTCGGGGTCGGTGGTCACGCTTGCGCTCCTTTCCAGCAGTGATTCACATCCCCCTTTACGCGCACACACAGTCAATCCTCCTGGTCGACGAGGCGGGAGCGTGTGCGCAGGGCATATGCGGGTCTGGGGCGCACACCCTGTGCGAAACGAATGGGCCCGGCACCCCTCAAGCGGTGCCGGGCCCCGGATAACCGGCCCTTTCTGGCTGGATCGATACGCAGCGTGGCTGAATCGATCGGTACGGGCGGGCCGTTGGGTGAATCAGGAACTACTGCGGATTACGGAGAACTTCGCTGCGCAGCGCGTACGCGGGGAAATTCCGGTTCGCTCGGTACGTGTGCGCTGTACGCGTGCTCAGTACGGGCGCGCAGTACGTCTGCTCAGTACGTGTAGAAGCCCGAGCTCGACTTCCGGCCGAGGCGCCCCGCGTCCACCATGCGCTGCAGCAGCGGGGGAGCGGCGTAGAGCGGCTCCTTGTACTCGGCGTACATCGAGTCGGCGACCGAGGCGACGGTGTCGAGGCCGATCAGGTCGGCCAGCTTCAGCGGGCCCATGGGGTGGGCGCAGCCCAGCTCCATGCCGTTGTCGATGTCCTCGCGCGAGGCGATGCCGGACTCGAACATCCGGATCGCGGAGAGCAGATACGGGATGAGCAGGGCGTTGACCACAAAGCCCGAGCGGTCCTGGGCGCGGATCGCGTGCTTGCCGAGCACCTTCTCGACCACGGCCTCGGCCCGGCTGATGGTGCCCTCGGAGGTGGTCAGCGCCGGGATCAGCTCGACCAGCTGCTGCACCGGCGCCGGATTGAAGAAGTGGATGCCGATGACCTGGTCCGGGCGCGAGGTCGCGACGGCCAGCTTGACCAGCGGGATGGAGGAGGTGTTGGAGGCGAGGATCGCGTCCTGCCGGGTCACCACCTGGTCGAGGACCTGGAAGATCTCGGTCTTGATCTGCTCGCTCTCGACCACGGCCTCGATCACGAGGTCACGGTCGGCGAACTCGCCGAGGTCGGTGGTGAAGGTGAGGCGCGCGAGGGTCGCGTCCCGCTCCTCCTCCGTGATCTTGCCGCGCTCCGCGGCCTTCCCCAGGGAGTTGTACAGCCGCGTGCGGCCGATCTCGAGGGCTTCGCCGGTGGTCTCAGCGACCTTGACATCGAGGCCGGCGCGGGCGCAGACCTCCGCAATGCCCGCCCCCATCTGGCCACAGCCCACTACTCCGACGCGTGCGATATCGCCCATAAGGTCGGTCACCTTGTGCCTTTCGCTGATCTTCGGCCCGGCAGCGCGCGTACGACAACAGCGTCTGCCTCGGCGAAGACGTTACTCCGCGCCGACTGGTGTCCGACCGGCCGGGGCGGGCATGCTGTGCGTCACACACGGACATCAGTCGCAGGGGGTGGCATACGGTGCGAATCACTCGGCGAGGGCTCGGACTGGCAGCGGCGGCGGTGCTGACGGGGCTCGCCACGGCCTCGGACGCGGTGGCGCGCGAGGACCGTGAGCGGCGGGCCGGGGGTGCCCGTGAGTTCCGCGGGATGTGGCTGGCGACGGTGGCCAACCGGGACTGGCCCTCGCGGCCCGGCCTCACGGCGGCCGAGCAGCGGGCCGAGCTCCTGGCGTATCTGGACGTGGCGGTCGCCCGCCGTCTGAACACGGTGATCCTGCAGGTGCGGCCCACCGCCGATGCCCTGTGGCCGTCGCCGTACGAGCCGTGGTCGGTGTATCTCACCGGGGTGCAGGGCAAGGACCCGGGCTGGGACCCGCTCGGCACCGCGGTCGCGGAGGCCCACAAGCGCGGTCTCGAACTGCACGCCTGGTTCAACCCCTACCGGGTCGCCGGTCACGCCGACCCCTCGAAGCTGGTCGCCACCCACCCCGCGCGCGTGCACCCCGACTGGGTCGTGCCGTACGCCGGGAAGCTCTACTACAACCCCGGCCTGCCCGAGGTCAGACGCTTCGTCCAGGACGCGATGCTCGACGCGGTGCGGCGCTATCCGGTCGACGCGGTGCACTGGGACGACTACTTCTACCCGTATCCGGTCGCGGGCCAGGTCTTCGACGACGACGCGGCCTTCGCGCGCTACGGCGGCGGCTTCCCGGACCGAGCGGCCTGGCGCCGGGACAACACCAACCAGCTGGTGCGCGAGATGGCCGTCCGGATCCCGAAGGTGCGCAAGGGGGTGCGCTTCGGCATAAGCCCCTTCGGGGTCTGGCGCAATCGCGCCACCGACCCACTGGGCTCCGACACCACCGCGGGTGTGCAGACCTACGACGACCTGCACGCCGACACCCGTATGTGGGTCAAGCGCGGCTGGCTCGGCTATGTGGTGCCGCAGCTGTACTGGAACATCGGCTTCCAGGCCGCCGACTACGCGAAGCTGCTGCCCTGGTGGGCGGAGGTGGCCCGGGGCACGGGCGTGCGCCTCTACGCCGGTGAGGCCCTGTACAAGGCCGGCGATCCGGCGCAGCCCGCGCCCTGGCAGGACCCGGCCGAGCTGTCCCGGCATCTGACGCTCGCCGAGGACTACCCGCAGGTGCGCGGGCACGCCTACTTCTCCGCGAAGGAAGTGGCGGCCGACCGCAACGGGGCGATGGCCCGGGTGGTGGCCGACCACTACCGGCGGCCGGCCAGGCCGCCCCGGTGAACGCCTGCTCGCCGTCAGGGCTTGAAGCGCCTATTCGCCGGTGGTGCTGAAGGGACGTACGACGGTGTCGGGTCCCGGCGACATCAGGGTCTCGTGACCGTCCTCGAAGCGGACGCGGTACGGAGGGGTGCCGTCCTCGCCGAGGACTTCGATGACCTCCGCCGTGCGGTCGTGCTGCCCGACGATCCTGCCGTGCACCAGGAGCTTGTCGCCCACGCTTGCCTGCATCGGTGGTGACCTCCCTGTCCCTTGGAGGGGTGGGTAGCGATCCGTGGCCGTAAGTCTACGGCCGGGGCTAGCCGTTGGGACCCCCGAGGGCCGCTCAGCCACGTGCGCGCTGGGTGATCGCGATGCAGACGAGCACGGCGAGCGCGGTCAGCGGCGCCGCGACCGGCAGGACCTCGCCGAGCAGCAGGACCGACCAGACGAGGGTGAGCAGTGGCTGGGCGAGCTGGAGCTGGCTGGCCTTGGGGACGCCGATCGTGCCCATGCCCCGGTACCAGGCGATCAGACCGAACCACTGCGAGCCGACCGCCAGCCAGATCATGCCCGTCACGCTGTGCGCGGTCAGCCGGACCGGCTCGACGGCGAGGGTGAACCACGTGGCCACCGCGGCGAGCGGCAGGCACAGGACCAGGGCCCAGCCGATGACATGCCAGCCGGGCATCACGCGCGCGAGCCGGCCGCCTTCGGTGTAGCCCGCGGCGCAGATGAGGAGTGCGGCGAAGAGATACAGATCGGCGGTCGACAGGGCGCCGCCGCTCTGCTGCACGGTGAACGCGATGACGGCCGCGGCGCCCGCGAGTGCCGCCGTCCAGAAGGTCCTTGACGGGCGTGCTCCGGTACGAAGGGCCGAGAACAGGGCCGTCGTCAGCGGCAGCAGGCCCACCACCACCGCCGCGTGCGCGGTCGTGGAGGTCTGCAGGGCGAGCGTGGTGAGCAGCGGGAAGCCGACCACCACACCGGCGGCCACGACCGCGAGTCCGGCCCAGTGCCTGCGCTCGGGCAGCGGCACGCGCAGGGCGAGCAGACAGGCGCAGGCGAGCAGTCCCGCGAGCAGACTGCGCACCGCCACCAGGGACCAGGGCCCGAAGCCCTCCAGGCCCCATGCGGTGGCCGGGAAGGTGAGCGAGAAGGCGGTGACGCCGAGGGCTGCCTGCAGGGTGCCGGATGCGGTGCTGCCGGACGCGGTGCTGCCGGTGACCGTGCCGGCGGTGGCGGTGGCGCCCTGAGTCGTGGGCGGTGCGGTCGGCGAGGGTGCCGCGGCCGGCGTGGCCCCGGACCCGTCAACTGCTATCCGGCTCGTGCGAGTAGCGCTATCCTGTGCTGTCATGCAAGAGCGTAGCAGCGTAGGTGACTTGGCAGAACTCCTTCGGGGCGAAGTGAAGCGCTACTCGCCAGGTGGGAAGCTGCCATCGAGTCGGGCACTGATCGAGAAGTACCGCGTGAGCCCCGTGACCGTGTCCCGCGCCCTCGCGCAGCTGGCCGCGGAGGGTCTGGTCGTCACCCGGCCGGGCGCCGGTGCTTTCCGGGCCGAGCCGCACGCCGCCGCCGAACCGGCCGGTGACACCTCCTGGCAGCAGCTCTCCCTGAGCGCCGACGCCGCCGCCGAACTGGTGCCGCGCGCCGTCGACGCGTCCGGCGTCCTGGCCAGTCTGGCCGCGCCGCCCGCCGGGGTCGTGGAGTTCAACGGCGGCTATCTGCATGCCTCGCTGCAGCCCGAGCGCGCCATGGCCGCGGCCCTCGCCAGGGCCGGGCGACGCCCCGGCGCCTGGGGGCGGCCGCCGATGGACGGGCTGCCCGAGCTGCGCGAGTGGTTCGCCCGCGGCTGCGGCGGCGCGATCACCGCCTCCGAAGTGCTGATCACGTCGGGCGGCCAGTCCGCCCTGACGACCGCGCTGCGGGCCCTCGCCCCGCCCGGTGCGCCGGTCCTGGTCGAATCGCCCACGTACCCCGGCATGCTGGCCATCGCGCGGGCCGCCGGGCTGCGGCCTGTGCCCGTGCCGGTCGACACCGGTGGCGTCCGTCCCGAGCTGCTCGCCTCCGCCTTCAAGGCGACCGGCGCGCGGGTCTTCGTCTGCCAGCCGCTGTTCCAGAACCCCACGGGGGCGGTGCTCGCCGCCGACCGGCGCCGCGATGTGCTGCGTATCGCGCGCGAGGCGGGGGCGTTCATCGTCGAGGACGACTTCGTGCGCCGGCTCGTGCACGAGGACGCGGGGCCGCTGCCCGCGCCGCTGATCGCCGACGACCCCGACGGGGTCGTCGTGCATGTCTGCTCGCTGACCAAGGCGACCTCGCCGAGCTTCCGTGTCTGCGCCCTGGTGGCCCGTGGGCCGGTCCTGGAGCGGCTGCGGGCGATCCAGATCGTCGACAACTTCTTCGTGCCGCGGCCGCTGCAGGAAGCGGCACTCGAACTGGTCGGCTCGCCGGCCTGGAACCGTCATCTGCGGTCCGTGGCAGGGCAGTTGAAGGAACGCCGTGACGCCATGACGTCCGGGCTCCTGCGCGAGGTGCCCGAGCTGTCCCTGCCGCACATCCCCACCGGCGGCTACCACTTGTGGCTGCGCCTCCCGGACGGCGCCGACGAGACAGGGCTTGTCACCGCGGCGCTGCGGGCCGGTGTGGCGATCACGCCTGGGCGCCCCTACTTCTGCGCCGAACCCCCCGCAGGACACGTCCGGTTGAGCTTCGCGGGACTCGCGGGCGCCGCGGAGATCGGTGAGGGGGTACGGCGGCTGCGGCGGGCCTGTGACGCGGTCTTCGGGTGAGGTGCGGCGGGCCGCAGGCCGTGAAGCGTGCCGGAGTCAGGCGTCCGGGTCCGGGGCCAGGGCGCCGGTGAACTCGACGGTCGCCAGGAGCTCGGCGGTGAGCCGCACTCCGGTGAGGCGCTCGGCGAGGGCGAAGACGGCCTCCGTATGCAGGGAGTAGTCGCGCTCGTCGCCGTCGGAGAGGTCGAAGCCCACGTCGCGCATGACGTCCGTGAGGGCGTCCGGTGTGCTGCCGTCGCGCTCGAACGCGAACAACGGCTCGAAGTGCAGCCGCAGTTCGCCGTCCTCGTACCAGTGGAAGTGGTCGAGCGCGTTGACGTTCCGGAAGTGGGAGACGGCGGTCGTGCCGCGTGACAGCGGGCCGAGCACCTCGCCGAAAGCGCCCAGATAGCCATTGGGCTCGACCATCAGCGTCCAGTCGCCGAGCCGGGCCACCGCGACGAACAGCTGCTCGCCGTCGTGCTCGTCCCACGCGTCGTACGCGGGTTCCAGGAGCTCTTCGACGCCCTTGACGTGTATGTACGGTGTGGCGCCGATGTGGCTGAGCAGTTCATCGGGTGTGCGGTCGCGGACCAGTGAGAGGCAGTACGCCTCCGCGAGGCCGCTGAATCGTTCTTTGAGCCAGCGGTAATCCGCCGCCGTCGCTGCACTCGTCTCACTCGTCGTCGCGTCACTCATGCCCGCAGCATCGCACCGGCCACTGACAACGCCTGCGACGGTTCGCAAACCGATTCGACGCACGCCGTCCCACCTGCGAGCCTTTCCGCCATGACCGAGTACGAGATCTCCACGGACCCCGGCCGGATCGACGCCGCGCGGGTGCACACCTGGCTGTCCACCGACGCCTACTGGGCGCTCGGCCGCAGTCGCGAGAAGCAGGATGCTGCCATGGCCGGATCGATCAACTTCGGGGCGTACGACCCGGATTCGGGGGAGCAGGTGGCGTATGCACGAGTTGTCACTGATCACTCCACCTTCGCCTGGCTCTGTGATGTGTACGTGGATCCGGCGGTACGCGGCCGGGGGCTCGGCGTCGCGCTCGTCGCCGCCGTCCGTGACGAGCTCGAACCCTGCGGGCTGCGGCGGATCCTGCTCGCCACGGGGGACGCGCACGGGGTCTACGAAAAGCTCGGCTTCAAGGGCCTGGAGGACCCCGGGAAGTGGATGGCGTACGGCCGGCAGTGACGGCTCGCACGCACACCTCGTGCCCCGGCCGTCACAAAGTCACCACTTGACCTGCGCAGCCCCTCCCTCCACGATCACCGCATGCACGTTCGGGTCACGCTCCTAGCCGCCGCTCGCAGCTCTTCGATGCTCGCGGAGCGGTTCGACGACGACCGGCCGCTCGACCAGGCGGGCTGGCACGAGGTGCAACTGGCCGCACACGCCCTGGTGCCGCTGGGCGCCGCTGAACTGCGCTACTGCTCGCCGAGTCAGCGCAGCCGCGCGACCGGTGACGCGCTCGGCTTCGCGCCGCTCGCGCAGCCCGCCCTGCGCGACTGTGACATGGGCCGCTGGCGTGGCATGACCCTCGCGGACGTGACCGCGCGCGAGCCCGCCGCCGTCGATGCCTGGCTGGGCGACCCGCGGTCCGCGCCGCACGGCGGTGAGTCCCTGCTGGGGTTCATCTCGCGGGTCGGCCAGTGGCTCGACACCCGGCCCGCCGACGACGGCGCCCGGATCGTCGCCGTGGCCGAGCCCGGGGTGGTGCGGGCGGCCCTGGTGTACGCCCTGAAGGCGCCGCCTGCGACGTACTGGAACATCGACGTCCGCCCCCTGTCGACGGTCACAGTCACCGGTCGGTCGGGCCGCTGGAGCCTGCGCCTGGAGGGAAGCTCCGTGTGAACCGCCGGGACGCTCTCGACTGCGGCCGGTGTGACGGCGCCGCCGGGTGCTCCCCACTGCCGCCGGTGTGATCCCGCCGGGACGCTCTCAATCGCCGCCGACGTCCCGGCGCCGCCGTTCCAGGAACGCGCGCTCCGCCTCGTTCTCCGTGCGGGCGATGGCCGCCTCGTAGGCTGTCATCGCTTCCGCGCGGCGGCCGAGGCGGCGCAGCAGGTCCGCGCGGACGGCGTGGAAGACGTGGTAGCCGTCGAGCGCGAGACCGTCGACGAGGTCGAGGGCCGGCTGCGGACCCTCGACCTCGGCCACCGCCACCGCGCGGTTCAGCGCCGCCACCGGGCCCGGTGCGACGGCGAGCAGCTGGTCGTAGAGACGCAGGATCTGCCGCCAGTCCGTGGCGGCGGCCGAGGGCGCGTCGCTGTGCACGGCGTTGATCGCGGCCTGGATCTGGTAAGGGCCCGGCTGGTCGCGCCGCAGGCAGCGGCGCACCAACTCCTGTCCTTCGGCGATGAGTTCACCGTCCCAGCGGTCGCGGTCCTGGTCGGCGAGAAGGACGAGTGTGCCGTCGGGCCCGGTGCGGGCGGCCCGCCGTGACTCGGTGAGCAGCATCAGGGCGAGCAGCCCGAGTACCTCGGGCTCGTCCGGCATCAGCTCGGCGAGCAGCCGGCCGAGGCGGACCGCCTCCGCACACAGGTCGGCGCGGGCCAGAGTCCCGCCCGAGCTGGCCGTGTGGCCCTCGTTGAAGACCAGATAGACCACGGCGAGTACGGTGCGAAGCCGGTCGGGGAGATCGGCGTCCGCCGGTACCCGGTACGGGATGCGCGCGGCGCGGATCTTGCCCTTGGCCCGCACGATGCGCTGCGCCATCGCCGGCTCCGACACCAGGAACGACCGGGCGATCTCCGCGGTGGTGAGGCCGCCGAGCAGGCGCAGGGTCAGGGCGACGCGGGCCGCGGGGGCGAGCGCCGGGTGGCAGCAGGTGAAGATCAGACGCAGCCGGTCGTCCCGCACGGGCCCCTCCTCGGGCAGCTGGTCCTCGGGCACGCCCTCCTGGGACGCGCCTGACGCGCGGCCGTGCAGCAGGGCGGCCTGCGCGTGCTTGTCCGCGCGGGTCGCCTCGCGGCGCAGCCGGTCCACCGCGCGGTTGCGGGCGGTGGTGATGATCCACCCCGCCGGGCTCGGCGGGAGCCCGGCCTCCGGCCACCGCCGTACCGCCTCCGCGAAGGCGTCCTGGACCGCTTCTTCGGCCATGTCGATATCGCCGAAGGCGCGCACCAGGGCGGCCACCGCGCGTCCGTACTCCTCCCGGAAGACGCGTTCGACCTCTTCGCGGAGGACGGTCACGTACAGGTTCCGAAGTGCAGCGGCCGCACCTCGATCGGCAGCGTGAGGGCCGTGGCGACCTTGCGTCCCCAGGCGAGGGCCTCGTCGAGGTCGGCGGCCTGGATGACGGTGAAGCCGCCGATGTGCTCCTTGCCCTCGATGTACGGGCCGTCGGTGGTCAGCACCTCGTTCCCGTCATGGCGCAGCACGGTCGCGGTGTCCGGCGGGTGCAGTCCGCCGGCGAACACCCAGGCACCGGCCTCCCGCATCTCGGTGTTCACGGCGTCCAGATCCCGCATGATCGGCTCAAGGACCTCGGGCGCGGGCGGTTCACCGTCGGGCTGGTAGATGCTGAGCAGGTACTGCTGCATGGGGATGGCTCCTTACTGTGGCGGCCGGTCCGCTGCCGGCCTCTCACCCTCTATACGAACGGGACCGACCCGGATCGACATCCGCGCGCGGACCGCCCGGGAAAACTTTCCGCCACGGGAACCGGCCGTCCGCTGTCGGCGGACACGGGCCCCTGTCCGTAAGGCCGCCGCCACGAGATATCTTGATGTCGAGCAATTCCGACCGATGCAGCAGACGTGGAGCGGAGCACCCCGGTGACTGACTCGACCATCATCTACACCCACACTGACGAGGCCCCGGCCCTGGCGACGCATTCGTTCCTGCCGGTGGTCCAGGCGTACGCCTCGACGGCCGGTGTCGCTGTGGAGACCCGTGACATCTCCCTGGCGGGGCGGATCATCGCCGGTTTCCCCGAGTACCTCGAGGAGGGCCAGCGCATCGAAGACGCCCTCGCGGAGCTCGGCGAGCTGGCCAAGACCCCCGGCGCGAACATCATCAAGCTGCCGAACATCTCGGCGTCCATCCCGCAGCTGAAGGCCGCCATCGCGGAGCTGCAGGCCCAGGGCTACGCGCTGCCCGCCTACCCGGACGACCCGAAGACCGACGAGGAGCGCGAGATCGGCGCCCGCTACGACAAGGTCAAGGGCTCCGCCGTCAACCCGGTCCTGCGTGAGGGCAACTCCGACCGCCGCGCCCCCGCGTCGGTCAAGAACTACGCCAAGGCCCACCCGCACCGCATGGGCGCCTGGACCCCCGAGTCGAAGACGAACGTCGCGACCATGGGCGCGAACGACTTCCGCTCCACCGAGAAGTCCACCGTCATCGCCGAGGACGGCTCGCTGCGTATCGAGCTGGTCGCCGAGGACGGCACCACCACCGTCCTGCGCGAGTCGGTACCGGTGCTCGCCGGTGAGGTCGTCGACGCCTCCGTGATGCACGTCGCCGAGCTGCGTGAGTTCCTCACCGCGCAGATCGCCCGCGCCAAGGCCGAGGGCGTGCTGTTCTCCGTGCACCTCAAGGCCACGATGATGAAGGTCTCCGACCCGATCGTCTTCGGCCATGTGCTGCGCGCCTTCTTCCCGAAGACCTTCGAGCAGTACGGCGAGACCCTCGCCGCCGCCGGTCTCTCCCCGAACGACGGCCTCGGCTCGATCCTCAAGGGCGTCGAGGCGCTGCCGAACGGCGCCGAGATCAAGGCGTCCTTCGAGGCCGAGATCGCCGAGGGCCCCGAGCTCGCCATGGTCGACTCCGACAAGGGCATCACCAACCTGCACGTCCCCAGCGACGTCATCGTGGACGCCTCCATGCCGGCGATGATCCGCACCTCCGGCCACATGTGGGGCCCGGACGGCGGCGAGGCCGACACCCTGGCCGTCCTGCCGGACTCCAGCTACGCGGGCATCTACCAGGTCGTCATCGACGACTGCCGTGCCAACGGCGCCTACGACCCGTCCACCATGGGCTCGGTGCCGAACGTCGGCCTGATGGCGCAGAAGGCCGAGGAGTACGGCTCCCACGACAAGACCTTCGAGGTCCAGGCCGCGGGCACCGTCCGTCTCGTCGACACCGCCGGCAATGTGGTCCTGGAGCAGAAGGTCGCCGAGGGCGACATCTTCCGTGCCTGCCAGACCAAGGACGCCCCGATCAAGGACTGGGTCAAGCTCGCCGTGACCCGTGCCCGTGCCACCGGCGACCCGGCGGTCTTCTGGCTGGACGAGACCCGCGCCCACGACGCGCAGCTGATCGAGAAGGTCAAGCAGTACCTGCCGGAGCACGACACCAGCGGTCTGCAGATCGAGATCATGGCGCCGGTCGACGCCATCGCGTTCTCCCTGGAGCGCATCCGCCGCGGCGAGAACACCATCTCCGTCACCGGCAACGTCCTGCGTGACTACCTGACGGACCTGTTCCCGATCCTGGAGCTGGGCACCAGCGCCAAGATGCTCTCCGTGGTCCCGCTGATGAACGGCGGCGGCCTCTTCGAGACCGGCGCGGGCGGCTCCGCCCCGAAGCACGTGCAGCAGCTGGTCAAGGAGAACTACCTGCGCTGGGACAGCCTGGGCGAGTTCCTCGCCCTCGCGGTCTCCTTCGAGCACCTCGCGCAGACCACGGGCAACGCCCGCGCGCAGATCCTGGCCGACACCCTGGACCGCGCGACGGCCACGTTCCTGAACGAGAACAAGTCCCCGGCCCGCAAGCTCGGCAGCATCGACAACCGCGGCAGCCACTTCTACCTGTCCCTGTACTGGGCCCAGGAGCTGGCGAAGCAGACCGAGGACGCGGCGCTCGCCGAGGCGTTCGCGGAGCTGGCCAAGGCGCTCACCGAGCAGGAGCAGACGATCGTCGACGAACTGCTCGCGGTGCAGGGCTCCCCGGCCGACATCGGCGGCTACTACCAGCCCGACGCGAAGAAGGCCTCGGCGGTCATGCGCCCGTCGGCCACCTTCAACCAGGCCCTGGGCACGCTCGCCTGACGCGTGCGTGAGCGGTGGCCGAGCCACCGCCGACTGCCACGACCGCCCCGGCCGGAGCATCTGCTTCCGGCCGGGGCGGTGTCGGTCAGCGGCGGGCGAGCACCAGGAACTCCCCGTCCCCTGCCCCGACGGGCTCGCGCGCCCAGCCCCCGTGGATCCGCTCGACGGCGAACCCGGCCGCGCGCAGGGAGGTCCGCAGTTCGTGCTCGGTGCGGAAGCGGAGCGTTGCCTCGCTGAGGAGTTCGGTGCCGTCGGGGAACAGGTGATGGAGAGTGAAGCCGACCGAGACCGGGGGAGCGGGGTCCGCCGCGCTCTTCGCTGCCGGCTCGGCTCCCGTGACGGCGGTGACCTCGGTCCACGTGGTGACGGTGCGGCCGTCCGGCAGCAGCACTGTCCGGCGTGAGTCGGCCGGGTTCCAGCGCTCCCAGGCGCGGGCCCGCGGGTCCCGGGTGTCGAAGACGAGACGGCCACCCGGGACGAGCGACCGGTGCAGGTCGGCGAGCGTCCGGGCCCAGGCGTCGTCCGTCACGAAGAACTGCGCGACATGGCTGGACATGACCACCAGGTCGAAGGCCCCGTCCGGCGCGTTCGCCGCCGTACCGTCCACCCAAGTGACCTGCTCCGCACCGGACTTGGCGCGTGCCGCCGCGAGCGAGGCCGGCGCGGGGTCGATCCCGGTCACGGTGTGCCCGGCCGCCGCCAGGCCGAGGGTGAGCCGGCCGGTGCCGCAGCCCAGGTCGAGGACGCGGGCGCCGGGCGTCTCGGCGGCCACGGACCGGAAGAAGTCGTCGTCGAGGCCCCAGCGGTACGCGGCGTCGTAGACGGCCACGAGCCGGGGGTCGAGGAACTCGCCGTGCAGCATCGGGGGATCGTAGCCGGGAGGCGTGGGGCCTGGGGCGCGGGGCCCGGTGGGGGAGGGGGTGGCTCAGGCTGTGCCGAAGGGGTTGTCGATCACGTAGCGCCATCGGCCGTCCGAGCCTCGGCGGGCGACATCCGTGGCGGTGCCCTCGATATGGAGATGCGCGCCGTCGGGCCCGGTGCCGTCGATGACCCAGTCGACGATCAACAGGGCGATGTCGTCGGCGACATACGTGTGCCGGGGGTGAACGGAGATGGGCAGCCCCAGGGCGAGGAAGTCGGCGTTCGCCGCGGTGAGGGCGGGGCCGGTGACCTGCCGGCCCGGCTCGGGCACGAAGACGCCGCCGTCCTCGTACACCTGGCTCACGGCGTCCGCGCTGCCGCTGTTGAAGGCCCTGGCGAACACCGTGGGATGGTCCCCGGCGACCGTGGTCAGGGCGACATCGGGGCCATGGGCAGTCAGGGTGACACTGGGGGCATGGTCAGGTCCGACGCTCGATTCGATGCTCATACGCTCAGCCAACCCGCGCCCGCCGTGGCTCACCAAACGGAAACCCACCCCGGGACGCCGGACGAGAGCGGTGAACTCCCCGCCTGGGAAGCCGAGTTGGTGCCCGACGAGCACGGCCGCAGCCGCCGCCCGGAAGCGGACTGCCCGGTCGAGGTGGCCCTCGCCGCCGTCGCGGGGCGCTGGACCACGCTGGTCCTGCGTGAGCTGATGTCGGGGCCGCACTCCTACACGGGCCTGCGCGACCGCCTTCCCGAGATCAGCCCCAAGGTGCTCTCCGACCGCCTCCGTACGCTCGAAGAGCGCGGACTGCTCAGCCGCGACCGGCTGCCGGGCTTCCCCGTCCGCACCCGCTATCACCTCACCCCGGCGGGCCGGTCCCTGCGCCCGCTCCTCATCGAGCTGTACCGCACGGGCACTGCACTGCGGACCCATGTGCCCGCGGCGGATCAGGAGACCGTGCGGCCCAGATAGGCGGCCAGGCGGTCCAGGGCGGGGGCGTCGTCGGGGACCGGCCGGGGCGGGCCGAAGGAGCCGCCCTCCGTGCGCGGGAGCGGACCGTAGATCTCGTGGACGACGGGCAGCGCGGCCTCGGCGAGGTCCGGTACGAGGTCGCCCGGGTGCCCGGCGGCGGGGCCCAGAGCTGTGGCCAGGTCCCAGCCGTGCACCAGCATCTCGATGACGAGCTGCTCGACGATACGCCGCCCCGGAGCGGGCCCGTACCGCTGGTCGAGCATCCCGGGGCGGCGGAAGGCGGCGAGTGAGCCGCGCGCGGCGTCGCGGAACGCCGCCACGTGGTCGTCACCGAGGTGATCGGCCGCGAAGTCGGAGCGCGGGGCGCCGTCGGCCAGGCCGGCCCAGAGCAGGTTCTCCCAGACCAGGTGGTCGAGAAGGGTGCGTACGTCCCAGTCGGCGCACGGAGTCGGCCGGTTGAAGGCCTCCGGATCCGCCACCGGATCCACGGCGGAGACAAGGCCCTGCACAAGGTCCAGGACGCGCGCACAGGCGTCGAGCACCCCCGCCGGGCCCGCCGTCTGCCAGGCGTCGGCCCCGTCGTCGTAGATCCCGTCGAGCTCGGCGGCGCGTGCCCCGGGCGCGGGGCTGGTGCGCAGCGCGGTCACGAGCCAGGCCCCCGCGGCCGCCATGCTCGGGCGCACGGGCAGGCCGTTGATGGTGCACAGGAGCTGCCAGTACCGCTCGACCCGCTCGTCGGAGCCGACTTCGAGCTGTTCGACGAGCAGCTTGCGGGCCGCCGGGCCGTCGGTGCGCCCGTCGTCGCTGAGCAGGGTCTGCGTGGGGAGCCAGGCGGCGACGACGGCCGCGACCACGGGCTCGGCGGCCGGGGAGTCGGGCGCGATCCCGTCCCGCATCGCGGAGTTGACGCGTTCCGTCCAGAAGTCGGTGAGCCGGTGCATGGCCTGGAGTGCGGCCTCGTCGTGCTCGCCCGGCGCGTGTTCGGCGGCGTACCGCGCCATGCGCCGCATACCGGCGCGCAGGGCGGGGTCCGCCACCAGTTCGCTCAGTTCGATCCACGCGTCGACCTGCTGGTCGGTGGGGTCGTCGGGCAGCTCCGGGGTCGCGGCCAGCAGACCGCGGCGGTACGTCGGCACGTCCAGGTCGCCGAGGGTCCCGGTCACGAAGGTGTGGATGAGCGTGCGCCGCTCGGCGGCGGTCATACGGGCGGTGCGGTTCATATGGGCCAGTCCTTGTGCGGTGGTGGCGCGGCGGGTGACGGAGCGCAGCACCGCCTGCTGCGTCCGCAGGGCCCGGATCTGTGACTCCAGCGCGTCGACGTGGGCCCCGGCCACCTCGGCCAGGGTGTGCTCGCGGTCGAGGACGTCACGGATCTCAGGGAGGCCGAGCCCGAGCTCCCGCAGGGTCCTGGCCAGCTCCAGGCGGGCCAGGGCCCCCGCGTCGTAGAGGCGGTAGCCGGCGCCGGTGCGCCCGGCCGGCGGGACGATCCCGACATCCGACCAGTGCCGGATGAGCTTCACCGGCGTACCCGTCTTCCGTGCGACCTCACCGATACCCCACAGCTCCGTGTCATCGACTTGCATGAGCTCACTCTCCGGTCTCCCACAGTGGGAGAGTCAACTCCGCCGAGCCGAGCCGAGCCGAGCCGAGCCGAGCCGTGCGGTGCCGTGCCGTGCCGTGCCGTGCCGTGGTGTGGCGGTGAGGGCGTTCGTCACCGGGTCAGGGTGATTCGCGGGTCGCGGCGACCGTGAGGCATACGGCGGCGGCCAGCGTGAGGCCCAGGGCGGCCGGATTGACGTAGTCCGGAACGGACTCGGCCGCGTAGGCCCCGCCGTCCGTCGTCTCGCAGACGAACCGCAGGGGCAGGTAGTCCACGGTGTAGTCGACGACGGTCAGGGCCCGCTCCCACTGCCCCGGGGTCCGGCAGGGCAGCAGCGGCGACGAGCCGGCGCCGCCGTCCTCCGCCTCCAGGACCGCTCCGGCCACATGCAGCAGGCCCCACGTGTATACGGCTGCTGCGGTGGCCCCCAGGAGGGCGGCGCCGCTCCGGAGCCGCCTGCGGCGGTCGGCGCGACGGAGCCCGGTCCGGCCGAGGGTGCCGAGGCCGTAGCCGAGGAGACCGAGCGAGGAGATCAGCCCGGCGGGAAGGAACAACACGAGAAGCGGTGCCATCCGCCGAGTTCATCAGGAAGAGAGCGCAACGGCCGTGACGGAACCCATAGTTCCGGCAGCAGAACCGGCAACAGCTGCGGCACGGCTGTGGCGTGACCGGGCCCGTAACCGTGTCCGGCCGGCGCTACGCGTGGTCGTGCAGGCCGCCGCTGTGGGCGAGGGCGCTCGGCGTGAGGCGGCCGACGATCGCCGGTGCCTCCCGGACGAGCGTGTCATCGGTGAGCGCCTCCACCATGAACAGCGCGAAGTCCACGCGGCGCGTCAGGTTGCTGGCCAGCACGGGGTCGCCCACATGCCGGCTCCACACCGGCAGGCCCTGGCTCTCGCCCTCCTCCAGGTTGCTGCCGCGCACCACGGTCCACCGGGTGTCGCTGGCGAACACCCGGCGGCAGGCCTCCACTTGGTCGTCGATCTCGACGGCGCGGACCAGCTTGGCCAGACGTGCGGCGAGCCAGACGAGCGCCAGGAACATCCGTGAGTACGAGTCCTTGCCGTCGCGCGTGATGTGCCAGCCGCAGGAGAAGACCAGGCGTGCGCCCGGCCGCGCGTGGTCGAGCACCGACTGCGCCGTGCCCGACGCGTACTGCCGTACGCCCCAGGGCACGAGGACGGTCAGCACCCCGTCGCACCCGGCGACCGCCCGCCGTATCACCTCGGGGTCGTTCGTGGGTCCGGGGACCACGGTCATCCGGCCCTCGAACTCGGCCAGTTTCGGCACGCTGCGCTCCCGGCACACGCCGACCACCTCGTAGCCGCGCTCCAGTGCCTGCCGGACCATGTACCGCCCGAGCTTCCCCGAAGCCCCGACGACGCAGACCTTTCTTACACGTTCCGTGTTCACCGGAGCCATCCGTGGGCCGTCGCCCTGATGGACTCCCGCGCCAGGCCGGGGCCTGCGACCCTGGGCCACCACGACGCCGTCATCGGCGCGTTGCGCGCCGGAGGGTTCTCCGTCCCGATGGCCGCGCACGCCTTCTCGCTGATCGACAGCTATCTGTACGGCTTCGTGATCCAGGAGTTGAGCCTGCCGTTCAGCGGCCCGGCCGAGCTGGACGAAGTCGCGGGCGCCCTGCTGCGTGAGCTGCCCGCCGGCGCCTACCCCCACCTCACCGAACTCGCCACCGAGCACGCCCTGAAGCCCGGCTACGACTACGCCGACGAGTTCACCTTCGGCCTCACGCTCATCCTCGACGCCTTGCACCCGGACGAGACGCCCGGGTCCTGAGGTTTCCGTATCCAGGAGCGTGCGTCACCGTGCGTCCCGCAGCCGCAGGAGATACGTCGCGGTCAGCGCGACGGCACGGTCGTCGTCATGTGAAAGGTCCACGAGCGCACGTGACGCCGTCGTCCCCGGGATGCCCGCAAGGGCCTGGGTCAGCCGTCCGCGTGCGGGAGCTTCCGTGGTGTCGTGGGCGACGCGGCCGACGAGCCGGGTCGCGATCCGGTCCGCCGCCGCGGGGTCGCTCGCAAGGACGCTCAGGGCATCGGCCGCGTCCGTGTCGTTCCTGCCCCTCACGATCATGTCGACGAGCGTCGGGACCGCATCGGCCTCACCCCGTGTCCCGAGCGCCAGAGCCGCATACCCGCGGACCACGTCGTCGGGGTGCGCGAGAGCGTGCCGCAGCTGCGCGGTGGCCTCGGCGCCGGGCAGCTCGGCGAGGGACTGAACGGCACGTTCCCGTACTGCGGCCACGGGTGAGCCGAGGCCGTCCGCCAGCAGGGCCGCGCCGCCGTCGCCCGATCGCGCGAGGGCCCACCGCAGTGCCCCGGCGACATTCGGCTCCGACTCGCTCAGCGCCGCCTCGACCAGGGCCTCCACCGGCACCGGAACCCCGTCGGCCTCGGAGAGGGCTGCGCGCTGGCGCGCGTCGGCGCTTTTCGAACCCAGTGCCTGGAGGAGCGCGACGACCTGGAGGACGTCCTGCCAGCCGACGGGGTCCGCGGCATCGATCCGGCGCAGCCGCGTGAGCAACTCGGTCTCCGCCGCGATGCGTTCGCGCGTCTGCCGGATGAGATCGCCGACGAGCGCCGAGGGCGTGAATCCGGGATCGTCCAGCGCGCGCCCGATCTCACGCAGCGAAAGGCCCAGGGATCGCAGGCTCTCGATATGGAAGATCCGCCGGATGTCGTCGTCGGAGTACTCCCGGTACCCGGAGCCGGTACGGCCCGAAGGGCGCACCAGGCCGAGCGACTCGTAATGCCGGAGCATGCGGGCACTGACCCCGGACCGTCTCGCCACCTCACCGATCAGCACGCCCTATCGTCCCTCCTGTCCCGACCCGCCGAGGGCCACGACGCGCTTCGCCTCCTCGATCGCGAACTCGAACCCGGTGTCAGGGTCGCGCAACAGCCGTTCTGTGGCGAGCGCGTGGGCGCGCACCTGCGGGTCAGGGGCCGTCGTCGCGGCCTGCAGAGCCGGCACCGTCACCGCACCCAGGGCGACCAGTGCCCGGCTGAGACTGAGCTGTGTCTCCCGCTCACCGCGCCCGAGCTGCGTGGCAAGGACGGCGGCCAGGGCGGGCTCCTCGCCTTCCGGTACGAGCACGACCGCGGCCCGCCAGGCGCTCCGCGCCACCTCGTCGTCGGTGTCGGTCAGCAGCGCGCGCGTGATCACCGGCCATGCCTGCCGGTCCCCGATCTTGGACAACGTGTGCAGCGCCTGGCTCCGTGCCTGCGTACGCCCGGAGCCGAGTTCACGGAACAGCCGGGGGAGCGTCATGGACACCGGGTGGCGGGTGAGCGCCCAGGTCAGCATGTCGCGGACGAAGAACTCGGGCTCGGTCGCGCAGCGCTCGATGAGCTTGTCGACGAAGCGCGGGTCAGGTGTCGTGCCGACCGCGAGGGCGGCCCGCAGCCGCACCGACGCACGGCCGTCCTCCAGCCCCTGAAGCGCTCGTACCCCATCTGTATCCGTGTCCTGTCCCGTGACCGTCATCGAGACCACCTCCTCGGCGAGCAGTGAAGGCCTTGTCACCGTGTCAAGGTCAAGCGGAGCCAGTGCACGATCACCGGTCGGCGAGGGCCTTGCGGGTCGTGCGGTACAAGGCGTGCAAGAAGGGCAACCTGCGCCGGGTGTCCGGAACCGTGGACGACACCAAGAACGACAACCGCTGCCTCAGGGCCGAGATCCGGTTCGCGCCGCCCCGACCGGCCGGTACCGCCGATGGCCGGTACCGCCGCGATCGGGGCGGCTGTGCATCACCTGCTGCCTACCGCCTATCGCCTGCTGCCCGCCGGCAGCCGTGGGCCCGCCGGCCCGGCCTCACTTCAGGTGCCGGTCGTAGAACCGGCCCGCGTCCTCCGCCTCGAACCACGGGGTGCCGGTGTGTCCGCCCAGGTTGGCGTGCAGCGTCTTCTCCTTGCTGCCGAAGGCGTCGAACAGGTCCAGGGCCCGCTGCCGGGGGTTGCCTTCGTCGTCCCACTGCAGCAGGAACAGCAGCGGAACGGTGACCTTCCGGGCCTCGTCGCGCTGGGCGCGCGGCACGAAACCCCCGGCGAAGAAACCGGCGGCCGCGATACGCGGATCGGTCACCGCGAGGCGGATGCCTAGGGCGGTCCAGCCCGAGTATCCGACCGGGCCGCCGATCCCGGGCAGGGCAAGGAGGGCGTCCAGGGTGGTCCGCCACTCCGGGACCGCCTTTTCGACCAGCGGGCCGACGAGGGACTCGAAGATCTCGTCGACCGGTTCGCCGGTCTGGAACGCCCGGCGGAGGTCGGCGCGGGCCTGCTCCTCTGCGGCGGAACGGGGCCGGTCACCGCACCCGGCGGCATCGATGGTGGCCACCGCGTAGCCGGACGCCGCGGTCTGCCGGGCCCGGGCCACGAGACGGGGCTGGCTCTTGGGCAGGCCGTTGTTGTGAGCCATCAGGATCAGCGGGACCGGTGCGGCGGATCCGGGCGTCCACAGGGTGCCGGGGATCTCGCCGAGGGTGAATTCGCGTGCGACGACGCCGTCGTCGAGACGCTGTTCAGAGGTGAATTGCATGGTCGTGCCCTTCGGGAGTGCGCTGCAAACGGCGCTCCCGGACGACCTGTCGCCCGACCGTGACCCCGGAGGAGAGCACCCACGTCGATACGTTCACGGGTACCACCTCCTCGTTCTCTCGCACGGCCTCCGGGAAGGTAGCAGCGGCCGTTGTGCGCCGCCAACGGGTTTTCGGTCCTCCCCGAGGCCCCGTATCCTTTTGCATAAAACTTCGAAGCTACGTATAGTCATGCCATCAACTAGGAGGATCCGATGGCGGTACGTGCGGCAGTCGCAGGGGCGAGTGGATACGCGGGTGGGGAGCTGCTGCGTCTGCTGCTCGGGCACCCGGGGGTGGAGATCGGTGCGCTGACCGGGAACTCCAACGCGGGGCAGCGCCTCGGTGCCCTGCAGCCTCATCTGCTGCCGCTCGCCGACCGGATTCTCGAGCCGACCACCGCCGAGGTGCTCGCCGGGCACGAGGTCGTCTTCCTCGCCCTGCCGCACGGACAGTCCGCCGCCGTCGCCGAGCAGCTCGGCCCCGACGTCCTGGTCGTCGACATGGGCGCCGACTTCCGGCTCAAGGACGCGGGGGACTGGGAGAAGTTCTACGGCACCCCGCACGCCGGCACCTGGCCCTACGGCCTGCCGGAGCTCCCGGGCGCCCGTACCGCGCTCGCCGGCAGCAAGCGGATCGCGGTGCCCGGCTGCTACCCGACCGCCGTCTCGCTCGCCCTGGCCCCCGCGTACGCCGCAGGGCTCGTCGACCGGAGTCAGGCCGACGCGGTGATCGTCGCGGCGACCGGTACCTCCGGCGCGGGCAAGGCGCTCAAGCCGCATCTGCTCGGCTCGGAGGTCATGGGCTCGATGTCGCCGTACGGCGTCGGCGGCGGCCACCGGCACACCCCCGAGATGATCCAGAACCTCAGCGCGGCCGCCGGTGAGCCGGTCTCCGTGTCCTTCACGCCGACCCTCGCCCCGATGGCCCGCGGCATCCTCGCCACCTGCAGCGCCAAGGCCGCGCCGGGAGTCACGGCCGAGTCGGTGCGCGCGGCGTACGAGAAGGCGTACGCGGACGAGCCGTTCGTGCGGCTGCTCCCCCAGGGGCAGTGGCCCGCCACCGCCTCCGTGTACGGCTCCAACGCCGTGCAGCTGCAGCTCGCGTACGACGAGAACGCGGCCCGCGTCATCGTGATCAGCGCCATCGACAACCTCACCAAGGGCACCGCCGGCGGCGCGGTGCAGAGCATGAACATCGCCCTCGGCCTCGACGAGGCCACCGGCCTTTCCACGATCGGAGTCGCACCGTGAGCGTGACGGCAGCAAAGGGATTCACGGCGGCCGGTATCGCCGCCGGGATCAAGGAGAACGGGAACCCCGACCTCGCCCTCGTGGTGAACAACGGGCCCCGACTGGCCGCCGCGGGCGTCTTCACCTCCAACCGCGTCAAGGCCGCCCCCGTCCTGTGGTCCGAGCAGGTGCTCAAGGGCGGCCTGGTCTCCGCCGTGGTCCTCAACTCCGGTGGCGCCAACGCCTGTACGGGCCCCCAGGGCTTCCAGGACACCCACGCCACCGCCGAGAAGGTGGCCGCCACCCTGGGCCTGAACGCGGGGGAGATCGCCGTCGCCTCGACCGGGCTCATCGGCGTGACCCTGCCCATGGACAAGCTGCTGCCCGGCGTGGACCAGGCCGCGGCCGCGCTGTCCGAGCACGGCGGCGAGAAGGCCGCCATCGCCATCAAGACCACCGACTCCGTGCACAAGACCGCGGTCGTCCAGAAGGACGGCTGGGCGGTCGGCGGCATGGCCAAGGGCGCGGGCATGCTCGCCCCCGGCCTCGCCACCATGCTGGTCGTGCTCACCACGGACGCCGACCTCGACTCGGCCGCCCTGGACGGCGCGCTGCGCGCCGCCACCCGCACCACCTTCGACCGGGTCGACTCCGACGGCTGTATGTCGACGAACGACACCGTGCTCCTGCTCGCCTCTGGAGCGTCCCAAGTCGCGCCCGCCCACGACGAGTTCGCCGAAGCGGTGCGCGCGGTCTGCGACGACCTCGCACGGCAGCTGATCGGTGACGCGGAGGGGGCGAGCAAGGACATCCGGATCGAGGTGATCAACGCGGCGAGCGAGGACGACGCCGTCGAGGTGGGCCGCTCCATCGCCCGCAACAACCTCCTCAAGTGCGCCATCCACGGCGAGGACCCCAACTGGGGCCGGGTGCTCTCCGCCATCGGCACCACCGCGGCGGCGTTCGACCCGAATCAGCTCAACGTCGCCATCAACGGCGTCTGGGTCTGCAAGAACGGCTCGGTCAGCGAGGACCGCGACCTGGTCGACATGCGGTACCGCGAGGTGCGGATCACCGCCGATCTGGCCGCGGGCACCACCGAACCCGTGGTGATCTGGGCCAACGACCTGACCGCCGACTACGTGCACGAGAACAGCGCGTACTCCTCCTGATCTCCAGGGACTTCGAAGCCTGATGAGCACTCGTAAGCACACCGCACTGCCCAAGGCGCAGATCCTCGTCGAGGCGCTGCCCTGGCTGACCCGGCACCAGGGCAAGACCGTCGTCATCAAGTTCGGCGGCAACGCCATGGTCGACGAGGAGCTGAAGGCCGCCTTCGCGCAGGACGTCGTCTTCCTGCACCACGCGGGACTCAAGCCCGTCGTCGTGCACGGCGGCGGCCCGCAGATCAGCAAGGCCCTCGACCGGCACGGCATCGTCAGCGAGTTCAAGGCGGGGCTGCGCGTCACCACCGAGGACGCCATGGACGTCGTACGCATGGTGCTCGCGGGTCAGGTGCAGCGCGAGCTGGTCGGCCTGCTCAACGAGCACGGGCCGCTGGCCGTCGGCCTCACCGGCGAGGACGCACACACCATCACCGCCACCAAGCACCAGCCCCGTATCGAGGGCGAGTTGGTCGACATCGGCCGGGTCGGCGAGATCACCGAGATCGACACCGGCGCGATCGAGGCGCTGCTCGCCGACGGCCGGATTCCGGTCGTCTCCTCCATCGCCCGCTCCCAGGACGACGGACATGTCTACAACGTCAATGCCGATACGGCGGCCGCGGCGCTCGCTGCGGCGCTCGACGCCGAGACCCTGATGGTCCTCACGGATGTCGAGGGCCTCTACGAGGACTGGCCGAGCAGTGACGAGGTGATCAGCCGCCTGACGGCCACCCAGCTCGAGAAGCTCCTGCCCGACCTGGCCAGCGGCATGGTGCCGAAGATGGAGGGCTGCCTGCACGCCGTGCGCAACGGCGTGCACACCGCCCGCGTCATCGACGGCAGGGTCCAGCACTCGATCCTGCTGGAGATTTTCACGGATGAAGGAATCGGCACGATGGTCGTGCCCGACGACCTCGAAGGGGGAGCGCAGTGACCGCCAACCAGGAGTACGCACAGCGGTGGCAGGGCGCGCTGATGAACAACTACGGCGCCCCGCGGATGCCGCTGGTGCGCGGCGAGGGCCTCAAGGTCTGGGACGCGGACGGCACCGAGTACCTCGACTTCGTCGGCGGTATCGCGGTCAACGCCCTCGGCCACGCGCACCCGGCGGTGGTCCGCGCCGTCAGCGACCAGGTCGCCACCCTCGGCCAGATCTCCAACTTCTTCATCGCCGAGCCGACGGTCACCCTCGCCGAGCAGCTGCTCCAGCGGTTCGGCCGTGAGGGCCGGGTGCTCTTCTGCAACTCCGGCGCGGAGGCGGTCGAGGCGGCCTTCAAGATCGGGCGGCTGACGGGACGCCGGCACATGGTGGCGACCCAGGGCGGCTTCCACGGCCGCACCATGGGCGCCCTCGCGCTCACCGGCCAGCCCAAGAAGCAGGAGCCGTTCGCGCCTCTGCCCGGCGACGTCACCCATGTTCCGTACGGCGATGTGGAGGCCCTGCGCGCCGCCGTCACCACCGACACCGCACTCGTCCTGATCGAGCCGATCCAGGGTGAGAACGGTGTGGTCGTACCGCCGGCCGGCTACCTCAGGGCCGCGCGGGAGATCACCTCCGCCACCGGCACGCTGCTCGTCCTCGACGAGGTGCAGACCGGCATCGGGCGGACCGGGCACTGGTTCGAGCACCAGGCGCACGACGGTGTCGAGCCGGATGTCGTGACGCTCGCCAAGGGCCTGGGTGGCGGCCTTCCGATCGGCGCGACCGTGGCCTTCGGCGCGGCCGCCGACCTGCTGCAGCCGGGTCAGCACGGCACCACCTTCGGCGGCAACCCGGTGGCCTGCGCCGCGGGTGTCGCGGTCATGGAGACCATCGCGGCCGACGGGCTCCTGGACAACGTCAAGCGCCAGAGCGAGCGGCTCATCGACGGAATCGAGGGATCCGGCCACTCCCTGGTCGGCCATGTCCGTGGTGCGGGGCTGCTCCTGGGTATCGTGCTCACCGAGCCGCTGGCACCGCAGGTGCAGCAGGCGGCTCAGGACGCCGGCCTCCTGGTGAACGCGCCCGCCCCCGACGTGGTCCGCCTCATGCCCGCGCTGACCATCTCCGACGCGGAAGTGGATGCGTTCCTCCAGGCCCTGCCCGGCATCCTGGACCAGGCCCTTCAGGCCCACGGGGAAGGACGATCCGGAGAATGAGGCGACGATGAGTCTGCAGGACAACGAGCACGGCGCAGAGCATGGCGGGCCTGCCGTGCCGCAGACCCGCACCGCCCGGCACCGCCGGATCGTGGACATCCTCAACCGGCAACCGGTGCGCTCCCAGAGCCAGTTGGCGAAGCTGCTCGCGGACGACGGCCTGTCCGTCACGCAGGCGACGCTCTCGCGTGACCTGGACGAGCTGAACGCGGTCAAGATCCGCAACAACGACGGGGATCTGATCTACGCGGTGCCGAGCGAGGGCGGCTTCCGCACCCCGCGCGCCCCGCTCGGGGAGTCCGCCAAGGAGCAGCGCATGCGCCGTCTCTCCGGCGAACTGCTCATCTCCGCCGAGGCCTCGGCCAATCTCGTCGTCCTGCGCACCCCGCCGGGCGCCGCGCAGTTCCTGGCTTCCGCCATCGACCAGGCCGAACTGCACGACATCCTCGGCACGATCGCGGGCGACGACACGCTGCTCCTGATCAGCCGCGAGCCCGCGGGCGGCCAGGCCCTGGCGGACCATCTGCTCCAGCTGGCGCAGGCGGCGCGTTAGCCCTCCCGCTCGGGGGCGCCCTGCCCGGCGCCGGGACCGGCGGCGCCCGCGGCACCGGCGGCACCGGCGGCGCCCGCGGGGGCGGCGGTCCGGTCGGAGCGGTGTGACATCCATGCCGCCACCAGCGCCCCCGACACGTTGTGCCACACGGAGAACACGGCCGCGGGCAGCGCCGCGAGCGGGCTGAAGTGGGCCGTGGCGAGGGACGCGGCGAGGCCGGAGTTCTGCAGACCCACCTCGAAGGCGAGGGCCCGGCTCGCGGGCTGCCCGAGCCGGGCGGCCTTGCCGACCGTGTAACCGAGGGCCAGGCCGAGGCCGTTGTGGAGCACCACGGCGAGGAACACCACGGCGGCCGCCGACTTGATGGCGGCCGCGCTGCCCGCCACCACCACGGCGACGATCACCGCGATCGTGAGCGCGGAGAGCCAGGGCAGGACGCCGAGCACCCGGTCCACGAAACGGCCCGCGAGGAGGCGTACCCCGAGCCCCGCGAGCACCGGGAGCAGCACGGTCTTGAGGATGTCGACGGTCATCGTGCCCGCGTCGATGGGCAGGAACTCACCGGCGAGAAACAGCGCCAGGGCCGGGGTCAGCAGCGGTGCGAGCAGGGTCGACACACTGGTGACGGAGACCGAGAGGGCGACGTCGCCGCGCGCCAGATAGGTCACCACGTTGGACGCGGTGCCGCCCGGCGCACAGCCCACGAGGATGAGTCCCGCGGCCAGTTGGGGCGAGAGCGACAGCGCGTGGGCGATCAGCCAGCCGAGCCCCGGCATCACGATGTACTGCGCCGCCAGACCGAGCAGCACCACCCAGGGCCGCTTCGCCACGCCCTTGAAGTCGAGCGGGGTCATCGTGAGACCCATGCAGAACATGACGATGCCGAGCAGATACGGCACGGAGGTCTTCCAGTCCGCGAAGGTCCCGGGCGACAGCAGGCCGAGAGCGCCGGCGGCGAGCACGAGTACGGGGAAGACGGTGACGGCACGGCGCGCCGTACGGTCGCCCGACGCCGAGGTGCTGGGGTTCGTCTGTTCGGCTTCCACGCCAGGATGCAACGCCGCGCCCGGTGCGGCCCGCAAGCCCGTCTCGGTATGTGGTCGCTACAGCGACCTGTCAGTAACGGGTGATCGCGGTGCGCCCCGAACGGGTCCCGATGGCGATGTGCGGGGCGCGCCCCGGCTCCGCCCAGGCCAGGATCCGGCGCATCGCGGCGGCCGGCACCGACACACAACCGGCCGTCGCGCCCCGCCCGTTGACATGCAGGAAGATCCCGGCGCCGCGGCCGCGCACCGGCCGCTCGTAGTTGAAGCCGACGACGAGGGCGTGTGCGTACTGCCGGGCGTGGTCCACGAGGTGCTCGGACTCACGGGCCCGGCAGTCGGCGGCCAGGGGCTCGGTCCAGCGGTTGTAGGAGCGCGACCGGTTGTCCTGGCACCACCAGGAGTCGCGCCGCACCGGGCGGTACGGCGTGGAGGTGCCGGCCGGCGCCGCCTTGGTGCCGAAGGCGTACGGCAGGTCGTAGAGGCCGGCCGGAGTGGTGTCCGTGCCCTGCTCGCGCCGTGTCCCCTCCACGAGCCCCTTGGCGCCGAACCGCGCCGGAGCGGAACCGGCCTCGTGCCAGCGCCCCTCGCGCCGCTCCCACCACGTCACGGTCCCGGACGTGGCCCCGGACCGGGGCGCGACCGCCGTGATCAGCTGGCTGCCGCCGCCGGTGTCGGCCATCCGGGCGGGCAGCGGGGGCGCGCCCTGGCCGGCGCCGGCGATCAGCAGGACGGAGCAGAGCGCGACACCGGCACGCAGGACGGCCATGGCAACCCCCGAGCGGAGAGGGACGGTTGCTCAGAAGGTACGGGGCGGCAGCGGAAGCGGCAGCCCGGGAAGGCCGTCGATGCTCTCGGCGATGTACTCCTTCTTGGCGAAGTACGCGCTCAGCGAGTCGTCGTCCTCGCGCGCGAAGCGCCTGCTGTGCAGATCGCGGTCCTCGTCGTACGACATGAAGGGCACTCCGTACCCGCAGGTGTCACGGACGAGTTCGGCCGTCACGACGATGATCGCGCGCAGTCCGTGCAGATTCGGGTCGATGTCGGGGAAGTGGCCGAGGAGTTCGTCGAAGCGCGGGTCGTCGCGGAAGACGGGCTCGCCCCTGCCGTGCACCCGGACGATGTTGGGCGGCCCCTGGAAGGCACACCACATCAGGGTGATCCGGCCGTTCTCCCGCAGGTGGGCGATGGTCTCCGCATTGCTTCCGGCGAAGTCCAGATAGGCCACGCGGTGCTCGTCGAGGACGGCGAAGGAACCCGTCAGGCCCTTGGGGGAGAGGTTGACCGTACCGTCACCCGACAGCGGTGCGGTGGCGGTGAAGAACACGGGCTGTTGCTCGATGAAGGTACGCAGGCGGCCGTCTATGCATTCGTGAGTCTTTCCCATGCCTAACGATTATGGTCGGCGACCTTTCGCTTGTCTAATGAATCCCCACACCTGATTCCTTGTGCCGACGACCCTGTCGAGGGGCCTGCATTGACGATTCATACGGAGCAATGCATACTCATGCATAACAGCGCATGCACCGTGAGGACCGTAAGGAGAAACCCGTGACCGAGCGCGTCGTACTCGCCTACTCCGGCGGTCTTGACACCTCCGTCGCCATCGGCTGGATCGCCGAGGAGACGGGTGCCGAGGTCATCGCCGTCGCCGTGGATGTCGGCCAGGGCGGCGAGGACCTGGACGTCATCCGCAAGCGTGCGCTCGCCTGCGGTGCGGTGGAGGCCGAAGTGGCCGACGCCAAGGACGAGTTCGCCGAGGAGTACTGCCTCCCGGCGATCAAGTCCAACGCCCTGTACATGGACCGCTATCCGCTGGTCTCCGCCCTTTCCCGGCCGGCCATCGTCAAGCACCTGGTGGCCGCGGCCCAGAAGCACGGCGCCACCACGGTCGCCCACGGCTGCACGGGCAAGGGCAACGACCAGGTGCGGTTCGAGGCGGGCATCGTCGCCCTCGCCCCCGGCTTGAAGTGCATCGCGCCGGTCCGTGACTACGCCATGACCCGGGACAAGGCCATCGCGTTCTGCGAGGAGAAGAACCTCCCGATCGCGACCAGCAAGAAGTCCCCGTACTCCATCGACCAGAACGTCTTCGGACGGGCCGTCGAGACCGGCTTCCTCGAGGACATCTGGAACGCGCCGGTCGAGGACATCTACGAGTACACCCAGAACCCGGCCGCGCAGCGCGAGCCCGACGAGGTCGTCATCTCCTTCAAGGAGGGCGTCCCGGTCGCGATCGACGGCACGCCCGTCACCGTCCTGCAGGCCGTTCAGCAGCTGAACGAGCGGGCCGGCGCGCAGGGCATCGGCCGGATCGACATGGTCGAGGACCGGCTCGTGGGCATCAAGTCCCGTGAGGTGTACGAGGCTCCCGGCGCCATCGCCCTGATCACCGCCCACCAGGAGCTGGAGAACGTCACGGTCGAGCGTGAACTCGCCCGGTACAAGCGGCAGGTGGAGCAGCGCTGGGGCGAGCTCGTCTACGACGGTCTGTGGTTCTCGCCGCTCAAGCGGGCCCTGGACGGCTTCATCAACGAGGCCAACCAGCATGTCACCGGCGACATCCGGATGACCCTGCACGGCGGCCGCGCCGTCGTCACCGGCCGCAAGTCGGACACCTCTCTCTACGACTTCAACCTCGCCACCTACGACTCGGGCGACACCTTCGACCAGTCCAAGGCGCAGGGTTTCATCGACATCTTCGGCCTGTCGCAGAAGATCGCCGCGAAGCGGGATCTGGCAAATTAAGCCCCCTTCCCGCACGCACGACAAGGAGCAACCGTGAGCAGCAACACCGGCGCAGGCGACGTCCGCCTCTGGGGCGGCCGTTTCGCCGACGGCCCCGCCGAGGCCCTGGCCAAGCTGTCGGCGTCCGTCCACTTCGACTGGCGCCTCGCCCCCTACGACATCGCCGGCTCCCGCGCCCACGCGCGCGTGCTGCACAAGGCGGGCCTGCTCACGGCCGACGAGCTGCAGCGCATGCTGGCCGGACTCGACCAGCTCGAACAGGACGTCGCCGCGGGTGAGTTCATCGGCACCATCGCCGACGAGGATGTGCACACCGCCCTGGAGCGGGGCCTCCTGGAGCGGCTCGGCCCGGACCTGGGCGGCAAGCTGCGCGCCGGACGGTCCAGGAACGACCAGGTGGCGACGCTCTTCCGGATGTATCTGCGGGACCACGCGCGGATCATCGGCGGGCTCGTCGCCGATCTGCAGGAGGCCCTGGTCGGGCTCGCCGAGGCGCACCCGGACGTCGCGATGCCGGGCCGTACGCATCTGCAGCACGCCCAGCCCGTGCTCTTCGCCCACCACGTCCTCGCCCACGTCCAGGCCCTTTCGCGGGACGCCGAGCGGCTTCGGCAGTGGGACGAGCGCACCGCCGTGTCGCCCTACGGATCCGGCGCACTCGCGGGCTCCTCGCTCGGCCTAGACCCGGAGGCGGTGGCGCGGGACCTCGGCTTCGAGCACGGCAGCGCGGGCAACTCCATCGACGGCACCGCCTCGCGTGACTTCGTCGCCGAGTTCGCCTTCATCACCGCGATGATCGGGGTGAACCTCTCCCGGATCGCCGAGGAGATCATCATCTGGAACACGAAGGAGTTCTCCTTCGTCACGCTCCACGACGCCTTCTCCACCGGCTCGTCGATCATGCCGCAGAAGAAGAACCCGGACATCGCCGAGCTGGCGCGCGGCAAGTCGGGCCGCCTCATCGGCAATCTGACCGGTCTGATGGCGACGCTCAAGGCGCTGCCGCTCGCGTACAACCGTGATCTGCAGGAGGACAAGGAGCCGGTCTTCGACTCCTGCGATCAACTGGAGATCCTGCTCCCGGCGTTCACCGGCATGATGGCCACCCTCACGGTCAACCGTGAGCGCATGGAGGAGCTGGCCCCGGCCGGGTTCTCGCTCGCCACCGACATCGCCGAGTGGCTCGTCAAGCAGGGCGTGCCGTTCCGGGTCGCGCACGAGGTCGCCGGCGAGTGCGTGAAGGAGTGCGAGCAGCACGGCATCGAGCTCGACCAGCTCACCGACGAGCAGTTCGCCAAGATCTCCGAGCATCTGACGCCCGAGGTGCGCACCGTTCTCAACGTGCCGGGCGCCCTCGCCTCCCGCAGCGGCCGCGGCGGTACGGCTCCCTCGGCCGTCGCCGCCCAACTGGCCGAGGTCAAGGCGGACTTGACGGTCCAGCGGGCCTGGGCCGACGCCAAGAAGTAACCGCTACGGCTCAAGGCGGCGCCCGTACGGCTCAAGGCCTGGCCCCCGTGAGACATTCTCGTCTCACGGGGGCTAGGCTTGTCTCATGGCCGTCGACAGAGAACACGTACTGCGCTCCGCAGCCGCCCTGCTCACCCGCAGGGCCACCGCCACCATGGACGAGGTGGCCAAGGCGGCCGGTATCAGCAGGGCCACCCTGCACCGGCAGTTCGCCGGGCGCGACGCCCTCGTCAAGGCCCTCGAAGAGCTGGGCATCGAGCAGCTGGAGGCGGCACTCGACGCCGCCCGCCTTGACGAGGGGCCGGCGGCCGACGCCATCCGGCGGCTGATCGCCGAGGCCGAGCCCGTCTCCGGGTTCCTGGCCTTCCTGGTCACCGAGAACCAGCTCTTCGAGGCCGACCGGGTGCACGAGGGCTGGACCCGGATCGACGAGCGGATCTCGGACCTCTTCAAGCGCGGCCAGGAGTCCGGTGAATTCCGTATCGACCTGACCCCTGCCTGGCTCACCGAGGCCCTGTACGGCCTGATCGGGGCCGGTGCCTGGTCCGTGCAGGACGGCCGGGTGGCCGCCAAGGACTTCCAGTACATGATCGTCGAGTTGCTGCTCGGCGGCGCCCGGCGGAGCGTGGAGAAATGACGAGCACTGCACGGCAGGCGGCGATGGAGCACGGGGAACGCAGTCCGGGACGCTGGCTGGCCTTGGGCGTCCTCGTGCTCGCGGTGCTGCTCGTGGCGGTCGACGCGACCGTACTCGGCCTCGCGACGCCCTTCCTCAGCGAGGACCTCAAGCCGTCCGGCACCCAACTCCTGTGGATCGGCGACGTCTACTCGTTCGTGATCGCGGGCCTGCTCGTCTCCATGGGCAGCCTCGGCGACCGGATCGGCCGCAAGAAGCTGCTCCTGTCGGGCGCGGTCGCGTTCGGCGCGGTCTCGGTGCTCAACGCGTACGCGACGAGTCCCGAGATGATGATCCTGGCCCGGGCCCTGCTCGGTGTCGCGGGCGCGACCCTGATGCCCTCCACGCTGGCCCTGATCCGGAACATCTTCCACGACCCCAAGGAGCGCAGTGTCGCCGTCGGCATCTGGGGCGCCGCGGCCTCGGCGGGCGCTGCGGTCGGCCCCCTGGTCGGCGGCATCCTCCTGAACCACTTCTGGTGGGGCACGGTCTTCCTGATCAACCTGCCGGTGATGGCGGTCCTGGTGCTCGTCGGCATCAAACTGCTGCCGGAGTCCCGCGACCCCAACCCGGGACCGTGGGACCTGCTCAGCGTCGCCCTGTCCCTGGTGGGCATGGTCGCGGTGGTCTACGCGGTCAAGGAGGCCGCGGTGCACGGCTTCCGCTGGGACATCGCCGCGGCCGCGGTCGTCGGTGTCGCGGCCCTCTTCTGGTTCGCCAGACGCCAGTTGACCCTGGAGTCGCCGCTGCTCGACATGCGGCTCTTCCACCACCGGGGCTTCTCGGGCGCGGTCCTCGCCGACCTGCTGACCATCCTCGGCCTGGCAGGCCTGGTCTTCTTCCTCTCCCAGTTCCTGCAACTGGTGCAGATGCGTACGCCGCTGGGCGCCGGACTCATCGAACTGCCCGCCGCCGTGGGCGCCGTGGGCACCGGACTCGTGGCCGGCGTCATCGCCCGCAAGGCCTCGGTGCGGATCGCGGTGTCCGGCGGCCTCGCGGCGGTCGCGGTCGCCCTCGCCGCGTGCACGGCCCTGGACGCGAGCACTCCGGCGCTGCCCCTGTGCCTGGCGCTGTTCGTCGGCGGCGCGGGCGCGGGCCTGGCCTTCACGGTGACCGCGGACGTGATTCTCTCCAGCGTCCCCAAGGAGCAGGCGGGCGCGGCCTCCGCGGTCTCGGAGACCGCCTACGAACTGGGCTCGGCCCTCGGCATCGCGCTGCTCGGCTCGGTCGTCACCGGCATCTACCGCGGCTTCACGGTCCCCGAAGGCGTCCCCGCCCAGACGGTATCGGCGGCCCGGGACTCCCTCGGCGGCGCGGTGGAAGCCGTCAAGGACCTGCCGGGCACCCAGGGCGCGGCACTCCTGAAGTCGGCCCAGGACTCCTTCACCAGCGGCTTCGAAACAGCGGCGGCCGTCGCGGCAGCAGTCCTCTTCGCGACGGCCGTGGCGGCATGGTTCATGCTGAAGGGCCAGCGCCTGGAGGAGGGCCTGGAGCACTGAGCTCAGCCCATATTCAGCCCGTCCGGCGGCGGTTCATGCCGGGCGGGGCTTGAGGGGGCCTTGAGGGAGGGCCTGGAGCGCTGAGCTCAGCCCACATTCAGCCTGTCCGGCGTTTGAGGACGAGCACGGAGGGCGATCTCACCGAGCCACGCCGCAGGGCGCGCTGGCCCCCGAGCAAACCCCCAGGGCACCCCACCCCCACAAAAAACCTACGCAGCCTTCGCCTTCGTGGCGTAGATGTCCACGTACTCCTGGCCCGACAGGGCCATGACCTCGGCCATCACCGAGTCCGTGATCGCGCGCAGCACATACCGGTCACGGCCCATGCCGTCGTAGCGGGAGAACTCCATCGCCTCGCCGAAGCGGACGGTGACGCGCCCGGGGCGGGGCAGGCCCGCGCCGCCCGGCTGCAGCTTGT
This sequence comes from Streptomyces monticola, assembly GCF_042665355.1. Lineage (NCBI taxonomy): Bacteria > Bacillati > Actinomycetota > Actinomycetes > Kitasatosporales > Streptomycetaceae > Streptomyces > Streptomyces monticola. Next base: position 227,058 of record NZ_JBHTCF010000012.1, on the reverse strand, counting down.
CGGTGCCGATCATGGCGAACGGGACGACCGGCGCCCCGGTCATCAGGGTGAGCCGGGCGATACCGGTGCGCCCCCGGTACAGACGGCCGTCGGGGGAGCGGGTGCCCTCGGGGTAGATCCCGAAGATCCGGCCCGCCTCCAGGACCCGGCGGCCGGTCATCAGCGCCGCGACACCGCCGCGGCCGCCGTCACGGTCCACCGGGATCATGCCGACGCCGGTGAAGAACCAGGCCATGAGCCGGCCCTTGAGGCTCTTCCCGGTGACGTACTCGTCCTTGCCGATGAAGAACACCTGGCGGTCGCAGACCAGCGGAAGGATCATCGAGTCGATGAACGTGAGGTGATTGCCCGCGAGGATCACGGGACCCGTACCGGGAATGTTCTCCGCGCCCTCCACCCGTGGGCAGAACATCAGGCGCATGACCGGTCCGAGCACTGCCTTGATGAACGCGAAGCGGGACAACGGTTCCTCCGGTGTCAAGGGTGAACTGTGCAGTATCAGCAGGTGAGGACGATACTCGCGGGCCCATGCGAATTGCACATCGGGTTCACGGAGTGGATACGCAGTGTTGACGTGCGTTTGCGGTGCGTTGGTCCGTCATTGGTGCCAGGGGCTCCCCGGCGTCATACGTAGACCCCTAGCATCGGTCAGCTAATTGACAGGTGCTGGACAGCAAGCACAGCAAGCACAGCAAGCACAGCAAGCACAGCCAGGGGAGGAGCCTTCATGACCGCAGGCAGCCAGGACAGCAGTCAGGACAGCAACAGCAGTCAGGACGGGCGGGACGGAACCAAGGGGCAGCTGCCGGGCACGGGCCCGGGGCGGCGTGCCCTGCTGGGGGCCGCGGTCCTCGGCGCGGGCGGTGCCACCCTCGGCCTCGCCGGCACGGCCAGAGCCGCCGACCGCACCGGCGGCCGCACGGACCTGCCCGTGCCCACCGTCGTCGCCCACCGCGGCGCCAGCGGCTACCGGCCCGAGCACACCCTCGGCTCGTACCAGCTCGCCCTGGACATGGGCGCGCACGTCATCGAGCAGGACCTGGTGCCCACCAAGGACGGCCATCTCGTATGCCGTCACGAGAACGACATCACCGGGACCACCGACGTCGCGAACCACCCCGAGTTCGCCACCCGCAAGACCACCAAGTCCGTGGACGGTGTCTCGTACACCGGCTGGTTCACCGAGGACTTCACTCTCGCCGAGCTCAAGACGCTGCGCGCCAAGGAGCGCATCCCCGGCACCCGGCAGGAGAACACGCTCTACGACGGCCGCTGGGAGGTGCCCACCCTCGAAGAGGTGCTGCGCTGGGCCGAGAAGGAGGGCCGCCGGCGCGGCAAGCAGGTCTGGCTGCATATCGAGACCAAGCACCCCACCTACTTCCGCAAGCTCGGCCTCGGCCTCGAGGAGCCGCTCGCCAGGCTGCTCCGGAAGTACGGACGGCACAAGAAGCACTCCCCGAACTTCGTGCAGTCCTTCGAACCCAGCAGCATGGAGCGGCTGAGCAAGCTCATCCAGGCTCCGCGCGTGGTGCTTCTCTCCAGCGCGGCCTCCCGCCCCTGGGACTTCGTCGAGGCGGGCGATCCGCGTACCGTCGCCGATCTCGTCAAGCCCGAGGGCCTCGCCTGGATCGCGTCGTACGCCCAGGGCATCGGCCCCACGCTCGACCTGGTCATCCCGCGCGACAAGGACGGCAGGCTCACACAGCCGACGACGCTGGTGCGGGACGCGCACGCGGAGAACCTGGTCCTGCACCCGTACACGATGCGCAACGAGAACTCCTTCCTGCCGCTCGACTTCAGGAAGGGCACCGACCCCAGCGCGTACGGCGACGCCTTCGGTGCCTTCAAGGCCTACTTCGCGACGGGTATCGACGGGATCTTCTCCGACAACCCGGACACGGCCCTGCTCGCGGCGGCGGACTTCAACGGCTGACCCTCGGGGAGCCGTTGGGGGGAGCCGTTGGGGGGGGGTACGTCAACCGCCCAGGTCAGCGCCCCCATTGCGGGTGAGCGTGGGCCGCCCCGGCAACTGCGCGCCGGGGCGGCCGCGTCTCCGCCGACATGACGCCTCCCTCATCTCCCTCACCTCCCTCGCCCTCCTCACGTCCCCCGGCTTCGGCCGACCCGTCGGACCCGTCGGCGAACGACCTGGTGGGTGCCCTGCATCCGCTGCTCAGTGCCGAGGCCGCCGCCGAGGCCCTCGCCTCGGGCACCGACCCGGGCGACCTCGAACAGGCCGTGTGGCTGCGCCTGTTGGAGCGTCTCGACACTTCGGGGCCGCCGACCGCCCCGGCCCGCTGGCTGCGCGGCGCGGTCCGTTCCGAGGCGCGCCGGGCCCGTCGTACGCGGCGCCGTGAACGCCCCTACGCGGACGAGCCCGCGGCCAGTTCCGACGGCTGCCCCGAAGGTCTCGCGCTGCAGGCCGAGCGGCGTCGCGCGGTGCGCGCCGCAGTTCGCAGACTGCCCGGACGCTGCCCCCGCCTCATGACCGCCCTTCTTTCACCCAAGGACCTCACCTACCGGGAAATCGCAGGGGAGTTGGGTATCTCACAGGGAAGTTTGGGGCCGGAGCGTTCCCGTTGCCTGGGATGCCTGCGCAGAATGCTCGCGGCGGAGGTTGCGGCACCTGCTGTGTCTTTTCCCGCGAGGCGGGGAAAGGTGCGGGAAAGGCAACCGGCGGACAGGTGAGCGGGAGGCATGCGCACATGGGCATGAGCGTGACCATCTCTGCGGCGAACGAGCGGGACGCCGAACAGATCCTGAAACTCCAGTACCTCTGCTATCAGAGCGAGGCGGAGCTCTACGGCGATTACTCCATCGAGCCTCTGACCCAGACGCTCGACTCCCTCAAGGCCGAACTCGCCGACGGCTGCGTGCTGGTGGCCCATCTCGGCGACGAGGTGGTGGCCTCGGTGCGCGGCTGTATGGACGCCGACGGCACAGCGCGGATCAACAAGCTCATCGTCCATCCGCGGATGCAGCACCACGGTCTCGGCGGACGGCTCCTGACCGCGGTGGAGGAGCGCCTCGCGGCCGCGGGCGCGGTCAAGCACTACCAGCTCAGCACCGGCCACCGCAGTGAGAGCAATCTGCAGCTGTACCGCAGGCACGGCTATGTGCCGGTCTCTTCCGACGCGGTGAACCCGAAGCTCACCCTGGTGACCCTCGCCAAGGACGCCGCGCCGTCCGCCTACGTGGCCAGCGCCTGAGAGCGTGACCGGCGCAGCCAGAACAGCGCGGTCACCGGCAGCAGCACCGGGATGAACAGATAGCCCATCCCGAAGTCCGACCAGACCGTGGCGTCGGGGAAGGCCGAGGGCTCGACGAGCGTCCACGCCCCGACGACCAGGACGCCCACCAGCTCGGCGGCGCAGCACGCGATCGCCGCCTTGCGGGCCGTCTCACCGCCGCGGACCAGGGTGTACGTGATGAACGCGTACACCAGGGCCGCGACCAGTGACAGCGAGTACGCGAGCGGCGCCCGGCCGAACTCCGTGGAGATCTGATACGCGGAGCGCGACAGGGCGCCGACCACCATCACGCCGTACAGCCACACCAGGAGCAGGCCGGGCCCGCTCATCAGACGGCTGCGCTTCCCGGTGTCCGACGTCCGGGTGTCCGACGTCCCAGTGCCCGGCTGCGCCGTGCCCTGCTTCCCGGTGTCCGGCTGCGCCGTGCCCTGCTTCCCGGTGTCCCGGGCCTCGTCCCGCGGCTCGGCCATCTCAGCCTCCCCAGATGTCGTAGAGCCGTACCTGCAGAACCGCGAGCACCACCCCGGCCGCCGCCACCGTCACCGAACCCCAGCGGGTGCGCTCGGCCAGGGAGAGGAAGCCGGCGGCCGGTACACAGGCGGCCGAGCCCACCAGATACGCCACGAAGAGCGTCGTGCCCTGCTCCGGTTCCTCGCCGCGCGCCAACTGCACGATGCCCACGACCAGTTGGACGAGGGTGAGGACGGTCACCACGGCCATGCCGATGAAGTGCCAGTCCTTGGTCGGCTGGTCGCGGTAGGCGGCGAAGCCGCACCACGCGGCGAGCACGAGCGCGGCCACCGCGGTCGCGATCGTCAGAGCTGCAAGCATGCCGAGACCCTATTACGGGACGAAAGTCCTCCCGCGTCCGGCCCGGGGTCCCCATGCGTGCGGTCCACCGGCCCCCTTACGCTCGACAGCATGAAGATCCAGGCCGAGGCCCTCCTGTTCGACAACGACGGAACGCTGATCTCCTCCATGGAGTCGGTCTTCCGCTGCTGGCGCCGCTGGGCCGAGGAGTACGGCATCGCCGCGGAGGACTTCGAGCGGGTCGAGCTGCACGGCCGCCCCGCCGTCGAGATCATCGCCGAGCTGCTGCCCGCGGAGCAGATCCCCGGGGCGCTCAAGCGCATCGAGCAGCTGGAGGTCGAGGACGTACCCGGCGGCGTCGTCGTCCTGGCCGGCACCAAGGAGCTGCTCACCTCGCTGCCCATGGACCGCTGGGCCGTCGTCACCTCCGCCACCCGCCCGCTGGCCGAGGCCCGCCTTCACGAGGTCGGCATCGACTTCCCCGTGATGATCGCGGCCGATGACATCACGCGCGGCAAGCCGCACCCCGAGCCGTTCCTGCTGGCCGCCGAGAAGCTGGGCGTCGACCCGGCGCGCTGCGTGGTCTTCGAGGACGCGCCCGCCGGCCTCGAGTCCGGCCGCGCGGCCGGCATGAAGACCGTGGCGTTGGCCACAACCCACGACCCCGCCGAGCTGGTCGCGGACCTCGTCGTACGCGATCTCTCCGCCGTATCCGCGCAGGCCATCGAGGGTGGCGTGGAGATCACTACCGAGGACTGAGCCCGTCCCGAGGGTGTCCGCTCCTCGGCCCTGCGCTGTCCGCTATACGGACATCCGTGATCGGCTCGTCAGCCTGTCTGCTTTACTTGGGTCCATGACCACGACGAGCTGCCGCACCCCTGCGACCGAGGCGAACATGACGCCCGGTGCTCGTTGTATGTGTCGAATGTGCGCCTTCTGAGGGCCCCCGCACCACGCCTCGCGCCCCCGAAGCGAGACTGCTGAGCCGTGTCCGCACGCGTACCGCCGCCGGATACGAGCCCGCCCCGCGCACACCCAGTTCTTCGCGGCCTCCCGGTGACCGAAACGGCCCGGGACCACGGGAACCGTGCCCGGCTTCCGAAGATGAATGCCCCGTGCCCGGCGAGCACACCCCGCCGCGCACTCGACAGTGACGGAAACCCCCAGTGATCACCACTTCCGGCCTGACCAAGGTCTACCGCTCACGCGGTCGTGAAGTAACCGCACTCGACGGCGTCGACCTGCATGTCCGCGAGGGCGAGGTGTACGGCGTCATCGGCCAGTCCGGCGCCGGCAAGTCCTCGCTGATCCGCTGCGTCAACCTCCTGGAGCGCCCCACATCCGGCACCGTGACGGTCGACGGCCTCGACCTCACGGCCCTCGCGGGCCGCGGCCCGCGCGCCGGCCGGGAGCTGCGCCAGGCCCGCAGCCGGATCGGCATGGTCTTCCAGCACTTCAACCTGCTGTCCTCGCGCACCGTGCAGGACAACGTCGAGCTGCCGCTCGAGATCCTCGGCGTCTCCGGGCGCGAGCGCTCCCGCAAGGCGCTCGAACTGCTCGACCTGGTCGGCCTCTCCGACAAGGCGAAGAACTTCCCGAGCCAGCTCTCCGGCGGCCAGAAGCAGCGCGTCGGCATCGCCCGCGCCCTCGCCGGCGACCCCAAGGTGCTGCTCTCCGACGAGGCCACCAGCGCCCTCGACCCGGAGACCACCCGCTCGATCCTGCAGCTCCTGCGCGACCTCAACGAACAGCTCGGTCTGACCGTCCTGCTCATCACGCACGAGATGGACGTCGTCAAGACGGTCTGCGACTCGGCCGCCCTGATGGAGAAGGGCCAGATCATCGAGTCCGGCACCGTCAGCGAGCTGCTCGCCACCCCCGGTTCCGAGCTGGCCGCCGCACTCTTCCCCGTCAGCGGTGACGCCTCGGGCGACGACCGCACCGTCGTGGACGTCACCTTCCACGGCGAGGCCGCCACCCAGCCGGTCATCTCGCAGCTGTCGCGCACGTACAACATCGACATCTCGATCCTGGGCGCCGCGATGGACACCGTCGCGGGCCGCCAGGTCGGCCGGATGCGGATCGAACTGCCCGGCCGCTTCGAGGAGAACGTCGTGCCGATCGGCTTCCTGCGCGAGCAGGGCCTGCAGGTCGAAGTGGCCGGATGCGAAGACCTCGCCGCCGCGCCGCAGCTCGTCAAGGAAGGTGTCGCCAAATGACCTGGTCGGAGATGCAGCCCCTGCTGGAGCAGGCCTGTTGGGACACCCTCTACATGGTGGGATGGTCCACCCTCATAGCCGTCGTGGGCGGCCTTCCGCTCGGTGTGCTCCTGGTCCTCACGGACAAGGGCGGACTGCTGCAGAACACCGTGGTGAACAAGGTCATCGGGCAGATCGTGAACATCGCCCGCTCGATGCCCTTCATCATCCTGATGGTCGCCCTGATGGGCTTCACCCGTGCCCTCACCGGCACCACCATCGGCGTCGAGGCCGCGATCGTGCCGCTCGCCGTCGGCGCCATCCCGTTCTTCGCGCGCCTGGTCGAGACCGCCGTACGCGAGGTCGACCACGGGCTCGTCGAGGCCGTGCAGGCGATGGGCGGCAACACCTGGACCGTGGTCCGCAAGGTGCTCATCCCCGAGTCGCTGCCGTCCCTGGTCGCCAGCGCCACCACCACGATCGTGGTCCTGATCGGCTACTCCGCGATGGCGGGCACCGTCGGCGCCGGCGGCCTCGGCGACATCGCCGTGCGCTACGGCTACCAGCGCTTCGAGACCGGCATGATGTGGATCACCGTGGCCGTCCTGGCCGTGGTCATCTCCCTCATCCAGCTCGCCGGCGACTTCGCGGCGCGCGCCCTGTCACGGCGTGGCCGCGGCTCCGCCGCCCCGAGCCTGAGGTTCCTCAAGAGCAGCGTCCCGGCCGCCTCGACGACGACCACGACCAACTGAGGCCGACGACCACGGCCGACTGAGGCCACGGCCCAGCCCCGGAACCGCCCCGCAACCGCACCGACGCGGGGTCGCACCACCCATGGAGAAAGGCACTTTTCGTGCGTAACACCACCAAGATCACCACTGCAGTCCTCGCCACCGGCGCCCTCGCCCTCGGGCTCACCGCCTGCGGCGGCTCCGGCTCCGACAAGGCCGACGCCGACGGTCCGCTGATCGTCGCCGCGAGCCCCACCCCGCACGCCAAGATCCTGAACTACGTGAAGGACAACCTGGCGAAGAAGGAGGGCCTGGACCTCCAGGTCAAGGAGTTCACGGACTACGTCCTGCCGAACACCGCCACCGAGCAGGGCGAGGTTCAGGCCAACTACTTCCAGCACAAGCCGTACCTCGACGACTTCAACAAGAAGAACGGCACCGACCTCGTGCCCGTCGTCGATGTGCACCTCGAGCCGCTCGGCGTCTACTCGCAGAAGATCAAGAAGCTCGACGAGCTGAAGAAGGGCGCGACCGTGGCCGTGCCCAACGACACCACCAACGAGGCGCGCGCCCTGCAGCTTCTCGCCGACAACGGCGTCATCAAGCTGAAGGACGGCGCGGGCACCGAGGCGACCCCCAAGGACGTCACGGACAACCCCAAGAACATCCAGTTCAAGGAGGTCGAGGCCGCCCAGGCGCCGCGCTCCCTGGGTGATGTCGACGCCGCGGTGATCAACGGCAACTTCGCCGCCGAGGCCAAGCTCAGCCCCGCCGAGGACGCCCTCGTCCAGGAGAAGGCCAAGGGCAACCCCTACGCCAACCTGCTCGTGGTGAAGAAGGGCGACGAGAACGACCCCCGGGTCAAGAAGCTCGCCAAGCTCCTCAACTCGTCCGAGGTCAAGAAGTACATCGACGACGAGTTCGACGGCGCGATCCTGCCCGCGTTCTGATCGCGCCGGACGCAGGACAGGGGAGGGGCGCAGCATGCGCAAGTCAGCGATACCCGCCGTCGCTGCCGCAGCCGGTCTGGCCATCGGTCTGACCGGCTGCGGGGCCGGATCGGGCTCGGGCGGCGGCGACAAGCTGGTCGTCGGCGCCACCGCGGTCCCGGCCGGCGAGGTTCTCACGTACATCCAGAAGAACCTGGCGAAGAAGAAGGGGCTCGACCTGGAGGTCAGGGAGTTCACGGACTACGTCCTGCCGAACACCTCACTTCAGGAAGGCGCCCTCGACGCCAACCTCTACCAGCACGAGCCGTTCCTCGAGGACTTCAACAAGTCCAAGAAGGCCGACCTGGTGCCGGTGACCGGCGTCTATCTGCCGCCCATGGGTGTGTACGCGAAGCAGAGGAAGGACGTCACGAAGCTCCCGGCAGGCGCCACGGTGGCCGTCCCCAACGACACCACCAACGAAGGCCGGGCCCTTCAACTCCTCGCCTCCAAGGGCGTGATCGAGCTCAAGAAGGACGCGGGCCCGAACGCCTCGCCCGCCGACATCGCGGCCAACCCGAAGAAGCTGGTCTTCAAGGAGCTCGACCCGGCCCAGCTCCCGCGCTCCCTCGACGACGTGGCGGCCGCGGTCATCAACAACAACTACGCGCTGGACGCGGGCCTCAGCCCGAAGAAGGACGCGATCCTCCTCGAGACCGTCAAGAACAACCCGTACGTCAACGTCCTCGCCGTCAAGAAGGGCGACGAGGCCGATCCGCGGGTGAAGAAGCTGGCCGAGCTGCTGACTTCACCCGAGGTCGGGAAGTTCATCGAGGACAAGTACAAGGGCTCCGTCCTGCCGGTCACCGGCACCTGACGCACGCTCACGTACCACGGGGCCCGCATCCGCCAAGGTGCGGGCCCCGTGGTGCAGTTCGGTGGCTGCATGCTGCATGCTGGGCACTTCGGCAGCCAGCAGTGACGGCAGCAACCAGTAGTGACGGAGTGGCGCGATGACTACGGCAAGGACGATGTTCCCGGACATCTCCATCAGCACGGAGCGCCTGGTACTGCGCCCGTTCGAGGACGCGGACATCCCGGCCCTCGTGGAGATGATGAACGACGAGCAGGTCACCGCCTGGACCACCGCACCCCAGCCCTACACCGAGGCCGACTCCCGCGAGTGGGTCACCCGGCTCGCGCCCGCCGAGCGCACCGAGGGCCGCGGCATCGTCTTCGCCGTCACCGAGTTCCTCACCCAGCGCCTGGTCGGCATCGTGCACCTCAAGGACACCGACTGGCGGGTGCGCGCCAGCGAACTCGCCTACGTGGTGGCGCCCTGGGCACGGGGCGAGGGCTATGCCTCCGAGGCCGCGCTCGCCGTCACCCAGTGGCTCTTCCGCGACCAGCGCTTCGAGCGCCTCGAACTGCGCACCGCCGCCGACAACGTGGCCTCCCAGCAGGTCGCCCAGAAGATCGGCTGCATCAGCGAGGGCATCCTGCGCGGCGCCTGTATAGCGCGTACGAGAACCGACGACGGCGGCTGGACCGATGTCCGCACGGATCTCATCGTGTGGAGCCTGCTCCCCGAGGACCTCGAGGGCGTCACGGACCAGCTCGCGGAGGCCTCCGGCTACACGGCCTTCTCCGAGTGGAACTGAAGCCCCGCTCTCCGTGGGACCGAGGCCCCGGCCGGGCCCTTTCTCCCCGCGCCCCGGTCGGTGGGCACCGACCCGACCCTTCGCGGTTCAACCAGGTACGCTCACGATGCCCGCCCACCCTCCGCGACCGGCGGCTTCCCCCACTGACGACCTGCGAGAACCCCCAGGAGACTGACGACGATGGCCGACCGGGTCACGGTGATCGGCTGGGACGGCTCGCCCCTCACGGACGCGGCACGCTCCGCACTTGGTGCCGCGACACTCGTGGCGGGCGCCGCCCACCACCTCGCGCTGCCCGAGGTGCCCCCCGGCGCCGAGCGGATCAGACTCGGCAGTGTCACGCTCGCCGCCCGCCGGATCGCCGCCCATCGCGGCACCGCCGTCGTCCTGGCCGACGGCGACCCCGGCTTCTTCGGTGTCGTACGCACGCTGCGCGCCCCCGAACACGGCCTCGAGGTCGAGGTCGTGCCCGCCGTCTCCTCCGTCGCCCAGGCCTTCGCCCGCGCCGGCATGCCCTGGGACGACGCGCAGATCGTGGTCGCCCACCCGCGCAATCTGCGCCGCGCCGTGAACGTGTGCCGTGCCCACACCAAGGTCGCGGTGCTCACCTCGCCGGGCGCGGGCCCCGCCGAACTGGCCCTGCTCCTGCAGGGTGTGCACCGCACCTTCGTGATCTGCGAGGAGCTCGGCACCGAGCGCGAGCGCGTCACGGTGCTCACCTCCGACAAGGCCGCCGACCACAGCTGGCGCGACCCGAACGTCGTGATCGTCATCGGCGGCCCGGTCGCCCAGGACACCGGCTGGATCGCGGGCCGCGACCCGGGCGCCAGGCCGCGCGGCTGGGCGCTGCCCACCGCGGCGTACGGCGAGGGCATCCTCGGCGAGGGCGAGAACGACCGGCTGCGCGCCGCCCAACTCGCCCGTCTGGGCCCGCGCGTGGGCGACCTGGTCTGGGACATCGGCTGCGGCAGCGGCGCACTCGCCGTGGAGGCCGCCAGGTTCGGCGCCGCCGTCATCGCCGTCGACCGGGACCGCCGCGCCTGCACCCGCACCATCGAGACCGCACGCCGCTTCGGCGTACCGCTGCAGATCCTGCAGGGCACCGCGCCGCACATTCTCGAAGATCTGCCCGAGCCCGATGTCGTACGTGTCGGTGGCGGCGGCCCGGCCGTGATCTCGGCCGTCGCGGACCGCAGGCCCGAGCGGATCGTGACGCATGCCTCCACGCGCGACGAGGCCGAGTTGATCGGCCGCGACCTCACCGAGCACGGCTACACGGTGGAGTGCGCCCTCCTGCAGAGCGTGGAACTCGACACCCGTGCCTGGGCGGAGAAGGAGCGCACGGTCGTGTTCCTGCTGTGCGGGGATCTGGAGGGGCGGCGCGAAGCGGCTCGTTGAGGCCTTGCGGCCGGGCGGCGGCGGGTGCCGATTGTGCCCCGTGACCTTGTGAGTGCCCGGCTCGCGGTAGGCTGGCCGATCGTTGTACCGCTTCGGTCGTTCGTCGTTTCGTACGTCAATGTCCGGTAAGCGCACCCGGTTTGAGGTGTGTGTGGTACGGCGGGGATCGGAGGACGCGCGACGTGGCGCAGTCCACAGCGGGCCGTGTCGGATCCACCCGACACGGTGGTGGCCCGGCCGCGACAATGCCTTTGGCGTGAGAGGCGTCGAGGCATGGGGTCGTTCCGTGCCGCGCGGCGCGCACGCTCGTTCTTGTCCATGGGTGGTAGATGCACCGCCCTGGGCGAGCCGGCCGAAGAAGAGCACGACCGATGGGCGAGGGGTACGCATGACCGACACCGGCCAGGTTCCGGGCGAGGGGCTGCCGGAGAACGCAGGCACGGTGGAGCAGCCGGGCGTTTCCGCCCCCGGCGCGTACACCTTCCTCGACCCCTCCGGAGCCTCCGCTGACGACGACGATCTGCTGCTGATGCCGGGTGCCCAGGGCGCGTGGACCGAGGGCCAGCCGGGACAGGCCGGAATGCAGGGAGCCCAGGGACCGCTCGTGCCCGCACCGGGCCGCCCCTACGCCCCCGCCCCGCAGGAGGCCATGGCCTACCCGCAGCAGCCGTCGCCCGGGTACGAACAGGCCGCAGGCGCCGCCGATTCGACCCCCTACGAGCACACGGCGTACCCGGCCCAGGCCGCCGAGCAGCCGGTGCACGAGCCGGGCCCGCACGAGACGTCAGGGCGTGACAGCGGCTCCGTGGATCTCGGTGCCGTCCGTGTGCCGGGCCCCGCGCCCGCCGCGCACGCGTCTCCTGCGACCCCCGCCGCGGAGCAGCCGGGGCCCGCCCGCCGTCCGCTGCACATGGGCCCTCCGGTGCCCGGCGCGGCCGCCGGCCCGGTCCGCTCGCTCGCCGACCGAGGCCCCGCCGGCACCCCGCCGCACGCGGTGCCCACGCGTCGCTCAGGACCGCCGACCACCGGCCCCGAGTATCTGGACGTGCCGCGCGACGACAGTGCGGGACTGCCCGGACCGCAGCTCGGCGAGATCCCGCCGCAGGGCGCGACGCCGTGGACCCCGCAGCCGCAGCCGCAGTCCCAGCAGCAACCGCTGCTGGTGCAGGAGCAGGCGACTCCGGCCCCGGCCGCCGGAGCTCAGCAGCCCGCTGCAGAAACGGTCGTCCCAGAGGACCCGCAGGCCACTCCGGCCACACCGGTTGCTGAGGCAGCACAGGCCGCACCGGCCGCTGAGGTCGCACAGGCCCCGCAGGCCGCACCGGCCACTCAGGCACAGCAGGCCCCTCAAGCCCACCAGGCCCATCAGGCCCCGCAAGCACCGCAGGCCGCTCAGGTCCCGCAGGCACCTGAGGCCGCACAGACTCCGGAAGGCACTCCCGTCACATCCGCCGCACCCGCCACACCTGTTACGCCCGCCGCACCAGCTTCCGGACCGGCCGCCGAGCCCGTCCAGGAGCCCGTGGCAGCCGAGTCCGCCGTCGCCCCGGAGGCCGCCGAGACGCCGCAGGCGCCCGCCGAGCCGCAGCCCGCCGCCGAGGCCGCGCAGGAGCCGTCCGCCGCGCAGCCCGCCGCGACCGAGGCGGCTCCCGCACCGGCCGCCGAACAGGCAGGTCCCGCCGAGCCCCACGCGACGCCGTCCGCGCAGACCCCGGCCACGCAGCCCGTCGGCCAGTTCGTGCCGGTCGAGGGCCAGATCCCCTCCACCCCGCACCTCGCGCCGACGCCGCCGCAGGCGTTGCGCGTCCCGCAGCACCCGGACGAGCTCGTGGAACACTCCGAGTCCTCCGAGGCCGCGGGGCCCGAGGCCACAACTGCCGCTGCCCAGGCCCCGGTTGCCGAGGCGTCGGCCCCCGCCCCGGCCGCCGAGCCCGGCCAGGACGAGCCCGGGCCCGTGGATCCCGCCCAGGAGAACGCACCCGCCGAGCCGTCCGCAGAGGCAGAGGCAGAAGCAGAGACGGAGGCGGAGACCGTGGTCGCCGGGCCCACGACCGAGGCCGCTCCCGTACCGGAGCAGCCCGCCACGGCAGGCCCCGACGAGGCTTCGGCCGAGGCGCCCCCGGCGGAGGAGCAGCCCGCGCCCGCCGCCGTACCGGGCGACTCCGGTGACGCGACCCCCGTACCGGCCGACGAGCCGTCCGCGACCGTCCCGGCCCCGCGCGCCGGCGACGCCCCGACACCCGTGGCCGAGGAGACGGAGCCCGCAGCCGGAACCGGGACCGAGGTGGCGGCGGCCACGGAGCTCGCGAGCGCACCGGTGGACGCGGACGACGCCGAGCCCGTCGGCAGCCCCGCTCCCGCCTACGACGAGGCCGAGCGCGAGGCCGTCCTGCGCGTGATGCGCGAGCGCCGCGACATCCGCAACGGCTTCCGCAGCGACCCCATCCCGCACGAGGTCCTGCTGCGCGTCCTGGAGGCGGCGCACACGGCGCCTTCCGTCGGACACTCGCAGCCCTGGGACTTCGTGGTCATCCGCTCCGCCGAGACCCGGCAGACGATGCACGAACTGGCCATGCGCCAGCGCGAGGCATACGCCAAGTCCCTGCCCAAGGGCCGTGCCAAGCAGTTCAAGGAACTGAAGATCGAGGCCATCCTCGAGACGCCGGTGAACATCGTGGTCACCGCCGACCCGACCCGCGGCGGCCGCCACACCCTCGGCCGCCACACGCAGCCGCAGATGGCCCCGTACTCCTCCGCACTCGCCGTCGAGAACCTCTGGCTCGCCGCCCGCGCCGAGGGCCTCGGTGTCGGCTGGGTCAGCTTCTTCGACGAGCGCGAGATGGTCAGGACCCTTGACCTGCCCGAGCACCTGGAGGTCGTCGCCTACCTCTGTGTCGGCTACGTCGACGAGTTCCCGGACGAGCCCGAGCTGATGTCGGCCGGCTGGTCCAAGCGCCGCCCGCTGTCCTGGGTCGTGCACGAGGAGACGTACGGCCGTCGCGCCCTGCCCGGTGAGGAGCCGCACGACCTGCTTGCCGAGACCGTCGCCAACATCCGCCCCCTGGACGCCAAGGCGCTCGGCGAGGCCTGGGAGCGGCAGAAGCGGATGACCAAGCCGGCCGGCGCGCTCGGCATGCTGGAGATCATCTCCGCGCAGCTCTCCGGCCTCTCCCGGATGTGCCCGCCGCCGATCCCGGAGCCCGCGGCGGTCGCCATCTTCGCGGGCGACCACGGTGTGCACGCCCAGGGAGTGACCCCCTGGCCGCAGGAGGTCACCGGCCAGATGGTCGCCAACTTCCTCGGCGGCGGCGCGGTCTGCAACGCCTTCGCGAACCAGGTGGGCGCCGAGGTCTGCGTGATCGACGTGGGCGTGGCCGCGGACCTGCCCGCGACGCCCGGACTGCTGCCGCGCAAGGTACGCGCGGGCACCGCCGACATGACGACCGGCCCCGCGCTCACCCGCGAGGAGGTCAAGGAGGCCATCGAGGTCGGCATCGACACCGCCCGCGACCTGGTGGCCGCCGGCAACAAGGCCCTGCTCACCGGCGAGATGGGCATCGCCAACACCACGGCGTCGGCCGCCCTGATCTCCGTGTTCACGGACTGCGACCCGGCGGAGGTGACCGGCCGGGGCACCGGTATCAACGACGAGACCCTGGCCCGTAAGACCGATGTCGTACGTCGTGCCCTGGAGCTGCACAAGCCCGACCCGGCCGACCCGATCGGCGTCCTCGCGGCCATCGGCGGCCTCGAACACGCGGCGATCGTCGGCCTGTTGCTGGGCGGCGCATCGCTGCGCACCCCGGTGATCCTCGACGGCGTCAGCGCCGGGGCCGCCGCCCTGGTGGCCCGCGCCATCGCCCCCGAGGTCCTGGCCGCCTGCATCGCGGGCCACCGCAGCGCCGAGCCCGGCCATGTCGCCGCCCTGAACAAGCTGGGCCTGCGCCCGCTGGTCGACCTGGACCTGCGCCTGGGCGAGGGCACGGGCGCGCTCCTCGCTCTTCCGGTGGTCCAGTCGGCGGCCCGCGCGATGCACGAGGTGGCCACGTTCGACTCGGCAGGAGTCACCGAGAAGTAGCACCACGCGCGCGTGGCGGCCCAAGGCCTCAAGGGGGCGCCACGCGCGTGTGCGTCATCGGCGGCCGCCGCGCCCGAGACCTCCGCACCGGCCCGCCGTATCGTGGACCCGCACCACGACATCCCACGTCACAGCGCCGCTCCATCGCCGCAGCAGCGCACGCCCTCCCGCACGAGGAGCCGCAAAGAGCCATGCCTGCACACCCCGCCTACCCCGTAGGACTCCGCCTCACAGGCCGCCGCGTCGTCGTCCTCGGCGGCGGCCAGGTCGCCCAGCGCCGGCTGCCCGCCCTCATCGCGGCGGGCGCCGACATCGTCCTCGTCTCACCCTCCGCCACCCCCTCGGTCGAGGCCATGGCGGACGGCGGCGAGATCACCTGGCACCGGCGGGCCTACGAGTCCGGGGACCTGGCCGAGGCCTGGTACGCCCTGATCGCCACCAGCGACCACGCCGCCAACGAAGCGGCGTCCGCGGAGGCCGAGGCGCACCGCGTGTGGTGCGTACGTTCCGACGACGCCACCGCAGCCACCGCCTGGACGCCCGCGACCGGCCACTCCGACGGCGTCACGGTCGCGATCCTGGGCGACGCCCCCGACCCGCGCCGCACCGCCGCCATCCGCGACTCGGTGGTCGAGGGCCTGCGCGACGGCACCCTGGTGGCCCCGCACCAGCGCACCCGTACCCCCGGTGTCGCGCTGGTCGGCGGCGGCCCCGGCGACCCGGACCTGATCACGGTGCGCGGCCGCCGGCTGCTCGCCGAGGCCGATGTGGTGATCGCGGACCGGCTCGGCCCGCGCGATCTGCTCGCCGAACTCCCGCCGCATGTCGAGGTGATCGACGCGGCGAAGATCCCGTACGGCCGTTTCATGGCCCAGGAGGCCATCAACAACGCCCTGATCGAGCACGCCAAGGCGGGTAAGTCCGTCGTACGCCTCAAGGGCGGCGATCCCTTCGTCTTCGGCCGCGGCATGGAGGAGGCCCAGGCGCTCGCCGAGGCGGGGATCGCCTGCACCGTCGTCCCCGGTATCTCCAGCTCCATCAGCGTGCCGGGCGCGGCCGGCATCCCCGTCACCCACCGCGGTGTGGCCCATGAGTTCACGGTCGTCAGCGGCCATGTGGCCCCCGACGACGAGCGCTCCCTGGTCGACTGGGCGGCCCTCGCGCGGCTGCGCGGCACCCTCGTGATCCTGATGGGCGTCGACAAGATCGGCAGGATCGCGGAGACCCTCGTCGCGGGCGGCCGTGCCCCCGAGACCCCGGTCGCCCTCGTTCAGGAGGGCACGACGGCCGCCCAGCGCCGTGTCGACGCCACCCTCGCGACGGTCGCCGAGACCGTCACTGCGCAGGACGTCCGCCCGCCCGCGGTGATCGTCGTCGGCGAGGTCGCGGCGGTCGGCGGCCCGCTCACGCCCGTCGAGTAACCACGGGTAACAGATCTTCTTCCGAGCCGTTGGCACCGCACCTTGGACAAGGCAGTATCACCCTGTGGCTGATCTCATCACTGTCGACGACCCCGACGACCCGCGTCTGAGCGACTACACCGGCCTGACCGATGTGGAGCTGCGCCGCAAGCGCGAACCCGCCGAGGGCCTGTTCATCGCCGAGGGCGAGAAGGTGATCAGACGCGCCAAGCACGCCGGGTACGAGATGCGCTCGATGCTGCTCTCGGCCAAGTGGGTCGACGTCATGCGCGATGTCATCGACGAGGTCCCGGCCCCTGTGTACGCGGTCAGCCCCGACCTCGCCGAGCGGGTCACCGGCTATCACGTGCACCGGGGCGCGCTCGCCTCCATGCAGCGGAAGCCGCTCCCCACCGCCGATGAACTCCTCACCACCGCGCGGCGCGTGGTCGTCATGGAGTCGGTCAACGACCACACCAACATCGGCGCGATCTTCCGCAGCGCCGCGGCCCTCGGCATCGACGCGGTCCTCCTCTCCCCGGACTGCGCCGACCCGCTCTACCGACGCTCCGTCAAGGTCTCCATGGGCGCGGTCTTCTCGGTCCCGTACGCCCGTCTCGAACGCTGGCCCAAGAGCCTGGAGACGGTCCGCGAGGCGGGCTTCAACCTGCTCGCCCTCACCCCGGACGAGAAGGCCGCGACCCTCGACGAGATGGCCCCGCACCGTATGGACCGGGTCGCCCTGATGCTCGGCGCAGAGGGAGACGGCCTCTCCACCCAGGCCCTGGTGGCCGCGGACGAATGGGTCCGTATCCCCATGGCCCACGGCGTGGACTCCCTGAACGTGGGCGCCGCCGCGGCCGTCGCCTTCTACGCGGTGACGGCGGGCCGCCCGCAGGCCTGAGCGCGCGACGGCCAGGCCGGGGTTCAGTCCGATTCACTCCGATTCAGTCCGGAGGGACGCCCTCAGCGCTGCGGAGCTCCATCCGGAACGGCGGTGTCCATACCGCCCCCGGCCACTCGTTCTTGCCCGAGCCGCTCCTCGGCCCCGGCCGCGGCCACGACCTGTGCACCCCGCGCGTCCTGCAGCGACAGCCGCTGCCGCAGGCCCTGCGCGGGGCCCTGGCAGCCCTGTGCGGCGGCGATGCCGAGGGCCACGAGCAGGGTGACGACCACGAACACGATCAGCCGCTGCCGCAGCAGCCGCGGATTGGCGGGGCCGCGCCGCCCGGTGCCGGTGGTGCGGGGAGCGGGGCGGCCGCCGTTGCTGCGCGGGCCGGGACGCGAACCGGAACGCGTGGTGTTGCGGGGGGCGGGCGGCCGCTGACCGGCGCGCGAGCCATTGGGCCTGGACGGCGGGGGAGTGGTGGGCGCCCGCCGGGTGCGCTGCACCATGTGCTCGTCGGACCGCTGCTCTGCCGCCCTGGCGGCCGGGGGCCGCTCCGGGTCACGCCGCGGCGCGGGCGGACGGCCGTCGCCGAGCCCGAGGCCCTGCGCCTCACGGGCCGCGATCTCCTTGAGCCGCAGCGACAGTTGGAGGGTGCTCGGCCGCTCCTCGGGGTCCTTCGCCAGGCACGCCCGCACCAGCGGCGCCAACGCGTCCGGCACACCGTGCAGCTGGGCCTCCTCGTGCACGACGCGGTAGAGCATGACCTCGGAACTGCCGTGCCCGAAGGGCGAGTCACCCATCGCGGCGTACGCGAGCGTGGCGCCGAGCGAGAACACATCGGTCGCCGGGGTCACCGCGGCCCCGCGCACCTGCTCGGGCGCGAGGAACCCGGGCGAACCCACGGCGGTGCCCACGTGCGTGAGCGTGGACGCCCCGGTGGCCCAGGCGATACCGAAGTCGATGATCCGCGGGCCCTTGGGCGACAGCAGGATGTTCGACGGCTTGAGGTCGCGGTGCACGACCCCCGCCTCGTGCACGGCGACGAGGCCCTCCGACAGCGCCGAGCCGACCACGGCCACCTCGGCCGCCGTCAGCGGCCCGTCCTCGGCGACCTTGTCGTGCAGCGAGGGGCCCGGGACGTACTGGGTGGCGAACCAGGGCCGCTCGGCCTCGAGATCGGCCGCCACGAGCCGCGCCGTACACCCGCCGCGAATCCTCCGGGCGGCGGACACCTCACGCGCGAACCGCGACCTGAACTCCTGGTCCTCCGCCAGATCCGGCCGGATGACCTTCAGCGCGACCCGCTGCCCACGGCGGTCGGAGCCCAGGTAGACGACCCCCATGCCGCCGGCTCCGAGCCGCCGGTGCAGCCTGAACGAGCCGACGACACGCGGGTCCTCGCGCCGGAGCCGCATCATCGCCATCCCGTTTCCTGTCGCCCTGTTGCCCTGACCGATTGACGAGCCACAGCTTACGTTTCCACGCCCGCGCGCGCTCATAGGCCGCGCCTTCGCGGCCCGGCGGATTGTCAGTGCCGGGTGGGAAACTTGAAGAGTGGTCAGGAGAGTTGGCTGCCGGGCTCGTTGACGTTCCGTCCTGGCCCAACGCTCCGTCGCAGAAGGGGGATTGACGCCATGAAGGGTGACCGAGTCGAGATAGTGGTCGACGCCGGCGACACGACGAGGACGTACGAGGTGGTGGCCAGCAGAGCCGGCCGCCGGGTGGAGACCGCGGTCCGCAGAGGAGTGGTGGAAGTGAGCGAAGTCACCCGCAGCGGCTCCGTGGTGCGCACGGCACGCTTCATGGCCACCCGGGTGCTCGCGCTCGTCGAGCAGCCGGTGCCGCGCGAGGACGCCTCGGAGGCCACCGCGCAGCGTCCCCTCCGGGAAGACCCCAAGTCCTAGGGCCCCGTCTCCACCCAGGGGAGTACGTCCCAGGGGCACGGGTCATCCTGCGGGAGGCCCGCCAATCGGTACGAGGGCATGACGCCCCGGCGCCCGCCCGCCCCTAGATTTGAGGTCAAGCGGCGGGTGCAGCACTCGTCCCCCGAGGTCAAGCACCCGCCGCTGTCAAAACGACAGGAGAGGAACCATGGCGGACACGGCGACGCGGACGGTCATCCGCACGCAGGGACGTAAGGCGTACGCCGCGTTCAGCGGCCAGTCCGGCACGCGTCACCCGCTGGTGGCGACGGCCATGGTGCTTCCCCTGGCGGCGCTGCTCGTAGTCGTCTTCGGCGGCTGGGACGCGGTGGTCGCACAAGCGTCGTCCGTGGGCGTGATGCTGGGGCGCTGAGCGGCGCCCCAGGCCCGGAAGAGCGGTCCGGGCGGGGACATCCGGCCATGAAACCCCGTGGGGACGGGGGTGCGGCGGACGGCAAAAAGAAATGCCCGCGCAGCTGGGGAGCTGCGCGGGCATTTTTGTGCGCACGGCAACCGCCGTAGGCTCACCGCTCACCGCCGCCCGGCATCCGCGTACGACCCCAGGAGGACCCCGTGACCTCACCCGTTGCCCGGGCCCTCACCGTGACCGTCAGAGCGGCGGCGCACGGCCCGCACACCGCGTGTGCCTGCCCGCCCGCAGTCCTTGCCGACCGCCGCGACGGCACCGTCGTGCGGCACGGCGACACCGTCGCCAAAGCGCACGCCTCCGACACCGACCGGGGCGGGCTCGCCGTCCGCCTCGCGGTCGCCGCCCACCCCGGCCTGGCCGGCGTCCTGCTGCCCCCGCTCGACCTGCCGGCCGCCGAACTCGACGGCCGCCCCGTCACGTTCTGGCCGCACGGCACCCCCGTCGACCCCGAACACCCGGAAGCGGCGCCCTGGGAGGCCGCCGCCGTTCTGCTCGCCCGTCTGCACGCCACCCCCCTGGACGCGCTGCCCGGCCCCCTGCCCGCGATGCGCGGCCCGCACAAGGCCGCCCTCGCCCTGTCCCGGATGCGCGGCGCCCGGCCGCCGCTGACCGTCGCAGACCCCGTCGAGCGGGCCTGGGCGGCCCTGCCGGCCTGGGCCCGCGCCGAGGCACCCATGCCGGGCGGGCCCGCCCTGTGCCACGGCGACCTGCACCTGGGGCAGGTGGTCCGCCACCCGGCCGACGGCGACTGGTTCCTGATCGACATCGACGACCTGGGCCTCGGCGACCCGGCCTGGGACCTGGCCCGCCCCGCCGCCTGGTACGCCGCGGGGCTCCTCGGTCGCGAGGAGTGGCTGCGCTTCATCGGCGCCTACCAGTCGGCACAGGGCCCGGCCGTCCCCGCGGACGACCCTTGGCCTGCGCTCGACATCCCGGCCCGCGCCCTCACCGTCCAGAGCGCGGCCCTCGCCGTCGCCAAGTCGACCGCGGAGCAGCGCCCCCTCGACGAGGCCGAGCTGGTCGTGCTCGACGCCTGTGACCGTATTGCCGCACTCCCGGCGGAGTTGCCCGCCGAGCGGCCCAAGTAGGGTGCGACGCACCGGAGCCGGGCACAGATCCCGGTGAAGCAGTCACGACCGGCGAGGAGTTGAGCCGACGATGCAGTGTCCGAAGTGCCGAGCACCGATGCAGACGTACAACCGCAACGGCGTCCAGATCGAGCAGTGCGGCGGCTGCCGCGGGATATTCCTGGACTACGGCGAGCTGGAGGCACTGACCCGCCTCGAAGCGCAGTGGTCGCAGCAGGCCGCGCCGCCGCCCGCTCCGCCCGCCGCCCCGCAGGCCTACCCCGCCGCCCAGCCTCCGGCCTGGGGCGCCCCGCAGCACGGCGGCCACCACGGTCAGCACGGCCAGTACGGTCACCACGGCCACCACCGGAACAAGAGCTTCGGCCGGATGCTGTTCTCCTCCTGAACCGCACCGAGAACCGAAAGAACCCCCGGCCGGGAAGGCCGGGGGTTCTGACTGTGCGTGGACGATACTGGGATTGAACCAGTGACCTCTTCCGTGTCAGGGAAGCGCTCTCCCGCTGAGCTAATCGTCCTCGGGACCATGATCGTCAGCACTGCTGATCATGGGCACTGCGTGCGCGATACTGGGATTGAACCAGTGACCTCTTCCGTGTCAGGGAAGCGCTCTCCCGCTGAGCTAATCGCGCGGGGTTTCAGATCTTCGAAGAAGACCCAGTGGACGATACTGGGATTGAACCAGTGACCTCTTCCGTGTCAGGGAAGCGCTCTCCCGCTGAGCTAATCGTCCTTGGAGGTGGAGACGGGATTTGAACCCGTGTAGACGGCTTTGCAGGCCGTTGCCTCGCCTCTCGGCCACTCCACCAGGAGCGTAGGGGTTCGGGAAGATCCCCCACTTCCGAGCGGACGACCAGGTTCGAACTGGCGACCTCAACCTTGGCAAGGTTGCGCTCTACCAACTGAGCTACGTCCGCTTGTGCATCCGGGGCGCTTGGCGCGTCCCGGCGACGTGTTGAACTCTAGCGGATTCCGGGGCCAGTACAAAAACGCGTTTACGCAGCGTGCTGCCCTGACACCGGGCCGGGGCGCCCGCCCGAGCGCCGCCATAGACTCACAGCCGTGCACAACCCGTCTGCGACGTTCTCCCCGATGGCACGTTTCGGCAGCCTAGTGGCCACCGGTCTGCGTGATGTCACCAGCGACCCCGAGGCCCTCGACTCGAGCGGCTTCTGGGCGGTGGCCGCGGACTTCGAGGGGCGTCTGACCTGCGCTCGCTTCGCAGACGTACGCGAGGAGCCGGTGCCCGCTCCGGTGCCGGGGCACTGGCGTGGACCCGCGCCCGGTGACTGGACGACATCGCTCGACCGCGAGGCGTACACAGCGGGTGTACGGCGCATCCGCGAGCACATCGCGGCGGGCGAGGTCTATCAGGCGAACCTCTGCCGGGTGCTGTCCGCGCCGCTCGGCCCCGACGCCGACCTGGACGCCCTGACGGCACTCCTGGCCCGCGGCAACCCGGCCCCGTACGCGGGCACGATCCGGCTGCCCGAGCACGGCGTGGAGATCGCCACCGCCTCGCCCGAGCTGTTCCTGCGGCGGCACGGAAAGGTCGTGGAGTCGGGGCCGATCAAGGGGACCGGCCGGACCGAGGCCGATCTCCTCGACAAGGACCATGCCGAGAACGTGATGATCGTCGACCTGGTCCGCAACGACCTGGGCCGTGTCTGCGCCACCGGCTCCGTCACCGTCCCCGACCTGTGCGTGGTCGAGAAGCATCCGGGGCTCGTGCACCTGGTGTCCACGGTGCGCGGCGAACTCGCCGACGGCGCGGGCTGGCCCGAGCTGCTCGCCGCCACTTTCCCGCCGGGCTCGGTCACGGGCGCACCCAAGTCCAGCGCCCTGCGCATCATCGACGCCTTGGAGACGGCACCGCGCGGCCCGTACTGCGGAGGCATCGGCTGGGTCGACGCGGACCGGGGCACCGGTCAGCTGGCCGTCGGCATCCGCACCTTCTGGGCCGACCGGCACGCGCGCGTGCTGCGGTTCGGCACCGGGGCGGGCATCACCTGGGGCTCCGCCCCCGAGCGTGAGTGGCAGGAGACCGAGCTGAAGGCCGCGCGGCTGCTCGCGGTAGCGTCGGGAACGTACGACGCAATGGGAGGAAGTCTCACGTGAAGATCTGGCTCAACGGCGGGCTGCAAGAGCTCGATTCGGCACGGGTCTCGGTCCTCGACCACGGTCTGACCGTGGGGGACGGGGTGTTCGAGACCCTCAAGGCCACCGGCGGGCGGGCCTTCGCCCTCACCCGGCACCTCGACCGCCTGGCCCGCTCCGCACGCGGCCTCGGTCTGCCCGCGCCCGACCTGGACGAGGTCCGGCGCGCCTGCGCCGCCGTCCTGGAGGCCAACCCGATGGAGCTCGGCCGCCTGCGCATCACGTACACCGGAGGTCTCTCCCCGCTCGGCTCGGACCGCGGCGACGCGGGCCAGACCCTGGTGGTCGCCCTCGGCGAGGTCACCCGCCGCCCCGACGCCACGGGCGTGATCACGGTGCCCTGGACGCGGAACGAGCGCGGGGCGCTCGCCGGCCTCAAGACCACGTCGTACGCCGAGAACGTGGTCGCGCTCGCCCGGGCCCATGAATCCGGCGCCAGCGAGGCGCTGTTCGCCAACACGGTGGGGCAACTGTGCGAGGGCACCGGTACCAATGTCTTCGTCGTGCTCGACGGTGAGATCCACACCCCGCCCCTCGCCTCCGGCTGCCTCGCGGGCATCACGCGCGCCCTGGCCGTGGAGTGGACCGGGGCCCGCGAGACCGATCTGCCGCTCGACGTCCTGGAGCGCGCCGACGAGATCTTCCTGACCTCGACACTGCGCGACGTGCAGGCCGTGCACCGGGTCGACGGCCGCCAACTGGCGGGCGCCCCGGGGCCGGTGACCGCGAAGGCCATGCGGATCTTCGACGAGCGGGCGGGCGACGACCTCGACCCGTGAGCGGCGACGGCTTGCTTAAACCGGATGACGAGCGGCCCGGCAGTGGGTAGAAAACCCATGATGACCACGACACTACGGCCGACCGGGCCGATCCACCGCGCCGCGGACGGCGCGCGCTCACGCACGTACCAAGTGTGTGTGAACAGCCGCCCCGTGGGCGCCACGGAACTCGCGACGCACGCCGTCTTCGGACCGTCGGTGGGGGAGATCCGCTCCCTCGTGATCGACGAGCGGGACCGCCGCCGCGGCCGCGCCACGGTCGCCGCACTCGCCGCCGAGGAAGTGCTGCGCGGCTGGGGCTGCACGCGCGTCGAGGCGAAGGTGCCGGCCGACGCCACCGCGGCCCTGAGCCTCGCCACGGCCCTCGGCTACATCGAGCGCAACCGCCGGATGGCCAAGCGGCTCGCCGCCGGGCCCCCGGCGCTGCCCCGGGGGAGCACCTGGCGGCCCATGACCGACGCCGAGTTCGACGCCTGGCTGGCGCGGGCGAAGGTCACATACGCGCAGACGTGGATCGAGCGGGGCGTGCCCGAGGAGCAGGCGCACATCAAGTCGGAGACCGACCACGCGCGCCTGCTGCCCAACGGCAAGGCCACTCCCGGCACTTGGCTGAGCACCCTGACGCATGAAGGAGTGGACGTCGGCACCCTGTGGCTGGCGGTGCGCGACGAGGAGCCGTTCGTCTTCGACGTGCGGGTCGAAGAGGAGTTCCGCGGGCACGGCCACGGCCGCTCCCTGATGCTGCTCGCCGAACGGCAGGCGAGGGAGGCCGGAGCCGATGAGCTCGGCCTGAACGTCTTCGCCGGGAAGACACCCGCCCTGCGCCTGTACGAATCCCTCGGCTACCGCCCGGTCACGTACTTCCTCTACAAGCCGCTGCTCTGAACCGCGTGGGCTCAGGCCTCCTCGGCGAGCAGCCGGTCGGCGATCTCCTCGATCCGCGCCCGCAGGCCCTCCTGGCTCTTGCCGCCGTCGAGGCGCTCGCCGTCGATGACGTACGTCGGTGTGCCGGTGACACCGAGCGCCTTGCCCTCGGCCTGGTCGGCGTCGACGATCAGGATGTGCCGGCCGTCGATCAGGGCGGTGTCCAACTCCTCGGCGTCCAGGCCGAGTTCACGGGCCACCTCGATGAGCAGGCTTTCGCCCTTCCGGTCGAACTCCTTGACCCGGGCGAGCACGGCCTCGACATACGGCCAGCCCTGCCCCTGCTCGGCGGCCTCCTCCGCGGCCTGGGCGGCGGCGAAGGAATGCTTGTGCTTCTCGAGCGGGAAGTGCCGAAGGCGCAGCTCCAGCCGGTCGCCGTAGCGGGCGCGCAGGGCGCGGACGTCGTCGAGGGCGGTGCGGCAGTCGGGGCACTGCAGCTCGCACCACACGTCCAGGACGGGGCGGGCGGCGGGACCGGGGGCACCGGGGGTGGAGGAGTCGCTCATGGGAACAGTTTCACAGGGTGTGCCCGAGGCGCCCAACCCGGACCTGCCCAACCCGGACCTGCCGGACCCGGACCTGGGGAGGAGAACGACCCGGAGTTCTCCCTGAGGTCGTACCGGATCGTGGCCGCGGGGGCCCGGGGCGGTGCAGGATGGAAGGGACGTAACCCCCAAGGCTCCCCAGCTGGAGGACCGGATGCTTGCCGAGACCGTCTGTTCCGCCGTGTCCGCGGCCGGCCTGGGCATCGCCGCGATCACCGCGTACCGCAAGCGCTTCCTGGCCGCGACGCGTATCGCGG
This sequence comes from Streptomyces monticola, assembly GCF_042665355.1. NCBI lineage: Bacteria > Bacillati > Actinomycetota > Actinomycetes > Kitasatosporales > Streptomycetaceae > Streptomyces > Streptomyces monticola. Next base: position 201,614 of record NZ_JBHTCF010000012.1, on the reverse strand, counting down.
CGTATTCACTGGTCCCGGTCGGCCTGGTGCTGACCGGCGTGGTCGAGTGGGTCTCCGGCCTGGTCTTCAAGCCGAGCACCTGGGCCGGTGTCGGTGTGCTCGGGCTCGCGTGGCTGCTGTTCACGGTGTCACGTGCCGTGGAGCGGCGCGGCGGCGGTGGCCGCAAGGCCGCGAAGTCCGCCCAGCGCGAAGCGGTCGCCCCGCAGGCCTCGGCGCCCTCGCTCGGCGCAGGTGCGTCGGCGCAGCCGGCCGCGAAGCAGGGCAAGCAGAGCAAGCAGCCCGCCGCCGCTCCTGCGGATGACTTCTCGGACATCGAGGCGATTCTGAAGAAGCACGGGATCTGAGAGCAGGTCACGCAAGTCCACGTAATGTGCTGAACTCCCGCGTGCAGCGGGCGTGTTGGTCAATACCCGGGTCGGGGCTGCGCCATCATCACCGGGACATGCAGGAAACATCCCGGGGCCAGGCCCCCGCACCCGCGCCCGAGCGGCGAGGCTGCCTCTTCGCTCTCTCCCAGCCGCCGCTGATGATCTTTCTCGGGGTGATCGGCTGTCTGCTGCTTGCCGCAGCGATGCACGATCTGTACCTGCTGTGACCCGGCGGCCCGCCGGGCCCGCTGCGCTCAGCCCGTCGCGGCTTCCTTGCGCCGGGCCCGGTACGCCGCGACGTGCAGCCGGTTCCCGCAGGTGCGGCTGTCGCAGTAGCGGCGCGAGCGGTTGCGGGAGAGGTCGACGAAGGCGTGCTGGCAGTCCGGCGCCTCGCAGCGGCGCAGCCGCTCCTGCTCCCCGGCGACGATGAAGAACGCCAGAGCCATGCCGCCGTCGGCCGCGAGATGGTCGGCGACGGACGCTCCGGGGGCGAAGTAGTGCACGTGCCAGTCGTAGCCGTCGTGGTCGGTCAGGCGCGGTGTGGTGCCCGCCGCGGCCACCAGCTCATTGATCACCCCGGCCGCGTCCCGTGCCTCGGCCGCCGCGAACACCTCGGCGAACCGGGCCCGGACCTGGCGCACCGCGGCGAGATCGCCCTCGGTGAGGTCCCCGACGTCGCTGATGTCATGGCTTCGTACGAACTCTCCCAGGCCGGCGATGTCCGCGAGCCCGTCGGCCTTGCCGTCCTCCGCTGCGGAGTTCACCAGATCGCACACGGCGTCGAGTGCGCACCGGGTGTCGTGGGTGATCAGCACGATTCGCTCCCTGGCCTGTGGGTCGGGCTTGCGCCCGCCGATGCAGGCCGATGCTAGTCGCTCGGGCCCGGACACAGCGGCGCCGTCCCCGCGGGCGAACCCGCGGCGACGGCGTCGATGACTGCCCATATGCGGTTGTCGTGGCCCGAGCCGCCTCCCCGAGTCGGGCGGCTTCGGGCTGCTTGTGGTCGGGTCCGCCCTCGTCAGCTCTCGGCGAGGATGTGGGAGAGCTCGGTGTCGAGGTCGAAGTGACGGTGCTCCGTGCCGGGTGGCACAGCGGCGTCCGTCCGCTTCAGGAAGGACTCCAGGGCCCGCGCCGGGGCTTCGAGCAGGGCCTCGCCCTCCGGGGAGCTCAGGGCGATGCAGACGACGCCCTGACCGTGACTGCGGGACGGCCAGACACGGACGTCACCGGTTCCGGTGGGCCTGTGCAGCCCCTCGGCGAGGAGATCGCGGGCGAAGACCCACTCGACGGTCTCCTCGGCTCCGGTGTGGAAGGTGGCGTGCACGGCGTAGGGATCGGCCGTGTCATACCGCAGTCCTGCGGGTACAGGCAGTGAGGACTCGCTCGACACAACGAGGCGCAGGTGCAGCTCGCAGCTGACCGTGGTGTTCATAAGCGCCAGGGCCTTTCGCTCAGTGTGCGCTCGGGGATTCGCACGTCGGCGAAATCGACATGCCACCTACGGTGCCGTTGTAAACCCCTCTGAGGGATTTGGGTAGCTTTCGGTAGCTCGTATGGCCGAGTGCTTGTTCGTTTCGTACCGCCATTCCAGTGACGCGTTTCTGTCCGGTAATGTTTGGCTGCATGAATACGGGGAGTGACGAGCGGGGGCAGGTCGCCGCAGCGGCCGTTGAGCCCCCCGCGGCGAAGGCGGAGCAGGAGCTCGGTTCGAAGGCGCCGCAGTTCATCAAGAAGAGCAGGGCGCTGCACGTGAGCTGGCAGGTCGGCGTTTTCATCGTCGGCCTGGCCGTGGTGGTGGCCGGAATCATCATGCTGCCGCTGCCGGGCCCCGGCTGGGTGGTGATCTTCTGTGGCATGGCGATCTGGGCCACGGAATTCGTCTGGGCGCAGCTGGTGCTCCGCTGGACCAAGCGGAAGGTGACCGAGGCGGCGCAGCGGGCCCTCGATCCGCGGGTGCGCCGCCGGAACATCATCCTGACCTCGATCGGGCTCGTGATCGTCGCGGTGCTTCTCGGGATCTACGTCTGGAAGTTCGGCATCGTGATGCCGTGGAAGATCAACGAGTGACGGTGCCCGCAGGGGTGGTTCGGGAACGCCGCTGAAGTGCGGTAATGTTCTCCGTGCGCCCGGGCGATTAGCTCAGTGGGAGAGCGCTTCGTTCACACCGAAGAGGTCACTGGTTCGAACCCAGTATCGCCCACCCGGACCGACGGCCCGTGAGACTTCGAGTCTCACGGCCCGTCGGCGTTTCCGTGTCTCCCGGTGCCCGTGCCGGGGCGCCGGGCTCACCGCATGCGGCCCAGGGTGTCGCGCAGTCGCCGGGCGTCGCGCAGGCGCTGCTCGTAGGTCGCCCCGACGGCCAGGAGCAGCAGTCCCGCCAGGGCCGGCGGAAGCCAGCGGGGGAGCGCGTCGACGACTTGGACGACGTACGGCGCGAGTTCGTGTGCCGCGTCCAGGGCGAGGACCGTGGCGCCGAGGGTGAGCGGGGCCTGCAGGCGGTGCCGGGCTCCGGCCAGGGTGAGGAGCAGGGCCGCGGCGCCGAGGAGCAGGGGCCGCAGCCAGTGCGGGTCGGCCCAGGCCGCGGCCAGGGCGGGCAGCAGGGTCGCGGCGAGGCCGGGGCCGTACGCCGCCCAGGACGAGGTCTCCGGGCTCTGTCGACGGCGCAGGAATCCGATGACCAGGGCCGGGATCGTCACCGGCAGGGTGTACGCCTCCGGGGCCTCGACCTGCCAGGCGGCCAGGCGGACCCAGCAGGCCGCGGCGAACAGCGCGGTGGAGACATAGGCGGCCGCCGGGCGGCGGTCCGCGCGCAGCGCCGTGGCCGCCGCGATGACACCGGCGAGGGCGAGGGTCAGGGACAGGGTGGGGGCGTGCCGCGCGGCGAGGCCGATGGCCAGGGCCGTGGCGGCGGCGCCCGTGAGCTCCAGGGGCAGCGCGAGGGGGCGGGTGCGCAGACGGGCGCCGAGCAGGGCCGTACCGGCGGGGACCACGAGGACCGCAAGCGCCGCCTGGTGGAGCGGGAGGCCGAGTGCCAGGGCGGCCGCGGCGGACAGGGCGGTGGCCCAGATCGCGGCGGCGCACGCGGTCACCGTCCTGCGCGGTCCCTCCGGGTGCAGCGTGGCCGCCGCCGCGCACAGGACGAGTACGGCGGTCAGTGCCGAGAGGGTCGCGGGGCGGTCGGCGAGGGAGAGCAGCGAGGAGGTCGACGCGGAGGCGAGGCCGCAGGCCAGAGCGGTGGTGGCAAGGCCTGCGCGGTCGGTCCTGGCCATGAGGATCGCCGTGGCGACCGCGGCCGCGGTCACCGCCAGGTGCAGGCAAAGGCCTGCCGCGTACGGGACTTGGAGGGTTGCGGGCAGGACCGTCACTGTCGCCCACAGGAGCGCCAGGGCGCCGCAGTCCACCGGGGTGCGCCGCGCGGTGCCCCGGCCCAGTACGGAAAGGGCGACGGCGGCCACGAGCAGGGTGGCCGGAATCGCGAGGCCGAGCGGACCCCAGGCGCCGTCGCCGTACGCCAGAGCCGGGGTGCCCGACCAGAAGGGCCGCGCCCAACCGGCGGGCGCCACAAGGGAGATGAGGAGGGTGGGCAGCGTCCACAGAAGTGTCGCTCCCGCCACCAGTGCGCCGGTGCCGGCCAGGCCGCGCCGGATCGGGTGCGGCAGTCCCGTACGCAGAAGGGCCAACAGGGCGAGGGCGCACAGGAGATCGGACGGGACGGTCCAGGCCGTGGGCAGCACCGTGCGCAGGAAGCCGCCGCAGGCCAGCAGTACCGCGAGGCCCGCCACCGCAGCACAGGCCGTGGCCGCGCTGGCGTGCGGTGTACGCCAGGCGGCGAACAGGGCGATGGCCGCCGCGAACAGGAGCAGCAGGCCGCCTTGGGCGGCGGCCGCGGGCTGCGTCGACGTCCAGGTGAGGGCGGTGGCGCCGGTCATCCCGCAGAAGCCCGTGAGGGAGGCGCCCGTCGCGGCGGTGACGCGGACGGAGAAGCGGACGGTCCGGGCTCGGCCGGTTCCGGTTCCCGTCCCGCTTCCGGTTCCCAGGGCGAGTGCCGTGCCGCCGGCGGCCGTGACGAGCAGCGCCGCCGTGATGGTGTGCCCGCCCGCGTCGGCCGCAACGGCCCAGAGCGGCAACGGCAGTTGGGCCGTTGCCACCGCGACCGGAAGCGGGCCGTGCAATCGTCCGAAGGCCAGTCCGTACGCCGCCCAGGCGCCCGCGAGCACCGCGGACGCCGCTGCCGCGTAGCCGGTGCCGTCGCTGTCCGGCAGGGCGACCCGGTGCAGGGCGTAGGCGTCGAGGACCATGAGCACCAGGCCGAGGGATGCCACCGCCTCCGCCGTGGCGCCGAGGCCGCGGCGCAGCAGCAGCGCCGGCAGGCCGAGGGCGGCCAGGGTCAGGACGCCGAGCACCGCCGAGCGGCCGCCGATGCCCATATGGCCCCAGCTGGCCAGGGTGAACGCGAGCGCCGCCACGGTCAGCAGCAGGCCGCCGAGAGCGAGCAGGACGTTCTGCACGCTCGGCTTGGCGGCCTCGGGCCGGTGCGCGAGCGGGGCCGTGGCGAGCGGGGGTGTGGCGGGCGGAGGCGGTGCCTGCGCCAGGACCGAGAGCAGCCAGGCGCGGCGGGCCAGCAACTGGGCGCGGCGGGCGTCCAGTTGAGCCAGCTCGCCGTCGATGAGGCGCAGCTCCTCGGCCGGAGGCGGAACGGTGGTCATGCCCCAGGAGTGTGGTGGCCGTCACGGCTCCCGGCATGCGCGCGGGTACTCAGATGGGCCTGAGTACCCGGTTCCCGCCGGGTGGACGGCCCGGGGCGCGCACACTTGGAGCATGGACTGGTGCCATTACCGCTTCCGCAGCGTCTGGAATCTGCCCGCCCGCCCTGCCGAGGTCTACGCCGTGCTCGAACGGGCCGAGGAGTATCCGCTGTGGTGGCGGCAGGTGCGCGAGGTGACGCCGCTCGACGACCGCAGCGGCCTGGCAAGGTTCCGCTCCATGCTGCCGTACGACCTGGTCGTCACCGCCCGCCAGCGCCGCCGGGACCCGGTGGCGCGGATCCTGGAGATCGCCATGTCCGGTGATCTCGACGGCTGGGCGCGCTGGACGCTCACCGCCGTCGGCGGCGGCACCCGCGCGCTGTACGAGCAGGAGGTCGATGTGCGCCGGCCCCTCATGCGGCGCCTCGCGGTGCCCGGGCGGCCGGTGTTCCTGCTCAACCACGCGCTGATGATGCGCGCGGGACGGCGTGGCCTGCTCACATACCTCGATACGGTTTGAAGGACGGTTTGAAGGAAACGCCCCGGGGCCTGTATGGTTCACTGCGTTCCCGGGCGATTAGCTCAGTGGGAGAGCGCTTCGTTCACACCGAAGAGGTCACTGGTTCGAACCCAGTATCGCCCACCGGGAAAAGCCGGTCCGTCCATGACGGACCGGCTTTTTTGTGTCTGCGGCCGGAGTGCATCTCGGTGCCTACGGCTAGGCCGCCGCCGGGAGTTCCGGGCGCAGGGGCCACGCGGGGTCCACCGACTCCTGGGTGCCGCTGCGGGCGAACCATGCCTGCAGGCCCCGCGCCTGCGCCGCGTGCCACACCGCCTGCAGGGTGTGCAGTTCGCCGGGCGCGAGGCGTTCCAGACGGCCCGCGAAACGGCGCCCCACCGCGCGAACGACCTCAAGAGCGGCCAGCGCGTCGGCCGCCGCGTCATGGGCCTCCGCGAGTTCGACCTCGTACTGCGCGCACAGATCCGTGAGGGTGCGGCGGCCCTTGCGATAGCGGTCCAAGTGCTTGTCGAGGACGCGGGGGTCGAGCACATGGAGCGGATGGCTCTCCAGGTACCGCGCGAGCGAGGACGCCCGGTGCCGTCGCAACTCACGGTCCAGGAGCGTCAGATCGAACGGCGCGTTCATCACGACGAGCGGCCTGCCGCCGGCGCTGAGCTCACCCAGCTCGCGGGCTATCTCCTCCACGACGGGGGACGGCCAGCGGCCGTTGCGCTGCAGATGATCCTCCGTCAGCCCGTGTATCTCCGTGGCCGCCGCGGGCACCGGCACGCCCGGGTTGATCAGCCAGCGCGTGGAGCGCGGCCGCGCCCCCGCGGAATCCTGGACGACGATCGCGGCCGACACGATGCGGTCGTTCTCCACGTCCACGCCTGTGGTCTCGGTGTCGAATGCGGCGAGTGGTCCCTCGTACCAGCACGTCATTGCGATGCAACTCCCTGTCCCTGCCTGACAGTCGGCGTGCGCCCACCCATCGCCCGCCACCGCCGTCGTAGGGGCCCGTGCCCCTGCTGCCTGCCCGATCTCGTGATACCCGGGCTGTTTGCCCGATACGCCGAACGGTGACAACACAGGTGAAGGGACGCGGAGTTGGGCGTCCCGGTGCGGGGGAGTCCGCGGTCCGTGCGGAACCACCCGGAGCATTCACTTCATCAAGTTCCGAGCCCGGAAGGCTTGTTCGACATGGCGCTCGCGCAGCCCGAACAGGGTGGGCTGCTGCCCGAGCGGATGGCACCGCTGCGCGGCACACTCGCCACCACCGCCTGTATGGAGACCCTTCAGGTGGGCTATCTGCACGCCGTGGCGGCGGCCGCGGGGTGCTCTCTGTCCCAGCCCTTTCCGGACAACGGCATCGACTGGCACGTCAGCCACAGCGCCCCCGGGCACACGGTCGACGACGAAGTCACCATCAAGGTGCAGCTCAAGTGCACGTACCAGTTGTCGCCGAACCCCCCGGGCCCGGCCTTCTCCTTCACGCTCGACAACCCGCATCTGGAGAAGCTGGCCCGTACCCCGGTCTCGGTGCACAAGATCCTGGTCGTGATGATCGTGCCCCGGTCGCCGGACGACTGGCTGCGGGCCGGCCACGACCGGCTCGATCTGCGGCACTGCTGCTACTGGACCAACCTGGCCGGGCACCCTGTGCGGGGACGGCACAGGACCACGGTGCGGATCCCGACCTCGCGGATCTTCGACGACAGAGCTCTCTGCGAGATCATGACGCGAGTCGGGACGGGAGGGAGACCGTGATGCACCGCCCGATCGACGAACCCCTGCGGCCACACCCGGTGGAGGCCGCCACGGCCGCCCCCGGCGGACTGCTGCACCCGGACGCTACGCGCGTTGACCCGGCTGTTCTCGGCGCACTGCTCGACCGGCACGGCTGGCAGCGCCGCGGCGGGGCCGAGGGCCGCTATGCCCGCTGGACGCCTCCGGGCGGCGCGGCCGGCACCAGCCTGCTCGTACCCGAGAACCGGGCCTTCCCCGACAGCGACGATCTGCTCGGGGAGGCGCTGCAGGCGCTGTCGCGCAGCGCCGCACCCTCCGCGCGGGACGTGCTCGTGGGTCTCGCTGTGCCGAGCGACGAGGTGAGCTGGTCGCGGGATGTGCCTGCGGGCCCCGCCGGCGCCTCGGCCTGGAACGACGAGGAACAGCTGCGTTCCGCGGTACGGCAGATGCTGCTCGCCGGGGCGCTCGCGGTACGGGCCCGCGCCGGGCACTACGGAGCGCGACACCGCAGGCCGGCCGCCGCCTCGCTGGCGAGCGTCCTGGTGGGGCCCGCGCCGGGCGGGCGGGCGCTGACGGCGTTCGTGCCCGCGGACTCGGGGCGCCCCCTCGTCGTACGGCTTCATCACGCGCTGTACGCCGCCAGGGAGGCCATCGACTACCAGCGGGCGACCGGCGGTATGGAGGCCTTCGACGCCGCGGTCGAGGCCGGGGTCAGCCATGAGCTGACCGAGGCGCTCGTCGCCCTGGTGCGGGGCACGGAAGGAGCGCGCGTCACGGTCGCGTGGGCGCCGGCGGCCGGGGTGCCCGAGGGGTGCGCGGCCAGGCCCGAGCCCGTCGAGTTCTCCCCCGGGGATCTGCCGGTGCTGCGGGAGGCGGGGGCGCGCTATCTGTACTCGGAGCCGTCGACGCCGGTGCGGATCACCGGGGCCGTGGTGCGGATGCGGCGGTCGGGGCCGCGCGGCAGCGGGACGGTGCGGCTGCGGGTCATCGCCGGGGCCGATGTGCCGCATGTACGGATGACCCTGGACGAAGAGGCGTACCGCATAGCGGGCCATGCGCATCTGGTGGGGCTGCCGGTGCGGGTGCACGGGCTGCTCGAGAGCCGTGGCGGCTTCCGCCGGCTCACCGGGGCGTCCCAGGTGGTGCCGGTCCAGGTGGAGGACGCGGAGCGGGACCGCTTGCTGAAGTCGATGCAGGAGAACCTCGACTTCTTCGAGGAGGCGTGCAGCGGGGAGGACCTGGAGGACTGAAGGCGCAGGGCGCCCTCTCCTCACCGGTGCGTGCCCTGGTGCGTGCGCTCTCGTCGCTGGTGCGTGTCCCGTCGCGTGCGCTCTCGTCGCTGTTGCGTGCCCTGGTGCGTGCGCTCTCATCGGCCGTTTCGCGAACGGCTCTCCCGTCTCGGTACGATTCCTCTTGCGCGCGCACATGCTGAGCGGCGCTTCCACCTTCAGTCAGGAGAGACCGGTGTCAGACGTCCGTGTGATCATCCAACGCGATTCCGAGCGGGAAGAGCGCGTGGTGACGACGGGCACTACGGCCGCCGAGCTCTTCGCCGGTGAGCGCACCGTTGTCGCCGCCCGCGTCGCGGACGAGCTGAAGGACCTCGCGTACGAAGTGGGCGAGGGCCAGATCGTCGAGCCGGTGGAGATCTCCTCCGAGGACGGCCTGAACATCCTGCGCCACTCCACCGCGCACGTCATGGCGCAGGCCGTGCAGGAGCTGTTCCCCGAGGCCAAGCTGGGCATCGGCCCGCCCATCAAGGACGGCTTCTACTACGACTTCGATGTCGCCGAGCCGTTCACGCCCGAGGACCTCAAGCGCATCGAGAAGAAGATGCAGGAGATCCAGAAGCGCGGCCAGAAGTTCTCGCGGCGCGTCACCACCGACGAGGACGCGCGCGTCGAGCTCGCCGACGAGCCGTACAAGCTGGAGCTCATCGGCCTCAAGGGCAATGCCGCGCAGGCCGCCGACGGCGCCGACGCCGAGGTGGGCGCCGGCGAGCTGACGATCTACGACAACCTCGACGGCAAGACCGGCGAGCTGTGCTGGAAGGACCTCTGCCGCGGTCCGCACCTGCCCACCACCCGTGCCATCCCGGCGTTCAAGCTGATGCGCTCGGCCGCCGCGTACTGGCGCGGCAGCGAGAAGAACCCTCAGCTGCAGCGCATTTACGGCACCGCGTGGCCGACCAAGGACGAGCTCAAGGCGTACCTCGAGTTCCTCGTCGAGGCCGAGAAGCGCGACCACCGCAAGCTGGGCGCCGAGCTCGACCTGTTCTCCTTCCCCGAGGAGCTCGGCCCGGGCCTCGCCGTGTTCCACCCCAAGGGCGGAGTGATCCGCAAGGTCATGGAGGACTACTCGCGGCGCCGCCACGAGGACTCCGGCTATGAGTTCGTGAACACCCCGCACATCTCGAAGGAGCACCTCTTCGAGACCTCCGGGCACCTGCCGCACTACGCGGAGGGCATGTTCCCGCCCATCCAGTTCGACGAGCAGAACTACCGCCTCAAGGCGATGAACTGCCCGATGCACAACCTGATCTTCAAGTCCCGCGGGCGTTCCTACCGTGAACTGCCGCTGCGGCTCTTCGAGTTCGGCACCGTCTACCGCTACGAGAAGTCCGGCGTCGTGCACGGCCTGACCCGCTCGCGCGGCTTCACGCAGGACGACTCGCACATCTACTGCACCAAGGAGCAGATGCCGCAGGAGCTCGACACGCTCCTGACCTTCGTGCTTGACCTGCTGCGCGACTACGGCCTGAACGAGTTCGAGCTTGAGCTGTCCACCCGCGACGACTCCGACAAGTTCATCGGCTCCGAGGAGGACTGGGCGGAGGCCACCGAGGCCCTGCGCCAGGCCGCCGAGAAGCAGGGGCTCCCGCTCGTGCCCGACCCGGGCGGCGCCGCTTACTACGGCCCGAAGATCTCCGTCCAGGCCAAGGACGCCATCGGCCGCTCCTGGCAGATGTCCACCCTCCAGGTCGACTTCAACCAGCCCAAGCGGTTCGGCCTCGAGTACACCGCGGCCGACGGCTCGCGCCAGCAGCCCGTCATGCTGCACCGCGCCCTGTTCGGCTCCATCGAGCGGTTCTTCGGCGTCCTGCTGGAGCACTACGCGGGCGCCTTCCCGGCCTGGCTCGCGCCCGTGCAGGCCGTCGGCATCCCGATCGGTGACGCGCACATCCCGTACCTGGAGGAGTTCGCCGCGAAGGCGCGCGCCCAGGGCCTTCGGGTCGAGGTCGACGCGTCGTCCGACCGGATGCAGAAGAAGATCCGCAACCAGCAGAAGGCCAAGGTGCCCTTCATGGTGATCGCGGGTGACGAGGACATGAGCAACGGCTCGGTGTCCTTCCGCTACCGCGACGGTTCGCAGGAGAACGGGATTCCGGTCGAGGACGCCATCGCGAAGATCGTGAAGGTGGTCGAGGAGCGGGTGCAGGTCTGATCCCGGCCGTCCCGGCCGTCCCGGCCGTCCCGTCCGGTCCCGGCCGGCGGATCCTGTCCGGCTGATCCTGGTCGTACGACCTTGTGCGGGGCCCCGGAGCGTCAACTGCGCTTCGGGGCCCCGCTGTCGTACGGGCACGATGGCCCCGGCACCGGCCCGGGAGGTGCGGGCCGGGAGTGGCCCGCAGACCCGGCGACACGTTCCGGACCGGCGAAGCCATATGCTGCTCAGCATGACGAGTGAGCCGGAGCAGCAGATCGGAGTGGGGACGCAGGACGCGTTCCAGCGCCTGTGGACGCCCCACCGGATGGCCTACATCCAGGGCGAGAACAAGCCGACCGGTCCGGGGGCCGACGACGGCTGTCCTTTCTGCTCGATTCCCGGCAAGTCCGACGAGGACGGTCTGGTCGTCGCGCGCGGTGAGCAGGTGTACGCGGTGCTCAATCTGTACCCGTACAACGGCGGGCACCTGATGGTCGTGCCCTACCGGCACGTCGCGGACTACACCGAGCTGTCCACGGCCGAGACCGTGGAGCTCGGGGAGCTCACCAAGCAGGCGATGACCGCGCTGCGCACCGCGTCCGGGGCGCACGGCTTCAACATCGGAATGAACCAGGGCACGGTGGCCGGCGCGGGGATCGCCGCGCATCTGCACCAGCACATCGTGCCGCGCTGGGGCGGCGACACGAACTTCATGCCGGTCGTGGGCCACACCAAGGTGCTGCCCCAACTCCTCGGCGACACCCGCAAGATGCTCGCCGACGCGTGGCCGACGGCCGCTGCCTGAGCGTCGTACACGTCTGCCTGAGCGTCGTATCCGTCTGCCTGAGCGTCGTATCCGTCTGCCTGAGCGTCGTATCCGTCCGCCTAAGCGTCGTATCCGTCCGCCTAAGCGTCGTACACGTCCGCCTTCCTCGGCGCCGCGTCCTGGACCATATTGCTGAGGAAGAGCGAGCGGGTGCCGAAGCGCTCGGTGTCCACGCCGTTCTCCTCAAGGACCTTGATCGCTGAGGCGTGGACGACACGGAGCACCGGTGTGGCCGCGCGCAGGGCGTCGTCCGCCATGAAGCGGTGCCGCCAGGGCTTGTCGGCCCAGGCGTGCCGCAGGCCGAAGGGCTCGGGCAGCACGAGCTTGCCGCCGAGGAAGTCAAGGATCGGCGGGAACCAGGTGAACGGGGCGCGGGCCGCGAGCCGCACCACGTCCGTGACGCCGACCAGCGGCTGCTTGACCTCCTTGGTCTCCCAGAACCGCACGGTCTTGGCGACTTCCTTGACCTTCTTCTTGGGCTTGGTCGTGAACAGGGAGTGCACCGGACCGAGCGCATGGCCGGTGACCTCGATCCGCAGCGTCTGGTGCAGCACCGTCACCGTGATCAGCATGGTGATCACCAACTGGCCGTCCCAGAGCCGGAACTGGACGCCCAGATAGTGGCGGTCGCCGCTGCCGAACTGCTGCTCGTTACAGATCCGCTGTATCTCGTGGCCCTTGACCTGGAAGGCCTCCACATCGGTGCCGCCGGGCCTGGCGACCTCCTTGGCGTTCTCCGCGACGGGGGAGACCACCCAGTGGCGTATCGACGGGGTCGGGAAGCCGCCGGTGTGCAGGGGGCCGCGCTCAAGGAGGCGCAGCTGGTCGTGGATCGAGCGGATCACGTCCCAGCTGCGGAACGGGTGGATCTCCGGGGTGCCTTCGCGCGGCACCAGCTCCTCGGCCAGCTGCCAGCTGCCCCAGCGGGTGCCCATGCCCAATATGCCTTTGGGACCGGCGTAGAACACGGAGTTGGACTGCTGCTCGGCGGTGAGCCTGGCCAGGCTCTGGCGCAGCCGCTCGGCGGCGGTCTCGCCGGGGCTGCCGGGCACGGCCTCGGGGATCTTGGCGCCGATGCCGCCGCCCGCGAGCAGGCTCTCCCAGCGGCCGCGCAGATCCTTGGCGGTGCGCTCGCAGATCTGCCGGGCGAGCAGCCAGCCGATGACGGGGGCGACGACCATCGCCCGTATATAGAGCCCCAGGAACCCTGTGAAGGGCAGTTTGATCAGGAAGAGGAGCGCGAGGCCGCACGCCGCGACCAGGATCGCCGTGCCGAGGGCGGCCGTGCGCTTGTCCTTCTGGTCGCCCAGGGTCCGCTTGATCTGGAAGATCAGCAGCCACATGACAAGGCCGGGCAGGAACAGCACACCGCAGACCACCGTCACCGCGGTGAGCCGGGTGTCACGCTCCTTACGGATCCGGGTGGCCGCCAGGCAGTGCTCGACCACCGCCTGCGGTTCGGTGCCGAAGGACTGGATCAGCGGCTTGCGGGCGCCGCCGAGCATCCGGACCTGCACCGCGCGGGCGAAGGCCTCGCCGAGGTCCGGCTTGAAGAGCGACAACTTGCCCTTCTTGACCTCGGACTTGTGCCATTCGCTGTTGGCTTTGAGTATCTCGTCGACGTCGCTGTCGCGGTACGCCGCCGAGGCCAGGGCGTGGGTCGCCGCCGTCTCGCCCGCGGCGCCCGAGAGCGGCACCTGGGCCCCGGGCCTGAAATCGAAGACATCGTCCGCCACTGCCGCCCCCAAAACCGCTCACCGCGCTGCCGCTGCTGCGGCCTTTCCCGACTTCCTTACCCGGCACACGCGTTGACCGCACCGGAAAGCAGATCATCAATGTATCGGGGGGCACCGACATCCGTCAGGAGACGGCCGAATGCCGCCCGTACCGGCACGGGCCGGTACGGGCGGCACGCCTTGCAGGATCGCTCGCGGTCACCGGCGTGAGGATCTCTCACGGACACCGGTGGAAGTACCCCACGGGCACCGGCGCGAGGCCTCAACTACGGGCTTTTGTCGGCCTCTTCACGGATCTTCGACGCCAGCTGCGCGGGCATCGGTTCGTGCCGGGCGTAGCTGCGGCTGAACCTTCCCGTGCCGTGCGAAAGCGACCGCAGATCCACCGCGTACCGGCCGATCTCGATCTCCGGCACCTCCGCCCGCACGAGTGTGCGGCCGCCGGGCGACTGCTCGGTGCCGACCACGCGGCCGCGGCGCCCGGACAGATCGCTCATCACCGAGCCCACGTACTCGTCGCCGACGAGCACCTGTACCTCGGCGACCGGTTCGAGCACATGGATGGACGTGGCCGCGGACGCCTCCCGCAGGGCGAGCGCCCCGGCGGTCTGGAACGCCGCGTCCGAGGAGTCGACCGAGTGCGCCTTGCCGTCGAGGAGGGTCACGCGCACGTCGACGATCGGGTTCCCGGCGGCGACACCGCGCGCGGCCTGGGCGCGTACTCCCTTCTCCACGGACGGGATGAACTGCCGCGGCACCGCACCGCCCACGACCTTGTCCACGAACTCGATGCCGCTGCCGCCCGGCAGCGGCTCCACCTCGATCTCGCAGATCGCGTACTGCCCGTGGCCGCCCGACTGCTTCACATGCCGGCCACGGCCCGCCGCCTTGGCACCGAACGTCTCCCGGAGGGAGACCTTGTGCGGTACGACATCCACCTGGACGCCGTAGCGGCTGCGCAGCCGCTCGAGGGCGACGTCCGCATGGGCCTCGCCGAGGCACCACAGGACGACCTGGTGGGTGTCCTGGTTCTGCTCCAGGCGCATGGTCGGGTCCTCGGCCACGAGCCGCGACAGGCCCTGGGAGAGCTTGTCCTCGTCCGGTTTGCTGTGCGCCTGGATGGCCAGGGGCAGCAGCGGATCGGGCATGCTCCAGGGCTCCATGAGGAGCGGATCGTCCTTGGCCGACAGGGTGTCGCCGGTCTCCGCGCGGCTCAGCTTGGCCACACAGGCGAGATCGCCCGCGATGCAGTGCGTCAGGGTGCGCTGCTGCTTGCCGAACGGTGAGGAGAGCGCGCCGATGCGCTCGTCCACGTCGTGGTCCTCATGGCCCCGGTCGGCCAGGCCGTGCCCCGAGACATGGACTGTCTCGTCGGGCCGCAGAGTGCCGGAGAAGACGCGTACCAGCGAAATCCGCCCCACATAGGGGTCGGACGAGGTCTTCACGACCTCGGCCGCCAGGGGACCGGCCGGGTCGCAGGTGAGTGCGGGGCGCGCCTTGCCCTGGGGTGTGGTCACCGCCGGTGCCTCGCGCTCCATGGGCGTCGGGAACCCGCCGGTCACCAGCTCCAGGAGCTCGACCGTCCCCAGACCCTGCCGGGCGCCCTCGGCTGCGGGGGCCGCGGCCAGGACGGGGTGGAAGATGCCACGGGCCACGGCTCGCTCCAGGTCCTCCACGAGCGTCTTGAAATCGATGGCCTCGCCGCCCAGATAGCGGTCCATGAGGGACTCGTCCTCGCTCTCCGAGATGATCCCCTCGATGAGCCGGTTGCGGGCCTCCTCGATGAGCGGCAGCTGGTCGTCGCCCGGTTCGGACTCCTTGCGCTCGCCGGACGCGTAGTCGAAGATCCGCTGCGACAGCAGGCCGATCAGGCCCGTCACCGGAGCGTGCCCGTCCGGCCCCTGCTCGCCGTACTGCGGCAGATACAGCGGAAGCACGGCGTCCGGATCATCGCCGCCGAAGGCCTCCGCGCAGGTGCGGGTCATTTCGTCGAAGTCGCCACGGGCGGCTTCGAGATGGGTGATGACGATGGCCCGCGGCATGCCCACGGCCGCGCACTCGTCCCACACCATGCGGGTCGCGCCGTCCACGCCGTCGGCGGCCGAGACAACGAAAAGGGCCGCGTCCGCAGCCCGCAGACCGGCCCTCAACTCCCCGACGAAGTCGGCGTATCCGGGAGTGTCCAATAGATTGATCTTGATGCCGTCCCATTCCACCGGTACCAAGGACAGCTGGATCGAGCGCTGTTGGCGGTGCTCGATCTCGTCGTAGTCGGAGAGGGCGGCGCCGTCTTCCACGCGGCCCGCCCGGTTCACCGCCCCCGCGGTCAGTGCGAGGGCCTCCACCAGAGTCGTCTTGCCCGAACCGCTGTGGCCGACCAGCACCACATTCCGTACGGACTGGGGATGGTCGGCCGTAGCTGCCCTGCCGGCGGCTCCGGGATGTGCGCCTGCCTTGTCGCCCATTCTGTGCCTCCCGATGGGATGACTCCCGATTTCTTTGCGCGGTGAGGTGAGAGGGCGCGGACACGCGAGAAACCGCGTGTGGTGGCGGCTCCGGCGACGCCCGCGGTGCCTTCGAGCTTTCCACTCGCGTCACGGTGCGTCCATACGTCGTACGCGATCCCACGCGGCGGGGGAACCCGCGCCCGCGCGGCAGGGGCTCGCGAGGTGGAGCGAGGGGGTCCGTGGCTACGATGGGCCAGCCGGTGGCCAGCAGGGGCCGCGCGGCGCACCGACCCTCGGGAAGGCCATGCTGAACAAGTACGCGCGTGCATTCTTCACGCGTGTCCTCACACCGTTCGCCGCGTTTCTGCTCCGCCGGGGAGTCAGCCCGGACGCGGTCACGCTGATCGGCACGGCCGGTGTCGTGGCGGGCGCACTGGTCTTCTTTCCCAGGGGCGAGTTCTTCTGGGGCACCATCGTCATCACCCTCTTCGTCTTCTCCGACCTCGTCGACGGCAACATGGCGCGGCAGGCGGGGATCTCCAGCCGCTGGGGCGCCTTCCTGGACTCGACCCTCGACCGGGTCGCGGACGGCGCGATCTTCGGCGGCTTCGCGCTCTGGTACGCGGGCAAGGGCGACGACAACGTCCTGTGCGCGGTGGCCATCTTCTGCCTGGCCAGCGGCCAGGTGGTGTCGTACACGAAGGCGCGCGGCGAGTCGATCGGGCTGCCCGTGGCGGTGAACGGCCTGATCGAGCGGGCCGAGCGCCTGGTCATCTCACTGGTGGCCGCGGGCCTGGCGGGCCTGCACGCGTTCGGCGTCCCGGGCATCGACGTGCTGCTGCCCATCGCCCTGTGGATCGTGGCGGTCGGAAGTGCGGTCACGCTCGGCCAGCGGGTCGTCACGGTGCGCCGGGAGTCGGCGGAGGCGGACGCCGCGGCGGCGCAGGGAGATGAGACCCAGGGGAGCAGCGAGGCCCGTGGGAACAGCGAGGCCCGGGGGAGTGAGGCCACCTCATGAGCGGCGTACAGGAAAAGCTCACCGACGCCCTCTACGGCCTCGGCTGGGCCGGGGTCAAGAAGCTCCCGGAGCCGGTCGCCGTCCGTATGGGCCGCACCATCGCCGACGCGGTGTGGAAGCGGCGCGGCAAGGGCGTACAGCGCTTGGAGGCGAACTACGCGCGCGTGGTGCCGGATGCGAGCCCCGAGCGCCTGGCCGAGCTGTCGAAGGCCGGAATGCGCTCCTACATGCGGTACTGGATGGAGTCCTTCCGCCTGCCCGCCTGGAGCAAGGACCGCATCCGGAACGGCTTCGACGGCAAGGACCTGCACTATCTGACGGACGGCCTCGCCTCCGACAAGGGCGTCATCCTCGCGCTGCCGCACCTGGCCAACTGGGACCTGGCCGGCGCCTGGGTCACGACCAAGCTGGAGACGCCGTTCACGACCGTGCAGGAGCGGCTCAAGCCCGAGTCCCTGTACGACCGTTTCGTCGCCTACCGCGGCAGCCTCGGCATGGAGGTGCTGCCGCACACCGGGGGCTCCGCCTTCGGCACCCTTGCGCGCAGGCTCCGCGCGGGAGGCCTGGTCTGCCTGGTCGCCGACCGTGACCTGTCCGCCTCCGGTGTCGAGGTGAAGTTCTTCGGCGAGACCACGCGGATGCCCGCGGGACCCGCCATGCTCGCCCAGCAGACCGGCGCGCTGCTGCTTCCGGTCACCCTCTGGTATGACGAGTCGCCCGTCATGAAGGGGCGGGTTCACGCCCCCATCGAAGTCCCCGAGACAGGTACCCGGGCCGAAAAGACGTCTGCCATGACGCAGGCGCTGGCCGATGCCTTCGCCACAGGGATCGCCGACCATCCGGAGGACTGGCACATGCTGCAGCGGCTGTGGCTCTCGGACCTCGACCCCGCGAAGGCACCCGGCGGGCCGCCGTCCGGCGACGGTCCGTCCGGCGACAGTACGGCCGGCACTGCGGCCTCCAGTAATGGCACCTCCCGCGATGCGGCCGCCGGCGACGCCGGTGACGCGGCGTCCGGCAACGGTGCGTCCGACAAGGGGACTCAGTGAAGATCGGCATCGTCTGCCCGTACTCCTGGGACGTACCGGGCGGCGTCCAGTTCCACATCCGCGATCTCGCGGAGCACCTCATCCGGTGGGGGCACGACGTCTCGGTCCTGGCGCCCGCCGACGACGAGACTCCGCTTCCGCCCTACGTGGTGTCGGCCGGACGCGCCGTTCCCGTGCCGTACAACGGCTCGGTGGCGCGGCTCAACTTCGGCTTCCTGTCCGCCGCGCGGGTGCGGCGCTGGCTGCACGACGGCACCTTCGACGTCATCCACATCCACGAACCGGCCTCGCCCTCGCTCGGCCTGCTCAGCTGCTGGGCGGCACAGGGCCCGATCGTCGCGACGTTCCACACCTCGAACCCGCGCTCCAGGGCGATGATCGCGGCGTACCCCATCCTGCAGCCCGCCCTGGAGAAGATCAGCGCCCGGATCGCGGTCAGCGAGTACGCGCGCCGGACACTGGTCGAGCACCTCGGCGGCGACGCGGTGGTGATCCCTAACGGCGTCGAGGTCGACTTCTTCGCGAAGGCCGAGCCGAAGCCCGAGTGGCAGGGGGAGACCATCGGTTTCATCGGGCGGATCGACGAGCCCCGCAAGGGGCTGCCCGTTCTGATGAAGGCGCTGCCCAGGATCCTCGAAGAGCGCCCGGGGACCCGCCTGTTGGTCGCGGGCCGCGGCGACGAGCAGGAAGCCGTCGCGTCGCTGCCCGTGGAGATGCGCTCGCGCGTGGAGTTCCTCGGCATGGTCAGCGACGAGGACAAGGCACGCCTGCTGCGCAGTGTCGATGTCTACGTCGCGCCCAACACCGGCGGCGAGAGCTTCGGGATCATCCTGGTCGAGGCGATGTCCGCGGGCGCGCCCGTACTCGCCTCGGACCTCGACGCGTTCGCCCAGGTCCTGGACCAGGGCGCGGCGGGGGAGCTGTTCGCCAACGAGGACGCCGACGCGCTCGCCGAAGCGGCGGTGCGCCTCCTCGGCGACCAGGAGCGGCGCGAGGAGCTGCGCGAGCGGGGCAGCGCCCATGTCCGCCGCTTCGACTGGTCGACGGTCGGCGACGACATCCTCGCGGTCTACGAGACGGTGACCGACGGCGCCGCGTCGGTGGCCGCCGATGAACGCACGGGACTGCGGGCACGGTTCGGGCTTACCCGGGACTAGGAGCATGCCCTGCGGGGCGGGGGCGTAGCTCGAGCCCGTCCGGCGTTGACGGGCGGTCCCGCGGGGCAGTTGTGCGGCAACCAGGCCGACGGCGCCGGACGCAGGTCTCCGAGCCACTCACGCCCCGGTAGCCTTGCCGCCCGTGACCTCCACTTTGATCTGGATCGCAGTCGCCCTGTTCGCGATCGGCCTCTACCTGAGCTGGACCGCGGGGCGCCTCGACCGGCTGCACGCCCGTATCGACGCAGCCCGTGCAGCGCTCGACGCACAACTGCTGCGCCGGGCCTCGGTCGCACAGGAACTGGCCACTTCAGGGGTGCTCGATCCGGCGGCGTCCATCGTGCTCTACGAGGCGGCCCATGCCGCGCGGCAGGCCGAGGAGGAGCAGCGCGAGGTCGCCGAGAGCGAGCTGAGCCAGGCGCTGCGGGCCGTGTTCGCCGAGCCCGCCCAGGTGGAAGCGGTACGTGAGGCGCCGGGCGGCGAGGAAGCGGCGGGCGAGCTGGCCCAGGCGGTGCGCCGGGTACCCATGGCCCGCCGGTTCCACAACGACTCGGTGCGCGCCGCACACGCGCTGCGCCGCCACCGCAAGGTCCGCTGGTTCCGTCTCGCCGGGCACGCGCCGGTGCCGATGGCCTTCGAAATGGACGACGAGCCGCCGACCGCGCTGGCCGACCGCGCGACGGCGTAGGCCAGGGCAGGCCCACGCGAAGGCGGAAGCGAAAGCGCCGATCACCCGCCCGCAGGCCCCCGCCGGGCGCACCCGGCCACGTAGCCACGTACCGCCTGAACTGCGGGTTCACCGCCTGCCTCCGGGAAAATGAGCCACCGCCTCACCATTGGCCCTTGTTGTGGACTGGTTCCGGGAGTTGGCTTTGGGGAGCAGGTTTCCCCTTCACTCCAGTGAGGTCTTCCGTGTCTAGCACGCTCCCCAACTCCGCCCCCCAGGCCGCCGACACCCCCGCGACCGGCACCGCGCGCGTGAAGCGCGGTATGGCCGAGCAGCTCAAGGGCGGCGTGATCATGGACGTCGTGACCCCGGAGCAGGCGAAGATCGCCGAGGACGCGGGCGCCGTCGCGGTCATGGCCCTGGAGCGGGTGCCCGCCGACATCCGCAAGGACGGCGGCGTGGCCCGTATGTCCGACCCGGACATGATCGAGGGCATCATCGAGGCCGTCTCCATCCCGGTCATGGCCAAGTCCCGCATCGGCCACTTCGTCGAGGCTCAGGTGCTGCAGTCGCTCGGCGTGGACTACATCGACGAGTCCGAGGTCCTCACCCCGGCCGACGAGGTCAACCACTCCGACAAGTTCGCCTTCACCACCCCGTTCGTCTGCGGCGCCACCAACCTGGGCGAGGCCCTGCGCCGTATCGCCGAGGGCGCGGCCATGATCCGCTCGAAGGGCGAGGCCGGCACCGGCAATGTCGTCGAGGCCGTCCGCCACATGCGCCAGATCAAGAACGAGATCGCCCGCCTGCGCGGCTTCGACAACAACGAGCTGTACGCCGCCGCCAAGGACCTGCGCGCCCCCTACGAGCTGGTCAAGGAGGTCGCCGAGCTCGGCAAGCTCCCGGTCGTGCTGTTCTCCGCCGGTGGCGTCGCCACTCCGGCGGACGCCGCCCTGATGCGTCAGCTCGGCGCCGAGGGTGTCTTCGTCGGCTCCGGCATCTTCAAGTCCGGCGACCCGGCCAAGCGCGCCGCCGCGATCGTGAAGGCCACCACCTTCTTCGACGACCCGAAGATCATCGCGGACGCGTCCCGCAACCTCGGCGAGGCCATGGTCGGCATCAACTGCGACACCCTGCCCGAGACCGAGCGCTACGCCAACCGCGGCTGGTAACCCCCTATGAGCAGCGCACCTGTGATCGGCGTCCTGGCTCTGCAGGGCGATGTACGGGAGCATCTGACCGCCCTGGC
This sequence comes from Streptomyces monticola, assembly GCF_042665355.1. Taxonomy (NCBI): domain Bacteria; kingdom Bacillati; phylum Actinomycetota; class Actinomycetes; order Kitasatosporales; family Streptomycetaceae; genus Streptomyces; species Streptomyces monticola. The sequence continues at coordinate 180,678 of NZ_JBHTCF010000012.1, read as the reverse complement.
CGCGGCCGACGCCGTGGCCAGGCCGGTCCGGCGTCCCGAAGAGCTCGCCGAGGTCGACGGCCTGGTCATCCCCGGCGGGGAGTCCACCACCATCTCCAAACTGGCTGTGCTCTTCGGCCTGATGGAGCCGCTGCGTGAGCGTATTCGCGCCGGGATGCCGGTCTACGGCTCCTGCGCCGGACTGATCATGCTCGCCGACAAGATCCTCGACCCGCGCTCGGGCCAGGAGACCTTCGGCGGCATCGACATGATCGTCCGCCGTAACGCCTTCGGACGGCAGAACGAGTCCTTCGAGGCGACCGTCGAGGTGTCAGGAGTGGGCCCCGTGGAAGGTGTCTTCATCCGCGCCCCGTGGGTGGAGTCCGTCGGCGCCCGCGCGGAGGTGCTCGCCGAGCACGGCGGCCACATCGTCGCCGTACGCGAGGGCAGTGCGCTGGCCACGTCGTTCCACCCCGAGCTGACGGGCGACCACAGGGTGCACGCCCTGTTCGTCGATATGGTGCGGGACAAGAGGGCGGCGGGATCCCGGTAGGATCTCTGTCGTTCGTACAGAGATTGGTTACGCGAAGGAGACAGGCAGATGTCCGGCCACTCTAAATGGGCCACGACGAAGCACAAGAAGGCCGTGATCGATGCCAAGCGCGGCAAGCTCTTCGCGAAGCTGATCAAGAACATCGAGGTCGCGGCGCGTATGGGCGGCGTCGACATCGAGGGCAATCCGACGCTCTACGACGCCATCCAGAAGGCGAAGAAGCAGTCGGTCCCGAACAAGAACATCGACTCGGCGGTCAAGCGCGGCGGCGGCCTCGAAGCCGGCGGCGCCGACTACGAGACGATCATGTACGAGGGCTACGGCCCCAACGGTGTCGCGGTGCTCATCGAGTGCCTCACCGACAACCGCAACCGCGCGGCTTCGGACGTCCGCGTCGCCATGACGCGCAACGGCGGCTCGATGGCCGACCCGGGCTCGGTCTCGTACCTGTTCAACCGCAAGGGCGTCGTGATCGTCCCCAAGGGCGAGCTGACCGAGGACGACGTCCTGGGTGCCGTCCTGGACGCGGGCGCCGAAGAGGTCAATGACCTCGGTGAGTCCTTCGAGGTGCTCAGCGAGGCCACCGACCTGGTCGCCGTCCGCACCTCGCTGCAGGAAGCCGGCATCGACTACGACTCGGCCGAGGCCAACTTCGTCCCGACCATGCAGGTCGAGCTGGACGAGGAAGGCGCCAAGAAGATCTTCAAGCTGATCGACGCCCTCGAGGACAGCGACGACGTGCAGAACGTCTTCGCCAACTTCGATGTCTCGGACGAGATCATGGAGAAGGTCGACGCCTGAGGCGCGCGCCTTACGGCGACGCCACGAACTCCGCGCATACGCAAGGGCCGACGGGACACACGCCCCGTCGGCCCTTCGCATTGTCGGTGGTTGTCAGTACGAGCCGATAGCCTGCACAAACAGTTGAGCGAAGGAGGGGCGGCGTGCGTGTACTCGGTGTGGACCCGGGCCTGACCCGCTGTGGCGTCGGCGTGGTCGAAGGCGTCGCGGGCCGGCCCCTGACGATGCGGGGGGTCGGCGTCGTCCGCACCCCCGCCGACGCCGAGTTGGGCCCGCGCCTCGTCGCGATCGAGCGGGGCATCGAGCAGTGGCTGGACGAACACCGGCCCGAATTCGTCGCTGTAGAGCGGGTTTTCAGCCAGCACAACGTCCGTACGGTCATGGGCACCGCCCAGGCCAGCGCCGTCGCCATGCTCTGTGCCGCGCGGCGTGGCATCCCCGTCGCCCTGCACACCCCCAGCGAGGTCAAGGCCGCCGTCACCGGCAGCGGCCGCGCCGACAAGGCACAGGTCGGCGCCATGGTCACCCGGCTTCTGCGCCTTGACGCACCCCCCAAGCCCGCCGACGCCGCGGACGCCCTGGCCCTCGCCATCTGCCACATTTGGCGCGCCCCCGCGAAGAACCGACTCCAGCAGGCAGTTCAGCAACAGGCAGCCCTGCAAGCATCGAAAGGCCGTAGCGCATGATCGCCTTCGTCAGCGGACCCGTAGCCGCTCTCGCCCCGGACTCCGCGGTGGTCGAGGTCGGCGGTATCGGCATGGCCGTCCAGTGCACTCCCAACACTTTGTCGGGTCTGCGCATGGGCCAGCAGACCAAGCTGGCCACGTCCTTGGTCGTACGCGAGGACTCACTGACGCTGTACGGCTTCGCGGACGACGACGAGCGCCAGACCTTCGAGCTCCTGCAGACCGCGAGCGGCGTCGGCCCCCGCCTCGCCCAGGCCATGCTCGCGGTGCACACTCCCGACGCGCTGCGCCTGGCCGTGTCCACCGGCGACGAGAAGGCGCTGACCGCCGTCCCCGGCATCGGCAAGAAGGGCGCCCAGAAGCTCCTTCTCGAACTGAAGGACCGGCTCGGCGAGCCCCTCGGCACCGGCGGCCCCGCCATCGGCACCGCCACCACCGCGGGCTGGCGCGACCAGCTGCACGCCGCCCTGATCGGCCTGGGGTACGCCACCCGCGAGGCCGACGAAGCGGTCACCGCGGTCGCCCCCCAGGCCGAGGCCGCCGAGGGAACCCCGCAGGTGGGCCAGCTCCTGAAGGCCGCCCTGCAGACCCTGAACCGGACCCGCTGAACAGCCCGCGCCGCCCCCGCACCCACCCGCCGCACGCGCGCGTACCCGTACGCACCCGCACCGCCGAACCCGACACTCTCGCGAGGCCTCAACCGTGAACTGGGACGACACCGCACCGCCGACCGACACCGACGCGGACGGCCGGCTCGTCGGAGCCGCAGCGGACGGCGAGGACCAGGCCGTCGAAGCCGCCCTGCGCCCCAAGTCCCTGGCCGAGTTCGTCGGCCAGGAGCGGGTCCGCGAGCAGCTCGACCTGGTCCTCAAGGCCGCCCGCCAGCGCGGCGCCACCGCCGACCACGTCCTGCTCTCCGGCGCCCCCGGCCTGGGCAAGACCACCCTCTCCATGATCATCGCGGCCGAGATGGAGGCCCCGATCCGGATCACCAGCGGCCCCGCCATCCAGCACGCGGGCGACCTGGCCGCGATCCTTTCCTCGCTCCAGGAGGGAGAGGTCCTCTTCCTCGACGAGATCCACCGCATGTCACGGCCCGCCGAAGAGATGCTCTACATGGCGATGGAGGACTTCCGGGTCGACGTCATCGTCGGCAAGGGCCCGGGCGCCACCGCCATCCCCCTGGAGCTGCCGCCGTTCACGCTGGTCGGCGCCACCACCCGCGCCGGGCTCCTGCCCCCGCCGCTGCGCGACCGCTTCGGCTTCACCGCGCACATGGAGTTCTACGAGCCGGGGGAGCTGGAGCGGGTCATCCACCGCTCCGCCGACCTTCTCGACGTGACGATCGACCCGGACGGCGCCGCCGAGATCGCCGGCCGCTCCCGGGGCACGCCCCGTATCTCCAACCGCCTGCTGCGCCGCGTGCGGGACTACGCCCAGGTCAAGGCCGACGGCGCCATCACCCGCGACATCGCGGCCGCCGCCCTCAAGGTGTACGAGGTCGACAAGCGCGGCCTCGACCGGCTCGACCGAGCGGTGCTCGCGGCCCTGCTCAAGCTCTTCGGCGGCGGACCCGTGGGACTGTCCACCCTGTCCGTCGCGGTGGGGGAGGAGCGGGAGACCGTGGAGGAGGTCGCCGAGCCCTTCCTCGTACGAGAAGGCCTGCTCGCGCGCACTCCGCGTGGCCGTGTCGCCACCCCCGCCGCATGGGCACACCTCGGCCTCGTGCCCCCGCAGGGCGCCGGACCTGGAGGAAACGGACAACAGGACCTGTTCGGTGCGTGACGGCGCGGATGCTCGCCCGCCCAGGAACCACGGTGCCATGCTGAGCGTTGTTCCTTAGGCGCGGGCTCGCTTAGACTCCGCCGATGCCGCCCTTGTAAGGGCGGTGCGCCCCACCCCCAACCAACTGGCCGCTCACCAATCTGCGCGGTCGTGCGAAGGAAGTTCCGACCCGTGAGTCTCGTGACCCTCCTCCCCTTCATCGTGCTCATCGGGGCCATGTTCCTGATGACCCGCTCTGCCAAGAAGAAGCAGCAGGCCGCTGCGCAGATGCGTAACGAGATGCAGCCCGGCACCGGCGTCCGCACGATCGGGGGCATGTACGCCGTCGTCAAGGAGGTCGGCGACGACACGGCCACCCTCGAGGTGGCCCCGGGCGTCCACGCGATCTACGCCAAGAACGCGATCGGCGCCGTCCTCGACGATGAGGAGTACAACCGCATCGTCCACGGCATCGTGGCCGAGGACCTGAAGGCCGACGCCGACGCCCCGGTCGTCCCGGACGACGCTTCCTCCCTGACCCGGGACGACGAGCCCGCCTCTTCCGAGGACTCGCCCGTGAACCTCGGCAAGAAGGACGCCGACGAGGACACGGCCGACGAGACGGACCCGAAGACGGCGGACGCGGCCGACGACTCAGCGCCGAAGAAGACCGACGGCGAGACCGACGCGAAGTAGTCACGACTGAGGACCGCGGCAGGCGCAGGGCGCTCCGCGGTCCTCGGGGCGTGCGGGCTTCGTCCGGTCTCCCACACCACTTCATGGCCGCCCACGGCGCGTAATGGGTTCAGGGCGGTTGGACAGGGAGAAACGAGAAGGTGGCAGCACCGAACAAGGGCCGGAGGCAGAGCGGCCAGGGAAAGCCGGGGCGTGCCCTGGTATTCATCCTGATCGCCATGGTGGCGCTGACCGCGGGCATGTTCGCCTCGGGTCACACCACCCCGCGCCTGGGCATCGACCTCGCGGGCGGTACGAGCATCACGCTCGAGGCGAAGAACGAGCCCGGCCAGCCGAACGCGATCAACAAGACCAACATGGACACCGCGGTCGGCATCATCGAGCGCCGTGTCAATGGTCTGGGTGTCTCCGAGGCCGAGGTCCAGACCCAGGGCGATCGCAACATCATCGTCAACATCCCCAAGGGGACCGACGAGAAGCAGGCGCGCGACCAGGTCGGCACGACCGCCCGGCTCGTCTTCCGGCCGGTTCTCACGGTCGGTGCGGGCAAGCCCAGCGCCGACCCCTCGTCCAGCCCGTCCCCCAGCCCCTCGGCGTCCGACAAGGACAAGCCGAAGGCGGGTGACGGCGACAAGGGATCCTCGCCCACGCCCTCCGCCGGTGCCACCTCTCAGGGCCGTGCCGTCACGGACGGCCTGAAGGCGGACCCCACCCCGTCTCCCGGCGCGAGCGACAAGCCCAAGGAGTCCGAGACTCCCAAGCCGGACCCCGCGACGCAGAAGCTGCAGGAGCAGTTCACCGCCCTGGACTGCACCAAGAAGGACGCCCGCGTCCAGGCGGCGCAGAACACGAAGCCGTCCGACCCGATGGTCGGCTGCGGCAAGAACGCCGTCGGCCAGTGGGAGAAGTACATCCTCGGCCCGTCCGCGGTGGACGGCAAGGACGTCGACAGCTCCCAGGCCGTGATCAACCAGCAGAGCGGCCAGTGGGTCGTCAACCTGAAGTTCAACGGCAAGGGCGCCGACAAGTTCTCGAAGATCACCACCGAGCTCAAGTCGAAGCAGTCGCCGCAGAACCAGTTCGGCATCGTCCTGGACGGTGAGGTCGTCTCCGCCCCCAGCGTCAGCACGACGCTGAGCAAGACCGCCGAGATCTCCGGCAGCTTCAACCAGGAGTCGGCGCAGGACCTGGCCAACATCCTGTCCTACGGCGCACTGCCGCTGACCTTCCACGAGCAGAGCGTCACCAGCGTCACCGCGGCCCTCGGCGGCGAGCAGCTGCAGGCCGGTCTGATCGCCGGTGCCATCGGTCTCGCCCTGGTCATCATCTACCTGGTGGTCTACTACCGGGGCCTGTCGCTGATCGCACTGCTCAGCCTGCTCGCCTCGGGCGTCCTGACGTACACGCTCATGGCGCTGCTCGGCCCGGCCATCGGGTTCGCCCTGAACCTGCCGGCGGTCTGCGGTGCGATCGTGGCCATCGGTATCACCGCCGACTCGTTCATCGTGTACTTCGAGCGCATCCGGGACGAGGTGCGGGAAGGCCGCAGCCTGCGTCCCGCGGTGGAGCGGGCCTGGCCGCGTGCCCGGCGCACCATCCTGGTCTCCGACTTCGTGTCGTTCCTGGCCGCCGCAGTGCTCTTCGTCGTGACGGTCGGCAAGGTGCAGGGCTTCGCGTTCACGCTCGGCCTGACCACCCTGCTCGACGTCGTCGTGGTCTTCCTCTTCACGAAGCCGCTGATGACCCTCCTGGCGCGCAAGAAGTTCTTCGCCAGCGGCCACAAGTGGTCCGGCCTCGACCCGAAGCGGCTCGGCGCCAAACCCCCGCTGCGCCGCTCCCGCACCCGTCGCCCGGCGGGTTCCGCCGCCCGTCCTGTCGACCCGAAGGAGGCGTGAGATGTCGAAGCTCGGCAACCTCGGCGCCCGGCTCTACCGCGGCGAAGTCGGCTACGACTTCATCGGCAAGCGGAAGGTCTGGTACGGCGTCTCGATCCTGATCACCATCACGGCCATCGTGGCCCTGGCGGTGCAGGGCCTCAACATGGGCATCGAGTTCAAGGGCGGTGCCGTCTTCACGACGCCCAAGACCGCTGCCTCGGTCGCGCAGGCCCAGGAGTCGGCGGAGAAGGCCTCGGGGCACCAGGCCATCGTCCAGAAGCTGGGCGGCGGCGGAGTGCGGATCCAGGTCAGCGGTGTCGACACCGCCAAGTCCGACCAGATCAAGGAAGAGCTCTCCAAGGACCTGAAGGTCCCGTCCAAGGACATCAACGCCGAACTGGTCGGCCCCAGTTGGGGTGAGCAGATCGCCAACAAGGCCTGGACAGGCCTCGGTGTGTTCCTGGTCCTGTGCGTGATCTATCTGGCGATCGCCTTCGAGTGGCGGATGGCCATCGCGGCCCTGGTCGCACTGATCCACGACATCACCATCACCGTCGGCATCTACGCCCTGGTGGGCTTCGAGGTCACCCCGGGCACGGTGATCGGCCTGCTGACCATCCTCGGTTACTCGCTGTACGACACGGTCGTGGTCTTCGACTCCCTGAAGGAACAGTCGAAGGACATCACCAAGCAGACCAAGAGCACCTACAGCGAGGTCGCCAACCTCTCCATCAACAGCACCCTGGTGCGATCCATCAACACCACGGTGGTGGCGCTCCTGCCGGTGGCGGGCCTGCTGTTCATCGGCGGCGGCGTCCTCGGCGCCGGCATGCTGAACGACATCTCGCTGTCGCTGTTCGTCGGCCTCGCCGCCGGTGCGTACTCCTCGATCTTCATCGCCACGCCGCTCGTCGCCGACCTCAAGGAGCGCGAGCCGCAGATGAAGGCGCTCAAGAAGCGGGTGCTCGCCAAGCGTGCGGCGGCCGCCGCCAAGAGCGAGTCCGCCGAGCCCGAGGCGGCACAGGAGCCGCAGGACGGGGAGCCGGAGCCGGCGGACGCCACCCCGGCGGCAGCGGGCTCCGTCGTCGGCCAGCGCCGCACCCAGCCCCCCTCGCGCGGCCGTGGCCGCGGCCGTCCCTCGGGGAAGCGCCGATGACGGACGTGAAGGAGCTGCTGCTCAGCCGGATCCGCGACGTACCGGACTATCCGAAGGCCGGCGTGATGTTCAAGGACATCACGCCGCTCCTGGCCGACCCGACGGCCTTCTCGGCGCTCACGGACGCGCTCGCCGGCCTCTGTGTCGAGCACGGCGCCACGAAGATCGTCGGCTTGGAGGCGCGGGGCTTCATCCTCGCGGCTCCGGTCGCGGTCCGCGCCGGCATCGGCTTCATCCCGGTGCGCAAGGCGGGCAAGCTCCCCGGAGCGACCCTGTCGCAGGCGTACGAGCTGGAGTACGGACAGGCCGAGATCGAGGTGCACGCCGAGGACCTGGCCGCGGGTGACCGTGTCATGGTCATCGACGACGTCCTGGCCACCGGCGGCACCGCCGAGGCCTCCCTGCAGCTCATCCGGCGGGCCGGGGCCGAGGTGGCCGGTCTCGCGGTGCTGATGGAGCTCGGTTTCCTGGGCGGCAGGCCCCGGCTCGAGCCCGCTCTGAAGGGTGCCCCTCTGGAGGCGCTGCTCACCGTCTGACCCGGCAGTTTCACGCGGAGGCGGGCCCCCTGGCGCAGGCCGGGTGCCCGCCTTCGGCGTGCCTGGTGGGGCCCCAGGGTCGACGGTCGGGCACGAGGGGAAGCCCGGGGATCGATACCATGGCAGTCCGGACCTGATCGGGGGGCCGGAACCTGCATGAGGAGCGCTCTTGCCAGACGAGGCCCGTCAGCCACTCGCCGCCGCACAGCCCAAGCCCGACCACCAGGCCGAACAGGCCGCGGCGCCCGCTGCCACGCCCGCCGGCAGCGAGAAGCAGGCTCCCAAGTCCCCGAACGAGCGCATGGCCGAAAAGCCGCGTCCCGAGCCCAAGCCGGGCACCGCCCCGGCCAAGCCCGCCACGGCCGCCAAGCCCGCCACGGCTCCCAAGCCCGCCGCGGCCGCCAAGCCCGCCGCTGCTCCCGAGCGCCCCGCGAGCACGGCCCCCGTCATGCGCCCCGCCACCACGAGCCAGTCGCGCTCCGCCTCCTCGAACCGCGTCCGGGCCCGTCTGGCCCGCCTCGGAGTGCAGCGCTCCAACCCGTACAACCCGGTCCTCGAGCCCTTGCTGCGGATAGTGCGCAGCAACGACCCGAAGATCGAGACCTCGACGCTGCGCCAGATCGAGCGGGCCTACCAGGTCGCCGAGCGCTGGCACCGCGGGCAGAAGCGCAAGAGCGGCGACCCGTACATCACGCACCCGCTCGCGGTGACGACGATCCTCGCCGAGCTCGGCATGGACCCGTCGACCCTGATGGCCGGTCTCCTGCACGACACCGTCGAGGACACCGAGTACGGCCTCGACACCCTGCGCCGTGACTTCGGTGACCAGGTAGCCCTGCTCGTCGACGGCGTCACCAAGCTGGACAAGGTCAAGTTCGGCGAGGCCGCGCAGGCCGAGACCGTGCGCAAGATGGTCGTCGCCATGGCCAAGGACCCGCGCGTCCTGGTCATCAAGCTCGCCGACCGCCTGCACAACATGCGCACCATGCGCTATCTCAAGCGCGAGAAGCAGGAGAAGAAGGCGCGCGAGACCCTGGAGATCTACGCGCCGCTCGCCCACCGCCTGGGTATGAACACCATCAAGTGGGAGCTGGAGGACCTCGCCTTCGCGATCCTCTACCCCAAGATGTACGACGAGATCGTGCGGCTCGTCGCCGAGCGGGCGCCCAAGCGCGACGAATATCTGGCCATAGTGACCGACGAGGTCCAGGCAGATCTGCGCGCCGCCCGTATCAAGGCCACCGTCACCGGCCGCCCGAAGCACTACTACAGCGTCTACCAGAAGATGATTGTGCGAGGCCGGGACTTCGCCGAGATCTATGACCTGGTGGGCATCCGCGTCCTCGTCGACACGGTCCGCGACTGCTACGCGGCACTGGGCACCGTCCACGCCCGCTGGAACCCGGTTCCGGGGCGGTTCAAGGACTACATCGCGATGCCCAAGTTCAATATGTACCAGTCGCTGCACACCACGGTGATCGGCCCCAACGGCAAGCCTGTCGAGCTGCAGATCCGCACCTTCGACATGCACCGCCGCGCGGAGTACGGCATCGCCGCGCACTGGAAGTACAAGCAGGAGGCCGTCGCCGGTGCCTCCAAGATCCGCACCGATGTGCCGAAGAAGACCGGCAAGGACGACCACCTCAACGACATGGCGTGGCTGCGGCAGCTCCTCGACTGGCAGAAGGAGACGGAGGACCCCGGGGAGTTCCTGGAGTCCCTGCGCTTCGACCTGTCGCGCAACGAGGTGTTCGTCTTCACCCCGAAGGGCGACGTCATAGCGCTGCCGGCCGGTGCCACACCCGTGGACTTCTCCTACGCGGTGCACACGGAGGTGGGCCACCGCACCATAGGAGCACGGGTCAACGGCCGACTCGTACCGCTCGAATCGACCCTGGACAACGGCGACTTGGTGGAGGTCTTCACCTCCAAGGCGCCGGGAGCCGGCCCGTCCCGTGACTGGCTGGGCTTCGTCAAGTCGCCCCGGGCGCGCAACAAGATCCGGGCCTGGTTCTCCAAGGAGCGCCGGGACGAGGCCATCGAGCAGGGCAAGGACGCCATCGCCCGTGCGATGCGCAAGCAGAACCTGCCGATCCAGCGCATCCTCACCGGCGACTCGCTCGTCACGCTCGCCCACGAGATGCGCTACCCGGACATCTCCTCGCTGTACGCCGCGATCGGCGAGGGCCATGTCGCCGCGCAGAACGTCGTACAGAAGCTGGTGCAGGCCCTCGGCGGCGCGGACGAGGCCAATGAGGACATCGCCGAGACCTCGGCCCCGGTACGCGGCCGCAGCAAGCGCCGTGCCAACGCCGACCCGGGCGTCATGGTCAAGGGCGTCGAGGACGTCTGGGTCAAGCTGGCCCGCTGCTGTACGCCCGTGCCCGGCGACCCCATCATCGGCTTCGTCACGCGCGGCAGCGGCGTCTCCGTGCACCGTGCGGACTGTGTGAACGTGGACTCGCTCTCGCAGCAGCCCGAGCGCATCCTCGAAGTCGAGTGGGCGCCCACGCAGTCATCGGTCTTCCTGGTCGCCATCCAGGTCGAGGCCCTGGACCGCTCGCGGCTCCTGTCCGATGTCACCCGCGTCCTGTCCGACCAGCACGTCAACATCCTGTCGGCGGCCGTGCAGACCTCCCGCGACCGGGTGGCCACCTCGCGCTTCACCTTCGAGATGGGCGACCCCAAGCACCTGGGCCATGTACTCAAGGCCGTCAGGGGAGTTGAGGGTGTGTACGACGTGTACCGCGTGACATCGGCCCGCAGGCCGTAGCGTTCAGCGCATACGCCGGAGGGGCTCCCGTACGTCAAGTACGGGAGCCCCTCCGGCGTATCGGTGAACCGTCGGGCTCAGCCGCCGAACTCCTGCAGGCCCTTCAGCGCCTGGTCGAGCAGCGCCTGACGGCCGTCGAGCTCCTTCTGGAGCTTGTCCGCCTTGGCGTTGTTGCCCGCGGCGCGGGCCGTCTCGATCTGACCCTGCAGCTTGTCAACGGCCGCCTGCAGCTGGCCCGTCAGCCCCTCGGCACGCGCGCGTGCCTCCGGGTTGGTGCGCCGCCACTCGGCTTCCTCGGACTCCTGGATGGCCCGCTCCACGGCGTGCATCCGGCCCTCGACCTTGGGCCGCGCGTCGCGAGGTACGTGGCCGATGGCCTCCCAGCGCTCGTTGACGTTGCGGAACGCGGCGCGGGCCGCCTTCAGATCCGTCACCGGCAGGATCTGCTCGGCCTCGTCGGCGAGCGCCTCCTTGAGCTTGAGGTTCTCCGCCTGCTCGGCGTCGCGCTCGGCGAAGACCGAGCTGCGGGCCGTGAAGAAGATGTCCTGGGCGCCGCGGAAGCGGTTCCACAGGTCGTCCTCGTGCTCGCGCTGCGCGCGGCCCACGGCCTTCCACTCGGACATCAACTCGCGGTAGCGGGCGGCCGTCGGGCCCCACTCCGTGGAGTTCGACAGCGACTCGGCCTCCGCGACCAGCTTCTCCTTGGCCTTGCGGGCCTCTTCGCGCTGCGCGTCGAGGGAGGCGAAGTGGGCCTTGCGGCGCTTGGAGAAGGCGGAGCGGGCGTGCGAGAAGCGGTGCCACAGCTCGTCGTCCGACTTGCGGTCCAGGCGCGGCAGACCCTTCCAGGTGTCCACAAGGGCGCGCAGCCGCTCGCCCGCGGCCCGCCACTGCTCGCTCTGGGCCAGCTCCTCGGCCTCGGCGACCAGGGCCTCCTTGGAGTGCCTGGCCTCATCGGTCTGCTTGGCCTTCTGGGCCTTGCGCTCCTCGCGGCGGGCCTCGACGGTCTCGACCAGCTTGTCGAGCCGCTTGCCGAGGGCGTCCAGGTCACCCACCGCGTGGGCGTCGGTGACCTGCTCCCGCAGATGCTCGATGGCCGTCGTCGCGTCCTTGGCGGACAGATCGGTCGTCTGCACCCGGCGCTCGAGGAGGCCGATCTCGACGACCAGGCCGTCGTACTTGCGCTTGAAGTAGGCAAGGGCTTCGTCAGGGGAGCCTGCCTGCCACGAGCCGACGACTCGCTCGCTTCCGTCGGCCGTACGCACGTACACGGTCCCCGCCTCGTCGACGCGGCCCCACGGGTCGCTGCTCACAGCGCCTCCTCCACATGATGCCTGCGCGGGGGTCCCCCGGGGCATCGTCCACAGTTTCTTCAGAGCAACCGCACACGGCGCCCTGCACAACGCCAACATAGGCGACGAGCAGGGCGGCTGTCCGCATCCGGGGCTAGCGAATCAATCCTTCTTTACCGTTGCTTTTTCGACGGTGACGGCCTTCTTCGGCGGCCCGTCCGTGGGCGCCTGACCACCCTTGCCGACACCGGCGTCGGCGACGTCCTTGACAGCCTTCAGGCCCTTGTCGTCCATCTTCCCGAACGCGGTGTACTGCGGCGGGAGTTTGGAGTCCTTGTAGACCAGGAAGAACTGGCTGCCGCCGGTGTGCGGCTGGCCGGTGTTGGCCATGGCCACGGTGCCCGCCGGGTAGGTCACCGCGCCGTCCTTGCCGGGCTTGCCGAGGGACTTGAGGTCTTCGTCCGGGAGTGTGTAGCCGGGACCGCCCGCGCCGGTGCCCTCCGGGTCACCGCACTGCAGCACGAAAATGCCCTGGGTGGTGAGGCGGTGGCACTTGGTCTTGTCGAAGAACCCCTTGTCGGCAAGGTGCTTGAAGGAGTTGACGGTGTGCGGGGTCTTCGCCGCGTCCATCGCGATGGCGATGTCGCCCTGGCTCGTCTCCAGGCCGAAGGTGTACTTCGCCTTCTTGTCGATCGCCATCTTCGGCTCGGGCGACGAGCTCGGCGACGACGAGGGCTCCGGGGCGCTCGCCGGATCCTTGGGCTCCTCGCTCTTGAAGGCGCCGGCCGCGACGGCTCCACCGCTCGCCGCCAGGACCACCACCAGCGTGGTGGCGATGATCGCGTTACGCCGCCGTGCCTTGCTGCGTGCGGATTCGCGCCGCTCCTGCTGGCGGGCGAACTTCTCCCGGGCGAGCTGACGCCGCCGCTGATCGCTGCTGACCACCGGGTCTTCTCCTCGTACGTCTCGTGAACGGTCCTGACCGCCTGAGCTTGCCCCGTACCGTATATGGGTTAGCTGTGTGGCGAGCCGCGCCGGTAGGCTGCGTGTATTGCGATCTGGCGTCATCGCTGTCCGTACGGCCGTCCGAACAGCGATCCGCCGCGATTCCCGTCGGACCACCTTTAAGGACGAACGTGCTGATTGCCGGGTTCCCCGCCGGGGCCTGGGGGACCAACTGCTATCTGGTCGCCCCCGCCGCAGGCGAGGAGTGCGTGATCATCGACCCGGGCCACCAGGCCACCGAGGGCGTCGAGGAAGCACTCAAGAAGCATCGGCTCAAGCCCGTCGCCGTCGTCCTGACCCATGGCCATATCGACCATGTCGCCTCGGTCGTCCCGGTCTGCGGAGCGCATGACGTTCCCGCCTGGATCCACCCCGAGGACCGGTACATGATGAGCGACCCCGAGAAGGCGCTCGGCCGTTCCATCGGCATGCCGCTGATGGGCGAGCTGACCGTGGGGGAACCGGACGACGTGCAGGAGCTGACCGACGGCGCCGCGCTGCGCCTGGCCGGCCTCGACTTCTCCGTCGCCCACGCACCGGGGCATACGAAGGGGTCGGTGACCTTCCAGATGCCCGAGGCGGCGGACATCCCGTCCGTGTTCTTCTCGGGCGATCTGCTCTTCGCCGGCTCCATCGGACGCACCGACCTGCCCGGCGGCGACATGGACGACATGCTGGAGTCGCTGGGCCGGGTGTGCCTGCCGCTCGACGACTCGACCGTGGTGCTGTCCGGACACGGTCCCCAGACGACCATCGGCCAGGAGCGCGCCACCAACCCGTATCTGCAGCAGGTGGCCGCGAACCGCCAGGGGAGCAGCGCGCCCAGGGCTCCCCGACGAGGAATGTGACGAGAGAAAACCCGTGAGCACCTTCAAGGCCCCCAAGGGCACGTACGACCTGATCCCGCCGGAGAGCGCCAAGTACCTCGCCGTACGCGACGCCATCTCCGCGCCCCTCAAGAACTCCGGCTACGGCTACGTCGAGACGCCCGGCTTCGAGAACGTCGAGCTGTTCGCACGCGGCGTCGGTGAGTCCACCGACATCGTGACCAAGGAGATGTACGCCTTCGAGACCAAGGGCGGCGACAAGCTCGCGCTGCGCCCGGAGGGCACCGCCTCCGTGCTGCGCGCCGCCCTGGAGGCCAACCTGCACAAGGTAGGCAACCTCCCGGTCAAGCTCTGGTACTCCGGCTCGTACTACCGCTACGAGCGTCCGCAGAAGGGCCGTTACCGCCACTTCTCGCAGGTCGGCGCCGAGGCGATCGGAGCCGAGGACCCGGCACTCGACGCCGAGTTGATCATCCTGGCCGACCAGGCGTACCGCTCGCTCGGCCTGCGGAACTTCCGCATCCTGCTCAACTCCCTGGGCGACAAGGAGTGCCGCCCCGTCTACCGCGAGGCACTGCAGGGCTTCCTGCGCGGTCTCGACCTGGACGAGGAGACCCGGCGCCGGATCGACATCAACCCGCTGCGGGTCCTCGACGACAAGCGGCCCGATGTGCAGAAGCAGCTGGTGGGCGCGCCGATGCTGCGTGACTACCTGTGCGATGCGTGCAAGGCGTACCACGAGGAGGTCCGTGCGCTGATCTCCGCCGCGGGCGTGGCCTTCGAGGACGACGAGAAGCTGGTGCGCGGCCTCGACTACTACACCCGCACCACCTTCGAGTTCGTGCACGACGGCCTGGGCTCGCAGTCCGCGGTGGGCGGCGGCGGCCGTTACGACGGCCTGTCCGAGATGATCGGCGGCCCCTCGCTGCCGTCCGTCGGCTGGGCGCTCGGCGTCGACCGTACGGTCCTGGCCCTGGAGGCGGAGGGCGTGGAGCTCGAACTGCCCGCCGCCACCAGCGTGTTCGCGGTGCCGCTCGGCGAGGAGGCGCGCCGGGTGCTGTTCGGCGTGGTCACCGAGCTGCGCAAGGCGGGCGTGGCGGCGGACTTCAGCTATGGCGGCAAGGGCCTCAAGGGGGCCATGAAGAACGCCAACCGCAGCGGCGCGCGCTACACCCTCGTCGCCGGCGAGCGCGATCTCGCCGAGGGCGTCGTCCAGCTCAAGGACATGGAGTCCGGCGAGCAGAGCGCGGTCGCGGTGGACGCGATCGTCGCGGAGCTCGGCGCCAAGCTGGCCTGACGCCGAAAGCGATCGCAAGGGGCCGGGCACTTTGTGCCCGGCCCCGCGCCATTGCTCCCCCTTGGTGCAGAATGGCCCTGCCCACAGGCCCTTCGACGACGGAACGACGGTACGGCGATATGACGACGACAGCGGCTGACGTCTCCTCCGGCCAGGAAGAGACCGACTCCACGAGGACGGTCGGTGCCAGCCGTGCGCTCGCGCTGCTCCTCGTCATCACGGGCGCGGCCGGGCTGCTCGCGTCCTGGGTCATCACCCTGGACAAGTTCAAGCTGCTCGAGGACCCCAACTTCACGCCGGGCTGCAGCCTCAACCCGGTGGTCTCCTGCGGCAACATCATGAAGAGCGACCAGGCCTCGGCCTTCGGGTTCCCCAACCCGATGCTGGGCCTCGTCACGTACGGCATCGTGATCTGCGTCGGCATGAGCCTCATCGGCCGTGCCCGCTTCCCGCGCTGGTACTGGCTGACCCTGAACGCCGGCATGCTCTTCGGCGTCGGCTTCTGCACCTGGCTGATGTACCAGTCCCTGTACAACATCAACTCGCTGTGCCTGTGGTGCTGCCTGGCCTGGGCCGCCACCATCGTCATGTTCTGGTACGTCACCGCGCACAACGTCCGCAAGGGACTGCTCGCGGCGCCGGGCTGGCTGCGCGGATTCTTCGACGAGTTCAGCTGGGTCCTGCCCGTGCTGCACATCGGGGTCATCGGCATGCTGATCCTGACCCGCTGGTGGGACTTCTGGACCAGCTGACCTGCGGGGTCACCGACCGACCGGCTGCGCCCGGAGCGTTGTCAGTGGCGTGACATAGGGTTCTGAACGTGGAGCCCGACCTGTTTACCGCCGCAGCCGAAGACCGCCAGGAAAAGGATCCGGCAAGCAGCCCTCTGGCCGTCCGGATGCGCCCGCGCGTCCTCGACGAAGTCGTGGGCCAGCAGCATCTGCTGAAGCCCGGATCGCCGCTGCGCCGACTGGTCGGAGAGGGCGGCGGAGGCCCGGCGGGACCGTCGTCGGTCATCCTCTGGGGCCCGCCCGGCACCGGCAAGACGACCTTGGCGTATGTCGTCTCCAAGGCGACCAACAAACGCTTCGTGGAGCTCTCCGCGATCACCGCCGGCGTCAAGGAGGTGCGCGCGGTCATCGAAGGCGCCCGCCGCGCCACCGGCGGCTTCGGCAAGGAGACCGTCCTCTTCCTGGACGAGATCCACCGCTTCAGCAAGGCCCAGCAGGACTCTCTGCTGCCCGCCGTCGAGAACCGCTGGGTCACCCTGATCGCGGCCACGACGGAGAACCCGTACTTCTCGGTGATCTCCCCTCTCCTGTCCCGATCCCTGCTGCTCACCCTCGAACCGCTCACGGACGACGACTTGCGGGGGCTGCTCCACCGGGCGATCGAAGAGGAGCGCGGCCTCGGCGGCGCCGTCACCCTGCCCGCCGACTCCGAGGCGCATCTGCTGCGTATCGCCGGGGGCGACGCCCGGCGCGCGCTCACCGCCCTGGAGGCGGGCGCCGGCTCGGCCCTGTCCAAGGGCGAGCAGGAGATCACCCTGCAGACCCTCGAGGAGTCGGTCGACCGGGCGGCGGTGAAGTACGACAGGGACGGCGACCAGCACTATGACGTGGCGAGTGCCCTGATCAAGTCCATCCGCGGCTCGGACGTGGACGCGGCGCTGCACTATCTGGCCCGGATGATCGAGGCCGGCGAGGACCCGAGGTTCATCGCCCGCCGCCTGATGATCTCCGCGAGCGAGGACATCGGCCTCGCCGACCCGACGGCGCTGCCCACCGCGGTCGCCGCCGCGCAGGCCGTCGCCATGATCGGCTTCCCGGAGGCGGCGCTCACCCTCAGCCACGCCACCATCGCCCTCGCCCTGGCGGCCAAGTCCAACTCCGCGACGACGGCCATCGGCGCCGCCATGGAGGACGTACGCAAGGGCCTGGCCGGCCCGGTGCCCCCGCATCTGCGCGACGGGCACTACAAGGGCGCAGCCAAGCTCGGCCACGCCCAGGGCTATGTCTATCCGCACGACGTCCCGGGCGGCATCGCGGCCCAGCAGTACGCCCCGGACGCCATCCACGGCCGGCGTTACTACCAACCCACGCGTTACGGCGCGGAGGCCCGGTACGCCGACGTGGCGGACCGGGTGCGCGAGCGCCTGTCGGGCGAGATGCGCAGGGAGCCGCAGGCCGAGCAGCGCAAGGAGCCGAAGGCGGAGCCCCGCAAGCAGCCAGAGCCCAGGACTGAGCCGGACACCGGGTCCGCGGCGGAGCCCAGGACGGATCAGAAGCCCGAGCCCAGGTCCGCCGCCGGGCCCAAGTCCAAGTCCAAGCCCGAGCCGGAAACCCCGGCCGAAGAGGAGTAGGCGCCGCCCGGCCGACGGGCGGTGCTCACCGCCCGCGCCTACGCTCGGGGCCATGGGAGCGAGAGCAGCCGCAGGGGCAGCGGCCACCGCCCTGCTCTCGGCGGCCACGCTGCTCACGGCGTGCACCCCGCTGCAGGTGGAGCGCGCCGACGCCCGTTTCAGCGTGCCGCCGGACACGACGGTCTCCCCGGGGGCCACCCCGCCCGCGCCCAAGCCGACCCCGAAGCCCACGCCGGTGCCCTCCCCGGAGCCGGCAAGCAAGGGTTTCCCGCCGAATCCGGCGACGGCCCGCGACCAGCTGGCCAAGCTGGAGGTGGCATGGGGCAAGAACTGGGAGTCGTACAAGCGCGCCGAGTTCGGCGAGACCTGGTCCGACGAGGTGGATGTACCGGGCGGGCGCAACGGCTGTGACACCCGGGACGACGTACTGCGCCGTGATCTGAAGGATCTGCGCGAGGGCGACCGCAACGCCTGCGTGGTGATCTCCGGCAAGCTCCAGGACCCGTACACGGGCAAGGAGCTGCCCTACTACTACCGCCGGGCCTCGCAGATCGAGACCGACCACATCGTCGCGCTCGGCGCCGCCTGGCGGGCCGGCGCCTGGGCCTGGACCCCGCAGCAGCGCCTGAACTACGCGAACGACCTCGACGTCCTGCTCGCCGTCGACAAGCAGGCCAACACCGACAAGAGCAGCCAGACCCCCGACAAGTGGAAGCCGCGGCAGGCCTACTGGTGCGAGTACGCCCGCCGCTGGACCGGCATCAAGGCCAAGTACAAGCTGACGGTGACGGCGCCCGAGAAGCTCGCGTTGCAGGACATGCTGGCCACCTGCCCCAAGTAGGGGCGGGGGAACGGTGATTCAGTGGGACGCGGCCTCGAAGAGCCGGTGCATGGCACGCCGCAGACCGTTCACGTCCCGTACCGGCTCGGGAAAGTCGAAGCGCGCGTCGAAGGTGCTCCCGGCCCGCTCGCCGACGAAGCGCACCCGCAGTCCGAAGCGGTCGAGCGCCACCGGCACCGCCCTGCCGGGCGCGGCCGCACGGTCCCCGAGCAGCGCGGTGAGCAGCTGCATCTGGTCGGTGTGGGCGGAGTGCAGATGCTGGAGCAGCTCCGCCTCGTGCAGGGCCAGCGGATCGGCGGCGGCGCGGGCGAAGTCCTCGGGCTCCACGCCCGCCGCGCCCCACAGGTCGTCGACCGAGGCCTCGCCGACCTCGAGGCGCAGCATCATCCGCCCCGGCTCGGCCATGCCGGGCACCTGCGTCAGCCAGCCGGAGAGCCAGACCCGGCCCCGGATACGGTTGGGTACGGAGACGGGTGCGACATCTGTGATCTCCAGCACGGCGGGCAGCTCGTCGTCCTGCGCGTGGGTCGCGGCCCGTACGACGGGGGAGTCCGCCGGGAACACGAGGAACACGTCGCCCTCGGGTCCCACGGTCCGCTCGTCGGCGATGAGCTGGTCCGGGCGGGTGCCCTCGGCCCCGGGCGAGAGCAGCACTCCGGAGCATGTACTCTGTACGAGAGTTCGTGTGCGTTCGGCTGCTGACGGCATCCGGATGGTTTCAAGCCCGCTGGGACGCGGCTGACCACGATCTGATCGGACCTCCGTCATATCGATGCCCCTTGGGTTGGCGTCGGTGTTTCCTGTGCTGTCCGTGACGTGACTGGTGTTCCCACGGCGAGACATGCGATCTCCCTTAGTAAGGTGAGCCTAACCTAACCTATTTCGGAGGTCTGGAGAACGTGCCTAACCAGTCGCGTCCCAAGGTCAAGAAGTCTCGTGCGCTCGGCATTGCGCTGACGCCGAAGGCCGTCAAGTACTTCGAGGCCCGTCCCTACCCGCCGGGCGAGCACGGCCGCGGCCGCAAGCAGAACTCGGACTACAAGGTCCGTCTGCTCGAGAAGCAGCGTCTGCGTGCGCAGTACGACGTTTCCGAGCGCCAGCTGGTCCGCGCCTACGAGCGCGCCAGCAAGGTGCAGGGCAAGACCGGTGAGGCCCTGATCATCGAGCTCGAGCGCCGCCTCGACGCTCTGGTCCTGCGTTCGGGCATCGCCCGCACCATCTACCAGGCCCGCCAGATGGTCGTCCACGGCCACATCGAGGTCAACGGCAAGAAGGTCGACAAGCCGTCCTTCCGCGTCCGTCCCGACGACGTCGTGACCGTCCGCGAGCGCAGCCGCGAGAAGCACCCCTTCCAGGTTGCTCGCGAGGGTGGCTACGACACCGACGGCGAGACCCCGCGCTACCTCCAGGTGAACCTGAAGGCCCTGGCCTTCCGCCTGGACCGTGACCCGAACCGCAAGGAAATCCCGGTCATCTGCGACGAGCAGCTCGTCGTCGAGTACTACGCCCGCTGATCCAGCAGGCGTAGCGACCCAGCGCGTTCAGCCCGCCGCTTCCCCGCCGTTACTGGTGGGGGAGCCGGCGGGCTTTCGGGTTTCCGGGGCGGTGGACCTCTGCGGTGCGATGTGCGGAGTGCCGGCGGGTGGCGCCGACCGCGGGCCACGCGCGAGGGCGCGCTCCACCGCCGCGTCCAGGGTGAGGGCCTGTCCTTCCTGTACGCAGCGCGCGTACCGCTCCCGGCCCAGCACCTCCCCTGCCTGCTGCCGGCAGAGGGCCCGCGGCGCGCTGAAATAGCCCGAGCCGAACAGCGGCAGACCCACCGAGTCCCACAGCGGCTCGGCGGCGCCCTGCAGCACCGCGGCCTCGGCCGGATCGCCCTCGCTCGCGGTCACCAGGGCGAGCAGTTCGAGGGAGAGCACCAGACCGACCAGATCGTGGAAGGTGTGGTCGATACGGATGCACTCGCGCAGGAGCTCCCGCGCGCTGTCATGCTCGCCGCGCGTCCACGCCGCGTAGGCGAGGACATACAGCGCATAGGCCCGGGTCCAGCGCTCGCCGCGCTCCCGGCAGATCTCGTCGACGTCCTCGCACAGCAGCAGGGCGCCCGCCAAGTCCCCCTGGAAGACAAGGGACATGGCCAGTTCGACCTGGCCCATGAGCACATTGCTGTTGAGCTCGCCGAGCTCCCGGTAACGCTCCAGGGCCTCGCGCAGGAGGCGCTCGGCGCGCTCCATGTCGTCGGAGATCAGGGCCAGACAGCCGGTGCGGTGCACGGCGTACGCGACGGCCGTGGCGTTGTCCGTGCTCTCGGCCTCCTCGCGGCACTCGGTCAGGGCCGCGAGGGCCGCCACCGTGTCGCCCTGCAGGATCGCGACATAGCCGAGCACCCACAGCGCCTTGAGCCGGGACTCCGTGTACTCGCCCCGGTCCTCGTCGTGGCCGCCCGGTTCGATGCTGCGGTCCAGCCAGTGCCGCCCCTCCGACAGACGCCCGCAGCCCACCCAGTAGAACCACAGGGTGCCCGCCAGATACCGGCCCAGATGTGCTTCGCCCGGCTCGGTCATGCAGTACTCGAGGGCGCTGCGCAGATTGGGCAGTTCGCTCTCGATGAGGGCGGCCACCTCCGCCTGGCGGGGCGAGAACCAGTCCAGCTCGCACCAGGTCGCGAGCCCCATGAACCAGTCGCGGTGCCGCCGCCGCATCCGCGCCGCGTCGCCCGCCGCCTCCAGCCACTCCGCGCCGTACGCCCGCACCGTGTCGAGGATCCGATAGCGCACCCCGGACGCGCTGTCCTCGCGTACCACCACCGACTGCGCGAGAAGTTCGCCGAGCACATCGAGGACGTCCTCGGCCGCGAGTCCGTGCCCGCCGCAGACGTACTCGGCGGCCTCCAGGTCGAACTGGCCGGAGAACACCGAGAGCCGCGCCCACAGCAGCCGCTCGTCGGCCGAGCACAGCTCATGGCTCCAGCCGATCGCGGTACGCAGCGTCTGGTGACGCGGCAGCGCCCCCCGGCTGCCGCCCTTCAGCATCCGGAAACGGTCGTCGATCCGGGCCAGGAGCTGCGCGGGCGACAGCGCTCCGAGCCGCCCGGCGGCCAGCTCCACGGCGAGAGGGATCCCGTCCAGGTGCCGGCAGAGCTCGACCACGTCGGCCCGGTTGTCGTCGCCGAGTGTGAAGCCGGGCAGGGTTCCCGCCGCCCGCTCGGCGAACAGCGTGGCCGCGTCGGGCGCCGGCAGCGGCGAGAGCGGCACGATGCACTCGCCCTCCACGGTCAGGGGCCTGCGTCCGGTGGCGAGCACCCGGAGACCCGGGCAGCGCCGCAGCAGTTCCCGTACGAGCCCGGCGCACGCGTCCACCAGATGCTCGAACCCGTCCAGGACGAGCAGGAGTTGGCGCTCGGCGAGCTGCTCCACGAGGACGGTGCGCGGCGGGCGGCCCGTGTGGTCGGTGAGGCCGAGGGACTCCAGGAGGGTGTATTCGACCAGTTCCGCCTTGCTGACCGCGGACAGCTCCACCAGCCATACGCCGTCCCGCCGGCGCCACCCGGTACGGCCCGCGGCCCGCAGTGCGAGTCTGCTCTTGCCGACACCGCCCACGCCCACCACGGTCACCAGGCGCGCCTCGGTGAGCAGGGCGTCCAGGTCGTCGAGTTCGGCGGCGCGCCCCACAAAGGAGTTGAGCTCCTGAGGGAGGTTGCCCGGCGGGCCGCCCGGCTCTGATGGCTGAGTGCGTCGCATGGAGAACGGAGCGTACCCATCCGTAAGCGGTCCGTACAATCGCACCTTGCAACTCAGGCCCGGCAGACGGTAATGCGGTGCGGAGTCCGAGGCCCGGCGCGATAAGGTCGGACAACGACTTTTGATGAGCCCCGAACGAGCAGGGAGCGGTGCAGCGTGACCGGTGGAGAGGTGGCCGGGATCCTGGTGGCCGTCTTCTGGGCGATCCTGGTCTCCTTCCTCGCAGTGGCCCTGGTGAGGCTGGCCCAGACGCTCAAGGCGACCACCAAACTGGTGGCGGACGTGACCGAACAGGCCGTACCGCTGCTCGCCGACGCGTCCGCGACGGTCCGCTCCGCGCAGACCCAGCTCAACCGCGTCGACGCCATCGCGACGGACGTCCAGGAGGTCACGTCCAACGCGTCGGCCCTGTCCACCACCGTCGCCTCGACGTTCGGCGGCCCGCTGGTCAAGGTCGCGGCGTTCGGCTACGGCGTGCGCCGGGCCATCAGCCGTAACAAGGAAGACGTGCCGCCCAAGCCCTCCCGTCGTACCGTGATCGTGGGGCGCACCGTGCCCGCCGCGCGCCGGGGGAAGCGGAAGAAGGACTGACGCTGCGATGTTCCGCCGTACGTTCTGGTTCACCGCGGGCGCGGCCGCCGGTGTGTGGGCCACCACCAAGGTCAACCGCAAACTCAAGCAGCTGACCCCCGAAAGCCTCGCGGCCACGGCTGCGAACAAGGCGATCGACGCCGGCCACCGGCTCAAGGACTTCGCCGTCGACGTCCGTGACGGCATGGCCCAGCGGGAAGCCGAACTGGGGGACGCCCTGGGCCTGAACGACCAGGACGCCCCCGAACTCCCGCCGCAGCGCCGGATCGCCGCGATCGAGAACCGCACCTACCCGAAGTACACGTACAACCGGAATGAGGACCACTGATGGAGTCGGCTGAAATCCGCCGCCGCTGGCTGCGCTTCTTCGAAGAGCGTGGGCACAAGGTCGTGCCGTCGGCGTCGCTGATTGCAGACGACCCGACACTGCTGCTCGTTCCCGCGGGAATGGTGCCCTTCAAGCCCTACTTCCTCGGCGAGACCAAGCCGCCCGCCCCGCGCGTCACCAGCGTGCAGAAGTGCGTGCGTACGCCGGACATCGAAGAGGTCGGCAAGACCACGCGCCACGGCACGTTCTTCCAGATGTGCGGCAACTTCTCCTTCGGCGACTACTTCAAGGAAGGCGCCATCGAGTTCGCCTGGGAGCTGCTCACCAGCTCGCAGGAGGACGGCGGTTACGGCCTCGACCCCGAGCGTCTGTGGATCACGGTCTACCTCGACGACGACGAGGCCGAGCAGATCTGGCGCGACAAGATCGGCGTGCCGGCCGAGCGCATCCAGCGCCTGGGCAAGAAGGACAACTTCTGGTCCATGGGCGTCCCCGGCCCCTGCGGCCCCTGCTCCGAGATCAACTACGACCGGGGCCCCGAGTTCGGCGAAGAGGGCGGCCCTGCCGTCAACGACGAGCGCTACGTGGAGATCTGGAACCTGGTCTTCATGCAGTTCGAGCGCGGCGCCGGCGACGGGAAGGAGGACTTCCCGATCCTCGGTGAGCTGCCGTCGAAGAACATCGACACCGGCCTCGGACTCGAGCGCCTCGCCATGATCCTGCAGGACGTACAGAACATGTACGAGACGGACACCCTGCGCGTCGTCATGGACAAGGCCACCGAGCTCACCGGCGTCCGCTACGGCGCCGAGCGCGGCTCCGACGTCTCCCTGCGCGTGGTCGCCGACCACATCCGTACGTCCACGATGCTCATCGGCGACGGCGTCACGCCGGGCAACGAGGGCCGTGGCTATGTGCTGCGCCGCATCATGCGCCGCGCCATCCGCAACATGCGTCTGCTCGGCGCCACCGGTCCCGTCGCCAAGGACCTGTTCGACGTGGTGATCGAGACGATGGGCCTGCAGTACCCGGAGCTCCTCACCGACCGCAAGCGGATCGAGACCGTCGCCCTCGCCGAGGAGAACGCCTTCCTCAAGACCCTGAAGGCCGGCACCAACATCCTCGACACCGCGGTCACCGAGACCAAGTCCGCGGGCTCCTCGGTGCTCCCCGGCGACAAGGCGTTCCTGCTCCACGACACCTGGGGCTTTCCGATCGACCTCACCCTGGAGATGGCCGCCGAGCAGGGCCTGTCCGTGGACGAGGACGGCTTCCGGCGCCTGATGAAGGAGCAGCGCGAGCGCGCCAAGGCCGACGCCAAGGCCAAGAAGACCGGCCACGCCGACATGGGCGCCTACCGCGAGATCGCCGATGCCGCCGGCGCCACGGACTTCATCGGCTACACCTCCACCGAGGGCGAGTCGCGCATCGTCGGCATCCTCGTCGACGGTGTCTCCTCGCCCGCCGCGACCGAGGGCGACGAGGTCGAGGTCGTCCTCGACCGCACCCCCTTCTACGCCGAGGGCGGCGGCCAGATCGGCGACACCGGCCGCATCAAGCTGGACAACGGCGCCGTCGTCGAGGTCCGCGACTGCCAGAAGCCGGTCCCCGGTGTCTACGTCCACAAGGGCGTCGTCCAGGTCGGCGAGATCACCGTCGGCGCCGGCGCGCAGGCCACCATCGACGTCCACCGCCGCCGCGCCATCGCCCGTGCCCACAGCGCCACGCACCTCACGCACCAGGCGCTGCGCGACGCACTCGGCCCGACGGCCGCCCAGGCCGGCTCCGAGAACCAGCCCGGCCGCTTCCGCTTCGACTTCGGTTCGCCGTCCGCCGTGCCCACGGCCGTGATGACGGATGTCGAGCAGAAGATCAACGAGATCCTGACCCGTGAACTCGACGTCCAGGCCGAGGTCATGAGCATCGACGAGGCCAAGAAGCAGGGCGCCATCGCGGAGTTCGGCGAGAAGTACGGCGAGCGCGTGCGCGTCGTCACCATCGGCGACTTCTCCAAGGAGCTCTGCGGCGGTACGCACGTCCACAACACCGCCCAGCTCGGCCTGGTGAAGCTCCTCGGAGAGTCCTCGATCGGCTCCGGCGTACGGCGTATCGAGGCCCTGGTCGGCGTGGACGCGTACAACTTCCTCGCCAAGGAGCACACGGTCGTCGCCCAGCTCCAGGAGCTGGTCAAGGGACGTCCGGAGGAACTGCCCGAGAAGATCTCCGCCATGCTCGGCAAGCTCAAGGACGCCGAGAAGGAGATCGAGAAGTTCCGTGCCGAGAAGGTGCTGCAGGCGGCCGCCGGTCTCGCCCAGGGTGCCAAGGACGTACGGGGCGTCGCCCTGGCCACCGGTCAGGTCCCGGACGGCACCGCCGCCGACGACCTGCGCAAGCTGGTCCTCGACGTGCGCGGCCGTATCCCCGCCGACCGCCCGGCCGTGGTGGCCCTCTTCACCACCGCCAACGGCCGCCCGCTCACCGTCATCGCCACCAACGAGGCCGCCCGCGAGCGCGGCCTCAAGGCCGGCGACCTGGTGCGCACCGCGGCCAAGACCCTCGGCGGCGGCGGTGGCGGCAAGCCCGACGTCGCGCAGGGCGGCGGCCAGAACCCGGATGCCATCGGTGACGCCGTGGCCGCCGTCGAGCGCCTCGTGGCCGAGACCGCCTGATGACCGTGGAGATCCGTCGCGGGCGGCGCCTCGCGATCGATGTCGGGGACGCCCGGATCGGGGTCGCCTCGTGCGACCCCGACGGGATCCTCGCCACCCCGGTGGAGACCGTGCCGGGACGCGATGTCCCGGCGGCCCACCGGCGCCTGAAGCGACTCGTCGACGAGTACGAGCCGATCGAGGTCGTCGTCGGACTCCCGCGCTCCCTCAACGGGGGCGAGGGCCCGGCAGCGGCCAAGGTGCGGGGCTTCGCGCAGGAGCTCGCGCGCGGCATCGCACCCGTTCCGGTGCGCCTTGTGGACGAGAGGATGACCACAGTGACGGCCAGTCAGGGACTGCGCGCCTCGGGCGTGAAGTCCAAAAAGGGCCGATCCGTCATCGACCAGGCTGCCGCAGTGGTCATCCTTCAGAACGCTCTGGAGTCCGAACGGGCGTCAGGTAAAGCCCCGGGCGAGGGCGTCGAAGTGGTCATCTGATCGCGATACGGTAACGTTCCGCGCGATGCGGTGGCGTTCGAACAGTCGCCGCACAGCAGAAGAGGCGGACCGGTTCATGGGTACCAGTGCTCGGCGGCCACCGCCTCGCGGCTCGTAGGGGATCGATGACTGAGTATGGCCGGGGCCCAGGCTCCGAACCGTGGCATCCCAATGACCCGTTGTACGGGGACCAGGGATGGGGAGGACAGCAGGCCGCCAGCGGCCAGGGTCCGTACGGCGGCCAGCAGCACTACCCGCAGCAGCCGCACCACCCCCACCAGCAGCCTCAGTACGGCGGCGGTCACCAGGCCGGCTATCCGCAGCACGACTTCAACGGCGGCTGGGACACGGGCCAGCAGCAGGCCTATGACCCGTACGCCGACCCGTATGGCGGCCAGCCCGCCACGTATGGCGGCGGAGAACGCCCCGACGCGTACGGCAACCCCGACGCCTATCCGCCTCCGCAGCCTCCGGGCCGCCGTCATGAGGCGCCCCCGGAGCGGGAGACCGACTGGGACCCGGGCCCCAACGACCGGGAGCACGCCTTCTTCGCCGGCGGCGATGACGACGATGACTACGACGAGGGCGAGCACCCGCGTGCGTCCCGCCGCGGCGGCGGCCGCAAGGACCGCCGCGGCAAAGGCCAGAAGAAGCGCCGAAGCGGCTGCGCCTGCCTGGTCGTGACGCTGGTCTTCGCGGGCGGCATCGGCGGCGTCGGGTACTTCGGCTATCAGTTCTACCAAGACCGTTTCGGCTCGGCCGAGGACTACTCGGGCGACGGCAACGGCGAGAAGGTCACGGTCGACATCCCCAAGGGCGCCGGGGGATACGTCATCGGCAACAAGCTGGAGCAGGCCGGCGTCGTCAAGAGCGCCGACGCCTTCGTCAGCGCCCAGGGCAAGCACCCCAAGGGCCTGACGATCCAGGCGGGCGTCTACTCGCTCGAGAAGGAGATGTCGGCGGACGCCGCGGTGGAGCAGATGCTCGACCCGAAGAGCCGCAACAACCTCATCATCGCCGAGGGCCGGCGCAACGCCTGGGTCTACGAGGAGATCGACAAGCGCCTCGAAGTGGACAAGGGCACCACCGAGAAGTACGCCAAGGACCACTGGAAGGACCTCGGACTGCCCGGCTGGGCGACGAAGAACATCACCAACGACGTCAAGGACCCGTTGGAAGGCTTCCTGTTCCCGTCCAGCTACCCCGTGGCCAAGGGGCAGAAGCCCGCGGACGTACTCAAGAAGATGGTCGCTACGGCCAACTCCGAATACGAGGACTACAACCTCGAGGGCAAGGCCGCCGACCTGCACCTGAAGAACCCGCTGCAGCTGGTCACGGTCGCGAGCCTCGTCCAGGCCGAGGGCAAGTACAAGCACGACTTCGAGAAGGTCGCGACGGTCGTCTACAACCGTCTGAAGCCGAACAACACCGAGACGTACGGGCTGCTCGACTTCGACTCGACGGTCAACTACCTGCGCGGGAAGTCCGAGTTGGCGACCGGATCGGTCGATCAGCTGCGCAAGCTCGACGACCCGTACAACACGTACAAGATCAAGGGCCTGCCGCCCGGGCCGATCAGCAACCCGGGTGCGGAGGCCATCAAGGCGGCGCTCAACCCGGCCAAGGGCAACTGGTACTACTTCGTCTCGGTCAGCGAGGACAAGACGCTCTTCGCGGAGACGAACGAGGAGCAGAACCGCAACCGCGAGAAGTACCTGCAGGAACAGAACGGACAATGAGCGTCAGCAAGCGCCGGGCCGCCGTGCTCGGCTCCCCGATCGCGCACTCCTTGTCCCCGGTGCTGCACCGCGCCGCCTACGCGGAGCTGGGCCTGGGGGAGTGGTCGTACGACCGGTTCGAGACCGACGAGGCGGCGCTGCCCGGCTTTCTCGAAGGGCTCGGCCCCGAGTGGGCGGGCCTTTCCCTGACCATGCCGCTCAAGCGGGCCGTGATCCCGCTGCTCGACGAGGTCAGTGAGACAGCGGCGTCCGTCGAGGCGGTCAACACCGTCGTCTTCGGCGCCGACGGGCGACTCCGCGGCGACAACACCGATATTCCCGGCATGGTCGCGGCGCTGCGCGAACGCGGTATCGAAGAGGTCGAGTCGGCCGCGATCCTGGGCGCGGGCGCGACCGCATCGTCCGCCCTCGCGGCGCTCGCACGGATCTGCACGGGCGAGATCACGGCGTATGTACGCAGTGAGGCGCGTGCCGCCGAGATGAAGCAGTGGGGCGAGCGGCTCGACGTGGCCGTGCGCACCGCCCACTGGGACGACGCGAAGGCCGCCTTCGGGGCGCCGCTGGTCATCGCGACCACTCCGGCGGGTGCGACGGACGACCTGGCCAAGGCCGTGCCGGAGCGTCCCGGCGCGCTCTTCGACGTGCTGTACGACCCCTGGCCCACCGAGCTCGCCGCGCGCTGGTCGATGTTCGGCGGGGCCGTGGTGAGCGGCCTCGACCTGCTGGTGCACCAGGCGGTGCTGCAGGTGGAGCAGATGACGGGGTGTTCCCCGGCGCCGCTCGACGCGATGCGCACGGCGGGGGAGCGGGCGCTGGCGGCACGCTGAGCGCTCCGCGGGACGTCCGGCAGGACCCCCGCGGCTCCGCGCCCCTTTGCAGTTCGTGCTTCGGCCCTGCCCCCTCCTTCACGGGCTCCCTCCGGCGTCGCCGGGTCCGGCCGGGCGTCCGCCTGCTGGACCGGCGGCCGGGGTGCGGCCGGGGGCATGGGAGGATCTAGGCAGGCGGGCCAGGGCCGCGCACCCGGTCGCGCCGTCGCCAGAACCAGGCGCGAGCATGAGGAGCACACCGTTGAGCAGGTTGCGTTGGCTGACCGCGGGAGAGTCGCACGGGCCCGCACTCGTCGCGACCCTTGAGGGTCTGCCGGCCGGCGTGCCGGTCACCACGGAGATGGTGGCGGACGCGTTGGCCAGGCGGCGTCTGGGATATGGCCGCGGTGCGCGGATGAAATTCGAGAAGGACGAGGTCACCTTCCTCGGCGGGGTGCGCCACGGTCTGACCATGGGCTCTCCGGTCGCGGTGATGGTGGGCAACACGGAGTGGCCCAAGTGGGAGCAGGTCATGGCCGCGGATCCGGTGGATCCCGCGGAGCTGGCCGAGCTGGCCCGTAACGCCCCGCTGACCCGGCCGCGTCCCGGGCACGCGGATCTGGCCGGTATGCAGAAGTACGGCTTCGACGAGGCACGGCCGGTCCTGGAGCGGGCGAGCGCGCGGGAGACCGCGGCGCGAGTGGCGCTCGGTGCGGTGGCCCGGTCGTATCTGAAGGAGACGGCCGGGATCGAGATCGTCTCCCACGTGGTGGAGCTGGCCGCGGCCAAGGCTCCCTACGGCGTCTATCCCAAGCCCTCCGACGTGGAGAAGCTGGACGCGGATCCGGTGCGCTGCCTCGACGCGGACGCGTCGAAGGCGATGGTCGCCGAGATCGACCAGGCACACAAGGACGGCGACACCCTGGGTGGTGTGGTCGAGGTCCTCGCGTACGGGGTGCCGGTGGGCCTCGGCTCGCATGTGCACTGGGACCGGCGTCTGGACGCCCGCCTTGCGGCGGCCCTCATGGGCATCCAGGCGATCAAGGGTGTCGAGGTCGGCGACGGATTCGAGCTGGCGCGGGTGCCGGGCTCCAAGGCGCACGACGAGATCGTGGCCACCGACGACGGCGTCAAGCGTGCCTCCGGCCGCTCGGGCGGAACCGAGGGCGGTCTGACGACGGGTGAACTGCTGCGCGTACGGGCCGCGATGAAGCCGATCGCGACCGTGCCGAGGGCCCTCGCCACCATCGATGTGACCACCGGTGAGGCCGCCAAGGCGCATCACCAGCGGTCGGATGTGTGCGCGGTGCCGGCCGCCGGGATCGTGGCCGAGGCCATGGTCGCGCTGGTCGTCGCTGATGCCGTGGCGGAGAAGTTCGGGGGCGACAGCGTGCCCGAGACCCGCCGCAACGTGCAGTCGTACCTCGACAACCTGCACATCCGGTGACCGCCCCGCAGATCGTCCTCGTCGGACCGATGGGCGTGGGCAAGACGACCGTGGGCGAGCTGCTCGCCGAGCGCCTCGGCACCGGCTTCCGGGACACCGACGCCGACATCGTGGCGGCCCAGGGCCGGTCCATCGCCGACATCTTCATCGAGGAGGGCGAGCCCCACTTCCGTGAGCTCGAGCGGCAGGCGGTGCGCGCCGCCGTCGCCGAGCACACCGGGGTGCTTGCCCTGGGCGGCGGCGCCATCCTCGACGAAGGCACCCGTGCGCTGCTCGCCGACCACGCCGTCGTCTATCTGTCGATGGACGTCGAAGAAGCGGTCAAGCGCACCGGCCTGAACGCCGCGCGCCCGCTGCTCGCCGTCAATCCGCGCAGGCAGTGGCGCGAGCTGATGGAGGCCCGCCGCCACCTGTACACCGATGCCGCGCGCGTCGTCGTCGCCACCGACGGCCGCACCCCCGAAGAGGTCACGCAAGCGGTCCTCGACGCACTGGAGTTGAAGGAAGCATGACCGAGCAGCAGGTGACGCGTATCCCCGTCGGCGGCAGCGACCCCTACGAGGTGCTCGTCGGCCGCCAACTCCTGGGCGAACTCGGCGCGTTGATCGGTGACAAGGCCAAGCGGGTCGCGGTGATCCACCCCGAGGCGCTGGCCGAGACCGGTGAGGCGCTGCGCGCGGATCTGGCCGTGCAGGGCTACGAGGCCATCGCCATCCAGGTGCCCAACGCCGAGGAGGCCAAGACCGCCGAGGTCGCCGCGTACTGCTGGAAGGCCCTCGGCCAGTCCGGATTCACCCGCACCGACGTGGTGGTCGGGGTCGGCGGCGGCGCCACCACCGACGTCGCCGGGTTCGTGGCCGCGACCTGGCTGCGCGGGGTGCGCTGGGTGGCGGTGCCCACCACCGTGCTCGCCATGGTGGACGCGGCGGTCGGCGGCAAGACCGGTATCAACACCGCCGAGGGCAAGAACCTCGTGGGCGCCTTCCATCCGCCGGCCGGGGTGCTGTGCGACCTCGCCGCCCTGGACTCGCTGGGGGTCCACGACTACGTCTCCGGGCTCGCGGAGGTCATCAAGGCCGGCTTCATCGCCGACCCGGTGATCCTGGATCTGATCGAGGCCGACCCGCAGGCCGCCCGCACCCCCGCGGGGCCGCACACCGCCGAGCTGATCGAGCGGTCCATCCGCGTCAAGGCCGAAGTGGTGTCCGGTGACCTCAAGGAGGCCGGCCGCCGGGAGATCCTCAACTACGGCCACACCCTTGGGCACGCGATCGAGAAGAACGAGCGCTACAAGTGGCGTCACGGCGCCGCGGTCTCGGTGGGCATGATGTTCGCGGCCGAACTCGGCCGGCTCGCCGGGCGGCTCGACGAAGCCACCGCCGAGCGCCACCGCACCGTCCTGGAGTCGGTGGGCCTGCCGCTGTCCTACCGGGGCGACCAGTGGCCCAAGCTCCTGGAGAACATGAAGGTCGACAAGAAGTCCCGCGGCGACCTGCTGCGCTTCATCGTCCTGGACGGCCTGGCCAAGCCCACCGTCCTCGAGGGCCCCGACCCGACGGTCCTCCTCGCGGCCTACGGCGAAGTCTCCGCCTGACCCGGGACGGCCTGTCCCGGTACCGCCCGACCTGGGGGGCCTGTCCCGACCTGGGTGCGTACGATCAACCCGCCCGGGAGCCCGGGCACTTGTGGCCGTCCCCGGCCGTTCACACAACGGCGGCCGGGGACGGTACCGTTCGGTAGGGACCCGGGCGCCGAGGTTCCGCCCGAGCCCGACAAGAGCTCTACGAGCGCCCGACCAGCGCCAGTTGCCTGTACGAGACGGAGTGGCACCGGATGCAGCACGCAGTGGGGAATCCGCTGCCGCCGCCCCATCAGCCGGGGCACGGACCGGCCACCGGCTGGTCCCCGGCCGCACACCACCCGGGGCCCGCGGGCCCCGCACCCCATCCGGGCGGGCCCGCGCCCCACCAGGGCCCCCCGCACCCCGCGGGCTCCCCGCCCGCACCGCACGCCCCCGGGTTCAACGGACCGGCGCCCCAGCAGCACGCCCCGGCGCCGCCGCCCGTCACCGAGACCACGGGGCATATCCAGCTGCCCCCGGGCGGTCCCGTCGCCGTACCGAGCCCGCCGCCCGGCGCGGCCCAGGGCGACACGGGCGCGACCACCCTCGCGGTGCTGCTCATCGGCCCGGCCGGCGCGGGCAAGACTTCCGTCGCCAAGTACTGGGCGGAGCACCGCGGGGTGCCGACGGCCCACATCAGCCTCGATGACGTCCGCGAGTGGGTCCGCTCCGGCTTCGCCGACCCGCAGTCCGGCTGGAACGACAACTCGGAGGCGCAGTACCGTCTGGCCCGCCGCACCTGCGGCTTCGCCGCCCGGAACTTCCTGGCGAACGGCATCTCCTGCATCCTGGACGACGCGGTCTTCCCCGACCGCCCGGTCGTCGGCCTCGGCGGCTGGAAGCGGCACGTGGGCCCCGGCCTGCTTCCCGTGGTGCTGCTCCCCGGCCTGGAGATCGTCCTCGAGCGGAACGCCCAGCGCAGCGGCAACCGCCGCCTCACGAACGAGGAAGTGGCCCGTATCCACGGCCGCATGGCCGGCTGGTACGGCTCGGGCCTGCCGATCATCGACAACTCCAACTACGACGTGCCGACCACGGCCCGCGTCCTGGACGACGTCCTCGCCCGCTCCATCGCGAGCCCGCCGCAGTGGTAGCCCGGCCCGCGGCGCCTCCGCCGGGCACCGGGCTGCCGCACCGCCGCCCACAGGGCCGGTGACCCCACCGCCCACAGGGCCGGTGACCCCACCGCCCACCGGGCCGGTGACCCCACCGCCACCAGCGCCACCAGAGGCCCGCTGACCGCACGGCCGTTCCCCCCCGCCGCCCGGTCGGACGCGCTGAACCGGCCCTTCCGCTCCACCGCTCGTACGCTCGGCTCATGTCAGAGGTGTACGCGGCCCGCAGAGAGCGGCTCAGGGAGCAGTGCACGACCGGCGGCAGCGCGGCCGCGGTCGTCTCCCGCCCCGCCAACGTCCGCTATCTCGCGGGAGCGGCGCCCGGTGGCGCCGTGCTCCTGCTCGGGCCGCGCGACGACCTGCTCCTGTGCCGCAGTCTGCCCACGGGCGA
Source organism: Streptomyces monticola (assembly GCF_042665355.1). NCBI lineage: Bacteria > Bacillati > Actinomycetota > Actinomycetes > Kitasatosporales > Streptomycetaceae > Streptomyces > Streptomyces monticola. Next base: position 147,313 of record NZ_JBHTCF010000012.1, on the reverse strand, counting down.
GCCGACCGAGGGCCGGGCCGACGAGGCACTGCGGGTGCAGGTGCTCGGCTCCGCCGGCGCGGACGCCGCCGTCGCCGCCGCCGACCTGGCCGCGGGGCAGGGCGCCGACTCGCTCGCCGTCGAGGAACACCATCTGACCGTCGCCCGCCATCGCGCCCTCGCCTCCGTCGCCCCCCGGCTGCGCCTGGCCGATCTGGGCTGTGCCGTGGAGCAGCTGCGCCTGGTCAAGGACGACGAGGAGATCTCCTGTCTGCGGATCGCCGCGGAGATCGCCGACCAGGCACTCGGCGAGCTGCTCGAATCGATCCTCGTCGGCCGTACCGAGCGGCATCTGGCCCTGGAGCTGGAGCGCCGTCTGGTCGACCACGGTGCCGACGGGCCCGCCTTCGCGACCTCGGTGGGTGCGGGCGTCAACTCCGGCCGTGGCGGCCACCGTCCGTCGGACCGGCGCGTGGAGGAAGGGGACTTCCTCTCCGTATGCCTCGGCGCCTCCTACCGCGGCTACCGCAGCGAGATCGGCCGCACCTTCGTGATCGGCACGACGCCGGCGGACTGGCAGATCGAGCTCTACGACCTGGTCTTCGCCGCCCAGCGAGCGGGCCGTGAGGCGCTCGCACCCGGCGTCGAGTACCGCGAGGTGGACCACGCGGCACGCTCCGTCCTGGACGCGGCGGGCTATGCGGACGGGCTCCCTCCGGCCACCGGGCACGGTGTCGGACTCGAAATCGACGAGGACCCTCAGTTGGCGCCCGGCGCCATGGGTAAACTGGACGCTTGTGTGCCGGTCACCGTCGAACCGGGGGTCCACCTCCCGGGCCGGGGCGGTGTCCGGATCGATGACACGCTCGTCGTACGCCCCGAGGCGGACGGCGGACCCGAGCTACTCACCATTACGACCAAGGAGCTGCTCGCGCTCTAGCGCGTACGGCCTTCGTGGTCCCACCAGCTTCAGTCCAGGAGATTCCGCAACCGTGGCTTCCACGAACGACCTCAAGAACGGCATGGTGCTCAAGCTCGACGGGGGCCAGCTCTGGTCCGTCGTCGAGTTCCAGCACGTCAAGCCCGGCAAGGGCCCGGCTTTCGTGCGCACCAAGCTCAAGAACGTGCTCTCCGGCAAGGTGGTCGACAAGACCTTCAACGCCGGTGTCAAGGTCGAGACGGCCACTGTCGACAAGCGCGACATGCAGTTCTCGTACATGGACGGCGACTACTTCGTCTTCATGGACATGGAGACCTACGACCAGCTCCACGTCGACAAGAAGGCCGTCGGCGACGCCGCGAACTTCCTGATCGAGGGCTTCACCGCCTCCGTCGCGCAGCACGAGGGTGAGGTGCTCTACGTGGAGCTGCCGGCCGCCGTCGAGCTCGTGATCCAGGAGACCGAGCCCGGCGTGCAGGGCGACCGCTCCACCGGTGGCACCAAGCCCGCCACCCTGGAGACCGGCCACCAGATCAGCGTGCCGCTCTTCATCACCACCGGCGAGAAGATCAAGGTCGACACCCGCACGAGCGACTACCTCGGCCGGGTGAACAGCTAACCGTGGCTGCCCGTAATACGGCCCGCAAGCGCGCCTTCCAGATCCTCTTCGAGGCCGACCAGCGCGGTACCGACGTCCTGACGGTGCTCGCCGACTGGGTGCGGCACGCGCGGACCGACACCCGGCAGCCGCCGGTCAGTGAGTACACCATGCAGCTGGTCGAGGGGTACGCCGAGAAAGCCGCCCGGATCGACGAGCTCATCTCCCAGTACGCGGTGGACTGGACCCTCGACCGGATGCCGGTCGTCGACCGGAACATCCTGCGGCTCGGTGCCTACGAGCTGATCTGGGAGGACGCGACGCCCGACGCCGTCGTCCTCGACGAGGCCGTGCAGCTCGCCAAGGAGTTCTCCACCGACGAGTCGCCGGCCTTCGTGAACGGCCTCCTGGGCCGCCTGAAGGACCTCAAGCCGACCCTGCGCCGGGACGAGGCCTGACAGGCCACGCAAGCCGCCATGACGAAGGGCCCGCAGCGCGTACAGCGCCGCGGGCCCTTCGTCATGCCCGGACCGGAGGTGTGCTCTCGCCCTTGCCTTGGCCAAGGCCTGTGCCGGTGCGCCGGCCGGGGCAGCTGAGGAGCGAGGGGCGGGGAATCCCTGAGTGGACGTGTAAGGCGCCGGGGGCGGCCGGGAGCTCAGGGCTCCCGGCCGCCCCCGGCGGCACGTTTCTGCTCAGTTCTCAGGCGGCTCAGAGGTCGTCGTGAGCCACCGCGCGGCGCGCGTCCGCGTCCAGGACGCCCCAGCTGATCAGCTGCTCGGTGAGGACCGAGGGGGACTGGTCGTAGATCACGGCGAGGGTGCGCAGGTCGTCCTGGCGGATCGAGAGCACCTTGCCGTTGTAGTCACCGCGCTGCGACTGGATCGTCGCCGCATACCGCTGCAGGGGGCCCGCCTTCTCCTGCGGGACGTGGGCCAGCCGCTCCAGGTCGAGAACCAGCTTCGGCGGCGGCTCGGCGGCGCCGCCCGGGGTGGTGCCCGGCAGCAGCTCCTGGACGGGAACGCCGTAGAAGTCCGCCAGCTCGGCGAGGCGCTGCACGGTCACGGCACGATCGCCGCGCTCGTACGACCCGACCACTACCGCCTTCCAGCGTCCCTGGGACTTCTCCTCGACACCGTGGAGGGAAAGGCCCTGCTGGGTGCGGATGGCCCGGAGCTTGGCCCCGAGCTGTTTGGCGTATTCGCTGGACATATAGCTCCCCGGACGAAGACTGGTGACTCACTGTGAGGTTACGCAGCGTTACTTGCCTGCGTCAAGCCGAAAGGTCCGTACCGCCCCCTTGGAGGGGCCGTGAACTGCGGTGTTGTCGCTGCTGTTAGGATGGCAAGCGCAATCTCGACGTCCTTTAAGGTCCGTCCCGTGAGGCGGAGAAGGAGGTCCGTTTCGTATGGACGCGAATAACAGTTCCGAAGTCGCGAGGCCCGTTCTCGAAGGCCCCGACATCGCAAGGGTATTGACCCGTATCGCCCACGAAATCGTCGAACGCGCCAAGGGCGCAGACGATGTGGTGCTTCTCGGCATTCCGACTCGAGGCGTCTTTCTCGCCGACCGGCTCGCCGCCAAGCTCGAAGAGATCACCGGACGAGCCATTCCGGTCGGCTCCCTCGACATCACCATGTACCGCGACGACCTGCGGATGCACCCGCCGCGTGCGCTCGCCCGCACCACGATCCCGGCGGAGGGCATCGACGGCAGCCTTGTCGTGCTCGTCGACGACGTGCTGTTCTCCGGGCGCACCATCCGGGCCGCACTCGACGCCCTGAACGACATCGGGCGCCCTCGTGCCGTGCAGCTCGCGGTTCTGGTGGACCGCGGTCACCGCGAACTCCCCATCCGTGCCGACTACGTCGGCAAGAACCTCCCCACGTCGCTGCGGGAGACGGTCAAGGTCCAGCTCGCCGAGGAGGACGGTCGCGACACCGTGCTGCTCGGTGACAAGCAGACCGCCCCGGCGGGCGAGCAGTAGCCGCACTCCGACGTCACTCCTGTACGTCCCCGAGTGCGCAGCCGCGCGCCCTCATGCCCGAAAAGTTCTGAACTTCCTTACGGAGCCTGACAGATGATGCGTCACCTCATCTCGGCCGCCGACCTCTCCCGCGACGACGCCGTCCTGATCCTCGACACCGCCGAGGAGATGGCCCGGGTCGCGGACCGGCCGATCAAGAAGCTTCCCGCCCTGCGCGGACGTACCGTCGTGAACCTCTTCTTCGAGGACTCGACCCGTACCCGGATCTCCTTCGAGGCCGCCGAGAAGCGGCTCTCCGCCGACGTGATCAACTTCGCCGCCAAGGGCTCGTCGGTCTCCAAGGGCGAGTCCCTGAAGGACACCGCGCAGACCCTGGAGGCCATGGGCGTGGACGCCGTGGTCATCCGGCACGGCGCCTCCGGCGCTCCCTACCGGCTCGCCACCTCCGGGTGGATCGACGCCGCCGTGATCAACGCCGGTGACGGCACCCACCAGCACCCCACTCAGGCCCTGCTCGACGCCTTCACCATGCGCCGCCGGCTCATCGGGCCCGACGCCGGGCTCGGCCAGGACCTCGGCGGCAAGCGGATCACCGTCGTCGGTGACGTCCTGCACAGCCGGGTCGCCCGCTCCAACGTCGACCTGCTGCACACCCTCGGCGCCGAGGTCACCCTCGTCGCGCCGCCCACGCTGGTGCCCGTCGGCGTCGAGAACTGGCCCTGCGAGGTCTCGTACGACCTGGACCAGGTGCTGTCGAAGTCCGACGCGGTGATGATGCTGCGCGTGCAGCGGGAGCGGATGAACGCCGCCTTCTTCCCCACCGAGCGTGAGTACGCGCGCCGCTACGGCCTCGACGGCGACCGCATGGCGAAGATGCCCGAGCACGCCATCGTGATGCACCCCGGGCCGATGGTCCGCGGTATGGAGATCACCGCCGAGGTCGCCGACTCCCAGCGCTGCACGGCCATCGAGCAGGTCGCCAACGGCGTCCACACGCGCATGGCCGTCCTCTATCTGCTTCTGGGCGGCAACGAGCCCGCCGTCACCCATGCCCGTTCCGAGGAGAGCAAGTAACCATGAGCAAGATCCTTATCCGTGGTGCCAAGGTCCTGGGTGGCGAGGCGCAGGACGTACTGATCGACGGCGAGACCATCGAGGCCGTCGGCACGGGTCTGAGCGCCGAGGGCGCGACCGTCGTCGAGGCCGGGGGCCAGATCCTGCTGCCGGGCCTCGTCGATCTGCACACGCATCTGCGCGAGCCGGGCCGTGAGGACTCCGAGACGGTCCTGACCGGCACCAAGGCCGCCGCCCGTGGTGGCTGGACCGCCGTGCACGCCATGGCCAACACCTTCCCGGTCGCCGACACGGCGGGCGTCGTCGAGCAGGTCTGGCGGCTCGGCCGCGAGTCCGGCTACTGCGATGTGCAGCCGGTCGGCGCCGTCACCGTCGGCCTCGAGGGCAAACAGCTCGCCGAGCTGGGCGCCATGCACGACTCCGCGGCCGGGGTCATGGTCTTCTCCGACGACGGCAAGTGCGTCGACGACGCCGTGATCATGCGCCGGGCCCTGGAGTACGTGAAGGCCTTCGACGGAGTCGTCGCCCAGCACGCGCAGGAGCCGCGCCTCACGGAGGGCGCCCAGATGAACGAGGGCACCGTCTCCGCCGAGCTCGGCCTGGGCGGCTGGCCCGCCGTCGCCGAAGAGTCGATCATCGCGCGCGATGTGCTGCTCGCCGCCCATGTCGGCTCCCGGGTGCACATCTGCCACCTGTCCACCGCCGGCTCGGTCGAGATCGTGCGCTGGGCCAAGTCCAAGGGCATCGACGTCACCGCCGAGGTGACCCCGCACCACCTGCTCCTCACCGACGAGCTGGTGCGCTCGTACAACCCCGTCTACAAGGTCAACCCGCCGCTGCGCACCGAGGCCGATGTCATGGCCCTGCGCGAGGCGCTCGCCGACGGCACCATCGACATCGTCGCCACCGACCACGCCCCGCACCCGCGCGAGGACAAGGACTGCGAGTGGGCCGCCGCCGCCATGGGCATGGTCGGCCTGGAGACCGCGCTGTCCGTCGTCCAGCAGACGATGGTCGACACCGGCCTTCTCGACTGGGCGGGCGTCGCCGAGCGGATGTCCGTCAACCCGGCGAAGATCGGCCGCCTCGAAGGCCACGGCCGCCCCGTCTCGGAGGGTGAGCCCGCCAACCTCACCCTGGTCGATCCGGCTTACCGTGGAGCCGTGGACCCCGCGGGCTTCGCCTCCCGCAGCCGCAACACCCCGTACGAGGGCCGTGAGCTGCCGGGTCGTGTCACCCACACCTTCCTGCGGGGCCGGGCCACGGTCATCGACGGGAAGCTGGCGTGAGCACACCTTGGATTTTCGCCGCCGAACAGAAGTCGGCGGAAGTGACGGACTGGGCCGCGCGCGTCGGCTGGCTCGTGGGCCTGGCGCTCTTCGTGGCGCTCGTCTACTGGCTGATGCGCCAGGGCTGGAAATGGCGGGGCACGCTCCAGGGCGATCTGCCCGAGCTGCCCGCCGTGCCGGAAAGCACCGGCCCGGCGAAACTTGAGCTGAGCGGCCGCTACCACGGCTCCACGACCGCCGGGCAGTGGCTCGACCGGATCGTGGCCCATGGCCTGGGCACCCGCAGCCGGGTCGAGCTGACGCTCACGGACGAGGGTCTGAGCGTCGTACGCCCCGGGGCCGCCGACTTCTTCGTCCCCGCGGCCGCACTGCGCGAGGCCCGGCTCGACAAGGGCATCGCGGGCAAGGTACTCGCCGAAGGCGGGCTGCTCGTCGTCACTTGGGCGCACGGCGACAAGCTGCTCGACTCCGGCTTCCGCTCCGACCGGGCCGCCGAGCACGCGGCCTGGGTCGAGGCGGTCAACTCCATGAACACCAACGAAACGACGGAAGGCGCCGCACGATGACGACCTCCACCAGGGGAACCGCTTCTCCAAAGAAAGCAGCTCCCGCCGTACTCGTCCTGGAGGACGGCCGCATCTTCCGCGGCCGTGCCTACGGGGCCGTGGGGGAGACCTTCGGCGAGGCCGTGTTCTCCACCGGCATGACCGGCTACCAGGAGACCCTGACCGACCCGTCGTACCACCGGCAGGTCGTCGTCATGACCGCTCCGCACGTCGGCAACACCGGCGTCAACGACGAGGACCCCGAGTCCGGGCAGATCTGGGTCGCCGGCTATGTCGTGCGCGACCCCGCCCGGGTCTCCTCCAACTGGCGCGCCAAGCGCTCCCTCGACGAGGAGCTCGCCAAGCAGGGCGTCGTCGGTATCTCCGGTGTCGACACGCGCGCCCTGACCCGGCACCTGCGCGAGCGCGGCGCCATGCGCGTCGGCATCTTCTCCGGCGAGGCGGTCGCGGATGACGCGTCGCTGCTTGCCCGGGTGCAGGAGGCCCCGCAGATGAAGGGCGCCAACCTGTCGGCGGAGGTCGCCACCAAGGAGGCGTACGTCGTCCCCGCGATCGGCGAGAAGCGGTTCACCGTCGCCGCCGTCGACCTGGGCATCAAGGGCATGACCCCGCACCGCATGGCCGAGCGCGGCATCGAGGTGCATGTGCTTCCGGCCACGGCGACGGTCGAGGATGTGTACGCCGTCAACCCGGACGGGGTGTTCTTCTCCAACGGCCCGGGTGACCCGGCCACCGCCGACCATCCCGTGTCCGTGATGCAGGGCGTCCTGGAGCGCAAGACACCGCTCTTCGGCATCTGCTTCGGCAACCAGATCCTGGGCCGCGCGCTCGGCTTCGGCACCTTCAAGCTGAAGTACGGCCACCGCGGCATCAACCAGCCGGTGCAGGACCGCACCACCGGCAAGGTCGAGGTCACCGCGCACAACCACGGCTTCGCCGTCGACGCGCCCCTCGACAAGGTGAGCGAGACCCCCTACGGGCGGGCCGAGGTCTCCCACGTATGCCTGAACGACCAGGTCGTGGAGGGCCTGCAGCTGCTCGACCAGCCGGCCTTCTCCGTCCAGTACCACCCCGAGGCGGCCGCGGGCCCGCACGACGCCGCGTACCTCTTCGACCGCTTCGTATCCCTGATGGAGGCCGAGCGTGCCTAAGCGCACCGATATCCAGTCCGTCCTGGTCATCGGCTCCGGCCCGATCGTCATCGGCCAGGCCGCCGAGTTCGACTACTCCGGCACCCAGGCCTGCCGTGTCCTGAAGGCCGAGGGCCTGCGGGTCATCCTGGTCAACTCCAACCCGGCGACGATCATGACCGACCCGGAGATCGCCGACGCCACGTACGTCGAGCCGATCACCCCGGAGTTCGTCGAGAAGATCATCGCCAAGGAGCGCCCGGACGCCCTGCTGCCGACTCTGGGCGGTCAGACGGCCCTCAACACGGCGATCTCCATGCACGAGCAGGGCGTTCTCGAGAAGTACGGCGTCGAGCTCATCGGCGCCAACGTCGAGGCGATCAACAAGGGCGAGGACCGCGACCTCTTCAAGGACGTCGTCGAAGAGGTCAACAAGAAGATCGGGCACGGCGAGTCCGCCCGCTCCTACATCTGCCACTCCATGGACGACGTCCTCAAGGGCGTCGAGGAGCTCGGCGGCTACCCCGTCGTCGTCCGCCCCTCGTTCACCATGGGCGGCGCAGGCTCCGGCTTCGCACACGACGAGGAGGAGCTGCGCCGGATCGCCGGACAGGGCCTCACGCTCTCGCCGACCACCGAGGTGCTCCTCGAGGAGTCCATCCTCGGCTGGAAGGAGTACGAGCTGGAGCTGATGCGCGACAAGAACGACAACGTCGTGGTCGTCTGCTCCATCGAGAACTTCGACCCGATGGGCGTGCACACCGGCGACTCGATCACCGTGGCCCCGGCGATGACGCTGACCGACCGCGAGTACCAGCGGCTGCGTGACGTGGGCATCGCGATCATCCGCGAGGTCGGTGTCGACACCGGCGGCTGCAACATCCAGTTCGCGATCGACCCGGTCGACGGCCGCGTCATCGTGATCGAGATGAACCCGCGTGTGTCGCGTTCCTCGGCGCTCGCCTCGAAGGCCACCGGCTTCCCGATCGCCAAGATCGCCGCCAAGCTGGCCGTCGGCTACACGCTGGACGAGATCCCGAACGACATCACCGAGAAGACCCCGGCCTCCTTCGAGCCGACGCTCGACTACGTCGTGGTCAAGGCGCCGCGGTTCGCGTTCGAGAAGTTCCCGTCCGCCGACAACACCCTCACCACCACCATGAAGTCGGTGGGCGAGGCCATGGCGATCGGCCGTAACTTCACCGAGGCGTTCCAGAAGGCGCTGCGCTCCCTGGAGAAGAAGGGCTCGCAGTTCTCCTTCACCGGGGAGACCGGCGACAAGAAGGAGCTCCTCGAAGCGTCCGTGCGGCCCACCGACGGCCGTATCAACACCGTCATGGAGGCCATCCGGGCCGGTGCGACGCCGCAGGAGATCTTCGACTACACGAAGATCGACCCCTGGTTCGTGGACCAGCTCTTCCTCATCAAGGAGGTCGCGGACGAGCTGGCCGGCGCCGAGCGCCTGGACGCCGATCTGCTCGCCGAGGCCAAGCGGCACGGCTTCTCGGACCACCAGATCGCCGAGATCCGCGGCCTGCGCGAGGACGTCGTGCGCGAGGTCCGGCACGCGCTCGGGGTACGCCCGGTCTACAAGACGGTCGACACCTGCGCCGCCGAATTCGCCGCCAAGACCCCGTACTTCTACTCCTCGTACGACGAGGAGACCGAGGTCGCCAAGCGCGAGAAGCCCGCGGTGATCATCCTGGGCTCGGGCCCGAACCGGATCGGCCAGGGCATCGAGTTCGACTACTCCTGCGTCCACGCCTCGTTCGCGCTCAGCGACGCGGGCTACGAGACCGTGATGGTCAACTGCAACCCCGAGACCGTCTCCACGGACTACGACACCTCCGATCGGCTCTACTTCGAGCCGCTCACCCTCGAGGACGTCCTGGAGATCGTGCACGCCGAGCAGCAGGCGGGCCCGCTCGCCGGTGTCGTCGTGCAGCTCGGCGGCCAGACCCCGCTCGGTCTGTCGCAGGCGCTCAAGGACAACGGCGTCCCGGTCGTGGGCACTTCGCCCGAGGCCATTCACGCCGCCGAGGACCGCGGTGCCTTCGGCCGGGTGCTGGCGGAGGCCGGTCTTCCGGCGCCCAAGCACGGCACGGCCACGACGTTCGCGGAGGCGAAGACGATCGCCGACGAGATCGGCTACCCGGTGCTCGTACGCCCGTCGTACGTCCTTGGCGGCCGCGGCATGGAGATCGTCTACGACGAGGCCCGCCTGTCCGCGTACATCGAGGAGTCGACCGAGATCAGCCCCTCGCGGCCGGTCCTCGTCGACCGCTTTCTCGACGACGCCATCGAGATCGACGTCGACGCGCTCTACGACGGCGAGGAGCTCTACCTCGGCGGCGTCATGGAGCACATCGAGGAGGCCGGTATCCACTCCGGCGACTCGGCGTGCGCGCTGCCCCCGATCACCCTCGGCGGCTTCGACATCAAGCGCCTGCGTGCCTCGACCGAGGGCATCGCCAAGGGAGTCGGCGTCCGCGGACTGATCAACATCCAGTTCGCGATGGCCGGCGACATCCTCTACGTCCTCGAGGCGAACCCGCGTGCCTCGCGCACCGTCCCCTTCACCTCGAAGGCGACCGCGGTGCCGCTGGCGAAGGCCGCCGCCCGGATCTCGCTCGGCGCGACCATCGCCGAGCTGCGGGCGGAGGGTCTGCTGCCGGCGACGGGCGACGGCGGCACGCTCCCCATGGACGCGCCGATCTCCGTCAAGGAGGCCGTCATGCCGTGGTCGCGCTTCCGTGACATCCACGGCCGCGGCGTCGACACGGTCCTCGGCCCGGAGATGCGTTCCACCGGCGAGGTCATGGGCATCGACTCGGTCTTCGGCACGGCGTACGCCAAGTCGCAGGCCGGTGCGTACGGCCCGCTGCCCACCAAGGGCCGGGCGTTCATCTCGGTCGCCAACCGGGACAAGCGCTCGATGATCTTCCCGGCGCGTGAACTCGTCGCCCACGGCTTCGAGTTGCTCGCCACCTCCGGTACGGCCGAGGTGCTCAAGCGCAACGGCATCAACGCCACGATCGTGCGCAAGCAGTCCGAGGGCGAGGGCCCGAACGGCGAGAAGACGATCGTCCAGCTGATCCACGAGGGCGGGGTCGACCTGATCGTCAACACCCCCTACGGCACCGGCGGCCGTCTCGACGGCTACGACATCCGCACGGCGGCCGTGGCGCGCTCCGTGCCGTGCCTGACGACGGTGCAGGCGCTCGCCGCCGCCGTCCAGGGCATCGACGCGCTCAACCACGGTGACGTGGGCGTGCGTTCACTGCAGGAACACGCGGAACACCTGACCGCGGCTCGCGACTAGCAGCCCACGAGGGGGACACCGGAAACGGTGTCCCCCTCTTCATGAGGCCCACCGAGGACTTGAGATGTACAAACTCTTCTTCCAGCTCGTCTTCAAGCGCATGGACCCGGAGCAGGCCCACTACCTGGCCTTCCGCTGGATCCGGCTCGCCGCCCGTATCCCGGTCCTGCGCACCTTCGTCGCCGCGGCCCTCGCGCCCCGCCACAAGGAACTGCGCACCGAGGCGCTCGGCCTGCGCATGCACGGCCCCTTCGGGCTCGCCGCCGGGTTCGACAAGAACGCCGTGGCCGTCGACGGCATGACGATGCTCGGCTTCGACCACATCGAGATCGGCACGGTCACGGGCGAGCCGCAGCCCGGCAACCCGAAGAAGCGCCTCTTCCGCCTGGTGCAGGACCGCGCCCTGATCAACCGCATGGGCTTCAACAACGAGGGCTCCGCCGCCGTCGCCGAACGCCTCGCCGCGCGGAAGGCGGTTTTCCGGACCACGGTCGGCGTCAACATCGGCAAGACCAAGGTCGTACCCGAGGAGGAGGCGACCGCCGACTACGTCAAGTCGGCGGAGCGGCTTGCCCGTTACGCCGACTACCTCGTCGTGAACGTGTCGTCCCCGAACACCCCGGGGCTGCGCAACCTCCAGGCGACCGAATCCCTGCGCCCGCTCCTCACGGCCGTACGAGAGGCCGCGGACCGCAGCGTCGACGGCCGCCGCGTACCGCTCCTGGTGAAGATCGCCCCCGACCTCGCGGACGAGGACATCGACGCGGTCGCCGACCTCGCCGTGGAACTCGGCCTGGACGGCATCATCGCCACCAACACCACCATCGCGCGCGAGGGCCTCGGCCTGCAGTCGGACCCGGCCCTCGTGCAGGAGACCGGAGGGCTCTCCGGAGCGCCCCTCAAGGAGCGCTCCCTGGAGGTCCTGCGCCGCCTCTACGCGCGCGTGGGCGACGACATCACGCTCGTCGGCGTCGGCGGCATCGAGAACGCCGAGGACGCCTGGCAGCGCATCCTCGCCGGAGCGACCCTGGTCCAGGGCTACAGCGCCTTCATCTACGAGGGGCCCTTCTGGATGCGCGCGATGCACAAGGGCCTCGCGGCCCGTCTGAACAACAGCCCGTACGCCACCCTCGCCGAGGCCGTCGGCGCCGACGTCAGGAAGAAGGCCGCAGCATGAGCACACCCGAGTCCTTCGGCACCCGGCTCCGCCGCGTCATGGACGAGCGCGGCCCGCTGTGCGTCGGCATCGACCCGCACGCGGCCCTGCTCGACTCCTGGGGCCTGCCCGACACCGTCGACGGCCTGGAGCGCTTCTCGCGCACCGTCGTCGAGGCGCTCGGCGAGCGGGTGGCCGTGTTCAAGCCGCAGTCGGCCTTCTTCGAGCGCTTCGGCTCGCGCGGTATCGCCGTACTGGAGAAGTCGGTCGAGCAGGCCAGGGCCGCGGGCGCGCTGGTCGTCATGGACGCCAAGCGCGGTGACATCGGCTCGACGATGGCGGCGTACGCGGAGACCTTCCTGCGCAAGGACTCCCCGCTGTTCTCGGACGCCCTGACCGTGTCGCCCTACCTCGGCTACGGCTCCCTCAAGCCCGCCGTCGACCTGGCGCGCGAGAGCGGCGCGGGCCTCTTCGTGCTCGCCCTGACCTCCAACCCGGAGGGCGCCGAGGTACAGCACGCGGTGCGCGTGGACGGCCGCTCGGTGGGCGCCACGATGCTGGCCCACCTCGCGGCGGAGAACGCGGGGGCCGAGCCCATGGGCTCCTTCGGCGCGGTAGTCGGCGCGACCCTCGGCGATCTCTCCTCGTACGACCTGGACATCAACGGCCCGCTGCTCGCCCCCGGCATCGGGGCACAGGGCGCGACCCCGGCGGATCTGCCCCGGGTCTTCGGTTCCGTCGTACGCAACGTCGTACCGAACGTGAGCCGGGGCGTGCTGCGGCACGGGCCGGACGTGGCGGGTCTCCGTGACGCGGCGCAGCGGTTCGCGGACGAGGTGCGGACGGCGGTCGCCGCGGCGTAGGGCCGTCACGCCTCCACTGCCGCCATCGCCGGAGGGGCCGATCTGCCTGCTCCTCCGGCGACGGGGCCGGGGAAGAGGACCTTCCGGCGACAGGGCCGGGGAAGGGGACCTTCGCGCACCCGTACAGGACCTTCGCGCCCGGGCACGGCCGTACCCGTGCCCGATGATGGATCAAGGGGCCCGTAACCCGTCGCGTCCAGGGAGCCCCCTGTGCCGGTCCAGACCCCCGCCGAGATCCTCGCCCTCACCCCCGCAGGCGCCTACCACCGCCTGCTCCTGCGCGCGGGCGGAGCCGCCGCGGACGCCGCACCCGGCCACTTCGCCGCCCTGGCGATCGGCGGGCGCGACTCCGCGACGCTGCTGCGCCGCGCCTTCTCCATCCACCGCGCCGACCCGGCGGCGGACACCCTCGAGCTGGTCTTCGCCGAGCACGGCAGGGGCACCAGAGCGCTCGCCCGGCACCGCCCCGGCGACACCGTCGACCTGGTCGCCCCGCTCGGCACGCCCTTCCCGCTCCCCGCCGGGCCCGTCGCGGCGGTCCTGGTCGCGGGCGGCTACGGCAGCGCCCCGATGTTCGCGCTCGCCGAGCGCATCCTCGCGCGCGGAGGCCGCGTCGGCTTCGTACTGGGAGCCGCGACCGCAGACCGCCTCTTCGGAGTCGATCTGGCCCGCGCCCTCACGCCACACGTCGCGGTCGTCACCGACGACGGGTCGTACGGTGAACAGGGCGTCGTCACGGACCCGCTGCCCGCCATGCTCCGTGCCCTCGACGCGACCGAGGTCCACTCCTGCGGCCCCATGGGCATGCTGCGCGCCGTCACCGCGCTCGCCACAGCCGCGGGAGCCCGCAGCCACACCGCCGTCGAGGAGGCCATGGCCTGCGGCATCGGGGTCTGTATGACCTGTGTCCTGCCGGTCGTGGGGGACGACGGGACCACACGCTTCCTTCGCTCGTGCACCTCGGGCCCGGTCTTCGACGGTACGAAGGTGCGCTGGGCGGACGCGGGCAAGCTGCCGCCCGACCTGGAGGGCGCCGCCGCCATGACCCCGCACACCAACAGCTCCACGGAGGCGGCCCGATGACGTCCACACCCCGGCCCGCGCCCCGGCCCGCGTCCGGACTGGCACCCCACGATGTCGACATGTCGGCCCCGCTCGGCGCGACCGTGACGCTGCCCAACCCCGTGAGCACCGCCTCGGGATGCGCGGGCTACGGGCGTGAACTCGACCGGTTCCTGCCGTTGTCCGCGCTCGGCACCGTCACGACCAAGACGATCATGCCGTATCCGCGCTCGGGCCGGCCCACCCCGAGGATGGCCGAGACACCCAGCGGCATGCTGAACTCCATCGGTCTGCAGGGCTCCGGCATCGACCACTTCGTGGAGCACGAGCTGCCGTGGCTCGCCGAGCGCGGCGCCCGCGTCCTGGTGTCGGTGGCGGGGGAGCGCACCGAGGAGTTCGCCGAGGCCGCGGCCCGTCTGGCCGGACAGCCGGCCGTCGTGGGCATCGAGGCCAATATCTCCTGCCCCAACGTCGCCAACCGCGGCCTCGTCTTCGCCTGCGACCCGGTCTCCTCGTACGACGTGATCAAGGCGGTCCGCGCCGCGGCCGACCCGGCGCTGCCCGTATACGCCAAGCTCACCCCCGACGTCACCTCGATCGCCGACATCGCCGCGGCCTGCACGGAGGCGGGCGCCGATGGCCTCTCGATGATCAACACGCTCCTCGGCACGGCCATCGACACCGACACCCTGCGCCCCGCCCTCGCGGGCGTCACCGGCGGCCTCTCGGGGCCGGCGGTGAGACCGGTCGCGGTGCGCTGCGTGTACCAGGTGTACGCGGCGATGCGGTCCGGCGCGGTGCGCGAGGTGCCGATCCTCGGCATGGGCGGCATCGCCTCCGGCCGCGACGCCCTGGAGTTCGTGCTCGCCGGCGCTTCGGGCGTCGCCGTGGGCACGGCGATCTTCAACGACCCCTCGGCCCCCGTCCGCGTACTCGAAGAGCTGCGCGCGGCGCTCGCGGAACGGTCGATCGGCTCTTTCAGAGACGCCATCGGACTCGCACAGAGGCTGTCTTGACGTTTATCCGGCATGTGCGGAGGCGCTTTGTGACCGGCTCCCGGCCAACTCGGGACCCAAATCATGGTCGAAATGCCAGATATGTATAGTTCAGCGGAGGCTGACCAGGACTTTTCCGCTGTTCTCGCTGACTCCGGCGGTCCAGGCCGCTAGTCTCCGTCGAGAGTGCACGGGCAAGCGCGTTGCTCGTTGCTCCCCAGGTGTGGGGCGACTAGGTTCCTCACCGGTCCGTATCCGACAGTTCGACAACCGAGGTGACGTAGGCGTGGCTCTTCCGCCCCTTACCCCTGAACAGCGCGCAGCCGCGCTCGAAAAGGCCGCCGCGGCTCGCCGGGAGCGGGCCGAGGTCAAGAATCGACTCAAGCACTCCGGCGCCTCCCTTCACGAGGTCATCAAGCAGGGTCAGGAGAATGACGTCATCGGCAAGATGAAGGTCTCCGCCCTCCTCGAGTCGCTGCCCGGCGTCGGCAAGGTCCGCGCCAAGCAGATCATGGAGCGTCTCGGCATCTCCGAGAGCCGGCGGGTGCGCGGTCTCGGCTCCAACCAGATCGCTTCCCTGGAGCGCGAGTTCGGCGGCGGCGCCGCCTGACGGTCTCAGGCACTCCTGAGAACCTGGATAATCGCTGCATGAGTGAACGTCCGCGGCTGACCGTGCTCTCCGGCCCCTCGGGGGTCGGCAAGAGCACGGTCGTCGCTCATATGCGCAAGGAACACCCCGAGGTCTGGCTCTCGGTATCGGCCACCACTCGCAAGCCGCGCCCCGGGGAGAGGCACGGCGTGCAGTATTTCTTCGTCACCGACGAGGAGATGGACAAGCTGATCGCCAATGGCGAGCTGCTTGAGTGGGCCGAATTCGCGGGCAACCGCTACGGCACTCCGCGCGGCGCCGTCCTCGAACGTCTGGAGAAGGGCGAGCCCGTCCTGCTCGAGATCGATCTGCAGGGCGCCCGTCTGGTCCGGGAGTCGATGCCGGAGGCCCAGCTGGTCTTCCTGGCTCCGCCCAGCTGGGACGAGCTGGTGCGCCGGCTCACCGGCCGCGGTACCGAGGCCCCCGAGGTCATCGAGCGCCGTCTCGCGGCGGCGCAGGTGGAGCTCGCGGCCGAGTCGGAGTTCGATACGACCCTTGTCAACACCTCCGTCGAGGACGTGGCGCGTGAGCTGCTAGCCTTGATGGACGTTGTCTGATCTTTTCCCATCTTTCGGAAGGTAGAGCGTGTCCTCTTCCATCACCGCGCCCGAGGGCATCATCAACCCGCCGATCGACGAGCTCCTCGAAGCCACCGACTCGAAGTACAGCCTGGTGATCTACGCGGCCAAGCGTGCCCGCCAGATCAACGCGTACTACTCGCAGCTCGGCGAGGGCCTCCTCGAGTACGTCGGTCCGCTGGTGGACACCCACGTCCACGAGAAGCCGCTCTCGATCGCCCTGCGTGAGATCAACGCAGGCCTGCTGACCTCCGAGGCCATCGAGGGCCCGGCCCAGTAATCGACGGGTAATTCAGCGGGAATCACCAGTTCTTTCACCACAGGCCCGGCAGAGCATCTGCCGGGCCTGTGGTGTGTCATGGGACGTACGGTTCGGTACGTACGGTTCGCCAGCAGGGGAGAGGTAGTGGACGAGGCAGTGGGCGCAGTGGAGAAGGGCCGTAAGCCGAAGGTCGTTCTGGGGGTCAGCGGCGGGATCGCCGCCTACAAGGCGTGCGAGCTGCTGCGGCGGCTCACCGAGTCCGGTCATGACGTACGCGTCGTGCCCACCGAGTCCGCGCTGCACTTCGTCGGCGCCGCCACCTGGTCCGCGCTCTCCGGCCACCCCGTCTCCACCGAGGTCTGGTCCGATGTCCACGAGGTCCCGCACGTCCGCATCGGGCAGGGCGCCGACCTGGTGGTGGTGGCCCCCGCCACCGCCGACATGCTCGCCAAGGCCGCCCATGGCCTCGCCGACGACCTGCTGACGAACACCCTGCTCACGGCCCGCTGTCCGGTGGTCTTCGCACCCGCCATGCACACCGAGATGTGGGAGCACCCGGCCACGCAGGAGAACGTCACGACGCTGCGCCGCAGGGGCGCCGTCGTCATCGAGCCCGCCGTCGGCCGCCTCACCGGTGTGGACACCGGCAAGGGCCGGCTGCCCGAGCCCGGCGAGATCTTCGAGGTGTGCCGCCGGGTGCTCGCCGGGGGAGGCGCCGAGGCCGATCTCGCGGGCCGTCACGTGGTGGTCAGCGCGGGCGGTACCCGTGAGCCCCTCGACCCCGTCCGTTTCCTCGGCAACCGCTCCTCCGGCAAGCAGGGCTACGCGCTCGCCCGCACCGCGGCGGCGCGCGGCGCCCGGGTCACGCTGATCGCCGCCAACGCCGCGCTGCCGGACCCCGCGGGCGTCGACGTCGTCCCGGTGGGCACCGCCGTACAGCTGCGCGAAGCCGTCCTGAAGGCCGCCGCCGACGCCGACGCCGTGGTCATGGCCGCGGCCGTCGCCGACTTCCGCCCGGCGACATACGCCGCCGGAAAGATCAAGAAGAAGGACGGCCTGGAGCCCGAGCCGATCACCCTGGTCCGTAACCCCGACATCCTCGCCGAGATCGCCGGGGACCGGCCCCGAGCCGGTCAGGTCGTCGTGGGTTTCGCCGCGGAGACCGATGACGTACTGGCCAACGGGCGGGCCAAGCTGGAGCGCAAGGGCTGCGATCTCCTGGTCGTCAACGAGGTCGGGGAGCGCAAGACCTTCGGAGCCGAGGAGAACGAAGCGGTGGTGCTCGGATCCGACGGTTCCGAGACGCCCGTACCGCACGGTCCGAAGGAAGCACTTGCGGACATCGTGTGGAACCTTGTTTCCCGCCGCCTCGCCTGAATGTAACTTTCGCTCCATCGGGCGCCTCAAACCCCAGGAATTCGGTCACAGGCCCTCTAGTGGAGCCCTATCTTCGTATCGCAGAATGCAGTGCCGCAGGTCACTGGGCATCCAGCAAACGAGACGCGTGGTCCAGTGGCCGGAGGCGACCGATAAACTGGTTGTGGAACGACGCCGGGCGCAGCTCCCGGCCGGTCCGCCAATGATCAGCCAGCAGCCGCTGCAACCCCAGGGAGCGTTGTGTCCCGTCGTCTGTTCACCTCGGAGTCTGTGACCGAGGGCCACCCCGACAAGATCGCTGACCAGATCAGCGACACCATTCTCGATGCGCTTCTGCGTGAGGACCCGACGTCCCGGGTCGCCGTGGAGACGCTGATCACCACCGGCCAGGTGCACGTCGCCGGTGAGGTCACGACCAAGGCGTACGCGCCGATCGCGCAGCTGGTGCGCGACAAGATCCTCGAGATCGGTTACGACTCGTCGAAGAAGGGCTTCGACGGCGCCTCCTGCGGCGTCTCCGTCTCCATCGGAGCGCAGTCCCCGGACATCGCGCAGGGTGTCGACACCGCGTACGAGAAGCGGGTCGAGGGCGACGAGGACGAGCTGGACAAGCAGGGCGCGGGCGACCAGGGCCTGATGTTCGGCTACGCGTCGGACGAGACGCCCGAGCTGATGCCGCTGCCGATCCACCTGGCCCACCGGCTCTCCAGCCGGCTGTCCGAGGTCCGCAAGAACGGCACGATCCCGTATCTGCGCCCGGACGGTAAGACCCAGGTCACCATCGAGTACGACGGCGACAAGGCGGTCCGCCTCGACACCGTCGTGGTCTCCTCGCAGCACGCGAGCGACATCGACCTGGACTCTCTGCTCGCGCCCGACATCCGCGAGTTCGTGGTCGAGCCGGAGCTCAAGGCGCTCCTGGACGACGGCATCAAGCTGGAGACCGAGGGCTACCGCCTCCTGGTCAACCCGACCGGTCGCTTCGAGATCGGCGGCCCGATGGGTGACGCGGGCCTGACCGGCCGCAAGATCATCATCGACACCTACGGCGGTATGGCCCGCCACGGCGGCGGCGCCTTCTCCGGCAAGGACCCGTCCAAGGTCGACCGCTCGGCCGCCTACGCCATGCGCTGGGTCGCCAAGAACGTCGTGGCCGCGGGTCTCGCCGCCCGCTGCGAGGTCCAGGTCGCCTACGCGATCGGCAAGGCCGAGCCGGTGGGCCTGTTCGTGGAGACCTTCGGCACCGCCACGGTGGACGTCGAGAAGATCGAGCAGGCCATCTCCCAGGTCTTCGACCTGCGCCCGGCCGCGATCATCCGCGACCTCGACCTGCTCCGCCCGATCTACTCCCAGACCGCGGCGTACGGCCACTTCGGCCGCGGCCTCGCGGACTTCACCTGGGAGAAGACGGACCGCGTGGACGCACTGCGGAAGGCTGCGGGGCTCTAAGTCCGGCGGCTCTCCGGGTAGTTGGAGGCCCGGTTCCCTTTTTTGGGGGAGCCGGGCCTCGGCGTTTGCGCCGCTCGCGGACCGCCGCTCAGAGGGCTTGGGCGGGTTGGTTGTCGGTGGGGTCTGATAGGAATTTGGCTGTGAGCAGCCAGAACGAGCAGGAGCCCGGTGACGCGGAGGACGCGGCGCCGGAGCAGCTCGCGCTCATTCGGGAGACGGTGCGCAAGGCCAAGGTGCCGCGGGCGAAGCCGCGGACCTGGCGGGGGGCCGCGCTGGCCGGGGAGTTGCCGGTCGCGCGGGTGCTTGTCGACAAGGGTGTGCTGCACCTCGACCGGTATTTCGACTACGCGGTGCCTGAGGAGCTGGACGCCGACGCGCAGCCGGGTGTGCGGGTGCGGGTGCGGTTCGGGGCCGGACGGCATCAGGTGCACGGAGGGCGGCGCGAGGGCGGCGGGCTCATCAGCGGGTTTGTGATCGAGCGGCTCGCGGACTCGGACTATTCGGGGCCGCTGGCCGCGCTGGCCCAAGTCGTCTCGCCCGAGCCGGTGTTGAGCCCCGAGCTGCTCGGGCTCGCACGCGCCGTCGCCGACCGGTACGCGGGGAGCCTCGCCGATGTGCTGCAGCTGGCCATTCCGCCGCGTAACGCCCGGGCGGAGAAGAAGCCCTCGCCCGAGCCGCTGCCCGCGCCACCCGCTCCTGAGGCCGGGAGCTGGGCGCGCTATGGGCGGGGCGTGGCCTTCGTCGAGGCGCTGGCGCAGGGGGGTGCGCCGCGCGCCGTGTGGAACGCGCTGCCGGGCCCGCAGTGGGCCGATGAGCTGGCGCGCGCCGTCCAGGCCACGCTCGCCTCAGGCCGTGGCGCCCTGGTCGTCGTGCCCGACGGACGGGCCGCCGCGCGCGTGGACGCCGCCCTGACGGCGCTGCTCGGAGAGGGGCGGCACGCGCTCCTGACCGCCGACGCAGGCCCCGAGAAGCGCTACCGCGAATGGCTGGCCGTGCGGCGCGGGTCCGTGCGCGCCGTGGTGGGCACCCGGGCCGCCATGTTCGCGCCCGTGCAGAATCTGGGACTCGTCGCGATCTGGGACGACGGCGACGGCAGCCACAGCGAACCGCACGCCCCCCAGCCGCACGCGCGCGATGTGCTGCTGCTGCGCGCCGCCCACGACAAGTGCGCCTTTCTCCTCGGGAGTTGGAGCTGCACCGTGGAGGCCGCGCAGCTGGTCGAGAGCGGCTGGGCGCTGCCCCTGGCCGCCGACCGTGAGCAGGTGCGCGGCGCCGCGCCCCTCGTGCGGACCGTCGGCGACGGCGACCTGGCGCGCGACGAGGCGGCGCGCGCCGCGCGGCTGCCCAGCCTCGCCTGGCAGGCCGTGCGCGACGGGCTGCGGAACGGCCCGGTCCTCGTCCAGGTGCCCAGGCGTGGCTACGTACCGCGGCTCGCCTGCGAGCGCTGCCGTGAGCCCGCCCGTTGCCGGCACTGCGCCGGCCCCCTCGAGGCGCAGGACGCCGGGCCGCTGCACTGCGCGTGGTGCGGGCAGGGGGAGAGCGAGTGGCACTGCGGCGAGTGCGGCGGCTTCCGGCTGCGGGCCCAGATCGTGGGCGCGCGGCGTACCGCGGAGGAGCTGGGGCGGGCCTTTCCCGCGGTGCCGGTGCGGACTTCGGGACGCGAGCAGGTGCTCGACACGGTGCCCGACGCTCCCGCCCTCGTCGTCTCCACCCCGGGCGCCGAACCCGTCGCCGACGGCGGGTACGCGGCGGCCCTGCTGCTCGACGGCTGGGCCATGCTCGGCCGCCCCGACCTGCGTGCCGGTGAGGACGCCCTGCGGCGCTGGCTCGGTGCCGCCTCGCTGGTACGTCCGCAGGGCGCGGGCGGCACCGTGGTGGTCGTCGCCGAGCCGACCCTGCGGCCCGTGCAGGCCCTGGTGCGCTGGGATCCGGCAGGGCACGCGGTGCGCGAACTCGCCGAGCGGGCCGAGCTCGGCTTCCCGCCGGTGTCCCGGATGGCGGCGGTGTCGGCCCGGCCCGAAGCGCTCGCGGAGTTTCTCGCGGCGGCCGAACTCCCCGGCGACGCCGAGGTGTTGGGCCCTGTGTCCGTACCGGTGACGGAGCCGGGCAGGCCCCGCAGGCCTGGCGCTCCGCCGCCCGGCGAGCAGTGGGAGCGGGTCCTGGTACGGGTGCCGCCCGGCAGCGGGGCCGCCCTCGCGGGCGCCCTGAAGACGGCGCAGGCGGCGCGGATGGCCCGGGCGGGGCGCAGCGAGGGGGATGTGGTGCGGGTCAGGGTGGATCCGCCGGACATCGGATAGCCCCCGGCGCTCGCTCAGTTTTGCGGTACGCGGCCGCACTTGTGGTCTGGCGGTTCTGAGCGGCTTCCGGTTGCTTTTACGGTTCTCAGCGGCTTCCGGTTGCTCTGGCGCTCTGGCGCTCTGGCGGTCTGGCGGTCCCGGGGGCTCGGGGGCTCGGGGGCTCGCGATTGTGCGGTACGCGGTTGTTCTCGCGGCAGTTGGGCGTGGACTCGCGCCCGTGCGCGCGTGCGAATGCCCCCGCCCTGGGGGTGGAAGCGGGGGCATTCACGGGGCGGCGAGCCCCTTGCAGCAGCGTCGGCGTTACTGCTGCGCGGGAGCTCGCGTCGGATCAGCCGTTGCGGGGGCCGGGGAAGGCGCCCGGACGCGCTTCGTCGCGCAGACCTGGGCTGCCCGCGGTCGGCTGGGTCGGCATGGAGCGGGCGGCGGGCACCGACGGCAGTCCGGGGGAACCGACGGGCACCGCGGCCCGGGTGCCCGCGGTCTCCGTGGCGCGCTCCGCCTCCGCGGCCGCCTGGGTCGTGGCCCGGCGGGCTCCGTACCTGCGGTGCACCGCCTGCTTGGTGACCCCGAGCGCCGAGCCCACCGCGTCCCAGGAGAAGCCGAGGGAGCGGTCGAAGTCCACGGCGGCCGTGACCAGGGTCTCGACGCTGTCCCGCAGTTCCTGGGCGAGGCGGACGGTCGGGGCGGGCGCGCGTCCGTACACGACGAAGCCCGTGGAGGGCCCTGACCGGCGCGGCCGGTAGACATTCCCCAACTGGGCGGTGAGGGTGCGCAGCGCGTCCACCTGCCGGCGGACCCGCTCGATGTCCCGCACCAGCAGGTGCAGGCTGGCCCGTGCCTGGGCGTCGTGGGTTGCGTGGTCGGCCATGAACAAGCCTCTCGAACCGGCGTTGAAAAGGATCGGGCCGCATGTGCGGCCCGTGTCGTCGACCCGTTGAGGTCAACTCCTTCTTGACCAACGCGCCACCCGTCGATGTGGTCACGGTGCAGGGGCGTATGCGCATATGCGCAGGGCGCACGGCCGCTCGTACGCCCCCGGAGGCACCGTTGTCCACAGGCGTATGCCGCGCCCGGCGGGCGGCCCATAGACTGGTGCGCTGCTCGTCACGTACCCCGCCCGAGAGGCAGTCGCCCACCTATGAAGCTGGTCTTCGCAGGCACCCCCGAGGTCGCCGTTCCCGCCCTGGATGCCCTGATCGCCTCCGACCGGCATGAGGTGGCGGCCGTCGTCACCCGGCCCGACGCGCCCGCGGGACGCGGTCGCAGGCTGGTCGCGAGTCCGGTCGCGCAGCGGGCCGAGGAGGCCGGGATCGAGGTGCTCAAGCCCCGCCGGCCGCGTGACGAGGACTTCCTGGCGCGGCTGCGGGAGATCGGCCCCGACTGCTGCCCGGTGGTGGCGTACGGCGCGCTGCTGCCGCGGGTCGCGCTCGATGTGCCGGCGCGTGGCTGGGTCAATCTGCACTTCTCGCTGCTGCCCGCCTGGCGCGGTGCGGCGCCCGTGCAGCACTCGATCATGGCGGGCGACGAGATCACCGGTGCGTCCACCTTCCAGATCGAGGAAGGGCTCGACTCCGGGCCCGTGTTCGGCACGGTCACCGAGCAGGTGCGGCCCACCGACACCAGCGGTGACCTGCTGACCCGGCTGGCCTTCGCGGGCTCCGGGCTGCTCGCCGCGACCATGGACGGCATCGAGGACGGCTCCCTGAAGGCCGTGCCTCAGCCTGTCGACGGCGTCAGCCTCGCGCCGAAGATCACCGTCGAGGACGCCCAGGTCGACTGGGCGGCGCCCGCCCTGCGCGTGGACCGTGTGGTGCGCGGCTGCACGCCCGCGCCGGGGGCCTGGACCGTGTTCCGCGGCGAGCGTCTGAAGCTGGTGGCCGCGTCGCCGGTGCCCGACCGGACCGATCTCGCGCCCGGGGCCCTCGCCGCCGGGAAGAACAACGTGTACGTGGGGACGGGCTCCCACGCCATCGAGCTGCTGTGGGTGCAGCCGCAGGGCAAGAAGCCTATGCGGGGGGCGGATTGGGCTCGTGGCGTGCGGATCGCCTCCGGCGAGGTTCTTGGGGTGTAGGTCCAGCCGGGATCTTCCCGTCGCCCGCTGAGTGCGGCTATGCCGGGGCTGTGTCCGGTAGGGCGTCTGCGGGTGCGTCGTGGCTGGTCGCGCAGTTCCCCGCGCCCCTCTGGGGCGCGACGAACCGGTCGCTCCCTCAAGCTCTCGGCGCGGGGCGGAGCCGCATATCGGCACAGCCCCGCGCCCCTTTGGGGCGCGACGAACCGCACTCCGGGGGACTGCGGGGCCGGAAGGTCTGGTGGGGGAGGGGCGCGTAGGCTTGGGAGGCACGTCATCCCAGATCCGGAGCACCTTTTTCGTGAACGAGCAGCCTCGTCGACGTCCCCGTAAGCCCGCCAAGCCCTACCGCCGTCCGCAGAAGGACCCCGTGCGGATCCTTGCCTTCGAGGCCTTGCGGGCGGTGGACGAGCGGGATGCCTACGCGAATCTCGTGCTGCCGCCGCTGCTGCGCAAGGCGCGCGAAAAAGGTGAGTTCGACAGCCGTGACGCCGCGCTCGCCACCGAGCTCGTGTACGGCACGCTGCGCCGCCAGGGCACCTACGACGCGATCATCGCGGCCTGTATCGACCGGCCGCTGCGCGAGGTCGACCCGCCGGTCCTGGACGTGCTGAGCCTCGGCGCGCACCAGCTGCTCGGCACCCGTATCCCCACCCACGCCGCGGTGTCCGCGAGTGTGGAGCTCGCCCGGGTCGTACTCGGCGACGGGCGGGCCAAGTTCGTCAACGCGGTCCTGCGGAAGGTCGCGGCCCATGACCTCGACGGCTGGCTCGAGAAGGTCGCGCCGCCGTACGACGAGGATCCCGAGGACCACCTGGCCGTCGTGCACTCGCACCCGCGCTGGGTGGTGTCCGCGCTGTGGGACTCGCTCGGCGGCGGCCGGGCCGGTATCGAGGATCTGCTCGAGGCCGACAACGAGCGGCCCGAGGTCACCCTCGTAGCCCGCCCGGGCCGTATCACCGCCGACGAGCTCCTCGACGGGCTCGCCGAGGACACCGCGCTGCCCGGCCGCTGGTCGCCGTATGCCGTGCGGCTCACCGAAGGCGGCGAGCCCGGAGCCCTCGAAGCGGTGCGCGAGGGGCGGGCCGGAGTGCAGGACGAGGGCAGCCAGCTGGTGGCGCTGGCCCTCGCCAACGCGCCCGTCGAAGGCTCCGACGCACGCTGGCTCGACGGCTGCGCGGGCCCCGGCGGAAAGGCCGCGATGCTCGCCGGGCTCGCCGCCCAGCGGGGCGCGATGCTGCTGGCGTCCGAGAAGCAGCCGCACCGCGCCGGTCTCGTCGCCCAGGCGCTGGACGGCAACCCCGGCTCCTACCAGGTGATCGCCGCCGACGGCACCCGGCCGCCCTGGCGGCCCGGCACCTTCGACCGTGTCCTGATGGACGTGCCCTGCACCGGCCTCGGCGCGCTGCGCCGCCGCCCCGAGGCCCGCTGGCGGCGCCGCCCCGATGACCTGGACGGTTTCGCCCCGCTGCAACGCGGCCTGCTGCGGGAGGCGTTGAAGGCGGTACGCGTCGGGGGAGTCGTCGGCTACGCCACGTGCTCGCCGCATCTGGCCGAGACGCGCGCCGTGGTGGATGACGTACTGAAGAAGCAGGGCGGCGCCGAACTCGTCGACGCACGGCCGCTGTTGCCGGGCGTGCCCGCGCTCGGCGACGGGCCCGACGTCCAGCTGTGGCCGCATCTGCACGGCACCGACGCGATGTATCTGGCGGTGCTGCGGCGCACGCGGTAGGCGTAGCCGCCACGGGGCAGCGGCAGTGGGGCTGCTACTGGCCCTGGTGCGGCTGCTGCTGCGGCGGGTGGGGCGGCTGCTGGGGTTGCTGAGGCTGCTGGCCGTACTGGCCGGGGTCCTGCGTGTACGGGTTCTGCTGGGGCTGTCCGCCGGGCTGAGGCATCGGCGGGTACTGGAGCTGCTGGTACGGCTGCCCCATGGAGGGCTGCCCCATGGAGGGCTGCCCCATGGAGGGCTGGCCCATGGGGGGCTGACCCATGGAGGGCTGACCCATCGGGGGCTGGCCCGGCGGAGGCATCATCGTGGGCCCCGGCGTCTGCGTGCGATTGCGGCGGGTCGCCAGCACCACGGCGACCACTACGACGGCGATGATGCCGAGGACGATGAGTCCGCCGATGCCGATGATGACGAATTCAGCCACGTGTACCTCCCGAGACGTGACCGGACGGACTGCCCCGTGCCCGGTTCCACGCGAGCCTACAAGGGCGCCGGGAGGCCGCTCCCGGGCAGCCTCCCGGTGCCGGCCGCGACGCCGGGGCAGCGGCTCCGGGGCGGGGTGGGTGCACGGTACAAGGACGGCAACCGGCGCCGGGCATGGCAGGCTTGGGGCATGGCAGTTCAGATCAACCCCAGCATCCTGTCCGCCGACTTCGCCCGCCTCGCGGAGGAGGCGAAGGCCGTCGAAGGTGCCGACTGGCTCCACGTCGACGTGATGGACAACCACTTCGTGCCGAATCTGACGCTCGGGGTGCCGATCGTAGAGTCCCTGAGCCGTGCGACGGACACGCCCCTGGACTGCCATCTGATGATCGAGGACCCCGATCGCTGGGCGCCGCAGTACGTCGAAGCGGGGGCCGGCTCCGTGACCTTCCACGCCGAGGCCGCCGCCGCGCCCGTGCGCCTGGCCAGGGAGATCCGTGCCAAGGGCGCCAGGGCCTCCATGGCGCTCAAGCCCGCGACCCCGATCGAGCCGTACGAGGATCTGCTGCCCGAGCTGGACATGCTGCTGATCATGACCGTGGAGCCCGGCTTCGGCGGTCAGGCCTTCCTCGACATCATGCTGCCCAAGATCCGCAGGACCCGGGAGCTGATCTCCAAGCACGGTCTTGAGCTGTGGCTGCAGGTCGACGGCGGTGTCTCGGACTCCACCATCGAGCGGTGTGCCGAAGCCGGCGCCGATGTCTTCGTCGCGGGCTCCGCCGTCTACGGCAAGGACGACCCGGCCGATGCGGTGCGCGCCCTGCGGGCCAAGGCCGAGCAGACCACCGCCGGCGCGGCCTGGGCCTGCGCGCACTGAACCACCGGGGGCCACCGCCCACGCGTCCTGTGCGCCACCGGCAGATGAACGGGGTCCGGCAGGACTGATCAAGCACCGCCGGATCTGCAAGGATGAACGGCGAGCCGATGAGTGAACTTGTGAACCACAGCCGTGTGAACAACCGCTTGTGAACAGCAGAGCTTGTGAACAGCAGTGAGGAGAGCGCCGTGACTGGCATGTCAGCGGGGAGGCCGGCCCTGCGGATGGGACCCGCTGAGCTGGTGCAGGCGGCGGCCATGGCCCGCCGCTTCTATCTCGAGGGCAAATCCAAGATCCAGATCGCGGAGGAGTTCGGCGTCAGCCGCTTCAAGGTCGCGCGGGTCCTGGAGACCGCCTTGGAACGGGATCTCGTACGGATCGAGATCCGCGTCCCCGCCGAACTCGACGCCGAGCGCTCCGACCGCCTGCGGGCCCGCTACGGACTGCGGCACGCGGTCGTCGTGGAGTCGCCCGCGCAGGCCGTCGAGGAGTCGCCCGACCCGGAGAACCTCGGAGAGGTGGCCGCCGATCTGCTCGGCGAGCTCGTCACCGAGGGCGATGTGCTCGGCCTCGCCTGGGGCCGCTCCACCATCCACATGGCGGCGGCGCTCGACCGCCTGCCGCCCTGCACCGTCGTACAGCTCACCGGTGTCTACGACGCCGGGACCGCCGAGCGCGGCTCCGTCGAGGCGGTCCGCCGGGCCGCACAGGTCTCCGGCGGTGAGGCGCACCCGATCTACGCGCCGATGCTGCTGCCCGACCCGGCGACGGCCGCCGCCCTGCGCAACCAGACGGGTATCGCGCGGGCCTTCGAGTACTTCGACAAGGTCACCGTGGCCGCGGTGTCCATCGGCTCCTGGGAGCCGGGCATCTCGACCGTGCACGACATGCTGACGGACGAGGAGCGCGCGCACTACGCCTCGCTCGGTGTCGCCGCCGAGATGTCCGCGCACCTCTTCGACTCCGACGGGCGGCGGGTCGGGCGCGACCTGGGCGAGCGGTGCATCACGGTCGAGGCGGACCGGCTGCGGCGGATCCCCGAAGTCGTCGCCATCGCGGGCGGACAGCGCAAGGCCGGCGCGATCGACGCCGTCCTGCGGTCCGGGCTCGTGACCAGCCTGGTCACGGACACCGCCGCGGCGGACTATCTCCTCGCGGCCGGGACCGCGCCCAGGCCCGCCCTCGACCGGGCGGACCCGGACGGGCCCTGAGACCTCGGGTGCGCGGCGCCTCGGTGCCGTCTAGGCGGTCGCGGTCGCGGTCGTGCCGTAGACGCGCTGTGCGTTGCCCGAGGCGATCATGTTCGCGACCCGGTCCGCGTCCGGCCGTGACCAGGCGCCCGAGGCCACCAGGGCCGTGGTCAGCTCCGCCAGCGCCTCGCGGAAGAGGTGCGCCCCCACGACGTACAGCTCCGGCAGGCCGTAGCCGTCCGTGGAGAACAGGAGCTTGCCGAACGGGGTGAGTTCGAGGAGTTCGGCGAGTACGGCGGTGGCGCGGGCGCCGGTGTGGGTGAGGGCGAGACCCACGTCCGCGTAGACATGCGGGAAGACGTGGGCGAGATAGCCCGCGTTGCGGTGGAACGGGTAGCCGTGCAGCAGGACCAGGGTGCAGCCGGTGGGGCGCACCGCCTTGATGAAGTCCGTCAGGAGCAGCGGGTCGCTGTGCTGCAGACGCAGATCAGGGTCGCCGAAGCCGGTGTGCAGCTGCAGCGGAAGCCCGGTGCGCGCCGCCGACCAGAGCAGATGACGCAGGAGTACGGGGTCGCCCAGGCGGGTGCCTGTGCTGCGGCCGTCGAGCCAGTGGGCGGCCGCCCGCAGTACCTCGTCACGGTGCGGTTCGTCGGGGTCCAGATGCAGGCCGTGCCGGTAGGCGGCGACCGACTTGAAGCCGGCCGCCGTGCGGGCGGCCGACCGGATTCCGGTGGCCAGGGCGGTGACGAAGCGTTCCGGGGCGGCGGTGTCGGCGGTGTCGTCGGTGTCGGCGATGCCGTCGGCACACCGCTCGGCGAGGTGTTCCAGGCGGACGATCTCGCGCGCCCGGCCGCCGCCGAGCGCCGCGAGTTCCCGGGGTTCCGTGAGGTCGCCCGGCAGGCCGGTGTCCACCAGGAACTCGGCGATCCCGGCCGCTCGCAGCAGCCGCCTGCCGCTCTCCTCGGCACCCAGTTCGCGGCGCCGCGCCAGATACGGCTCCGGCGCGCAGTGCGGGTCGAGGCCGAGCAGCGGCGGGCACAACCGGCGTACGGCGAAGCCCAGTTGGGTGTCGAAGAACGTCGTGCCGGGGGCGGCGGGTGCGTCGGACTCGGTCAGGAGCGCCTCGAAGGCCGTGCGGTCGGGGTGGGTGCGCAGCACTCCGTGGCAGTGGTGGTCGACGAGACGCAGCTCCGGAAGGGGCGCGGGCTGCGGGCCCATGTCAGTAGCGCTCCCTGGTCGCGGCGGCCAGTTCCTCGGGGGAGGCGCCGTCGAACAGCTCGGCCTCCGCCGCGCGCACCGCGGCGAACGCCTCGAACAGCTCGTCGCCCATCGCCTCGCGCAGTACGGGCGAGGAGCCGAAGTGGTCCAGGGACCGCGGCAGGGAAGTGGGCAGTCGAGGCTGGTCCTGGTGCACCGGGTCCCCGGAGACCGGCGACGGCAGGGTGGCGTCCGTGTCCGGGGCGGCGAGCCCGGCCGCGATCACCGAGCCGACCACGAGATACGGATTGGCCGCCGGATCGAAGCACTTCACCTCGGCATTGGCCGCCGACGGCTGCTCGTCCGGGGCGCCGGTGATGAAGCGGAGGGCGGCTTCGCGGTTCTCGAGCCCCCAGCACTGGTACGCGCCGGCCCAGCGGGAGGGTTCCAGGCGCAGATAGCTCGCGGGGGAAGGGGCGCCGACGGCGAGGAGGGCGGGGAGCGCAGTGAGCACTCCCGAAAGAAAGGCCTCGCCCGGTGCCGTCAGGCCGAAGGGGCCATCGCCGCCCGCCAGCACATTGCGGCCGTCCCGCCACAGGCTCAGGTGCAGATGCCGGCCGTTGCCGACGCCGCCCGGATCCACCACCGGGCCGAACGCCGGCGTCAGTCCGTGCGCCAGGGAGACCGCGCGGATGGTCTCCCGTACGAGGACCGCTTGGTCGGCCGCCCCCACGGGGTCGGTGGGCGCCACCGACACCTCGAACTGCCCCGGTGTGTACTCGGGATGGATCTGCAGGACGTCCAGGCCCTGGGCGACCAGGGCGGACAGCACGGCGTCCGTGTACGCCGAGAGCTCGACGACGCGCGTCATGCCGTACGCCGGGCCCCGGCACGCGGGCTCTCCTTCCCGGCGCACCACCCACTCCGTCTCGAAGCCCATCCGCAGCTCGAGGCCGCGGGCGGCGGCGCGTTCGGTCATCCGGCGGGCGAACTGCCGCTGGCAGCCCGGGTAGGGGCGGCCCCGCTGGTCGAAGCGGTCGACGGGAGCCCAG
This sequence comes from Streptomyces monticola, assembly GCF_042665355.1. NCBI lineage: Bacteria > Bacillati > Actinomycetota > Actinomycetes > Kitasatosporales > Streptomycetaceae > Streptomyces > Streptomyces monticola. The sequence continues at coordinate 117,207 of NZ_JBHTCF010000012.1, read as the reverse complement.
GCCCAGCCGGGCTGCGCGGCCAGGACGGTGAGGCGCTGCAGATCCGGTACGAGCCGCAGATCGCCGTCGGGGCCGCCCGTGTACTGGGTGGCGGTCATGGAGTCGTCGACCAGATAGACGTCGAAGACGGGTGACATCCCGACCCCGCGCTTCGCGGCGTGCGTGAGCCGGGCCAGGGGCACCGCTTTCACCCGGGCGATGCCGGCGTTGTCGACCCACGTCAGGGCGACGCCGTGGACACCACGCCGCGCGAGGTCCGCAAGGGCCGGGTCCGATGGCACGGGGCCCGACGGCAAGGGGTCCGATGGCACGGGGCCCGACGTGCCCTTCGCGAGGGTGGCTTCTGCGGTCTCCTGTGAACTGGCCATGCTTTCCTCCCCGGTTGGGGCCGCCCCTCCGCTCGCGTGGTCAGCGCAGCAGGGCGAGCACCGTCTCGACCGTGTCGGCCTGCGCGGCCGTCTTGTCCTCGCGGTAGCGCACCACGCGCGCGAAGCGCAGCGTCACGCCCTCCGGATAGCGCGGTGAGCGCTGCACTCCGTCGAACGCCACCTCTACCACGAGCTCGGGCCGTACCCGCACCACCCACTCGGCGTCGGTCCCGGTGCCCTCCCCGTCGGCCGCCAGCTCCTGCAGGCGCTCCGTCTGCCAGGTCAGCAGCGCGTCCGTCAGGCCCTTGAACGTCTTGCCCAGCATGGCGAAGGAACCGTCGGCGCGGCGCGCGCCCAGATGCAGATTGGACAGTTTCCCGGTGCGCCTGCCGTGCCCCCACTCGGCCGCCAGGACCACCAGGTCCAAGGTGTGCACGGGCTTCACCTTCACCCACGACGCGCCTCTGCGCCCGGCGCTGTACGGTGCGTCCAGACCCTTGACGACCACGCCCTCGTGGCCGCGTTCCAGCGTCTGTTCCGCGAACGTCCGCGCCTGCTCCCTGAGTTGGGGATCCTCGGGGTCCTCGACCGGGCAACGGCGCACGCGGCGTGGCTCCGGTGCGATCCGGGCCAGCTCCGCGTGCCGCTCGCGCGCCGGCAGGTCGAGCAGCTCACGGCCGTCCACGGAGAGCAGGTCGAAGAAGACCGGAAACAGCGGCAGTGAGGCCTGCGCGCCGGCCACGTCGAGCCGGGAGCCCACGCGCCCCGCGATGTCCTGGAAGGGCCGCGGCCGCCCCGTGTCGTCCAAGGCGATCACCTCCCCGTCGAGCACCGCCCGCTGTGCGGTCAACTCCCTTGCCGCCGCCACGACTTCGGGCAGTCTTGCGGTGATCTCGTCCAGGGTGCGGGTGAAGATCCGCACCTCGTCGCCGCTGCGGTGCACCTGCACCCGGATCCCGTCGAGTTTCTCCTCCACCGCGCACGGGCCCACCATGTCGAGGGCCTCGTCCACGTCCTTCGCGGTCTTCGCGAGCATCGGGAGCACCGGCCGCCCCACGTCGAGCCGGAAGGAGTCGAGCGCCGCGACCCCCTGCGCGGTCAGGGCCTGCGCCACGACGTCCAGACGCCCCGCCAGCATCACCGCCCGGCGTACGGCTGCGGGCTCGGCGCCGACCGCCGCGGCCAGGCCCTCGGCGGCGATGGCGTCCAGGGCGCCCTGGCGCAGTTCTCCGCTCAGCAGCCCGGACAGGAACCGCTGTTCGTCCTCGGTGGCGGCAGCGAGCAGATCGTGGAGGAGGCGTTTGCGCTCGCCCTGTGCGCCCTTGCCCGTGACGGCGGCGATCCGGTCGAAGGTCTCGTGCAGCTCGCGTACGTGGATGGTCGGTTCGGCGGCCGGGGGCGGGGGCTGTCTGAGGGAGCTCCAGCCGACGCCGATTTTGCGCTGCGGCAGGCGGCCCGAGAGGTAGCTGACCACCAGGGGTGCTTCGTCCGGCGTCATCTTGGTGAACAGCTCCGCGAGGAGCGCGGTCTTCTTCGAGCGCGCGCCGGTGGCGGCGATCTCCCGCGAGGTTGTGGCCACGTCGGCGAGCAGCATGTGTTTCATGGTCGCAGGGAATGGCGCCCGGCGCCGGGGTGGCCGTTGCGTGGCGTGCCCCGTGCCGGGGTGGCCGGAGGTCGCCCTCCGGGCTCGTCCTCAAGCGCCGGACGGGCTGTTTTGCTTGTCCTCGCCCCGCGGCGGGGTGGCCCCGAGACCGCCCTTCGGGCTTGTCCTCAAACGCCGGACGGGCTGATCTGTGCGCCGGGCGGGCTGGTTTATGTGCCGGGCGGGATGAATTGTGTGGTGCCTCGGCCGTGAGGCCGCCCTTCGGGCTGTGAGTTGCCGGGCAGGCCTGTGGGGCGTCCCTGTGGCAGCATCGGGCTCATGATCCAGCGTCTCGGGCGGCCGCTTGCCGTGGTTCTTGTCTGTTTCGGGGTGCTGCTCGCGGGGTGCTCGGGCAAGGGCGGGGCCGAGGCGCCTGCGGCTGTTCCCTCGTGGGCTCGGGGGATGGGGGCCGTTCAGGTGGGGTCGCTTCCGGGGGAGGCGCGTGAGACGCTGCGGCTCATCGACGCCGGCGGGCCCTTTCCGTACGAGAAGGACGGGGCGTCCTTCGGGAACTACGAGCGGGTCCTGCCCCGGCAGAAGCGGGGCTACTACCGCGAGTACACCGTGCGGACGCCGCGCGAACGCGACCGGGGCGCCCGCCGTATCGTCACCGGACGGGGCGGCGAGATCTACTACACCGACGACCACTACAAGACGTTCAAGGCGGTCCTGCGATGACGGAGACGACCCCCCTCGGCAGGCTGTTCGCCGCCGCGCGGGCGGCCGGTACCGGCGCTGTCGTGCTCGCACTCGGCGGGGTCACCGACAAGGCCGCCTTCATGGAGCGCTGCGCCCGTGACCTGGATCTGCCCGGCTGGTTCGGCCGCAACTGGGACGCGCTCGCCGACTGTCTGACCGAACTGCCGCCCGGCACCCTGCTCGTGGTCACCGGCTGGCAGGACTACGCAGCGGCCCGCCCCGAGGAGTGGGCCATCGCGCAGGAAGTGCTCGGCGAGGCGTCGTCCGGAGAGCGGCTTTCCGTGCTGCTCGCCCTCGCGCCGGAGTGAGATGAGAGTGGGACGGAGGGGACGACACGGCGGTCCGCACCTGGAGTCCGTGCGGACCGCCGCTGCCCAGGCCTACTTGCCCAGGTAGGCGTCGTAGATCGACACCGTCGTCTTGTTGCCCTTCTTGTCCGTGACCTTGGCGTGGAAGGAGATTCCCTTGCCCTTCGCCGGGTTCTTCACGGTCACCTTGCCGTCCTTGATCTTGAGCTGCTTCCAGGTCTTGCCGTAGTCGTAACTCACGTACGCGTAGAGCGACTTGAGGTTGGATCCGGCCGCCGCGCCCTGGACCGTCACCGGGATCGTGACGGTCTTGCCGGCGGGGGCGGTGGAGTCCGGGCCGACCGTGGCGCCGAAGCGGGCCATGGAAACCGGGAGCATCGCCTCCTCGACCATCTTGGAGCGGAACGTCCAGCTGGCGTCGATCCGGCTGGAGGCCGTGGCCACCTTCGGGTCGCGCTTGATGGACGTGGTCAGCTTGTACGCGGCGTCCGCCGCCGGAACCGTGAACACGCTGTCACCGAAGAGCGGATCGGCGTTCTCGAAGAGCTTGGTGCCGTTGCGGTACAGCGTGGTCTTCACCGAGGAGTAGACCGAGGCACCGGCGTGCGTCTTGCCGTCGGCGAACATCGGCAGCGAGCCGACCATCACGTTGCCGATGCGGTAGACGCCGTACACGCCGCCCACGCGCGGCCCGAAGACCCCCGTGTTGAAGACCTTCTCGTAGCTCTTGCCGGCGCTGAAGGTCTGCGGGGCGCCGAGCGTGTAGGCGGCTTCGAGGAGCGGCCGGCCCTCGGCGTCCTTGCCGCCGTACTGGTCGACGTCGAAGGACCACTGCGCCTTGTCGAGGCTCGACACGTACAGGGTGCGGGTGCTCGGTATCTTCTGCGTCGCGGGGCGCGTGGCGAAGGCGCCCCCGCTCGGCAGGAAGCCCCACGCCCAGACGCCGCCGGTCTTCTGTGCGGCCGATGCGCCGATGGCGACCTTCACGGTGGCCAGATCGCCCTTCTTGAGCGACCGCTGGTAGCCGGTGGCGAGCTGCTTCACCTTGCCGCCGAGGACCACGTCGTACTGGGCCGACGCGCCCTTGGCCCACTCGCCGGTCCACTGCTGGCTCAGGCCGGTGGCCGCCGGGCCGATGTGCCGGGTGCGCATGTCCGCGAACGTCGGCACGGCGAGGGAGGAGAAGAAGCCCCAGGTCTCGGTCATGAACTCGTAGGACATCGCGGCGAAGCGGGGCGCGGCGGAGGCGTCGGGCACCTTGATGTCGACCGGCTTCGCGGTCCGCGCGTCGCGTGTCAGCGTGGTCGGCTTGTTGATGGTCACCTTCGGCTGGACCAGCGAGTCCAGGCCCTGGGTGCTGTCGTCGCCGTTGACGGCCACGATCGTGTCGAGCAGGTAAGTGCCCTTGGGCAGGCGCATCTTGACCGTGCCGGACGGGTCGTGGGGGAAGTCCACCAGGTCCGCGCCCAGGCCCGTGACACCGAGCAGCAGCGAGTAGCTGTACGGAGAGGCCTTGCCGTCGCGTCCGATGGAGTTCAGGGTCACGTCGTACGACTCGACCTCACGCTCGACCGCCGCCGCCGTGCGCACGGTCTGGCCGCCGCCGGTCGCCACGATGTACGCGGAGTACGAGCCGTCGACCGTGCCGCCGAGCTTCGGGTCGGCGGTGATGTCGGCGCTCGCGGTGCCGCCCGCGGGCACGGTGACCTGCTTGGTGGCGACGGTGAAGAAGCCCGCGGGGGCGGGCTTGCCCTGGGGGTCGGTGCCCGTCGCGGTCAGGTCGAGGGTGATGTCCTTGGTGCCGGTGTTGCGGTACGTGACCTTCTTGGTGATCGGCTGGTCGTCGGTGTGCGGCCACTGCGCGACCCCGAAGCTCACCGACACCGGGTCCGCGAACACGGTCTGCTTGATCGCCTGATCGACGGCGATACGGCCCGAACCCTGCTGGAACGCCGTGTACTTGCCGGGCTTGGCGGAGGCCGTGAGGGCGCCCTTGAGCTCGGTGTACTTCCAGTCCGGGTGCTGCTGCTTGAGCAGCGCCGCGGCGCCCGCGGCATGCGGGCTCGCCATCGACGTACCGGAGATCGTCAGATAGCCGTCCGGGTTCTGGCCGACCTCCTGGTCGAGCACACTGCCCGGGGCGGCGGCCGCCGTGGTGTCCACTCCGGGGGCCGTGACATCCGGCTTGATCGCGCCGTCGCCGATGCGCGGGCCGCGGCTGGAGAAGCCGGCCAGCTTGTCGCTGTCGTCGACGGCGCCGACGGTGAGCGCGGCGTCCGCGCTGCCCGGGGAGCCGATGGACCGGCCGCCGGGCCCGGAGTTGCCGGCCGAGATCGCGAAGAGCGTGCCCTTCTCGGCGGAGAACTTGTTGACGGCCGCTTCCAGCGGGTCCACCTGCGGGGTGTCGCCGCCGCCGAGGCTGAGGTTGACCACATCGGCGCCCTCGGCGACGGCCCACTCGATGCCGGCGACGATGCCGGAGTCGTCGCCCCCGCCGAAGTCGTTGAGCACCTTGCCGTCGAGGATCTTCGCGCCGGACGCGACGCCCTTGAACTTGCCGCCCGACTTGGCCCCCGTACCGGCCGCGATGGACGCCACGTGGGTGCCGTGGCCGAAGCGGTCCTTGGCGTCGGCGGCGTCGGAGAAGTTCTTCTCCGCGATCTCCTGGTCCTTGAGGTCCGCGTGGGTCTGGTCGACCCCGGTGTCCAGGACGGCGATCTTCACGCCCTTGCCGTCGTACCCGGCGGCCCAGGCCTTGTCGGCCCCGATCTGCTTGGTGGACTTGTCCAGCGTCGCCTTGCGGGTGCCGTCGAGCCAGATGCGCTGCACACCGGACGCGGTGGTGCGGGCGCCCGCGCCGCGCTCGCTGGTGAGGGCCTGCCAGAGCGCGGTCGCCTCCTGCTTCGGCGCGGTCAGTGCCTCGGCGTTGAGTGACTTGAGGGTTCTGCGGACCTTCGTGCCGTCCACGGCGTGGACATCGGACCTGGCCTCGGCCGCCGCTCCCTTGTAGCCGACGATGACCTTGAGGCCCTTCTTGTGGGCCTTGCGCGTCGCCGCCTTGCTGAGTTCCGTGATGTCGAACAGGCGCTGGTCGAGCCTGCCGTCCGCGATAAGGCGGCGGGCGTCGAGGGGCAGCACGAGGGTGTGCCCCTTCGCCTTCACGGTCTGCACGGGTACGTCCTCGCGCCCTTCGGCGCGTTCCAGACCGACCATCCGGCCCTTGCCGTCGACCACCACACGGTCGCCGGTGATCAGCTGGACGCGGTGCTTCGGCGCGGCGCTGTGCGCCCCGCCTGTCGGGCGCTCCGCCGTCGCGGTCGCCGGGGTGGTCATTCCCGCCGCGAGGGCCACGGCCGCGGCCACGGCCACGGTGGTGACGCCGGCTCTTTTCACTTGTCTGCGCAAGTCTCCCCCTGGAGATCTTGGAGCTGGAGCCGCTGCTCCTGAGTGCGCGCAGTATGCCGATGCGGGCGGGGCCGCTCAACGCTGCGGCTGAGGTGACGGAATGGTTGGCCGGGGAACCGGCCATTCACGATCGGCACCTTCTGGACGGGCCTTCGGCGACCCGCCCGACGAGCCCTTCGCGCCCTGACGGCCCGGCGGGCTTGGAGGATCCGACCAGGAACGTCGCGTTCCCCTGGACGATCTGTCCGGGCGGCGCAATCGCGGCGGCATGGGACAATGAAGTACGTGCGTTTCCTCCGGCTGACCTGCCCGAGGGTCAACTCCGAACGACTGGGATGTTCTGCACGTGCGTTTCCTCAATGACATCAAGCCGCCGTACGACCTCACGTACGACGATGTGTTCATGGTGCCGAGCCGCTCCGCCGTCGGCTCCCGGCAGGGCGTGGACCTCTCCGCCCCGGACGGTACGGGCACCACGATCCCCCTGGTCGTGGCCAACATGACCGCCATCGCCGGCCGCCGGATGGCCGAGACCGTGGCCCGTCGCGGCGGGCTCGTCGTCATTCCCCAGGACATCCCGATCGAGGTCGTCACCGAGGTCATCTCCTGGGTCAAGACGCGTCATCACGTGCTCGACACCCCGATCATCCTGGCCCCGTCCCAGACCGTGGCCGACGCCCTGTCGCTGCTGCCCAAGCGGGCGCACGGCGCCGGTGTCGTGGTCGACGCCGACGGCCGTCCCGTCGGTGTCGTCACCGAGTCCGACCTGACGGGCGTGGACCGCTTCACGCAGCTGTCCGAGGTCATGTCGAAGGAGCTGCTGCTCATCGACGCCGACATCGACCCGCGCGAGGCCTTCACCAAGCTCGACGCCGGCCACCGCAAGGTCGCCCCGGCCGTGGACGCCGACGGCAAGCTGGTCGGCATCCTGACCCGCAAGGGCGCCCTGCGCGCGACCCTCTACACCCCGGCCGTCGACGCCAAGGGCGGCCTGCGGATCGCCGCCGCCGTCGGCATCAACGGCGATGTGGCGGGCAAGGCCAAGCAGCTGCTCGACGCGGGCGTGGACACGCTCGTCATCGACACCGCGCACGGCCACCAGGAGTCGATGATCGAGGCCATCAAGAAGGTCCGCGCGCTCGACCCGCAGGTCCCGATCGTCGCGGGCAACATCGTCGCCGCCGAGGGCGTCAAGGACCTCATCGACGCGGGCGCCGACATCATCAAGGTCGGTGTGGGCCCCGGCGCCATGTGCACCACCCGCATGATGACCGGCGTCGGCCGGCCGCAGTTCTCCGCCGTCATGGAGTGCGCCGCCGAGGCGAAGAAGTACGGCAAGCACGTGTGGGCCGACGGCGGCGTCCGTCACCCCCGTGATGTCGCCATGGCGCTCGCCGCCGGTGCGTCCAACGTCATGATCGGCTCCTGGTTCGCGGGCACCTACGAGTCCCCGGGCGACCTGCAGCAGTCCGCCGACGGCCGGCTCTACAAGGAGTCGTTCGGCATGGCGTCGGCCCGCGCCGTGCGCAACCGCACCAGCGACGAGTCGGCGTACGACCGGGCCCGCAAGGCGCTCTTCGAGGAGGGCATCTCCACCTCGCGGATGTTCCTCGACCCGACCCGTCCGGGCGTCGAGGACCTGATCGACTCGATCATCGCCGGTGTCCGTTCCTCCTGCACCTACGCCGGAGCGGGCTCCCTCGCGGAGTTCGAGGAGAAGGCCGTCGTCGGCATCCAGTCCGCCGCCGGATACGCCGAGGGCAAGCCGCTGCACGCCAGCTGGCAGTAGCGGCGCCGGCGGTTTCCTGACCGCACCGCGCCCCACCCCTGTTCACGGCCCCGATCGGCTCCCTACGATCGGGGCCGTGGTACGTCCCGCGCTCGCCGCGACCCGCGCCCTCGCCGTCCTCGACCACTTCGCCGCGCACCCCGAACGCTCGTACTCCCTCAGCGAGTTGAGCACCGCCCTGGATATCAACGCGCCCTCGCTGCTCGCCGTCCTGCGCTCGCTCACCGACGCCGGGTATCTCGTACGGCATCCGGGGCGCAAGACCTATGGGCTCGGCATGTCGGCCGTCGCCGCCGGACACGCCGCGCTGACCCGGCACCGGGTCGTGGACCGCGCGCGGCACGAACTGCGGGCGCTCGCCGCCGAGTCGGGCGCCGCCGGTGTGATCAGCGCCGTAGCGGGCGAGAGCATCGTGATCCTCGGCGTCGAGGGCCGCCCCACCACGCCCGAGGTCTGGGCGGGCCAGCGGCTTCCGCTGCTGCCGCCGCTCGGGCAGGTCTTCCTCGCCTGGTCGGGCGCGGGCGACATCAGGCGCTGGCTGGACCGCACGGCCGCCGGGGTGCCGCTGCCCGCGCACCTCGACACGGCGCTCGCGGTGGTCCGCGAGCGGGGCTGGTCCGCGCACCGGGACACGGCCGCCCGCACCGCACTCGGCGCCACCCTCGCGCAGCTCGCCGACACTCCGCGCGACAGCGAACTGCGTACCCGGGTCGCCGAGTCGGTGCTCGCCCTCGGCGAGGACTACGAACTCCTCGAGGTCGCACCGCGCGCCACCTACCGCCTCGCCACCCTCTCCGCCCCCGTCTTCGACCAGTACGGCACGGTCGCCCTGGCACTCACGGCGACCGGCCTGCCCCCGCTGGCGGGCGCGCGCGTCCAGGAGCTCGCGGGGCGACTCACCGCCGTGGGGCGGGTGCTGAGCCAGGAGATCGGCGGGCGGCCGCCGGTAGGGTCGCCGGGGTGAAGATCACCCCCCGGATCGAGCCCTGCCGCGCGGACGACCTCGCCCTCCTCGACCGGCAGCTGCCGTCCAACAGCGCCGACTCCCACCACGCCGCCCGCTGCGCACGCCAGGAGAAGGGGCTCTCCACCTATCTGATCGCCTGGCACGAAGGGCTGCCCGCCGGGCATGCGGAGGTGCGCTGGCAGGGCTGCGCGGCCCCCGAGGTGCGGGCCGTGCACGGGGACTGCCCGGAGACCAACGGCCTGGGCGTGGCCGCGGAGCTGCGGTCCAGGGGCATCGGGAGCGCGCTGATCAGGGCGGCCGAGGAGCTCGCCCGCGAGCGGGGGCTGCCCGCGATCGGCCTCGGCGTCGACACCGCCAACCCGCGCGCCGCCGCCCTCTACGAACGCCTCGGCTACCGGCCGTCGGTGCTTTACACGGACCGCTGGGCGTACGTCGACATGGCGGGGCGGCGGGTGGAGTGTGCCGATCAATGCACCTTTCTGGTCAAGGAGTTGTGACGGGCGGCGGATCTCCGAGCAGGGGGCGCAGGGCCTTCGCCGTGGCCGTCGCGATGCGTGCGTGACCCGCGTCGCCGGGGTGTACGCCGTCCACCAAATGCTCGGCCCGCAGCAGCTCCGCGCCGGGCAGCAGCGCCACACCCTCGGCCCGCGCCGCCTCCTCCACGGCGGAGCGCAGTTCGGCGAGGGTGGCGCCCAGGGCGTTCGGGGTGTCCTCGGCGTCGGGGCGCAGGACCGGGGACGCCACCAGGAGCGGGGTGTGCGGGTGTCCGCGCCGGACCAGGGCGAGGAAGGCGCAGACCTGCTCACGCAACAGCGGCGCCGAATGGGGCGTTCTGGACCAGCAGTTGGTGCCGAACGCCACCGTGATCACGGCGCCGGGGAGGGCGGCCAGCTGCTCCGCCGAGGCGAGCTCTCCGCGCGCCGCCCCCGCGTACCCCAGGTTCACGGTGTCCAGGCCGAGCGCCCGGCCCGCGACGGCGGGCCAGGCTCGGTGCGGGCGTGACGCGGACCAGCCCTCCGCGATGGAGTCGCCGTAGACCAGCAGGGGCGGCCGTGCGGGCACGGCGTCGAGTGCTCCGCCGATGCCGCGCACGGAGTGCAGTACCGGGCGGAGCGTCTCCGGCAGATGCAGCGTGAACGGCCCCTCGTCCGGGGGCAGTTCAAGGCGTACGACCGAGTCCGGCGCCGCCTTCGCCGCCGCTTCCGCGATCGTGTCCTCGCCCCTGAGGAGGGTGAACACGGGCTCCGAGGGCCGGTACGCGTCCGCGGCGAGCGGCGCGGACCCCGAGTAGGCCACCTCGACCGCTCGCGCGCCGCCCCCGCCCGTCATGAACTCCAGGCGCACCCCGGCGGGCACCGTCGCCCGGTCCCAGGTGTCCGCCGGGAGGCGGTCGCGGTCGGCGGGATCGGCGCGCACCGGCCGCGCGCCGTCGTACCAACGCACGCCCCGCAGCAGCCCGTTCACGCGGGGCCTCCGGCCAGGAGCGCGCTCATGACGCTCATGAGGGACCTCCGACGGTCGGGTAGGGAAACTTCACGCCGACCCCGCCGTCCACGACCAGGGTCTGCCCGCTGACGTAGGCGGACAGGGGCGTGGACAAGAAGAGCAGGGTGGCGGCGATGTCGGAGGTCTCGGCGACCCGGCCGAGCGGTGCGTTGCCGGCGTTGCGGCGTCTGCCCTCGGCGCCGATGAGGCCGGCGACCCGTGGCGTCCACACCACGCCGGGGGCCACCGCGTTGACCCGTACACCGCGCGGCCCGTACTCCACGGCCGCCGAGCGGACCAGCGAGACCAGGCCCGCCTTCGCGGCCCCGTAGGCGGCGTGCCGCGGTGCGCCGGTGAGTCCGGAGACCGAGGCGACAAAGGCGAGCGGGCCGCCGCCGGAGGCCGCGACCGCCTCGGCGCCGTACTGCACGGTGAGCCACGCGTGCCGCAGGACGATGTCGAAGTGCCAGTCCCAGGCCGCGTCGTCCAGGTCGGCGAGGTCGGCGTAGCGTGCCATGCCCACGATGTCGACGACGCCGTGCACGGCCCCCAACTCCCGGGCGCAGAAGGCGAAGAGGTCCCGTACCTCGGCGCGCCGGGTGATGTCGGCGACATACGGGACGGCCCCGGTCTCGGCCGCCACCGCCCGGGTGCGCTCCTTGTCGGCGTCCACGCAGAGCACCCGCGCCCCGGCCGCGGTCAGGGCGTGGGTGGTCTGGCGTCCGATGCCGTTGCCCGCGCCGAGCACGACGTGGACACGTCCGTCGAGGCGGTGCAGGGCGGCGTAGTCGGGCACGGGGGAGTCGTCGAGCGGGGCGGTGCCCGGCGGGGGAGAGTCCGGTGGTGTGCTCACGCGGGCCTCCTCGGCCGGTACGCGGCCAGCTCGGGGATGACTTCCTTGCCGAGGATCTCGATGGTGCGCAGGATCTCCTGGTGCTCCAGATAGCCCCACTGGACGTACGCGATGAGCTGGTCGATGCCGAGGTCGGCGTAGCGCTTGGCCTTGCGCACGATGGTCTCGGCGTCGCCGATGAGGATCATGTCGCCGTCGTTGAAGTCCCGTACGGGCACGTCCCCTTCGAGGATCGGGGTGAGCAGCGGGAAGGTCCTCTCGCGCTCCTCGGGGGACAGGTGCGGCAGCTCCCAGTCGAGGGTGAAGCGGGCGAGGTTGCTGTACCACCAGGCGACGGAGTCCCAGACCCGCTTGCCCGGCCGGTCCGTGGCGTGCACCAGGGTGTACGCGCTGACGCGGTCCGTCGTGACGTCGGTGATCGGGCGCGGGGCGCGGGCCGCCTCGCGGTACGCGGCGACCTGCCGGGCCATCGCATCGAGGGGCTGCATGATCGAGAACGAGAGGAGTCCGAGGCCGCTCGCCCCCGCGACCTCGGCAGAGCCGGGCGACGTGGCCGCCATCCAGGCCGGCGGATGCGGGTCCTGCACCGGCTTCGGCGTGACCATCCGGCGCGGGAACGTGAACCGGTCGGAGGCGTACTCGAAGTACTCCTCGCGCCACATCCCGGTGACGATCTCGATCGCCTCGCGCCAGTCGTCCCGCGACCGCTCCCGGTCCACACCGAACGCCGTCTGCTCCATGGGTGTGGAACGGCCCGTGCCCCACTCCACGCGCCCGCCCGACAGGACATCGACGGCCGCGACCTTCTCCGCGATCCGCTGCGGCGGGGTGAAGCCGAACGGTGTGAGCGTCACCCCGAACCCGAGCCGTATCCGCTCGGTCAGACCCGCCAGATGGCCGAGCAGCACCTCCGGCGCGGGGCAGTGCGAGCGGCCCTCGCGGAAGTGGTGCTCGACCGCCCACACCGTGCGGAAGCCGACCTTGTCGGCGAGCCGGATCTGCTCCACGGCCTCGCGGTAGGCGCGCTGCTCGGCGGCGCGCTGGCCGTAGGGATGGGGCCCGTTCCAGGGCTTCGGCACATCGATCTCGTAGAGCACGTCCAGGTCCATCGGGCCTCCCGTGAAGGGTCTGTCGCGGGGCGGACCGGGGTGCGTTTTTCGATATCTCGAAGAGCGGTCCGCCTGGGCGGCGAGGAGGATGGAGGAGCGTCCGTGATGTGTCAATGGTCACGTTCGCGCAGCGATCGAAAACTGATGTGCAACGAACTCCCGTATTTTTCAGGGGTACGCAATGATCTTGCCCGTATGCGCAAGGTTGCTTCATTACGCAAGTGAAGCCGAGCCCCCTAAGGTCATGCGCTGTACTTCGTATGGCGGTGACCGCCTGCTCGGTGGCCGCCGCTCCGCACGGCCGCCGCGGTCGCTGCCGTCCTTCCCGCAGCGATGAGGAGCCCTCGAGTGCTCGACCAAGGCGCCGCCCCGCCGACCCCCGACCCGCAGCCGTCGCCCGCCATCGGCCGCAGGCTGATGCGCCGCAAGCCCGTAGAACTGCTGGTCGCCGAGGGTGGCAAGGGAGAAGGCGGCACGCTGCGCCGGACTCTCTCCATGTGGCAGCTGACGATGATCAGCATCGGTGCGACCCTCGGCACCGGTATCTTCGTGGTGCTCGGCGAGGCGGTCCCCAAGGCCGGTCCCGCGGTCACGCTGTCCTTTGTGATCGCCGGTCTCACGGCTCTCTTCTCGGCCCTGTCCTACGCCGAACTCGCGGGTACCATCCCGGTCGCCGGATCCTCGTACTCGTATGCGTACGCAACCATGGGTGAACTCATCGCCTGGGTGTGCGGCTGGTGTCTCGTTCTTGAGTACGGCGTCTCCGTCGCGGCCGTCGCCGTCGGCTGGGGCGAGTACCTCAACGAACTGCTCGCCGGCACCATCGGCGTGACCATCCCCGATGTGCTCTCCGCGCCGCCCGGCGACGGCGGGATCTTCAATCTGCCGGCGCTGATCGTGGTGCTGCTCGCGATGGTGTTCCTGCTCGGCGGCGCCCGTGAGTCCGCCCGCGCCAACACCATCATGGTCGCCGTGAAGATCGCCGCGCTGCTGCTCTTCTGCGCCATCGGCATCCAGGGCTTCAAGTCCGGCAACTACTCCGATTTCATGCCCCTCGGCATGGCGGGCGTGAGTGCCGCCGGTGCCACGCTCTTCTTCTCGTACATCGGCTTCGACGCCGCCTCCACCGCCGGTGAAGAGGCCAAGAACCCGCAGCGGGACCTGCCGCGCGCCATCATGCTGTCCCTTGTCATCGTGACCGCGCTGTACGTCCTCGTCGCGGCCGTCGCCGTGGGCGCCCGCCCCTGGGAGGGCTTCACCGACTCCGAGGCCGCACTCGCCGGGATCATGAAGGACGTCACCGGACAGACCTTCTGGGGCACGATCCTCGCCGCGGGCGCCGTCATCGCCATCGCGAGCGTCGTCCTGACCGTGCTCTACGGCCAGACCCGCATCCTCTTCGCCATGTCCCGCGACGGCCTGGTGCCCAAGGCGTTCTCCAAGGTCAGCCCGCGCACCGGCACACCCCGCGTGAACACCGTGATCGTCTCGCTGTTCTGCGGTGTCCTCGCCGCCGCCATCCCGCTCGGCCAGCTCGCGGACGCCACCAGCATCGGCACGCTCTTCGCCTTCGCCCTGGTCAACATCGCCGTGATCGTCCTGCGCCGCACCCGGCCCGACATGAAGCGGACCTTCCGGGTGCCGCTCGCGCCGCTGTTCCCGCTGCTCGGCTTTGCGTTCTGTGTGTGGATGATGTTCAGCCTCGACGTGATCACGTGGATCGTCTTCGGTATCTGGATGGCCGTCGGCCTCGTGTTCTACTTCGTGTACGGCCTTCGCCGGTCCCGTCTGGCCACCCACGGGACGGCCGAGGTGCCGTCCCCGGAGACACCCCTAGAGAAGTGAACCGCCCGCCGTGCTGAACGATCTCGACGAACGCATCGTGCACGCCCTCGCCGAGGACGCCCGTCGCTCCTACGCCGACATCGGCCAGATGGTGGGGCTCTCCGCACCCGCCGTGAAGCGCCGCGTCGACCGGCTGCGCGCCACCGGAGCCATCACCGGCTTCACGGTGCGCGTGGACCCGGCGGCGCTCGGCTGGGAGACCGAGGGGTTCATCGAGATCTACTGCCGGCGCAACACCTCGCCCGAGGCCATCAAGCGCGGCCTCGAGCGCTACCCCGAGGTCGCGTCCGCCTCCACCGTCACCGGTGAGGCGGACGCGATCGTCCAGGTCTTCGCTTCCGACATGCGGCACTTCGAGCGGGTCCTGGAACGCATCGCAGGCGAGCACTTCGTGGAGCGCACGAAGTCGGTGCTCGTGCTTTCGCCGCTGATGCGGCGGTTCTCCTCCGGGGCGCCGGCCTAGTCGCCCTGCCGGCCCCTCCGGCGAGAATCCCGTCGGCCCGTCCGGCGAAGACACCACCCCCCTCGCGGGCCCGCGCAACGAATCGCCGTATCCCGTCCGGAACGCGCAACAGATCGCCCGACTGAGCGCAATGGACGCGCCTTGTCCCCGCACGGCCGCCGACCGTACCGTCATTGCGTCCCCGCAATCCCACACGTACCGCCGAGGTCAGCCCATGCCGCCGCTGCGCACCGCCCTGCTCCAGAGCTCCGGACGGCCCGGTGACGTCGCGAAGAACCTGGAGCTCCTGGACGCCGCCGCGGCCCGTGCCGCCGCCGCGGGCGCGGGGCTCCTGGTCTGCCCCGAGATGTATCTGACCGGCTATGCGATCGGCGACGGCATCCGCCGCCTCGCCGAGCCCGCCGACGGCCCCTCCGCGCGCGCCGTGGCGGATATCGCCGTGCTCCACGGCCTCGCCGTGCTCCACGGCTACCCCGAACTCGCCGACGGCCAGGTCTTCAACTCCGCGCAGCTGACCGGCCCCGACGGCACCGTCCTCGCCGGCTACCGCAAGACCCATCTCTTCGGCTGCTTCGAGCAGGAGCACTTCACGCCCGGCGAAGTGCCCGTCGTCCAGGCCGAGTTGGGCGGGCTCCGGGTCGGCATCATGATCTGCTACGACGTGGAGTTCCCGGAGAACGTCCGGGCGCACGCCCTCGCCGGCACCGATCTGCTGCTCGTGCCGACCGCGCAGATGCACCCCTTCCAGTTCGTCGCCGAGTCCGTGGTGCCGGTGCGGGCCTTCGAGAACCAGATGTACGTCGCGTACGTCAACAGGACCGGCCCCGAGGGGGAGTTCGAGTTCGTCGGGCTCTCCACGCTCGCCGGCCCCGACGGTGTCGCCCGGGTTCGCGCGGGCCGCGGCGAGGATCTCGTCATCGGTGATGCCGACCCCGGCTTCCTGGCCGCGTCGCGCGAGCACAACCCGTATCTGCGCGACCGCCGCCCGGGGCTCTACTCCTCTCTGATCTGACCTGATCTGACGCTCTGCGGCGCCCGTCCCCGCACCCCATCCCCGTACGACCCCTCAGTCCTTCGTTCCGTCCTGCTCACCGCGCAAGGAGTCCGTACCCCATGACGTCCACGGTGCCCACCGCCATCCAGCACACCGATGCGCAGCCGCCGATCACCATGTTCGGGCCGGACTTCCCGTACGCGTACGACGACTTCCTCGCGCACCCCGCGGGCCTTGGCCAGATACCCGCGGCCGAGCACGGCCAGGAGGTCGCCGTCATCGGCGGCGGGCTCTCCGGCATCGTCGCGGCGTACGAGCTGATGAAGATGGGCCTCAAGCCCGTGGTGTACGAGGCCGACCAGATCGGCGGCCGGCTCCGCACCGTGGGCTTCCCCGGCTGCGATCCCGAGCTGACCGCCGAGATGGGAGCGATGCGCTTCCCGCCGTCCTCCACGGCGCTGCAGCACTACATCGACCTGGTGGACCTGAAGACCCGGCCGTTCCCCAACCCCCTCGCGGAGTCCACGCCGTCGACGGTCGTGGACCTCAAGGGCGAGTCGCACTACGCCGAGACGGTCGACGACCTGCCGCAGGTCTACCGTGACGTGGCCGCCGCCTGGAACTCCTGCCTGGAGGAGGGCGCCGACTTCTCCGACATGAACCAGGCGCTGCGCGAGCGCGACGTGCCGCGCATCCGGGAGATCTGGGCGAAGCTCGTCGAGAAGCTCGACAACCAGACCTTCTACGGCTTCCTCTGCGAGTCCGAGGCCTTCAAGTCCTTCCGGCACCGTGAGATCTTCGGCCAGGTCGGCTTCGGCACGGGCGGCTGGGACACCGACTTCCCCAACTCCATCCTGGAGATCCTGCGGGTCGTCTACACCGAGGCCGACGACCACCACCGCGGCATCGTCGGCGGCAGCCAGCAGCTCCCGCTGCGGCTCTGGGAGCGCGAGCCGCAGAAGATCGTGCACTGGGCCCTCGGCACCTCCCTGAGCTCGCTGCACGAGAACGGCACGCCGCGTCCCGCCGTGACCCGGCTGCACCGCACCGCGGGCAACCGGATCACGGTCACCGACGCGAGCGGCGACATCCGCACCTTCCGTGCCGCGATCTTCACCGCGCAGTCCTGGATGCTGCTCTCCAAGATCGAGTGCGATGACTCGCTCTTCCCGATCGACCACTGGACGGCGATCGAGCGCACCCACTACATGGAGTCCAGCAAGCTCTTCGTGCCGGTCGACAGGCCGTTCTGGCTGGACAAGGCCGTCGACGACAAGGGGAACCCGACCGGCCGGGACGTCATGTCGATGACGCTCACCGACCGGATGACGCGCGGCACCTACCTGCTCGACGACGGCCCGGACAAGCCCGCCGTCATCTGCCTCTCGTACACCTGGTGCGACGACAGCCTCAAGTGGCTGCCGCTGTCCGCGAACGAGCGGATGGAGGTCATGCTCAAGTCCCTCTCGGAGATCTACCCGCAGGTCGACATCCGGCGGCACATCATCGGCAACCCGGTGACGGTGTCATGGGAGAACGAGCCGTACTTCATGGGCGCGTTCAAGGCCAACCTGCCGGGCCACTACCGCTACCAGCGGCGCCTGTTCACCCACTTCATGCAGGACCGGCTCCCCGAGGACAAGCGCGGCATCTTCCTCGCGGGCGACGACATCTCCTGGACGGCGGGCTGGGCCGAGGGCGCCGTGCAGACCGCCCTGAACGCGGTGTGGGGTGTCATGCACCAGTTCGGCGGCACCACCGACCCGGCCAACCCCGGCCCCGGCGACCTGTACGAGGAGATCGCGCCGGTGGAGCTGCCGGAGGACTGAGACGGGCGCCGCCGGAGGGCTGACCGGCCGGCTGGGTTGCGGGGGCCGCGGCGGCCGCGGCGGCCGTGGGGGTCAGATGCCCGCGGCCCTGGCCGCCGTGTACACCTCCGCGGCCACGTCCTTGAGCTCCTCCGCGTCACGGGTGCCGCCCTGCAGTTCGAGGAAGAACTCCTCAAGGCCCGAGGCCTCCACGTGCGCGGCCAGATCCTCCACGATCTGGCCGACGTCGCCCTGGAACGGCCGGCGGTCCTGGCCGTCGTACGGCTTCTTCGAGTACTGCGTGTTCACCCGCACCGCGGCCGCGAGGGGGCGCTCGCGGCCGCGTTCGGCGGCCAGTTCACGCAGCCGCCGCCAGGCATCGGCCAGCTGCCGCGGTCCCGTCGCCGCGGGCATCCAGCCCTCCGCCCGGTCCACGAGGCGGCGGGCGGAGCGCGGGCTCAGAGCGGGCAGATAGACCGGGATCTCGTGGGCCGGCTTGGGGCCCACTTCCGAGGGGGCGATCGTCGTGAGGGCCCCCTCGTACGACACCGGGTCGGGGCCCCACACCGCGCGGCACACGTCGATCACCTCGTCGAGCACCTTTCCGCGCTCGGCGAAGGGGGCGGGGGACTGGGCGGCGTACTCGTCGTGGGACCAGCCGGTGCCGAGGCCCGCCACCATCCGTCCGCCGCTCACCGCGTCCAACGTGGCGAAGGAACGGGCCAGTTCGAAGGGCTGGTGCAGCGGTGCCACCAGGACACTGCTGCCGATCGTGGCCCGCCGGGTGGCGGCCGCGGCCAGGGTCATGCACACGAAGGGCTCGGCCACCGAGCGGTAGAGGTCGGGCCAGGGCAGCCCCTCGATGCCGTACAGGCCCTGGGTCGCGGGTGTCGGGAAGAGGATCCGCTCGAACACCCACAGGCTCTCGTAGCCGGTCTCCTCGGCGGCGCGTGCCACGTCGGGGATGTCACGGCCGATGTCGTACTGCTTCATCTGCGGAAGTCCGAGCCCGAGCTTGACCGCCATGCCAGTCCTCCTGAGAGGTAGTCCAATTCTCAACTGCCGTCAGTACCAGGCGTATCACGTATGCCGGGTATGACTCACGGGGCTTACCGGACTCATGGGACTCATGGGACTCATGCGCCACGGTGAGGGCGGGCGTTCACGAGCGGGCGCCGCTCAGCGCCACGGGGTCAGAAGGCAGCGGCCCACCAGGCCGATCCCGGCGTCCATGCGCTCCCTGAACTCCTCCGCCAGATCGGGCAGTTCGCGCAGCCCCCACAGGATCCGGGCCGCCGACCAGGCGCCGTCCCTGGCCCGCTCCAGGCTCCAGGAACCGAGCAGATGCGTCAGCGGATCGGCGACCTGGAGGAGATCGGGCCCCGGCATCAGATCCTCGCGGATCCGCTCCTCAAGGGCCACCAGGATGTCGCCCACGTGGTCGAACTCGCCCTCCAGGTCGGCGGGTTCGCAGTCCAGGCTGCGGCAGGTGTCCACCACCGCCAGGGCGAGATCGTGCCCGATGTGGGCGTTGATCCCGGCGAGCGCGAACTGCAGCGGGCGTACGCCGGGATGGCGCCGGTACTGGAACACCGGCCGCCAGCACGCGGCGGGTCTGTGCCCGCGCGCCGCCGCGTCCACCGCCGCGAGATAGAGCTCCGCGAACCGTACGTCCAATGTCGCCGCGGCTGCGGCGTCGGGGAACGCGCCCTGCCCGATCCGCAGGGCCACCTCTTCGGTGACCGACAGATAGACCCGGTTGAAGACGGCCACGCCGTCCGTGCGCGGCCAGTCGGCGCCGAGGGCGCGCATCCGCGAGAGCACTGTGCCGACCTCGGCCGTTCCGGCCTCGAGCTGTCCCAACTGCGCCATACACGCAGCGTGGCAGGCCCACGCCCGGTCGGAGCCCGCCAGGCCGGTCGCTTCCCCGAAACGGGGGAACGGCCAAGCGGGGAACGCACATTGGGGCCGGAGCCGGAGCCGGGGCGGGGCTGTGTCTGAGGCCTGGCGCCTACGACTTGGCCTGGCCGTCGTCGGCCGCGTCGTAGCGCGAGGTGCCCTCGTCGAGCAGCGGCTCCTGCGACTTGAGGTGCGGCGGAGCCATGGCGCGCAGCGCGTGATAGCCGGTGATGACGACCAGGGTGCCGAGGGCGATGCCGCTGAGCTCGAAGGTGTCCGTGAACTTCATGGACACATTGCCGACGCCGATGATGATGCCCGCGGCGGCCGGCACGAGATTGAGCGGATTGCGCAGATCCACCCCGGCGTTGATCCAGATCTGCGCGCCGAGCAGGCCGATCATGCCGTAGAGGATCACGGTGATGCCGCCGAGTACACCGCCGGGGATCGCGGCGACGATCGCGCCGAACTTGGGGCACAGGCCGAAGAGCAGGGCGAAGCCCGCGGCGGCCCAGTACGCGGCCGTGGAGTAGACCCGGGTCGCGGCCATGACGCCGATGTTCTCGGAGTACGTGGTGTTGGGCGGGCCGCCGACCGCCGTCGAGAGCATGGACGCCGCGCCGTCCGCCGAGATCGCGGTGCCGAGCTTGCCGTCCAGGTCGTCACCGGTCATCTCGCCGACGGCCTTGACGTGTCCGGCGTTCTCGGCGATCAGGGCGATCACCACGGGCAGGGCCACGAGGATCGCGGACCACTCGAAGCTCGGCGCGTGGAAGGACGGGAGTCCGATCCACTCGGCCTTGCCCACGCCCGACAGATCGAGGCGCCAGTGGTCGACGACCTTGCCGTCGCCGCCCGCCGAGTGGATCATCCCGAAGACCCGGTCGAACAGCCACGAGATCCCGTACCCGAAGAGCAGTCCGAGGAAGATCGCGATCCGGGACCAGAAACCCCGCAGGCAGACCACGGCCAATCCGGTGAACAGCATCACGAGGAGCGCGGTCCACTGGTCCTGTGGCCAGTAGGTGCTGGCCGTGACCGGGGCGAGGTTGAACCCGATCAGCATGACCACGGCACCGGTCACGATCGGCGGCATCGCCGCGTGGATGATCCGCGCCCCGAACTTCCGCACCGCGAGACCCGACAGGAACAGGGCGGCGCCCACGACGAACACGGCGCCGGTGACCGCGGCGCTGGAGCCGCCCTGCGCGCGGATCACGGCGGCCACACCCACGAAGGAGAGCGAACAGCCCAGATAGCTGGGGACCGTGCCGCGGGTGGCGAGCAGGAAGATGACGGTGGCGACACCGGACATCATGATCGCCAGGTTGGGGTCGAGCCCCATGAGCACGGGCGCCACGAAGGACGCCCCGAACATGGCGACCACGTGCTGCGCCCCGAGCCCGACGGTGCGCGGCCAGGACAGCCGCTCGTCGGGGCGGACCACGGCGCCCGGGGCGGGAGTGCGGCCGTCGCCGTGGAGTGACCAGCGGACGCCGAGGTTCATGGCCGGGGTTCACTTTCTGTACATGGAAAAGATCAGGGCCATGCTAAGTGTGTTGTGACGGTGTCGGCGCCCCGAGCCGGGGTTGCCGCGGGTCGCCCCGCGGGCCCGTCCTCGATCTCCCCGGCTACATTCCCCTGCCCTCGCTGGGGGTGCCCCCGGTGGTGTCCCCGGACGGGCTCGCTGTCGCCGCCCGGGCCCCGGCCGTCTCGCCCCTGGCCTTCACCCCGTCCTCCCGCTTCTTCCCGAGGACCCCCGCGAACACGATCAGTCCGAAGGCCAGGGCCGTCACCAGGCCGAAGGACGTCACGAGCGAGGTCGTGTCGGCGATGGCGCCGATCGCGGAGGGGGCGATGAGGCCCGAGGTGTACGTGATGGTCGCGACGCCCGCGATGGCCAGGCTCGGGTTGGAGCCGCTGCGCCCCGCCGCCGCGAAGGCGAGGGGCACCACGACCGCGATACCGAGGCCCATGCAGCCGAAGCCGGCCATGGCCTGCGCCGGGTGCGAGGAGGTCACGACCAGGATGCCGCCGAGCGTCGCGACGACCCCGCCCACCCGTACGGTACGCACCGCGCCGAACCGGTCGACGATCCGGTCGCCCGCGATCCGCGCCGCCGCCATGGTCAGGGCGAAGGCCGTGGTGCTCGCGGCCGCGAGTCCGGCCGATGTCTGCAGCTCGTCGCGCAGATAGACCGCCGACCAGTCGAGGCTCGCGCCTTCCGCGAACACCGCGCAGAAACCGACGAGTCCGATCAGGAGGGCCGACTTCGGCGGCAGCGCGAACCGCGGCGGCGGCTCTTCGCCGGGCGTGCTGCGCAGATCGAGGACGCCCTGACAGAAGACCAGGCCGAGCGCGGTGAGGGTGAGCGCCGCGAGGGTGTGGTGAAGGCGGGCGTCGGCACCCAGGTGAGCGGCGAGGGTGCCCGCCGCCGAACCCAGCAGGGCGCCCATGCTCCACATGCCGTGCAGGCCGGACATGATGGAGCGGCCGAGGCGGTTCTCCACCTCCACGCCGAGCGCGTTCATGGCGACATCGGACATCCCGGCCGTGGCGCCGTACACGAAGAGCGCCGCGCACAGGGTGACCAGGTTCGGAGCGAGCGCGGGCAGGATCAGCGAGAGCGTCCACAGGGCGAGGAGTCCGCGCAGCGCGGTGCGCGCCCCGTAGCGATGGCTGATGGCCCCGGCGAGCGGCATGGCGACCGAGGCGCCGATGGCCGGGAAGGCGAGCGCCATGCCCAGCTGTCCCGCGCTCACGTCCGCGTGCTCCTGGATCCAGGGCACCCGGGTCGCGAAGGAGCCGGTGACCGATCCGTGAACGCAGAAGACGGCGGCCACGGCGTACCGCGCGCGCTTCAACTGCCGTGTGGCGAAGTCGGGTTCACTCATGTGCGGCCTTCCCCGTGACTGCGTACCGGCTGCGTCCCCCGGCTACGTACCCCATGCTGCGGCGGTAAACTATCAGGAACCCTGCCTGATAAATACGGGGCAGCGCGAGCCCTTTTCCCGAGCTGCGCGCCGTGACGTCTGGAAGGATCCCGGCATGCCCGCATCGCCCCGTACCGCCAGGGCCATCAACGACCGGCTCGCCCTGCGCCTCCTGCAGCAGCGGGGCCCGCTGACGGCGGGACAGCTCAAGGAGCACACAGGCCTGTCCCGGCCCTCGGTCGCCGATCTGGTGGAACGGCTGCAGGGCGCGGGGCTGATCGCCGTCGTGGGCGAGGCGGGCGAGCAGCGCCGCGGCCCCAACGCGCGTGTGTACGGGATCGTCGCCGACCGTGCCCACCTGGCCGCCCTCGACGTACGCACCCAGGGGGTCGCCGTCGTCGTCGCCGATCTGCTCGGCGCGGTGCTCGCCGAGGGAGCGCTGCCCATCGACCCGGCCCTCGGCACCGAACCCGCCGTCGAACAGGCCGTGGCGCTCCTGGAGTCCACGGCGCGCGAGGCCGGCGCCGGCCGGCTGCACAGCGTGGGCGTCGGCGCTCCGGGCCTGATCGACCCCGGCACCGGTGAACTGCGGGACTCCACCGGCCTGCCCGCCTGGCACCGGCGTCTCGTCGCCGCTCTGCAGAAGGAGCAGCCGGCCGCCGTCCTGGTGGAGAACGAGACCAATCTCGCCGCCGTCGCCGAACTGCGCGCAGGCGCCGCCCAGGACCGGGACACCTTCGCGTATCTGTGGCTCGGCCACGGTGTCGGCGCCGCGGTGGTACTCGACGGAAAGCTGCGCCGCGGTGCGTCCGGCGGCGCGGGCGAGATCGGCTTCCTGCCGGTGCCCGGCACCGGCGGACTGCCGTCGGCCACGGACTGCGGCGGCGGCTTCCACGCGCTCGCCTGCTCGGCGGCCATCTGTGAACTGGCCGCCGAACACGGCCTGTTGATCCCGCAGGCCGCCCCTTCGGAGCCCGCTGCGGCGGCCGTGGTGGCGGCGAGCGCGGCGGCGGTGGGCCAGGCGCCGGGTGCGGGCTCGGCAGTGGCGGGGGAGGGCGGTGCCCCGGCGGGCGGGCCCGCGGATCCCGTCGCGGCGGCTCGTTTCCTGGACGCCCTCGCCGACCGGATCGCCCTCGGCGCCGCCTCCGTCACCGCCGTTCTCGACCCCGGCTGTGTCGTACTCGGCGGTGAGACCGGGCAGGCCGGGGGCGCCGCGCTCGCCGCGCGGGTCGAGCGGCGCCTCACCGCCCTTTCCCCGCTCGCCACCGAGGTGAGGGCGGGCGACCTGGGCGGTGCGGCGGTGTTGCGGGGCGCGCTGTTCACGGCGCGGGACGCGGCACAGGACGAGCTGTTCGCCGGGCCCGGCTGAGCCTGCCCGGCCCGGTCGCCCCGCGCAGCGAGCTCCGCCCCCGGGCCTCAGTGCCCCGTGCCCCGGGCCTCAGTGGCCCCGGGCCTCAGTGCCCCGGGCCTCAGTGCCCCGGGCCTCAGTGCCCCGGGCCTCAGTGCCCGGGGCCTCAGTGCCCCGTGCCCCGGGCCTCAGTGCCCCGTGCCCCGTGCCCCGTGCCCCCGAGCCTCAGTGCCCCGCCCCGCCAGGCTCAGTGCCCCGCACCCACCCGTTCCTGCAAAAACTCCTCGAACGTCCTCTTGCCCGCGGCCGGTTCGGGAGTGAGGTTGCCGCCCTGCCGCAGCCGGGCGTACGTCCTGCCCGCGAGGCGTACGTTCACGACCGGGCGCCGCTTCCCGCTCGCGCGCAGATACGCGCGGGCGAGCTCGCGCATCGTGAACACCTCGGGCCCGCCCATGTCCGGCACGGCACCGGCGGGCTCGCCGAGCGCCAACTCCACGAGCCGCTCTGCGACTTCGGCCGCCGACACCGGCTGGATCCGTACTCCCGACGGCGCGGGGACCACCGGCGGCTTCGCCAGCGTCCGCGCGATGTCGAGCGCCAGATCGTGGAACTGCGTCGTCCGCAGCACCGTCACCCCGAGCCCGGACCCTTCGAGGAGCCGCTCGACCCGCAGCTTCGACTTGTAGTAACCGAGCGGCACCCGGTCGACGCCCACGATCGAGATGTAGACGACATGCCGCACCCCGGCCCCGCGCGCGGCCTCGATGAGATGCCGGGCCGCGTCCTCGTCACCGCCCTTGGGTGAACTCGCGCAGTGCACGACGGTGTCCACGCCCGCCATGGCGCGGTCGAGTCCGGCGCCGGTGGTCAGGTCCACCGGGTGGCTCTCGG
Organism: Streptomyces monticola; assembly: GCF_042665355.1. Classification (NCBI taxonomy): domain Bacteria; kingdom Bacillati; phylum Actinomycetota; class Actinomycetes; order Kitasatosporales; family Streptomycetaceae; genus Streptomyces; species Streptomyces monticola. The sequence continues at coordinate 92,401 of NZ_JBHTCF010000012.1, read as the reverse complement.
AGCGGCGGCTGAGGACACGCGCCTCGTGGCCCGCGGCGCGCACCCGCTCCGTCACGAGCCGTCCGAGGGTGCCCGTGCCTCCGGTCACCAGGATCGTCGTCATCGTGGTTCGGTCCTTTCCGCGTGCGTCCGGACGCTCCCGTGCGGACCGTCCGTCGCCGCTGAGAACCGGCGGGCACCCGGAAATGTGACAGCCGGGACCCGGAGTGCTCAGAGCGCCGCCAGCTGCCGCTGTACGAAGCCCAGTTTCCCGGGGTTCACCACGGCCCGCAGCTCGCTGATGGCGCCGTCGCCGCCGGCCTCGAAGGAGACGACCGCGGCCAGCGCGTCACCCTGGTGTGCGAGCAGCGCAGGCGCACCGTTGACCTCGGCGACGGACAGCGTGATGCCCGCGGCGTAGCCGTCGAGCGCGCCGCGCAGGAACCGCAGCACCTTCTCGCGCCCCATGATCGGCCTGCGGGCCGCGGTGATCTTGCCGCCGCCGTCGCTCCACCAGGTCACGTCGTCGGCGAGCAGTCTCTCCAGGCCCGCCACATCACCCTCGCGGGCCGCCGCGACAAACGACTCGACCAGGCTCCGCCGCTGCTCGGGCCGCGGTGTGAAACGCGGCGTGGGCGCGGCCACCCGCTGCGTCGCCCTGCGGTACAGCTGCCGGCAGTTGGCCTCGCTCAGATCGAGCACCGCGGCGATCTCGCGATGGCCGTACGCGAACGCCTCCCGCAGCACGTACACCGCGCGCTCCGCCGGGGTGAGCCGCTCGAGCAGCACCAGAAGCGCGGTCGAGACGGTGTCCAGCTGTTCGGCGGACTCCAGCGGCCCCAGCGCCCCGCCCTCCGTCACCACCGGCTCCGGCAGCCAGGGTCCCGGATACCGCTCACGCTGCGCGCGGGCCGAAGTCAGCCGGTTCAGGCAGAGGTTGGTGACGACCTTGGCCAGCCAGGCCCCGGGCTGCTCGATGTCCTCGCGCCGCGCCCCCGACCAGCGCAGATACGCGTCCTGAAGCATGTCCTCTGCTTCGTCGGCCGAGCCGAGCATTCGGTAGGCGAGGCCGAAGAGGCGCGGGCGGTACTGCTGGAATTCCTCGGCGGGCGCAGGCGTCGTCACGGCCACAGCCTGCCAGAGCGGCCCGCGCGCACCGTCGGGGGAGCCGTCGTCGTAAGAAGTCCATGGCGGGCGCCTGTGAGCCAGCCCACAGGCTTCGCCCGCATGGGCGACGATCAGGCGTGGCACACTGGCCATGTACCAGAAGCAGCGCACTCCGGGGTCGGTGTAATTCCGAACCGGCGGTTACAGTCCGCGACCCGGTCACCTCCAGTGGCCGGTTGACCAGGTGAAATTCCTGGACCGACGGTGAAAGTCCGGATGGGAGGCAGTGCGCGGCGGGCAGGCACATCCGTGTATGCCGCGCCGTCGGTCCGTCCTTTTTCCAGGACGCACCGCCGTCCGGCGTCCCCGGCGCCGTATGCCCGTGATCTCTGTCGTCATCGACAGGCCCCGGAGTCCGTGCCCTATGAGGCAGGAGGACCCGGTGGCCACCGCAGCCGAAGCAGACGCCATGCGTCGCGCCGTCGTGCTCGCCGCCCGCGCCCTCGGCGCCACAAGCCCCAACCCCGTCGTCGGCTGCGTCATCCTCGACGCCTCCGGTGAGATCGCGGGCGAGGGCTACCACCAGGGCGCCGGCACCCCGCACGCCGAGGCGCACGCCCTGCGCGCCGCCGCCGGCCGGGCCCGTGGCGGCACCGCCGTCGTCACCCTGGAACCCTGCGACCACACCGGCCGCACCGGCCCGTGCTCCCAGGCGCTCATCGCCGCCGGCATCAGCCGGGTCGTCTACGCGGTGGGCGACCCCAACCCGGACGCCACCGGCGGCGCGCGGACACTGCGCGAGGCCGGCGTCGACGTCGAGGCGGGACTCCTGGAGGACGCGGCGCGCGCGGGTAACGCCGCCTGGCTGCACTCCGTCAAGTACGGGCGCCCGTACGTCACTTGGAAGTACGCGGCCACGCTCGACGGCCGGATCGCCGCCGCCGACCGCACCAGCCGCTGGATCAGCTCGCCCGAGTCCCGGGCCGATGTCCACCGGCTGCGCGCCGAGTCGGACGCGGTCGTCGTGGGCTCCGGCACCCAGCGTGCCGACGACCCGCATCTCGCCGTGCGCGGTGTCGAAGGCGCCGTCCAGCCGCTGCGGGTGGTCGTGGACACCGAAGCCCGCGCGGTCAGGCCCGGAGCGCGGGTCGCCGACGACACGGCCGAGACGGTGGTCGTGGTGGCGGACGACCTGGAGCCCGACCGGCTCGCGGAGCTGCCGGCGGGCGAGCCCTGGGGCCTGCCGCGCGCCGCGGACGGCCGGGGCATCGACATCCCCGCGCTGCTCGCCGCCCTGTACGAACGCGACGTCCGCTCCGTACTCCTCGAAGGCGGCCCGACCCTCGCCGGGGCCTTCGTCGCCGCGGGCGCCGTCGACCGCGTGATCGGCTATCTCGCTCCCGTACTGCTCGGCGCGGGTCCCACCGCGCTCGCCGACGCCGGAATCACCACGATCGCCGACGCGTTGCGGCTCGATGTGACCGAAACCGAGCGCATCGGCCCCGATCTGCGGATCACCGCCGTCCCCACCACCCGTGCCCACAAGGAGCGTTGAGAGTGTTCACCGGAATCGTCGAAGAGCTGGGTGAGGTCACCGCCGTCGAGAAGCTCGACGATGCCTCCCGCTTCCGTCTGCGCGGCCCCGTCGTCACCGAGGGCGCCAAGCACGGCGACTCGATCGCCGTGAACGGCGTCTGTCTGACCGTGGTCGACCACGAGGGCGACGAGTTCACCGCCGACGTGATGGCCGAGACGCTGAACCGCTCCAGCCTGGGCGCGCTCACCACCGGCTCCCGCGTCAACCTGGAGCGGCCCACCGCGGTCGGCGCCCGGCTCGGCGGCCACATCGTGCAGGGTCACGTCGACGGGGTCGGCACGGTCGTCGAGCGCCGGCCGTCCGAGAACTGGGAGATCGTCAAGGTCTCGCTCCCGGACGGACTCGCCCGCTACGTCGTGGAGAAGGGCTCCATCACCGTCGACGGCGTCAGCCTCACCGTCGTCGAGGCAGGGCCCGACTACTTCACCATCAGCCTGATCCCCACCACGCTCGCGCTGACCACCCTCGGCCTGAAACAGCCCGGCGACCCGGTCAACCTCGAAGTGGACGTCATCGCCAAGTACGTCGAGCGCCTCCTGGGCGCCCAGGGTGTCGAGGGAGCCGCCAAGTGAGCGCCGTGTCCTGGCTGAACTCCGAGGCGTTCACCGCCTTCGGGCAGCACGTCATCTGGTCCGACATGATCGGCAACAGCGTCGGGCTCGCCGCCCTCGCCCTGGGCTGGCGGCGCTCCATATGGACCTGGCCCGCCCAGTTCCTGTCCGGCGTCATCCTCGTCGCCGCCTACGCCTCCGCGCACCTGTCCGGCGGCGTCGGCAAGCAGCTTCTCGTGATCGGTGTCGCCGTGTGGGGCTGGCGGCAGTGGGGCCGGGGCCGGCAGCAGGCCCAGGACGGCTCCATCGCCGTACGGTTCGCCTCCTGGAAGGAGCGCGGCGCCCTTGTCGCCGCCGCGGCGGCCGGCACCCTCGTGGTGGGCAGCCTCTTCGCCGCCTTCCCGTCCCTCTCGTGGAGCCCGTGGGCCGACGCGTACATCTTCGTCGGCACCCTGGTCGCGATGGTCGCCCAGGCCCGTGGCCTGGTGGAGTTCTGGTTCGCCTGGCTCCTCGTCGACCTCGTCGGCGTGCCCCTCGCCTTCAACAGCGGCCTGGCCTTCTCCGGCCTCGTCTACGTCATCTACCTCGCCCTCGTCCTGTGGGGGATGCGCGACTGGTGGCTGCGCTCCCGTGCGGCGGCGCCCGCCCTGGAAGGAGCTCCGGCATGACCACAGCACCCTCCCCCAAGCTCTCGGCTTCGCTCGAGCAGGGGGGACCCCCTTGGTACTCGCTCGACAACGCCGAGGACCTCGCGCTCGACCCGATCGAGCAGGCCGTCGCCGATATCGCGGCCGGCCGCCCGGTCGTCGTGGTCGACGACGAGAACCGCGAGAACGAAGGCGACCTCGTCATCGCCGCGGAGAAGGCGACGCCCGAGATCGTCGCCTTCATGATGAGCGAGTGCCGCGGCCTGATCTGCGCGCCCATGGAGGGCGACGAGCTCGACCGGCTCGAACTGCCGCAGATGGTCGAGAACAACACGGAGATGATGCGGACCGCCTTCACGGTCTCCGTGGACGCCACCCCCGCCCACGGTGTGAGCACCGGTATCTCCGCCGCCGACCGCGCCACCACGCTGCAGCTGCTCGCGGGCGGCAAGGCGGGCCCGGCCGATTTCGTCCGGCCCGGACATATCTTCCCGCTGCGCGCCCGGCCCGGCGGCGTCCTCGTCCGTAACGGCCACACCGAGGCCGCCGTCGACCTCGCCCGGCTCGCGGGCCTGCGCCCGGCGGGCGCCATCGTCGAGATCGCCGGCGAGGACGGCCGGATGCTGCGGCTCCCCGAGCTGATCCCGTTCGCCCGCAAGCACGGCCTGACGATCATCTCCATCGAGGACCTGGTCGCCTACCGCCGTACCTCCGAGCCCACGGTGCGCCGTGAGGCCAAGGTCCAACTGCCCACGGCCCACGGCGAGTTCACGGCGTACGGCTATCGTTCCGCGGTCGACGGCGTCGAGCATGTCGCCCTCGTGCAGGGCGAGATCGGCGACGGCGACGACCTCCTCGTGCGGGTCCACTCCGAGTGCCTGACCGGAGATGTCTTCCACTCGCTGCGCTGCGACTGCGGCCCGCAGCTGGAGGCGTCCATGGAGCGCATCAGCGCCGAGGGCCGCGGCGTCGTGGTCTATCTCCGCGGTCACGAGGGCCGCGGCATCGGACTGCTCTCCAAGCTGCGTGCGTACGCCCTGCAGGAGCGCGGCCGCGACACGCTCGACGCCAATCTGGAGCTGGGCCTGCCCGCCGACGCCCGGGACTACGCCGCGGGCGCGCAGATCCTCGCCGACCTCGGCGTCCGCAGCCTGCGTCTGATGACCAACAACCCCGACAAGAGCGAGGCGCTCACCGCCCACGGCCTGAAAGTCACAAGTCGTGAGCCCATGCCCGTGCAGGCGGGCGAGCACAATCTCCGGTATCTGCGCACCAAGCGAGACCGGATGGGACACGAACTGCCCTGGCTCGACGCGCAGTAGCAGTAGCAGCGGCAAGCAGTACCAGGAACCGGCACAGCAGCACACCAGCAGCACCAGAACACAGATCACAGAGCACTGAGCACACCCCTAGGAGCAACGTGAGCGGCAAGGGCGCACCCGTACTGAGCGTGGAGAACTGCAGCGACCTCCGGGTCGCGGTGATCGCGGCGCAGTGGCACGAGAAGGTCATGGACGGTCTGGTCGACGGCGCCCTGCGCGCCCTGCACGAACTGGGCATCGACGAGCCGACCGTCCTGCGCGTGCCCGGCAGCTTCGAGCTGCCCGTGGTCGCCAAGGTCCTCGCGGGCCGCGGCTACGACGCGGTCGTCGCCCTCGGCGTCGTCATCCGCGGCGGCACCCCGCACTTCGACTACGTGTGCCAGGGCGTCACCAACGGCCTCACCCAGGTCTCCGTCGACACCGGAGTCCCCGTCGGCTTCGGCGTTCTGACCTGCGACACCGAGGAGCAGGCCCTGGACCGCGCCGGAATCGAGGGTTCCAGCGAGGACAAGGGCCACGAGGCCGTCACCGCCGCCGTCGCCACCGCCACCACCCTGCGCACCGTCTCCGAGCCCTGGCGCTGAGCAGCACCCGTCACCCGCGTAGAGTGAGCACCACCATGTCCAAGAAGACTTTCGAGGAGCTCTTCACCGAGCTCCAGCACAAGGCCGCCAACGCCGACCCCGCCACCTCCCGCACCGCCGAGCTGGTGGACAAGGGTGTTCATGCGATCGGCAAGAAGGTCGTCGAAGAAGCCGCCGAAGTCTGGATGGCGGCCGAGTACGAGGGCAAGGAAGCCACCGCTGAGGAGATCTCCCAGCTCCTGTACCACGTACAGGTGATGATGGTCGCCCGCGGCATCTCCCTCGACGACGTCTACGCCAACCTCTGATCCGCATCCGCTCCACCCCCTGCCGTACTCCCACACGTAAAGGAAGCCGACCTCATGCTGCGCATCGCCGTCCCCAACAAGGGTTCACTGTCAGGACCTGCGTCGGCGATGCTCCATGAGGCCGGCTACCAGCAGCGCAAGGAGTCCAAGGAGCTCGTCCTCGTCGACCCGGACAACGAGGTGGAGTTCTTCTACCTGCGTCCCCGGGACATCGCGATCTACGTCTCCTCCGGCAAGCTCGACATCGGCATCACCGGGCGTGACCTCCTGGTCGACTCCGGCGCCGACGCCGAGGAGATCCTGCCGCTCGGCTTCGGCCGCTCCACCTTCCGCTTCGCGGGACGGCCCGGCACGGCCACGTCCATCGAGGACCTCGCGGACCGGACCATCGCCACGTCGTACGAAGGCATCGTCGCCAAGCACCTCGAGGACCGTGGCATCGACGCCTCCGTCGTGCACCTCGACGGCGCCGTCGAGACGGCCATCGAGCTGGGTGTCGCGCAGGTCATCGCCGATGTCGTGGAGACCGGTACGTCGCTGCGGAACGCGGGCCTCGAGGTCTTCGGCGAGCCGATCATGAAGTCCGAGGCGGTCGTGATCCGCCGCACCGGCGCCGACGGCGACGACCCGAAGGTGCAGCAGTTCCTGCGCCGTCTGCAGGGCGTCCTGGTCGCCAGGACGTACGTGATGATGGATTACGACTGCCGTGCCGAGCACCTCGAGAAGGCCGTCGCCCTCACCCCGGGCCTGGAGTCGCCGACCGTGTCCCCGCTGCACAACGAGGGCTGGGTCGCCGTACGCGCGATGGTGCCCGCCAAGGACGCCCAGCGGATCATGGACGACCTGTACGCCCTGGGCGCGCGGGCCATCCTGACCACGGCCATCCACGCCTGCCGCCTCTGAGCCGGGGGACCCGCACACCATGTCGGACCTTCCCGCCCTGCCCGTCACCTTCCGGCCGAACCGGACCCGGGCGGTCCTGCTGACCGTCGGCGCCGTGATGTTCGCCGTCCTCACGGTGATCGCGCTGATCCTGCCGAAGATCGGCCCGGGGGAGCGCGCCAGCTTCATCCTCACCGGCGCCCTCCTCTTCGGGGTGCTCGTCCTGCTCAGCCGCCCCAAGGTGGTCGCCGACGAGTCCGGGGTCACCGTCGTCAATCTCGCCACCCGGCGCAGGCTCGCCTGGGCGGAGATCCTCCGGGTCAATCTGCGCCCCGGCGACCCCTGGGTCTTCCTCGACCTCAGCGACGGCACCAGCCTGCCCGCCCTCGGCATCCAGCCGGGCATCGCCAGGCAGAAGGCCATCAGCGACGCCCGTACGCTGCGCGCCCTCGCGGAATCGCGGGGAACGGGCGGGTGAGCGCTCCGCGGTAGGTCCGGTGCGCCACCACCACCTGCGGGTGCGTCGTGGCTGGTCGCGCAGTTCCTCGCGCCCCTTTGGGGCGCACTAACCGAACCGGACTCGGGACCTGACCCCGGCCTCACCCGACCGGACCAGGGCCCCGCCGCACCTGCCCCAAGAGCGGTCCTCTTGATTACTCTGGTGCCGGTGGCGACCTCAGCGCGCCCCGCCCCGCACCGAAGACCCCCGGCCTTGCCCGGCCGGCGGGGCCTCCTACGACCCGAGGAGTGACTTACTCCGGCAATGGACGGATCGTCCGGTAGTACCTGCGCCGCCCCCTCACCGGAGGCGGCGGCATGACCATCCCTTTGCTGCTTCTCGCGGCGGCCTTTCTCCTGATCCTCGCCAACGGATTCTTCGTGGCGGCCGAGTTCGGCCTCGTCACCGTGGAGCGCGCCGACGCCGAGCGGGCCGCGGCCGGGGGCGACCGGCGGGCCCGCCGCGTCGTGACCTCCCTGCGCGAGCTGTCCTTCCAGCTCTCCGGCACCCAGCTCGGCATCACCATCACGTCACTCGTGGTGGGCATGCTCGCCGAGCCGGCCCTCGCGCATCTGCTCGCCGGACCGCTCACCGCGGCCGGCCTGCCGGACGGCGCCGTACCGGGTGTCTCGGTCCTGATCGGCATGCTGCTCGCCTCCGGCGTGCAGATGGTGATCGGTGAACTCGTGCCGAAGAACTGGGCGGTGTCACGGCCCCTGCAGGTCGCGCGTTTCGTGGCCGGCCCGCAGCATCTGTTCGCGCGCCTCTTCCGGCCGGTCATCGCCGGGCTCAACGCCGTCGCCAACCGTCTGGTGCGCGTCCTCGGCGTCGAGCCCGCCGACGAGCTGGCCTCGGCCCGCACCCCCGGCGAACTGGTCTCCCTGGCCCGGCACTCGGCCCAGGCCGGTGCCCTGGAGGCGGACACCGCCGATCTGTTCGTGCGCACCCTCTCGCTCGGCGAGCTGACGGCACAGCACGTCATGACGCCGCGTGTGAAGGTCAGCGCGCTGCAGTCGGCCACGACCGCCGCCGATGTCGTCAACCTCACCCGCGCCACGGGGCTCTCCCGCTTTCCCGTGTACCGCGAGCGGATCGACGAGATCATCGGCGTCGTCCACCTCAAGGACGCCCTGGCCGTACGCACCTCGGAACGCCACCGCACACCGGTGGGCCGGATCGCGGTGCCCCCGCTGCTCGTCCCCGAGACGCTGCCCGTGCAGCCGCTCCTGGCCCGGCTGCGCAGCGAGCAGCCGATGGCCGTGGTCGTCGACGAGTACGGCGGCACCGCGGGTGTCGTCACGCTGGAAGACATCATCGAGGAGCTCGTCGGCGAGGTCCGCGACGAGCACGACGCCCATGACCTGCCCGAACTCGCCGCCGCCCCGGCCGAGGACGGCCGGCCCGCCTGGGACGCGGACGGCAGCTGCCGGGTCGACACCCTGCAGCGGATAGGCCTCGATGTGCCCGAGGGGCCGTACGAGACCGTCGCCGGACTCGTGGCGGATCTGCTCGGCCGGATCCCGGCCCCCGGCGACCGCGCCGAACTCCCGGGCTGGCGCCTGTCGGTGCGCGCGGTCGACCACTACCGCGCGGAGCGGGTCCGCCTGGTGCGCACGGCCGAGGCCACGGCACCGGCCGTGTTGTCCATGGAGGCGGTCCGATGAGTGCGCTGCAGCTGTTGTTCGCGCTGCTGCTCGTGCTCGGCAACGGCTTCTTCGTCGGGGCGGAGTTCGCCCTGGTGTCCGTGCGCCGCAGCCAGATCGAGCCGCTGACGACCAAGCGCGCCCGGCAGGTCCTGTACGGCCTCGAGCATCTGCCGCAGATGATGGCGGCCGCCCAGTTCGGCATCACCATCTGCTCGTTGACGCTCGGCGCGGTGGCCGAGCCGACCGTGGCGCACCTCCTGGAGCCGGTCTTCCACGCGGCGCACGTCCCGGAGGGCCTGATCCATCCCCTCGGCTATGTCATCGCTCTCGCCGTCGTCGTGTTTCTGCACCTCGTCATCGGCGAGATGGTGCCGAAGAACCTGGCGATGGCGGCACCGGAGAAGACGGCCCTGTGGCTCAGCCCCGGTCTCGTCGCCTTCGCCCGGCTGTGCCGCCCGGTGACGGCGGCGCTCGGCGCGTGCTCGCGGCTCGTCCTGCGGCTGTTCCGCGTCGACCCCAAGGACGAGGTGGAGGCGGTCTTCACCAGCGTCCAACTGGGGCGTCTGGTCGAGGACTCGGGCCAGGCGGGGCTGCTCGGCCCCGAGGAGCAGGAGCGCCTCGAGGACGCCCTCGAACTGGGCTCGCGCCCCGTCACGGATGTGCTCCTGCCGCGTGCCTCGCTGGTCACCGTCGACCCCTCGGTCACCGCGCGGCGGATCGAGGAGCTGACGGTGCGCACCGGATACTCGCGCTTTCCGGTGTGCGCGGAAGGCGGTGCCTTCATGGGGTATCTGCACGTCAAGGACGTTCTCGACGTGGAGGACCCGGAGCGTGCGGTGCCGCAGCAGGTGTGGCGGCCCATGACCACCCTGCGCGCCGAACTGCCCCTGGACGACGCCCTGACGGTCATGCGCCGCGCCGCCACGCACCTGGCCCAGGTGGCCGACGCGTCCGGGCGTGTGCTCGGTCTGGTGACCATGGAGGACGTGCTCGAACTCCTGGTGGGCGAGGTCCGCGACCCCACGCACCGGGACCTGCCGGTGGCCCGGGTGTCGGAGCCGAGGTCGGCGGCGACGGCCGCGGCGCCCGCGGAGGCGATGGCCCGCTGACGGAACACCGGCCCGGGGGTGGTGCCCGCCTTGGTACGGCGGGCACCACCCCCGGGCTGTGTCCGCTACATCGGTGGCGGCGCCGTGGGCCCGCGCCCGGACAGGACTTCGCCGTACGCCTGCATGAGATCGGGCAGCCGGAGCGTGGCCAGGTCGTCGCGGGTGGGCGCGCCGGGGTAGCCCGAGAGCCTCAAGTCCCGGTACGCACAGCTCTTTTCGTACAGCGTGCGCAGGAACCGGCCGTTGCCGAGCTCGTCGATCCAGCCCTGGTCCACCACGTGCCCGCTGATGGAGCGCAGCTCTTCGAGCGACTCCTCGTCCCACACGTCGCCGTTCTCCGCGGCGAGGACCTCCCCGATCGAGGTGAGTTCGAGGGGCCGGTACGAGGGGAAGTCGACGCGGGTCGTGAAGCGCGAGGAGAGGCCGGGGTTGGCGGCGAGCAGCCGGTCCATGCCCTCCGGGTAGCCGGCGAGGATCACGACCAGGTGGTCCCGGTTGTCCTCGGCCCGCTTCAGGAGCACCTGCAGCGCCTCGTCGCCGTACGCGTCGCCCTTGCTGTAGCCCGAGTTGGACAGGGCGTACGCCTCGTCGACGAAGAGGACCCCGCCGATCGCCGAGTCGATCAGCTCATTGGCCTTGACGGCGGTCTGGCCGAGGAACTCGCCGACCAGATCGGCGCGTTGGGCCTCCACCAGATGGTCGCCGCCGAGCAGTCCGAGAGCGTAGAAGACCCGGCCGAGGATGCGCGCGACGGTCGTCTTGCCCGTACCCGAGGGCCCGGAGAAGACGAAGTGGCGTTTCGGCGGCTGGACGGGCAGGCCCTGACCGGCCCGCAGACGGGCCATCCGCAGCTGCGCCGAGAGGGCTTTGACCTGGCGTTTGACGGGCTCGAGGCCGACCATCCGCTCCAGTTCGGCGAGCGCCTCCTGCAGCAGTACGGGATCGGCGGAGCCGGCCGGCAGCTGCGGGGGCGGCACGGGGATCACGGCCTTCTCGCGCACCGCGTCGGCCTCGGGCGCAGGCGTCATCCCCTCCGGCTCGGTGCCGATCTTCACATCGAGGCCCTCGGCGCCGTACTGCCCGTCGAGCGCGTCCTGTCCGTCGAGCGCGTCCTGGCCGCCGCCCGCCAGGGTGAGCGAGGTGAGGTCGGCCGGGTCGTCGGTGCCGTCGAAGGTGTCGTACTCCGCGATGGCGGCGAGCCGTGCCGAGGTGTCCATGAAGGCGGGGTCGACGCGGTGCACGGCGCGGTACAGGGGGAGTGCGGCGGCGCTGCGTCCGGTGCCCTCGTGGGCGCGGGCCAGCCAGTAGCGCAGCTCCTTGCGCTGGGGCTGCTCGCTGCGGCAGCGCATCAGGGCGGCCGAGAGGAGGGGTTCGGCCTGGCCGAACATCTCCAGGCGGACCCGCGCCATCCCGCCGAAGAGCCCGGCCTCGATCCCGAGCACCGCGTCGTCGATCAGCGGGTCGGTGTGGCGTACGAGCTGTTCCCAGTCCTTGACCAGATAGGCGCGGCAGGCGTGCAGAAAGCGCACCTGCGGATCGGCGTCGACGGGCGGCAGTCCGGCCAGGGCCCGGTCGAGCTCGGGGACATGGCGGCCGTCGAGCCAGTGCGAGGCGTGCGCGAGCAGCAGATCGCGCGGCGATTCGAGTACGGGCTGCACCCACCAGCCGAGCCAGTACCAGGAGTTGAGGGTGCGTCGGTGGCGGGCGCGCTGCTCGCCGAAGCGTTCGCGGTGCCGGTACATGCGTAACAGCGCTGTCGTGGTGTCGATCCGCAGCGCGTGCAGGCCGAGCCAGCCGTCGGCCATGCCCGGGTCCATGCGCACCGCTGCCCGGAACTCCTCCTCGGCCTGCGGATAGGCGCCCATCGTGTAGGCGTCGACCCCTCGCAGCCAGGCGAGGTCGGCCGGGGCCGAGGTGCCCTGCGGGCCGAAGGCGCCTTGTGTCATCCGTTCCCCCACAAACCGTGCCCCCGTGGTGTGCCGCCGGGCGTGTGCCCGCCGGTGGCGTCCGCCGGCCCGGATGACCGCCGAAGAACCGAACCGTCGTGCCACGGACGGGAGTTGACCGGCGCCGACCACCGCCGTGCATGAGGGAGCACCGAGAGCCGTCCGTAAGGTCGCACCGAGAGGCATCGTACCTGCGAGGGAGGGGTCGGCCGTAGGGTGCCGCGCCAGTCATCAGCGCGAAGAGCGCCGTATGCGGGGGGACTTGGGCGGTGACCCAGTGTGAGCGATCCACGCCTGGGCGCGCTCGCGAAAGGGGACAAAGGGCAGAACGAAGCCCCCGATCACGGGGGAACAACCGGGGGCTTCGCGTCTGTGGTGCGGTCTCGAATGACCGCACATTGAGAACGTAAGTCCTGTACGACCCCTGGGTCAAGCCGAGTTGGGGGACTGGTGGACGGCGTTTTCCGGCCGCTCAGCGCTTCGCCGACGGGTCGTCACGGTGCGTGATGGCTTGGGGGGACGAAGACGCCTCATCACGTCCCGGCAGCACCACATATCCCTCTGGACACTGGCGTACCAGCGAGTCGGCGCGTTCCCGCGTGGGGTCTTCGGCGAAATGACGATGTTCCGCCGGCTCCCATCCGTCCCAGAAGTCGCCCTGGGCCGGGCCGTCCCGGTGGCGCCCGCGCGCCCAGGAAGCGTCGTGCGGCAGGTCCATCCAGTACAGATGCGCCAGATACGGCCGCAGCGCCAGCCGTCCGGCGCCGACACCTTCGAGCAGGACGACGGGCGCGGGCGGCACGGTCTGCTCGGTGGTGAAGCGGCGGACGTTCCAGTCGTAGGCCGAGAACCGCGCTGTGCGCCCCTCGGCGAGCGGTGCGAGCACTTCGCGGCGCAGCCGGTCCGTCCAGGCGAAGAGCTCGTCGTGGCTCCTGATGTCGTCGAGGCGCACCACGGGCGCACCCCCGAGAGCCGCCGCCAGGCCGTCCGCGAAGGTCGACTTGCCGGAGCCCGCGTGCCCGTCCACGGCGACGAGCCTGACCGGCCCGCAGGAGGGCGGCAGGGAGAGCAGGTCACGGGCGAGGGCGGAGAGCTCGGTGAGGTGGTCCATCGCCTCAAGGCTACGGGCGCCGCCGCCACGCCGCCGCAGGTCACTCCAGTGGTACAGGCCAATATTGGTGCCGGGACGCGGGTCGAAGTGCTGGCACAGGCCCGCCGTCACCGGAGATAGTTGGCCCACAGTCATGCACCTGCCGCTCACGCCGTACGCCGCCCGGACTCCCGGAACCGACCGCCGGCCGGACGCGACCCGACGCCGACTCGACTAGGGGCCCCTGCCATGACCCTCCCACCCGGTCCTTCCCACTCCGGCTCTCCTTCCTCCGGTCCTCAGCCCGCTTCTCCTCGCCCCGCCTCTCCGCGTACCACCCGCAGATCCGTGCTCGCCGCCGCCGTGGCGGTCGCCGCGGGGGCGGCCGTCGCCGCGTCGGCGGGCCCGCCGGCAGCGGCGTCCGGCGGCGCCGCCGTGCAGGCGGCCGCACGCCGGGTCGACAACCGCTTCTGGACATCGGGCGCCGACTGGAGCGCGGGCACCGGCCGCGGTACCCGGGTCGTCACCGGCACCCGCCCCGGCGTGGAGATCGCCGCCCCGGCGGGCACCACCGAGTACAAGGACCCGCACACCGGTCGGACGGCGACGTGGGAGTACGCGTCGTGGACCTCGCCGGTGCACCGGCTGAAGTACCCCTCGACCGAGGCCATCGCCTCCTGGAACGCCCGTACTCCGGAAGGGACTTGGCTCCAGGTCGAGCTGCGGGGCACCTACAGCGACGGCAAGCAGAGCCCCTGGTACGTCATGGGGCGCTGGACGTCGGGCGACGACCGCGAGGGCGGCACGTCCACGATCCGGCGGACCTCGGTCGACGGCCAGAAGGACGGCAAGAGTTCCATCTGGACCGACACCTTCGCCATCGACGACACCGCGTCGGGCCTGCGCCTGGCCGCCTACCAGCTGCGGCTCACGCTCTACCGCGAGCCGGGCGGCACGGCCACGCCCACCGTGTGGCGCCTGGGCGCCATGGGCTCCGACATCCCGGACCGCTTCACGGTGCCCGCCTCCAAGCCGGGCCTCGCCAAGGAGCTCAAGGTCCCGCGCTACTCGCAGAACACCCACATCGGCCAGTACCCGGAGTACGACAACGGCGGCGAGGCCTGGTGCAGCCCCACCTCCTCGCAGATGATCCTCGAGTACTGGGGACGCAAGCCCACCGCCGAGGACCTGGCCTGGGTGAACCCGGACTTCGCCGACCCGCAGGTCTGCCACGCGGCCCGTTTCACCTTCGACTACCAGTACGAGGGCTGCGGCAACTGGCCGTTCAACGCGGCCTACGCGGCGACGTACAAGGACATGCAGGGAGTCGTCACCCGGCTCGGGTCGCTCACCGATCTGGAGACGCTGATCGCCGCCGGTATCCCGGCCATAACGTCGCAGTCGTTCCTGGCGAAGGAACTCACCGGCGCCGGCTACGGCACCGCCGGACACCTGATGACCGTGATCGGCTTCACCAAGAGCGGTGACGTGATCGCCAACGACCCGGCGTCGCCGAGCAACACGGCCGTGCGCCGTGTCTACAAGCGCCGCGAGTGGGAGAACATCTGGCTGCGCACCAAGCGCTACAACGCCGAGGGCAAAGTGACATCGGGCACGGGCGGCGTCTGCTACCTGTACTTCCCGGCGAAGCCGAATGCCGCGCAGCTCAAGGCTCTCGCGGCGGTCGGGGTGCGCTGAGCGGGGCGTCCGGCCCCGTGGCGGGTGACGTACGTCTCTACCACGGGGCCGGGCGCGACTGGCACTGTGGTCGGGTCAGTGGGGGGACCACTGCCCGACAGACCACCTTTGCGAGCGAGCACCATGACTGCTTCTGCCACCACCGCCGACGCCCGGAGCCACGCCCGGGCCCGCACCGGCGGCCCCAAGGACGACGGCCCCAAGATCCTCGAGCATGTGCTGGGCTGGACCCTGGTCGTCGTCCTCGCCATGTTCGTCACCCAGGCCGGTCTGCTGTAACCCCGGTACCTGTCACCGCGGTACCCGCCGTCACCGCGGCATCCGCGGTGACGGCCGGCCCCTTCGCCGCGTCCCCCGACGCCCGCCAGTGCCGGTCCGGGATGCCCACCAGGCCGTACAGCCAGCGCACCGGCGACCGTTTCGGCAGCAGCACCGCCCCGGCGATCACGGCGAAGAGCAGCAGGCCGAGCAGACCGCCGAGCAGACGCATCAGGGCGCTGGCGGTGAGCGCGCCCAGGAACGGCAGGCCGTAGACGCCCGCGGCGGCGATCGCGATGGCCAGGAGCTTCGGCACCTTGCGGTCCTCGTCCGCTCCCGGCAGCGACCAGCCCTCCATCAGCCAGCCGATCTCGGTGAGCAGCATGGTGCCGATGACCCCGGCCCCGAAGATCAGCAGCGCCAGGAAGGTGCCGGAGGTCAGGAAGTCCAGGATGTTGTTGACCACCGAGTCCTTCGGCCAGTTCGCGAAGTCCTCGTCGCTCGTGGCGAAGAACCGCTCGTAGCCGCGGCCGTCCCAGCCGTGGACGAGCGTCCCGAACACCAGGAAGTAGCCGCCCACGGTCTGGAGATACGCCCAGTAGCCCGCACCCACGAGCACCAGGGCCTGCGCCGCGAGGAAGCCGAGAAGCGTGGCGACGGGGATGCCGCCCGCGTAGAACAGCACGAATCCCGCCCAGATGCCCTCGCGGTCCCCGGCCACCTGCATCGTCGCCCACGACGGGTTCTGCCAGAGCACGAAGAGCCCGGTCGGCACCAGCAGGATCGCCGCGAACAGCAGGGTCAGGGTGAGATACGGGTTGGCGACGCGGCTGCGGGTGCGTGGACCCTCGCCGACGCTCAGACGTTCCCAGATCTGCAGCTGACGTCCCGCCGACAGGGCGAACGTCGCGCCGATCGCATACGCCCAGAACAGGGCGGCCTGGATCTGGATCACGCTGCGGCCCCTTTCTCTTTCCCGGTTGTTCCCGGTCGTTGCCGGTTACGCCGACGCCTTGAGGGTGAGCCCGCCGGCCACGATCTCGTCCGAAGTGACCAGCGCCTGCTCGGCCTTGACCTCCGTCATGAAGACGAACGGCGGCACCACCGGCGGCACCGGCAGCTTGTCCGGCGTGAAGGTCAGGCACAGCAGGCCTTCCAGGCAGCCGCTGAACTTCGTGAGGTAGAGCGTCACATCGCCGCTGAGCTCCAAGGTGTCGGCGCCCAGGGCGAGTTCGCCACGGCCGTCGCGCGTGTTGAGTCGGTAGTCGGTCAGCGAGGCGGCCTTCATGCGCAGGACCATGACCTTCAACGGCCCTTTGGCGGTGGGGATTTCGCGTACGTCGGCGATCGTGAAGCCCTGCGGCGCGAACAGTGTGGTGGTGACGGACGGCGGGGTGTTCGGGGCGACCACGCCGCCGGACGGCGCCGCCCTGGCGCTGCTCACGCCGGGTCCGAAGACCGCCGCGAGCAGCACCACGGGAAGCAGCACGGCGAGCGTGCGGGTGCCCTGTCCGTCGCGTACCGAGGGCAGTTCGGCGGTCTCCTCCTCGTCCGGGTCGACCGGCGTCCAGCCGAACCCCATGGCGCTGCCCGCGATGCCGAGGCCCATGCCCACCAGGAAGCCGCCGAGGTTGGTCGCGGCGAACGAGAGCACCGACAGGATCAGGGCGTTGATGCTGACGTAGTGCCGGGCGTGCGGCATCAGCCACAGGAAGATCCCGGCCGCGACCAGGCCGAGCCCGATGCCGATCGCCGCGATCCCGCCGAGGCCGAGGCTCACCAGGACCGTCAGCGGCGACAGCGGTACGAGCAGAAGCTCGGTACCGCCCAGAATCAGCAGCAGGCCGCCCCAGAACGGCCGGGTGCGGCGCCACTTGCGCAGGGTGCGGCGCGCCTCGGGCATCGGGAGGCGCGCGTCGAGCCAGCCCCTGCCGCCCTCGCGCAGGCTGCTCAGAAGCACTTCTTGCCGTCCAGGCTGACGTCGACCTTCATGCCCTTGAGCCGGAAGTTGCCGCCGGTGGCCGACCACGCGTTGGACCGCACGGCGGACACCTCGATGTCACCGGCCTGCAGACCGAACTTGCCGGGTTCGCCCTTGATGCCCTCCACCTCGTCGAGCGTGGAGGCGTCCCGGCCGATCTGCGCGGTGCCGAAGCGGGCGTCGCCCACCAGGTCCTCGCCGTCGATCACCAGGTTGCTCGCCGTGACATTGCCGGCCTGCCCGCCGGCCGTCAGCTTGAACACCACGGTGCCGAGCGGCGTCTTGACCTCGGCCGCCTGACAGATGTCCGTCAGGGTCGCGTCGCCGATGCCGAGCAGCGCCACCGGATGGCCCTTGCCGTCGACGGAGCGGTCCGTCTGCACGAACGAGGACAGGCCCTGACTGCTCAGCTTGCCCGATGACACCTGGAAGCTGGTGCCGGAGACCGCGAAGGAGGCGGCGAGCGCCCCCTCGGCCATCACCGAGGCCATCGCGCCCACCGCGAGGACCGCGGGCATGGCGACGACCGCGGTCCGTTTCCAGTTGGTTCTGCCCACAACGCTCTTGGACGTCTGGTCTTTAGCTGCGCTCACTGTTCCTCCCGTACGTCGTTCTTGTGCGTAAGGGGGAGTGCGTCACTACTCGCCTGCGGGCTGTGTCGGCGCAGGTGGCGTGGTGTTCTGCCATACTGCGGCCATCCCGTGGCAGTTGGAGACTAGGGCGCAATTTGAATAATAGTCAACAGCGTGGCGGCACCGAACGTTCCCAGGTGCGGCGCGCCGAACTCATCGCCATTGGCCGGAAGTTGTTCGCCGATACCTCCTATGACGCGCTGTCGATGGATGACATCGCCCGGCAGGCGGGTGTGGCCAAGGGGCTCATCTACTACTACTTCAAGTCCAAACGCGGCTACTACCTGGCCATCGTCGAGGACTCCGTCGCCGGGCTCGTCGCGCGCGCGGGCAGTGACACCGAACTGCCGCGCGCCGAGCGGGTGCACCGCACCGTCGACGGCTATCTGCGCTACGCCGAGCACCACCAGGCCGCGTACCGCGCCATCGTGACCGGCGGCGTCGGCTTCGACTCGCAGGTCCTGGCGATCCGGGACGCGGTCCGCGAGGAGCTGCTCGGCGCCATCGCGGAGGGCGCGTACGGCCACCGCGAGATCCCGGCCCTCGCTCGTCTCGCCCTGATCGGCTGGATGAGCGGCGTGGAGGGCATCACCCTCGACTGGCTCGGCCGCAAGGAGCCGGACCGTGACACCGTGCGCGAACTCCTCGTCCGCACCCTGGGCAACACCCTGCGCACCATCGAGGAGTTCACCCCGGAGTACCCGGCGCCCGTGACGTGACGAGGGTGCTGCCGTCTGGTCGCGCGAGGAAGCGGGGCACGGAAAGGGGCGGGAAGTCATCCGACTGCCCGCCCCAACGCACGTACGACAATGGCTAGTTGATCGACTTGATCAGCTCGCCGTCCGCCGTGTCACCGCTGAGCTCCCAGAAGAACGTGCCGCCGAGCCCCTGCGCGTTCTTGTAGTCCATCTTGCCCGCGAGGGTCTGCGGGGTGTCGTAGCTCCACCAGTTGTTGCCGCAGTGGGCGTACGCGGTGCCGCCGACCGTGCCGTTGGCCGGGCACTTCGACTTGAGTTCCTTGTAGTCGTCGATGCCCTGCTCGTACTTGCCCGCTGCCGGACCCGTGGCCGTGCCGCCCGGCTCCTTCTGCGTGACGCCGGTCCAGCCGCGCCCGTAGAAGCCGACGCCGAGCAGCAGCTTGTCGGCCGGTACGCCGAGACCCTTGAGCTTGGCGATCGTGGCCTCGGAGTTCCAGGTGTCCTTGGGGATGCCGTCGTACTTGCCGAGCGGCGAGTGCGGGGCGGTCGGCCCCTTGGCGTCCCAGGCGCCGAAGTAGTCGTACGTCATCGGGTTGTACCAGTCGACGTACTGGGCCGCCCCGGCGTAGTCCGCGGCGTCTATCTTGCCGCCGTCGCTGGCGTCGGCCGGGATGGCGGCGGTGACCAGCTTGTCGCCGAACTTGCCGCGCATGGCGGCCATCACGTTCTTGTACGCCTCGCGCCCGCTGGTGTCACAGCTCAGACCACAGGCGTTGGGGTACTCCCAGTCGATGTCGATCCCGTCGAAGACATCCGCCCAGCGCGGGTCCTCCACCAGGTCGAGGCAGGACTGCGCGAAGGCCTCCGGGTTCTTGGCGGCCTCGGTGAAGCCGCCCGACCAGGTCCAGCCGCCGAAGGACCACAGCACCTTGAGGTCCGGGTGCAGCTTCTTCAGCTTGCGCAGCTGGTTGAAGTTGCCCCGCAGGGGCTGGTCCCAGGTGTCGGCGACCCCGTCCACCGCCTGGTCGGCGGTGTACGCCTTGTCGGTCGCGGCGAAGGCGTCGCCCATCGTGCACTTGCCGCCCTGGACGTTGCCGAAGGCGTAGTTGATATGCGTGAGCTTCCCGGCGGAGCCGGAGGTCTCGATGTTCTTGACGTGGTAGTTGCGGTCGTAGACACCCCATTCGGTGAAGTAGCCGACAACTTTCGATCCTGCGGCGGCCTTCTCGGTGGGGGACTGGCCGGCCGCGCCCGCGGAGTGCGCTCCGGCGAGCAGGCCACCGCCTAGTACGGCGCAACACGCCGCGGCGAGCAGCGCCCGGGTCCGGGCGCGGGGGCGGTGCGGTCTGAGCATCGTGTCTCCTCGTGGGGGAGGGAGAGGGGGGAAGTGCTGCTGACCTTGCGCGGTGCCCCGGGTTCGCCGTGCCTGTCACCGGCGCGGGACCCCGGTCATGGGTTGACATGAACGCGGTGAGACGTTCGCCGGAACAGTAGAGGACTAGACCAGTGCGGTCAATGGTTCGGACCAATTCTCAAGCGCTCTGAGCGGCTGTTCCGCACCCCTGTGGCGGTCGCCCGACGGCAACCGGGATGGTGTACTCCGAATAAGTGAAGTGAACGGTCGTGAACCTGATGACGTGCGGCCTCCGATCGGGCATACTCGGCGCCAACAGCCGCTGGTCGACCGTTGTTCGAGACCCGACGAGGCCACCGGCGGCCTGTTGTCAGTCTTCGGCGGCGCCGCCCGACCCGAGAGCGTTCGCCGCGCCGACAAGGAGGAGAGCCCCCCATGCCGGAGCATGCGCCGCACCAGCCGGTGGAGCGTCAGCTGCCCACCGAAGAGGCCCGTGATCTCTTCGTCCTGGTCCGTGAGCTCGTCAAGCGCGAGGTCACCCCCAGGGCCGCGGAGGAGGAGGACGCCGGCCGCTTCCCGCGCGAGGTCTTCTCCCTGCTCTCGGAGTCCGGCCTGCTCGGCCTCCCCTATGACGCGGAGTTCGACGGCGGCGACCAGCCGTACGAGGTCTATCTGCAGGTACTCGAAGAGCTCGCGGCCGCCCGCCTCACGGTGGGCCTCGGCGTCAGCGTGCACTCCCTGGCCTGTCACGCCCTCGCCGGTTACGGCACCAAGGAGCAGCAGGCCGAGTTCCTGCCCGCGATGCTCGGCGGCGGCCTGCTCGGCGGATACTGCCTCTCCGAGCCCTCCTCGGGATCCGACGCGGCATCCCTGCGGACGAAGGCCGAGCGCGACGGCGACCACTGGGTGCTCACCGGTACCAAGGCGTGGATCACCCATGGCGGCGTCGCCGACTTCTACACCGTCCTGGCCCGCACCGGCGGCGAGGGCGCCAAGGGCATCTCGGCCTTCCTGGTGCCGGGTGACGCGGAGGGTCTGAGCGCCGCCGTGCCGGAGCGGAAGATGGGCCTCAAGGGGTCCCCGACCGCCCAGCTGCACTTCGACGGCGTCCGTATCCCCGACGCCCGGCGTATCGGCGAGGAGGGCCAGGGCTTCGCCATCGCCCTGTCCGCCCTCGACTCGGGGCGCCTCGGCATCGCGGCCTGCGCGATCGGCGTGGCCCAGGCGGCCCTGGACGAAGCGGTGGCCTATGCCGCCGAGCGCCGTCAGTTCGGCCGTCCGATCGCCGACTTCCAGGGCCTGCGCTTCATGCTCGCCGACATGGCCACCCAGATCGAGGCGGGCCGGGCGCTGTATCTGGAGGCGGCGCGGCTGCGCGACGCCGGGCGGCCCTTCTCGCGGCAGGCCGCGATGGCCAAGCTGTTCTGCACGGACACGGCGATGCGGGTCACCACGGACGCGGTGCAGGTGCTCGGCGGTTACGGATACACGCTCGACTTCCCCGTGGAGCGCCTGATGCGCGAGGCGAAGGTGCTGCAGATCGTGGAGGGCACCAACCAGATCCAGCGCATGGTGATCGCCCGCCATCTGATCGGGCCCGAGAGCCGCTGACCACCGGGGGCGTGCCGGGGCGTGGCGGCGCCCCCGGTGGTCACCTGACGCCCGCCCCCGCGCGCGACTCGAGCCCTGAAACGCCGTGCGCCGGACGGTAGTTGAACGGCGTGGTCGAGCCGAACTGGCCGGTGCGGACGGTGGGCGCCGCGAGCCTCGCCCACTCCGGGTCACGACTGCCCGGCAGCGTCATGCCGCGAGCCGCCCAGTGGTGCACCAGCGCGCGGTAGATGGGCGGGTCGGAAGGGGTGGCGGGGGCGGCGGAGCGTCCGTTGTCGGCCTGGCGAACCGACTGCTGAACCGATTCTTCGGGGGCGGGAACGTAGAGCGTGCGTCGGCGCCTGCCGATCGCTTCATGCAAGGCGGTCATACCCGGACAACGCTGCATATGCCCCTGGGGTTACCGCCACCGGGATTCGCGCGTGCGTTCACGGCCGTCGCGCCGGGCGCGCGCTGCGGCAGGGGCTGACACGAGTATGGCCACCCGCACAGAAACTGACGTACCGTCATCTCTCGCCGCCCGGGGGCCCGCATCCCTCCGCGCGCCCCCAACTGCCGTGTGCCCAGGGAGGTGTGCCGTGGCCGACGACCGCCCGGTGCCGCTCGACGAATACCCCATCCACCAGGTCCCGCTGTCGATGAAGCATGTCGCGACCGGTGACCGCAACGCCTACGACCGCTGCATCTTCCATGTCTTCGACCACGAGGGCCGGGCCCTGCTCATCCTCGGCCTCGGGGTGTACCCCAACGCCGGGGTGATCGACGCCTACGCCACCTTGCGGGTCGGTGACACCCTGCACGCCGTACGCGCATCGGACGCCCTCGGCGACGACCGGATGAACAATCTCGCCGTAGGCCCGCTGCGTATCACCGTCGAACAGCCCCTGAAGAAGATCCGCCTTCAGTGCGCGCCGGAGGGCCCCGACTCCCTTGCGTACGACATCACTTGGAGCGCCGACTTCCCGGCCGTGTGGGAGCCCCACCACGTCCAGCGGCGCGGTGACCGGCTCACCCTGGAGGGCCGCCGCTTCGTGCAGGCGGGCAGTGTGCGCGGCACGATCCACATCGGCGGCGAGGATATCGCCGTGGGCCCGGGGGAGTGGACGGCGACCCGGGACCGCAGCTGGGGTGTGCGGCCGATCCCGGGCGAGGAGGGCGGCCGGGGCGCCGAGGAGCACCGGCCCGAGGGCTTCCACTGGCTCTGGGTGCCGGTCCGCTTCGACGACCGTTTCGTGATGGTGATCGCGCAGGAGGACGCCGACGGCCACCGCACCCTGAACGAGGCATTGCTCGTACGCAACGGCGAACGCGATATCCAGCTCGGCTGGCCGCACACCGACATCCGCTACCGCTCCGGCACCCGGCACCCCGAGAGCGCCGTCATCCATCTGACCGACCCCGCCCGCAAGCCACTTGAGCTGGGTGTGCGGGTGCTCGCCTCGTCACCGCTCGCCGTCGGCGCCGGATACCCGCCGGCCGACGACTGGCAGCACGGCACCTGGCGCGGCCGCGGCTGGACCGACCGGCGCGCCTACGATCTCTCCGACCCGTCGGCCCATCCCCTGGCCGCCTACGGGGTGACCGACCACGCCGCCCGCTTCACGCTCGACGGGCAGGTCGGGTACGGGATCTTCGAGCACGGCAGCTTCGGCCGCCACGACCCGAGCGGCTTCACGGCCTTCGACTCGGTCGCCCCCTGAACGGCACGCTTTCAACCTTCCCGCCCGCGAAGGGAGTTCGACGATGGCCACGGCACCACGTCCGCGTACCAGCACCCGCGACCCGGAGGAGCTCGCCCGCCGCCTCACCGCCTGGCTCGGCACCCGGCTGCCCGGCGCCAAGGCGACCGGGGTGACCGTGCCCGAGTCCAACGGCATGTCGAGCGAGACCCTGCTCTTCGACATCGAGCACCCCGAACCGCCCCTGCGGGCCTGTGCGTTGCGGGTGGCCGCCGACCCGGACGCGTACACGATCTTCCCCGTCTACGACATGAGGCGGCAGTACGACACCATGCGCCTGGTCGCCGAACACACCGCACTTCCGGTGCCGCGCGTGCTGTGGCTCGAGGAGGACCCGGGACCGCTCGGCGCGCCGTTCTTCGTGATGGAACGCAAAGAGGGCAGGGTGCCGCCGGACGTCATGCCCTATACGTACGAGGGTAATTGGCTGCACGCCGCGAGCGACGCGGAGCGGGCCGCACTCGAGGACGCCACCGTGCGGATCGTCGCCGAACTGCACGACCGCTGCCCCGTCGAGCAGGCCGGTTTCCTCGCCCTGCCGGGCGAGGGCAGCGCGCTGCACCGGCACGTCGAGTCCCAACGCGCCTACTACGCCTGGGTGGTGGACGGGCGACCGCGCTCGCCGCTGATCGAGAGCGCCTTCGACCGGCTCATGGAGCTATGGCCGCAGGACGAAGGTGACGCGGTCCTCAACTGGGGCGACGCCCGTATCGGCAACATCATCTACGACGGGTTCACCCCCGCGGCCGTGCTCGACTGGGAGATGGCGGCGCTCGCCCCGCGCGAGGTCGACCTCGGCTGGACGGTCTATCTGCACCGCTTCTTCCAGGACTTGACGGTGAGTTTCGGCCAGCCGGGGCTGCCCGAATTCCTGCGCCGCGACCGCATCGAGTCCCGCTACGCGGAGCTGACCGGGCACACCCCGCGCGCCATGGACTTCTACGTCCTGTACGCCGCACTCAGGCAGGCCATCGTGATGCTCCGGGTCGCTTACCGGCAGGTGCACTTCGGTGAGGCCGTCGTGCCCGATGACCCGGACAAGCTGATCCTGCACCACGCCAGTCTTGCGGCCATGGTGCAGGGCGACTACGGGAGTTGACGGACTGTCGGCGCGCGGGCGGCGCGGTACGGCTACGCGGCCTTCATGGGCCGCGAGCCCGGCCCGCCCACGTGCGAGAAGGGCTGTGTGCGCCAGTCGAGCCCCTGAGGGAGCGTCAGGAGCAGGGCGGTGTCCTGCTCCTGGGCCTCCAGGCTGTCGTCGGCGGGACGGGCGTCGGCCGCCTCGCGACCGGTCCCCGAGCAGACCTGAAGTCCGAACGGGTTCCAGGGAGTCGGGCACAGGGCGTGCTCGGGCAGGACGTCCTCATCGGCCAGAAGCGCGATGGGCTGAGCGCAGTCCGGGCAGATCACCCGGTACATCTCGAAGGTGTCGTACGCGTCCGACTCGTCGTCCACGAAGCCGGGTTCGACGCCCTCCGGAGCGGGCGCGGTGTTCTCGGCAGCCTGCTGCTGACGGTTCCGGGCGGTGCGGCCAGGGCGCTTCACACTCTGCATGGGACTCTCCCCCTTGATGGGCCGGCCGGGCGCTGCGGCCTCGGCCAAAGCAAGCATTTCCCGCCTCGTCCCGCGGGTAATCGCGCTCAACCGCCGGACCCGGCCGCAAACCTGTGGCGTTGGTCACATGCCCGCCGCAGATGCCGCTCCCCACACGCAGCCGGCAACCGTCAGAGACCGCCCGCCACGGCCGCGTACTGCTCGGCACAGAACCCGATGAAGACAACGCATGCCCCGAAGAGGGTGAGCATCGCGATGAGCGCCACACGCTCCATAGGTCGTTCACTTCCCACGCCCGGCCGTCCCCGGCCCGCTCAGGTCCCGTCGCCGGAACCACCGACTCCACCATCGTCCGTTCGTGCCGGACGCGCGGGTACGGCCGTTCGGCCCCGGACTGCCGGGACCGGTCGGGGACCTTCGTCCGGCAGCCGCCCGGGTGTCACGGGGGATCACGGCCCTGTAGGTTCGACGCCATGGAGGAGCTCGACCGTCAGATCGTGCAGCTGCTCGTCAAGGACGGGCGGATGAGCTACACCGACCTGGGCAAGGCCACGGGCCTGTCCACGTCAGCCGTGCACCAGCGGGTGCGCCGGCTCGAGCAGCGCGGTGTCATCCGTGGCTACGCGGCCGTGGTCGACCCCGAAGCGGTGGGCCTTCCGCTCACGGCGTTCATCTCGGTGAAGCCGTTCGACCCGAGCGCCCCCGACGACATCGCCGAACGCCTGGCCGGGGTCCCGGAGATCGAGGCCTGTCACAGCGTCGCCGGCGACGAGAACTACATCCTCAAGGTCCGTGTCGCCACCCCGCTCGAACTCGAGGACCTGCTCAGCCGCCTGCGCTCCCTCGCCGGCGTCTCCACCCGCACGACAGTGGTGCTCTCCACGCCGTACGAGGCACGGCCGCCCCGAGTCTGACCA
Organism: Streptomyces monticola; assembly: GCF_042665355.1. NCBI lineage: Bacteria > Bacillati > Actinomycetota > Actinomycetes > Kitasatosporales > Streptomycetaceae > Streptomyces > Streptomyces monticola. Next base: position 66,692 of record NZ_JBHTCF010000012.1, on the reverse strand, counting down.
CGGCCGGGTCCCTCGCGTCGGCGGCGGCCCGCGACCCCACGCGCGGAGCACAGGGCCGCAGGCGCGAGACTGGTCCCCATGAGCGAGCGCACCACCACCTCGGCCGCCGAGGGCGGCCACAGCACCGTCCTCCTTCGCGGCGGCGACATCCACAGCCCCGCCGACCCCTTCGCCACCGCGATGGTCGTCGAGCGCGGCCATATCGCCTGGGTCGGCTCCGAGGGCGCCGCCGACGCCTTCGCGAGCGGCGTCGAAGAGGTGGTGGACCTCGAAGGGGCCCTCGTCACCCCGGCGTTCACCGACGCCCACGTGCACACCACCGCGACCGGCCTCGCCCTTTCCGGGCTCGACCTGACCGGCGCCCGTGGCCTCGCCGACGCCCTCGCTCTCGTCCGCGCCCACGCCGCCGCCCACCCCGGCGACCGGGTCCTCATCGGACACGGCTGGGACGCCGCCCGCTGGGCCGAGCGCCGCCCGCCGTCCCGCGCGGAGCTGGACGAGGCCACCGGCGGCCGCCCGCTGTACCTCACCCGGATCGACGTCCACTCCGCCGTCGTCACCACCGCGCTGCTCGACCTCGTACCCGGCATCACCGCACTCCCCGGCTACGACGGCGACGCCCCCCTCACCAAGGACGCCCACCACGCCGTGCGCGCCGCCGCCCAGGGCGCGGTCGGTGCCGCCCAGCGCACCACCGCCCAGCGCGCCGCCCTGCGCCACGCCGCCTCTCTCGGCATCGGCTCCGTGCACGAGTGCGCGGGCCCCGAGATCTCCTCCGAGGACGACCTCACCGGCCTGCTCGCCCTGGCCGCCGAGGAGCCGGGCCCGCGCGTCTTCGGCTACTGGGCGGAGCAGGTGTCATCGGCCGCGGACGCCGACCGCGTCCGCGCCCTCGGCGCGGCCGGCGCCGCGGGCGACCTCTTCGTCGACGGCGCCCTCGGCTCGCACACCGCCTGCCTGCACGAGCCGTACGCCGACGCCCCGCACTCCGGCACCGCCTACCTCGACGCGGCCGCCGTGGCCGCGCACGTCACGGCATGCACGGAAGCCGGCCTCCAGGCCGGCTTCCACGCCATCGGCGACGCGGCCGTCACCGCGGTCGTCGAGGGCATCCGCGCCGCCGCGGAGAAGACCGGCCTCGACCGGGTCCGCGCCGCCCGCCACCGCGTCGAGCACGCCGAGATGCTGACCCCCGAGACCATCGCCGCCTTCGCCGAACTCGGCCTCACCGCCTCCGTGCAGCCCGCCTTCGACGCGCTGTGGGGCGGCGAGGACGGCATGTACGCGGACCGCCTCGGCGCCGAGCGGGCCCGCACCCTCAACCCCTATGCCGCGCTGCTCCGTTCAGGTGTGCCCCTGGCCTTCGGCTCCGACAGCCCGGTCACCCCGCTCGACCCGTGGGGGACCGTGCGGGCGGCCGCCTTCCACCGCACGCCCGAGCACCGGGTGTCGGTGCGCGCCGCGTTCACCGCCCACACGCGCGGCGGCTGGCGGGCCGTCGGCCGCGACGACGCCGGTGTGCTCGTACCGGGCGCCCCGGCGGACTACGCCGTATGGCGCGCCGACGACCTCGTGGTGCAGGCGCCCGACGACCGCGTGGCCCGCTGGTCCACCGACCCGCGCTCCGGCACCCCCGGCCTTCCCGACCTGACGCCCGGCGCCGAACTCCCGGTCTGTCTGCGGACCGTGGTGGCGGGTCAGGAGGTGTTCGTACGGCCGGGCGGGTGATGTCCCGGAGTGCCGCGACGCCGTTCGAAGCGCGAGGCGCGGTCGCACGACCTGCGTATCCTCCGCGCTGAACTGGCGATTTGGGGAAACGCCGCAGGTCAAACGACTGTTGACAGACGGCGGACCGGGACGGGTAGGTTCGGCCGGGTCCACCACAGGACGTCCGACCGGGAAACCGCCGCGCAGTCGTCGAACGCCACTGGGCCATGGGGTGGTGTGCCGCACCGGTTCACCGCCACTGGGAGCCAGGTCCAGTGCCCGCGCCTCGGGGGCGATGGCAGGTCCCGCCCGGTCGGCAGGTGTGACCCGGGTGGGGCCCGGACGCTCAGTAGACAACGGCTTTCGGTCGACCCGCAGCCAGCGGGTCCCAGGTCGGCCCGAAGGGCGCCGGGCCCCGATCCGTAGTTCCCCTCCCGCCTGTCTCCGACGACACCCGCCCCTGCACCTGCAGCTCGTGACGGTGCGCGCACTATGGTGGAGCATCTGCGTACGGACTTAAGGGGCAGCAGTGAAGGACGGCGGTCAGCGGCAGTACGGCCCGCTCGGCACAGCGTTGGTGATCATCCCGACGTTCAACGAGGCCGAGAACATCAAGCCGATCGTGGGCCGGGTACGGGCCGCCGTGCCCGATGCACACATCCTGGTCGCCGACGACAACAGCCCCGACGGCACCGGAAAGCTCGCCGACGAACTGGCCGCGGAGGACGACCACGTCCAAGTCCTGCACCGCAAGGGCAAAGAGGGCCTGGGCGCCGCCTACCTCGCCGGTTTCCGCTGGGGCATCGAGCACGGCTACGGCGTCCTGGTCGAGATGGACGCCGACGGCTCGCACAAGCCGGAGGAGCTGCCCCGTCTTCTGACCGCCCTCAAGGGCGCGGATCTGGTGCTCGGTTCGCGCTGGGTGCCGGGCGGACGGGTCGTCAACTGGCCCAAGTCGCGCGAGATGATCTCCCGCGGCGGCAGCATGTACTCGCGCCTGCTGCTCGATGTACCGATCCGCGATGTCACCGGCGGCTTCCGCGCCTTCCGCGCGGAGACCCTGGAGGGACTCGGCCTCGACGAGGTCGCCTCGCAGGGCTACTGCTTCCAGGTCGACCTCGCGCGCCGTGCCGTGAAGGCCGGATTCCATGTCGTCGAGGTGCCCATCACTTTCGTGGAGCGCGAACTCGGCGACTCCAAGATGAGCCGGGACATCCTCGTCGAGGCGCTGTGGCGGGTCACGGCCTGGGGTGTGGGCGAGCGGGCGGGCAAGGCGGCCGGGAAGGTGCTCGGCCGCAAGCGGTCCTGACGGCCCTCTTATGCGGCCCCCACACGGTGTTCGGCACACTGGGGGTATGACGACCGGCTCTCCTCCGCCCCTCCGTCCGGCCCGCCGCTCGCGGCTGCGCAGGTTTCTGCCCCTCGGCATCGCCGCGTGGCTGGTCCTTGAGATCTGGCTGCTCACCGTGGTCGCGAAGGCCGCGGGCGGGCTCACCGTCTTTCTGCTTCTGGTGGCCGGCGTCGTGCTCGGCGCCGTCGTCATCAAGCGCGCGGGCCGCCGCGCCTTCCAGGGCCTGAGCGAGCAGCTGCAGCAGGCACAGCAGGGCGTGATGCCCGAGCGGAGCGAGCGCAGCGGTGGGAACGCGCTGACGATGCTGGGCGGCCTGCTCCTGATGATGCCCGGCCTGATCTCCGACTTCCTCGGGTTGCTGTGTCTGCTGCCGCCCGTGCGCAACGCCGTCAGCCGCAGCGCCGAGAAGTCCTTCGAGCGCCGGGTGCGCGAGGCCGGGCCCGGCACCTTCGAGAACGCCTTCCAGCAGGCCCGTATCCACCGCCCCGACGGCAAGGTCGTGCAGGGCGAGGTCATCAGGGAGGACATGCCTCCGCGGCCCGACGAGCGGCGCGAGGACGGCCCCTGGCCGCCGATCACCGGCTGAGGGCTCCCCACGGACGACCGAAGGCGCCCAGGCCGCTGAGCGGCGCCCTGGGTGCCTTCTTGCTGTCACGGGGGACTGCCGGGGCCGGGGGAGAGGGCGAGGGGTAGGAGGAGAGGGATTTCGTGGATGCCGCCGCCCCCGTACGGCGGGCAGATGTCACCGACCCGCGGCGGGCCCGCGGCGGGCATGACGAAGAGCCGTGGGGCGGCAGCACAACTCTGTGCTGCCGCCCCACGGCTCTTGCAGTAGTTCGCCGTTGAATACGCGGAGTTACGCGGACTTGCGGCTGCTGTCGCGCGGATGCACGGCAATGTTCATGGCACCGGAGCGCAGGACGGCCAGGCGTTCGGCCAGGACTTCCTCCAGCTCCTCGCGGGTGCGCCGCTCCATGAGCATGTCCCAGTGCGTACGCGCGGGCTTGCCCTTCTTCTCTTCGGGCCCGTCGCCGTCCACCAGAAGTGCTTGGGCCCCGCAGACCTTGCACTCCCACTCCGGCGGAATTTCCGCCTCTACCGAGAACGGCATCTCAAATCGATGTCCGTTCTGGCATGCGTACTCCACGGCCTGGCGTGGGGCCAGGTCGATGCCGCGGTCGGTCTCGTAGCTGGTCACCACGAGGCGCGTGCCGCGAAGAGCTCGCTCACTCATGAATCGTGCCTCCCGGGCTTGTCGCCCACAGGACAGGTGTCGCTGTCGTCGTCATCCGGTCAACGTCCGGTCGGCGGTAAAGATTCCCGTTCTGGGTCATGCGTCGCCGTCGTAGCCGCCCCTTGTTGTACCCACCGGCGCCCGCTTTGTCACATCTGACAGGAGATGTCACCCAGCGTTGTTCGTTCTTTAGCACGCAGGAACGGTCCGCCTGGCAGGCCAAAGGCGTACACTACCGGCCTTTGGCCCCTGGGGCTAAATCCGGTCCGGCACGGGATTGCCCGCGGCGCGTACGGCGCGGCGTACCGGCACCCGCGCGAGCAGCGCGAAACCGAGGACGAAGAAGGCCACCAGGGAGATGATCGCGTCCCGGTAGCTGCCCGTCAGCTGGTAGGTGAGGCCGAACACCAGGGGCCCCAGCCAGCTCATGCCCCGGTCGCTGACCTCGTATGCGGAGAAGTACTCGGCCTCCTTGCCGCGCGGGACCAGGTGCGAGAACAGCGAGCGGGACAGTGCCTGCGTGCCGCCGAGTACCAGGCCGATGCCGACGGCGAGGACGAAGAACCAGACGGGTGCACCCGCGGGCAGGAAGTATCCGGCTCCGATCGTCAGAGTCCAGGCCACGAGTGAACCGAGAATCGTTCTCTTGGCCCCGTACACCCGCGCCAGACGGCCCATGCCGAGCGCGCCGGCCACAGCGAGCAGCTGGACCAGGAGCACGGCCACGATCAGTGTCGTCTGGTCGAGTCCGAGTTCCTCGGAGCCGTACACCGATGCCTGTGAGATCACCGTCTGCACGCCGTCGTTGTAGACGAGATACGCGAGCAGGAAGGCGAGGGTGAGCGGGTGGCGGCGCATGTCGCGCAGCGTCGCGAGGAGCTGGCGCCAGCCGCCCAGGGCCCGGGCGCCGTCATCGGCGGGCGCCCGGCGGTCGCGAAGGCGGCGCAGCGGCACCAGCGTGAAGGCGCCCCACCACAGCCCCGCCGAGGCCAGACAGATGCGTACGGCCATCGCCTCGGAGAGGCCGAAGGAGTCGTGCGCGCTGTAGAGGACGAGGTTCAGGACGAGGACCAGGGCGCCCGAGGCGTATCCGAAGGCCCAGCCGCGCGAGGAGACCGCGTCGCGCTCGTCGGGCTCGGAGATCTGCGGCAGATAGGCGTTGTAGAGCGCCATCGAGACGGCGAGCGAGGCGTTGGCGACCACCAGGAGGAGGCCGCCGAGGAGATAGCGGTCGCCGTCCAGGAAGAACATGCCGGCCGTCGCGCCCGCGCCCACATAGGCGGCGGTCGCGAGCAGCGGCTTCTTGCGGCCGCTGCGGTCGGCGGCCGCACCCGCCAGGGGCATCACCAGGATCGCCACGATGATCGACAGCGAGACGGAGTACGCGAAGAACGAGCCGGCCCGGACCGGGATGCCCAGGGGGTGCACGAAGCCGTCGGGGCCCGCCGCCGACTTGGCGACCGAGGTCAGATACGGGCCCAGGAACACGGTGAGCACGCTCGTCGAGTAGACCGAGCACGCCCAGTCGTAGAAGTACCAGCCGCGCTGCTCGCGCCGCCGCTCCTGTGCCGCGGCCGTGGCCGTCGTCCGCACGGTGTCCGCGCCCACCCGAGTCCCCTTGCCGTCCCCGTAGACCGTGGAGCGCCGCTCGGGCGTGTCGTGCCCTACTCCCAGGCGCCGCGCTCCTTCAGGACGTCGATCAGCGTCCCGAGATGATCGGTCATGATGCCATCGACGCCGAGGTCCAGGAGGGCCGCCATCCGTTCGCGGTCGTTGACGGTCCACACGTGCACCTGGAGACCGAGGGCGTGCGCGGTGCGCACGAAGCGGTGGTCCACCACCCGCACCCCCGACTGGGTCTCGGGCACCTGGGCGCAGACCGCGGAGCGGCGCAGGGCGGCCCGGATTCCGTATGAGCGCAGGCGCAGGCCGAGGACGCCGCGGGTGCCGAGGGAGGTCGCGAGGCGCGGCCCGGCGAGCTGCTGTGCCCTGGCCACCCGGGCCTCGGAGAACGAGCCGACACAGACCCGGTCCCAGGCTCCGGTGCGGCGGATCAGCTCCACGAGCGGGACCAGGGCCGGCTCGGCCTTGATGTCGACGTTCCAGCGGGCCCCGGGGAACTCTTCGAGCAGCTCCTCGAAGAGGGGTACGGGTTCGCTGCCCGCCACGCGCGCGTGGCGCACGTCGGCCCACTTGAGGTCGCTGATCCTGCCGCCCGCGTCGGTGACCCGGTCGAGGGTCGCGTCGTGGAAGGCGGCGAGCTTGCCGTCGGCCGTGGCGTGGACGTCCGTCTCCAGGTAGCGGTAGCCGCAGTCCAGCGCGCGCCGGAAGGCCGAGGCCGTGTTCTCCAGGCCGTCGGCGGCGCCGCCCCGGTGGGCGAAGGCGATCGGCGCGGCCGTGTCGAGATACGGGTGGCGGGGTTGCTCTATGCCGGTGCTCACCGTCGCAGTATCGCCCGCTTCCGTGGCGCACCGGCGACCACCGTGCTGCCGCCGGCCGGCGCCGGAATGTCGAAGACGCGCAGGAAGATCTGGGCGAGGGGGCCGATGGCGAGGGCGTACGCGACGGTGCCGACGCCGACCGTGCCGCCCAGGGCGAAACCGGCCACGACCACGGCGACCTCGACGGCGGTGCGCATCAGCCGGATCGAGCGGCCGGTCACCTGGTGCAGACCCGTCATGAGGCCGTCGCGCGGTCCGGGGCCGAAGCGCGCGGAGATGTAGAGCCCGGTGGCGGCGCCGTTGAGCACGATGCCGGTGACGAGCAGCGCGATCCGTACCGCCGGGGAGTGGGCGTCGGGCACGAGCGCCAGGGTGCCGTCCATGGCGAGGCCCACCACGAACACATTGGAGACGGTGCCCAGCCCGGGGCGCTGCTTCAGCGGGATCCACACCAGGAGCACGGCCGCCCCGACGAAGATCGAGACGACCCCGATGGTCAGGCCGGTGCGCTCGGCCAGGCCCTGGTGGAGCACGTTCCAGGGTTCGAGACCGAGCCCGGAGCGTACGAGCAGCGCGGAGCTCGCGCCGTACAGCGCGAGACCGACGTACAACTGCACTACCCGGCGGGGCAGTTGAGCGCCTCGCGAGGTCCGGGATCCGGACAAGATCGTCCCCTTTGATGGTGGGAGACCGGCCTTTCGGCGGCCCCTGATGGTGGTGGTGGCCTGACTCGTGACACTCTGTGGCTTGTCAGGCAGGGCCAACCATGGCCAATTCGGGGAAGGTGGACTGGTCGCGATGGCGCAGTGGACTTCGGCGGTGGGCGCAGCTCAGCTCGCCCGTCTGATCGCCTCCCAGCAGGACCGTCCACCGGGGCCCGGCAGTCGCCGTCCGCCCGCCTACCGGGCGCTAGCCGACGGCATCCGCCTCCTGGTCCTGGAAGGGCGGGTCCCGGTGGCCGCACGGCTGCCCGCGGAGCGGGAGCTCGCCCTCTCCCTCAATGTCAGCCGCACCACGGTGGCCGCCGCCTACGAGGCGCTGCGCAGCGAAGGGTTCCTCGAATCCCGCAGGGGGGCGGGCAGTTGGACCGCTGTGCCGGCCGGAAATCCGCTGCCCGCGCGGGGCCTGGAACCGCTGCCGCCCGAGGCGCTCGGCTCCATGATCGACCTCGGCTGTGCGGCGCTGCCGGCGCCCGAGCCCTGGCTGACCCGGTCCGTGCAGGGCGCCCTTGAGGAGCTGCCGCCGTACGCGCACACCCACGGCGACTACCCTGCCGGCCTGCCCGCGCTGCGCCAGATGCTCGCCGACCGCTACACCGAGCGCGGCATCCCGACCATGCCCGAGCAGATCATGGTGACGACCGGCGCGATGGGCGCCATCGACGCGATCTGTCATCTCTTCGCCGGGCGCGGTGAGCGCATCGCCGTCGAGTCGCCCTCGTACGCGAACATCCTGCAGCTGATGCGCGAGGCGGGCGTCCGCCTCGTACCCGTAGCGATGGCCGAGGGCCTGACCGGCTGGGACATGGACCGCTGGCGCCAGGTGCTGCGCGACGCCGCACCGCGTCTCGCCTATGTCGTCGCCGACTTCCACAACCCGACCGGCGCCCTGCCCGACGAGGACCAGCGCCGGCAGATGGTCGACGCGGCCCGCTCCGCGGGGACGGTCCTGGTCGCCGACGAGACGATGTCGGAGCTGTGGCTGGACGAGGATCTTCGGCTGCCGCGCCCGATGTGCGCCTTCGACCCCGGCGGGGCCACGGTGATCACCGTGGGTTCGGCCAGCAAGGCCTTCTGGGCCGGCATGCGGATCGGCTGGGTGCGGGCCGCGCCCGACGTCATCCGCAGTCTGGTCTCGGCGCGTGCGTACGCCGACCTCGGCACCCCCGTTCTGGAGCAGCTCGCGGTCAACTGGCTGCTCAGCACCGGGGGTTGGGAGGAGGCCGTCGGAATCCGCAGGGTGCAGGCCCGCGAGAACCGGGACTCTCTGGTGGCCGCCGTGCGCCGGGAGCTGCCGGACTGGGAGTTCGAGGTGCCCGGCGGCGGCCTGACCCTGTGGGTGCGGGCCGGCGGTCTCTCCGGATCGCGTCTCGCCGAGGTGGGGGAACGGGTCGGCGTCAGGGTTCCGTCCGGGCCGCGGTTCGGCGTGGACGGCGCCTTCGAGGGGTATGTGCGGCTGCCGTTCACGGTCGGCGGGCCGCTGGCCGAGGAGGCGGCGGTGCGCCTCGCGGCCGCCGCCCGGCTCGTGGCCTCGGGCGCGGGCGGCGCGGGCACGGGGGCGACGGAGGCTTCGCGGACGTTCGTGGCCTGAAGCCGCGAAGGCCCGTGGCCTGAAAACAGGCGCCCGCGCGGTGTACGGGGCGCACGCGCGGTGTGGGGTGCGGTGCTGCTGGAGGGCCGGGCCCCGGCGGTGCGGCGGTCTTGAGGGGCCGGCCCGCGCGGTGGGGGTTCGGGAAAAGTCACGTCCGCGCGGGGGCGGCTTTCGGTGCTTCGGCTCCCGGCTCGGCCTCCTCGGTGACCGCCGGCTCAGCCCTCGGCGACCGCGGGCTCCGGTTCCGGTTCGGCGTCCGCAGGGGCGGAGCGTTCCGGGAGCAGGTCGAGGACGGCCTGCCGGTGCGTCTCGCTCGTCGCCTCGTCGTACGGGTCGGGCGTCGCCGGTACCTGCAGCCGGTGCACCGGGCCTGTGCCCATCCGTGCGTAGCCGCGGCCCGGCGGTACGTCGGGCGTGGTGGTCGTGTGCGGCTCCGCGCCGAGCACCTCGGCCAGCTGATCGGCGGTCGCGGGGCCGAGCGCCACACGCGCGCGCGTGTGCTGGCGTACCGGATCGATCAGGGCGTCCAGGCTGTCCCACTGCTCAGCCACCACCACCGTCACATTGGCCGCACGCCCATGGCGCAGCGGGACTTGGAGCAGTGCCTGCGGGTCGTTGCGGCCGTCCACCGCTGCCAGGTGCCCGAGGGCGCTCGGCCGGTCGAGCAGGATCCACAGCGGCCGCTTGCTGTCCTCGGGCGCGGGCTGCCCGGCCTGCCGTGCGCGGTTGGCGGCGATCAGGCGCCGCTCCGTCTCATGGGCCGCCCACTCCAGGGTGGCGAGCGCGCCCGCGAGGCCGCACTCGACGGCGAGCACACCGGCGCGGCCGGTCAGGCACGCGTACTCGCCGGTGCCGCTGCCCTCGACGATGAGGACGTCGCCGTGCTGCAGGGCCTGGAGGGCCACCGAGCGCATCAGTGTGGTGGTGCCGCTGCCCGGCTGGCCGACGATCAGCAGATGCGGCTCGGTGGAGCGGATACCGGTACGCCAGACCACGGGCGGCACATCGCGCTGCTCCTCGCCGTCCGCCACCGGCAGGGTGCGCTGCACGGACGTCTCGTCGGTGAAGCCGAGGACCGTCTCGCCGGGCGACGTCACGAAGCGCTGCGCCGCGATGTCGGTGGGCAGCGGGGCGAGGACGGTCACGGTGAGCTCGTTGCCCTCCTCGTCCCAGTCGAAGTGGTACTCGCGGCCGCGGCCCGACTTGGCGTGCAGCAGCTGCTCGATACGGGCACGGGAGGCCGCCTCGCCGTCGGTGAAGTAGGCGGGGTAGCGCAGCACCAGGCGGGAGATCCGGCCGTTGTCGTCGAAGTCGTAGGAGCCGAAGGCCTGCTCCCAGTCGCCGCCGTGGGAGTACAGCGGACTGGGGTCCTCGGCCACGGAGAAGTACGGCACGAGCGCCTCGTAGAGCGACTGGAGGCGCTGGACCTGGGCCTCGTCGGGCCCCGCCTGCACCGGGGTGCGGTCACGGCCCTTCCAGGCGGCGGTCGCCATGAGGGTGATCAGGGCGAGCAGCGGGCCGTACGGGATGAGGGCCACGACAAGAACCACGGAGGCCACCAGGAACAGCACCGGGCCGCGCCGGTCCTTGGGGGTCTCGGTCCATTTGCGCCGCCCGGCGGCAGCGAGGCGGCGCAGTCCCCGAGTGATGGTGATCAGGGGATGGAGGACGTCAGTGGCGCTGTCGGCAGCCGTCCTCGCCAGCTCTCTGCTCCTGGCGATGGAGGCAGTGCCGCTGGTCAGAATGCGGGGGAGTGGTCGCCTGGCCACGTCGGTCTCCTGAAGTTGTTGTTCCGCAGGGGTCTGGGGGTCAGAACTTGATCCCGCCCAGGAGGCTGGCCAGGCTCGCACCGCCGGCCTTGATGCTCGGGGCGATGGCGGTGCCCGCGAGATAGAAGCCGAAGAGAGCGCAGACCAGCGCGTGAGAGGCCTTGAGTCCGTCCTTGCGGAAGAAGAGGAAGACGATGACTCCGAGCAGCACGACGCCTGAGATGGACAGGATCATGATGGTTTCTCCTGGTTGGTGGGGACAGTCACCATGAGTTCTTCCAGGCTCACAGCATGTATCCATACGACAAAAGGTGCAAGCGAGTGAATTTCCGCTAATTTCGCCAGAATGGCCGCATGCCGGTGGGCCACCCGGGGCCCCTGGTGCGGGCACCGTCCGGCCCGAGGTGATCTTTGCCTCTGCCACCGGCGCTCATGTACTCAGGAGGGCAGTACGCTGGCGATTCACTCATACGGCCGACGGGGCGGCGGCCCCCGAGGTGACGTATGACGCGTACCCGTCGGCGGTACGTAACGGACCCACCCCGCACCCCCAGTACCCATCACTCGCAGCGAAAGGCGGTCCTGCCCATGACTGAAGCCCCCGATCCGGAGGTCGTGGAGCTCGCCACGAAGATCTTCGATCTGGCGCGGCAGGGCGAGACCGAGGCGCTCGCCGCCTATGTCGACGCGGGCGTGCCGGTGAACCTCACCAATGACCGCGGTGACTCCCTCGTGATGCTCGCCGCCTACCACGGGCACGCGGACGCGGTGCGCGCGCTGCTCACCCGCGGCGCCGACGCCGGGCGGGTCAACGACCGCGGGCAGACCCCGCTGGCCGGGGCGGTCTTCAAGGGCGAGGACGAGGTGATCAAGGCGCTGCTCGACGGCGGCGCCGACCCGGCCGCCGGTACGCCGTCGGCCATCGACACGGCCCGGATGTTCGGCAAGGCCGAGCTCCTGGAGCTGTTCGGCGCCCAGTAGCGGGGCGCCGCGGGGGGCAGCCGGAAATGTGGTCGCGGTGGCCGAAGCCGCTGGTCCATCATGACGTCGTGATTCACGGACACGACTGCTGGGCAGACGCTGCAGCACGCGGGCCGTGAACGGCCCGTTCCGGGTCACCGACGAGAGGCAGAGGAAGATGGTCTACAGCAAGCAAGAGACGACGGGCAGCCGCACGTGTTGTTGCGCCGGCAGGTAGTGCACGATCCCCTGTTGCGTCGACAGCTTGATGTGAGGCATTTTCCATGTTCGACACGGTCATAGCGCCCAGCGGTACGCTGCTCGGCCTGCTCCAGAGGGGCCGGGGCGACGGCACGCTGCACGCGCTCACAGCGCCCCGCGCGGAGGCCCTCGCGGCCATCAATCACTGCGTGCTGAGCGACCCACGCCACGACTGGCAGGTGGAGAACCGCTCCCTGTACTACGCACGCCTGTATCTCGACCTCCACGGCGGCCTCGGCGACATCGAGCGGCACCTCTTCAGCGCCGGTGACGTGCTCGACACCGACGAGACCCGCACCGGTCTCGCCCTCGCCGTGCTCGGCCACCTCGCCTCGTACGGCCGCGGTGACGCCCTCGCGCTCCTGCGCCGCTACGCCGCCTTCGGCAGCAACTGGGCCTGGGCCCTGGACGAACTCGCCCTGCGCGACGAGGACTCCGGGCTCCGCGCCCTGGCCGAACCCGTCCTCGCGCGCTTCCCGAGCACCCCCGAGGGCGAGGGCGAACTCGCCGCCGCCGTACGGGATGCCTTCGAGCCACGGCCGTGGCGGCTGTGGGCCGAGGATGCGACGCGCCCCGAACTCGCGGCACGCGTGCGTGCCGCACAGGAGCGCGGCTCCTTCGACCAGTGGCAGCGCCAGTTGCGCTCACCGGGGCCGCAGCCCGGGTGGAGCGTGCGCGCCGTCTTCGACTGGGCCGAGGAGGCGATCGGACGCGGCGCCGGACTCCATGTGCCGGCCGCCCGCTGTCTGTCCGCCGTGGCCGGGCCCGAGGACCGCGACGAGATCCTCCTCGCCGCCCGCGCCGGTACCGACGGGGCCCGCAGTACCGCCCTGCGCTATCTCGCCGGGGCTCAGGACCCCGCCGTACTCGATCTGATCTCCGACGCCGTGGGTGACGGCTCGCGCACCGTCGTGGACGCCGCCGTCGACGCCTTCGAGCGGATGCGGGGCGACGCCGCCGTGGAGCGGGCCCGCGCCTGGGTGCGGCGGCCCGACGAACTCGGCGCCGCCGCCGGCCGTGTCCTCGCCTGCAGGGGCGGCGCACAGGACGCCGAGCTCGTCCTCGAGGCGCTGCGGGAGGCGGTGCGCGGCGAAGGACCCGACGCGGCGACCCTGTGGACCCTGGTCGACGGGGCCGGACGCCTCGGCATCCGCTGCGCGGCCCCCGTCCTGCGCCACGTCTACCGCGAGACCACCTCGTCCCATCTGCGCGGCCGGGCCGCACGCGCCCTCGCCGCCACCGACTCGACCTTTCCCGCGGGCTTCGCCGTCGAATGCCTCTGGGACTGCGAGGAGTCCACCCGCGAAGTCGCCGCCCGTCACGCCGAGACCGGTGACGCCCGCGTGGTCGACCAGCTCCGCCGGCTCGCCGCCGACCCGGCCGAAGAGGACGACGTACAGACGGCCGTACGCAGCCGGATCGGCCCCGACGCCCCCGCCGTATAGGCCGCGTTCAGGGACCGGACCACCCGCCGACGACTGCCGGGCCCGCCCTGGGCCCGGAACGCTCATGGGACGTTCCGCGGCCGGAAAGATCCACGTTGACGTGGCCACGCCGCGGCCGACGACAACACGGGTATGCGTGTCGTCATCGTCACCGAATCCTTCCCGCCCGATGTCAACGGTGTGGCGCACTGCGCCCTGCAGACCGCCCGCCACCTCCTGCGGCGCGGTCACGAGCCACTCGTCATCGCTCCCGCCACCGCGCCGGGAGCCACCGCGCCCGAGCCCGAGGCGCCCTGCCAGGTCGTCCGTGTCCGGTCCCTGCCGCTGCCCGGCTATCCGCAGGTCAGAGTGGCCGTGCCGAGCCGCCGAGTGGCCGCGGCCCTCGCGGCGTACCGGGCCGAACTCGTCCATCTCGCCAGCCCGTTCGTGCTCGGTGTGCGCGGTATGGCGGCCGCCGCGCGCCTGCGCATCCCCGCCGTCGCCGTCTACCAGACCGATCTCGCGGGCTATGCGCGGACCTACGTCGGGGCCGGTGAGGCCGCGGCCTGGCGGCGGATCAGGAGCGTCCACGCCGCCGCCGACCGCACCCTCGCCCCGTCCACGGCCGCCCTGCGCGACCTGACCGAACACCGGGTGCCGCGGGTGCGCCTGTGGCCGCGCGGTGTGGACACCGAACGCTTCAGGCCCGAGCGCAGGGATGAGGCCCTGCGCCGCGAACTCGCGCCGAACGGCGAGCTGATCGTCGGCTACGTGGGCCGTCTGGCCCCGGAGAAACAGGTCGAACTCCTCGCCGGGGCCTGCGCCCTGGAGGGGGTACGCGTGGTCGTCGTCGGCGACGGGCCGAGCGGGCCCGCGCTGCGCGCCGCGCTGCCCGGGGCCGTCTTCCTCGGCCGTCGCGCCGGCGACGAACTCGCCCGGATCTTCGCCTCGTTGGACGTCTTCGTGCACACCGGCCCCTACGAGACCTTCTGCCAGACCGTCCAGGAGGCCATGGCCAGCGGGGTGCCCGTGGTGGCACCCGCGGCCGGCGGGCCGCTCGACCTCGTCGGCCACGGCCGCACCGGGCTGCTCGTGACGCCGGGCGACGCGCCCGCCGTGCGTGACGCCGTCTGGGCGCTCAGCGCCGATCCGCGGCTGCGCGCGGCGTACGGCAGCGCCGGGCGCGCGGCCGTCGAGGGGCACACCTGGGAAGCCGTGGGGGACCAGCTGATCGAGCACTACAGCGAGGTGCTCTCCGAGCGGGCGGCGGTGGCGGCGTGAGGGGCGGTATGGGCAACGCCCGGCGGAGCGGTATGGGCAACGCCCGGCGGAGCGCTACGGGGGACGCCCAGCCGAGCGGTGCGCCGGGTGGTCCGGGGAGCCGGAGGGGTGGTGGTACGAGTCTGCGGATCGTGCGCCTCGCCAACTTCGTCACCCCGTCGTCCGGCGGACTGCGCACCGCACTGCGGGAGTTGGGCGCCGGATATCTGGCGGCGGGCCACGAACCCGTTCTCGTCGTGCCCGGCGAGCGGGCCTCCGACCGGCAGACACCACAGGGGCGGGTCATCACGCTGCCCGGGCCCGTGCTGCCCGGCACCGGCGGCTACCGGATCCTCGCCGACCGGGCCCGGCTCGCTCGCCTCCTGGAGCAGCTCGGGCCCGACCGGCTCGAGGTCTCCGACCGCACCACACTGCGCTGGACCGGGGAGTGGGCGCGCCGCGCCCGGATCCCGGCCGTCATGGTCTCCCACGAGACGGCCGACGGTGTCCTTCGCGCCTGGGGGCTGCCACGGGCCGCCGCGCGGCGCGCGGCCGACGTCCTCAACTCCCGTACCGCCCATGCCTACGCGCGCGTGGTGTGCACCACCGAATGGGCCGAGCGGGAGTTCGTCCGCATCGGCGCGCGCAATGTCGTACGGGCCCCACTGGGCGTCGACTTGGAGCGTTGCCGTCCCGGTCTGCGCGACCAAGGGGTGCGGGAGCGGCACGCGCGCGTGGACGAGGTGCTGCTTGTGCTGTGCTCGCGGCTGTCCGTGGAGAAGCGGCCCGGCGTCGCCCTCGACACCCTTGAAGCGCTGCGGGCACGCGGAGTGCGGGCCCGGCTCGTGGTCGCCGGGGACGGGCCCCTGCGCGACCGGCTCGCCCAGCGGGCACACACACGCGGACTGCCCGTCACGTTCCTCGGGCATCTCACGGACCGCGCCGAACTCGCCGTGCTGCAGGCGACCGCAGATGTGTGCCTCGCCCCCGGGCCCGCGGAGACCTTCGGGCTCGCCGCACTCGAGGCACTGGCCTGCGGGACTCCGGTGGTGGCCAGCGCGGCGTCGGCGCTGCCGGAGATCCTGGGGCCCGCCGGTGCCGCCGCGGACGGAGCGGAGGATTTCGCCCACGCGGTACGGGAGTTGCTCGCGCGGCCCGAAGGTGCCCGCAGGGAGGCCGCACGCGCGCGTGCGGAGTGTTTCGGCTGGGACGGCGCCATAGGGGCGTTTCTGGCCGCGCACGATGTGCCCGGGCCGCCTGTCCAGCTGCCGCTGCGGGGTGCGGCATGAGCCCGGAGCACGGGGTGCGGTTCGCCGCGCTCGGCGACTCGCTCACCGAAGGTGTGGGAGACCCCGTCGGCGACGGCTGGCGCGGCTGGGCCGCACTGCTCGCCGAAGGGCTCGCGCCGGGCGAAGTCCCCGTCGAATTCCGTAACTTCGCCGTCAGCGGTGCCCAGACCCGGGACGTCCTGGAGCGGCAGCTGCCGCAGGCGCTGGAGTTCGGGCCCGACGTGGTCGCCGTCCTTGTGGGCGTCAACGACACCCTGCGCTGCACCTTCGACATCCATGGCATCGCCGCCCGCCTCGACGCGGTGTACGCCGCGTGCGCCGGACAGGGCGCGTTGCTGCTCACCGCCTGCCTGCCGGACCCGGGGGCGATGCTCGGTCTGCCCGGCACCCTGGCCCGCCCCCTCGGGCGTCGCCAGCGGGCGGTGAACACCGTCGTCCATGCACTCTCCGAGCGCTATGAGGTGGTGCATCTGCACGCGGCGGTGGGCGAGTGGATCGCCGACCGTGCGATGTGGAGCGCGGACCGGCTGCACCCGGGGGAGCGCGGGCACCGGATGCTCGCCGCGCGCTTCCACGCCCGGCTCGCCGCCTCCGGCCGGGAGCTCGGGCCACCGCCGTCGTGCGTGCCCGAGCGGCCGGAGCCCACCCGGAGCGCGAGTCTTCGCTGGCTGGCGACCGCGGGCACGGGATGGGTCGCGCGCCGCTGCACGGATCTGCTGCCACAGCTGATGGCCCTCGCGGCGGACGAGGTACGGCACGAAGTGCGGGGCACGCGGTGGCGGCTCGACGTACGGGCGTCGGCGGCCGTGTCCGCGGCGCTGGCGTCTGTGGCTGTGGATGCGGGGTGAGGCGGGGGAGCGTGAGGGGGTGGACGACTGCCCCGCTCAAGTCAGAGCGCGGACGACCGCCCCGCACCAGCGCCCCCTGCGCACCAGCCGCTGCGGCTCCCCGCGCCGCGCCCGCTCACGTCACAGCCGGCCGATGAACCGCACCGGCGTGCCCGGTCCGGCCTGTGCCGCCGTCCATACGTCGGACTCGCGTACCACCGCCACCACCGGATAGCCGCCGGTCGTCGGGTGGTCGGCGAGGAAGACGACCGGGCGGCCGTCCGGAGGGACCTGGACGGCGCCCAAGACCATCCCCTCGCTGGGGAGTTCGCCCTTGACGGCGCGTTCCAGCGGGGGGCCCTCGGTGCGCAGGCCGATGCGGTTGGCGGCGGCGGAGACCCGGTACGTGCGCGTGGTCAGGGTTTTCAGGGCCGCAGGGGTGAACCAGTCGGTGCGTGGGCCCGGGGTCACCCTGAGGACGAGGGCGGTGGGCGGGGCAGGTTGTGGGGCCACGTCCACGTGCGTGTGCGGGGTGGTTTCCGGGCCCAGAGGCAGCACCGTGCCGTCGGTGAGCGGTGCGGGGCCCAGGCCGGAGAGCAGGTCGGTGGAGCGGCTGCCGAGCACCGGTTCCCCGCCGATGCCGCCGCCGAACGCGACGTAGGAACGTACGCCCTGGTCCGCGGCGCCGATGGCGAGCAGCGCCCCGCCGGGGACCCGCACGGGCGCGCCCCAAGGCGCGGGCGCGCCGTCGACGGTCACAGGGCAGGGGGCGCCGGTGACCGCGACCGTCACCGCGCGGCGCGGGCGTACCGCACATCCGTTGAGCGTGGTCTCCAGGACGGCGGCCGAAGGGGCGTTGCCGACAAGGCGGTTGGCGAGCAGGGCGGCCGGCTGGTCGAGCGCACCGGAGCGGGGGACGCCCAGGTGGGCGTGGCCGGGGCGGCCGAGGTCCTGCACGGTGGTGAGGGCACCGCAGCGGACGACGGCGAGGGCGCGGTCCGTCATGCGTGCTCCGCCGTGGGCACGGACACAGGCTTCGCCGCGGCGCCGACAGGCCCGGACGCACCCGTGACCGGCACGAAGTGCACCCGGGTACCCGGTGACAGCAAAGCCGCCGGTACGCGCGCGTGGTCCCACAGAGGTGCGTCCGTCGTTCCGATGAGCTGCCAGCCGCCCGGTGAGGGCCGCGGGTAGACGCCGGTGTACGGGCCCGCGAGACCGACGGCGCCGGCCGGTACCGAGGTGCGCGGGGTGGCCCTGCGCGGCACCGTGTACCGCTCCGGCAGTCCCGTCAGATAGCCGAAGCCGGGTGCGAACCCGCAGAAGGCGACGCGGAATTCGGTCGTCGAGTGGATGCGTACGACCTCATCGGCGGCCACGCCCCACAGTGCCGCGACCTCCGCCAGATCGGGCCCGTCGTAGCGCACGGGGAGTTCGACCACTTCCTGCGCGCGCGGGGGCGCCGCCGGGATGTCCCAGGTGACCAGTTGCGCGGCCAGCGCCCGCGGGTCTTCGACGCCGTCGAGGAGCACCGTGCGCGCGGCGGGCACGATCTCGCGCACGGGCGGCAGGGTGCCCGCCGCGCGGCGTTCGATGAGGGCGGCGTGCAGGGCCTCGGCATCGGCGCCGCTGTCCAGCTCCACGAGAAGGGCGTGCTCGCCCACGGGCCGGATCCGCGGGTGCGACGCGGCGGACGTTGCGGGTGCCCTCATGCGAAGGCCCGTACCTCGACGCCCGCCGACTCCAGGCGGCCGCGGACCTCTCTGGCCAGCGCCACCGCGCCGGGTGTGTCCCCGTGCAGGCACAGAGAGCGGGCCCGCACTCCGACCCTTCGGCCCGACAGGGAGGTGACGGCCCCCCGGGTGGCCAGCCCCAGTGAACGCTCGACGACCGCGTCGGGCGCGGTGATGACGGCGCCCGCACGCGCGCGTGGCACCAGCGTGCCCTCGTCCGTGTAGGCGCGGTCCGCGAACGCCTCGGCCACGACGGGAAGTCCCGCCTTGTCCGCCACCTCCAGGACCCGGGCGCCGGGAAGGCCGAGCAGCGGCAGGCCGCCGCCCGCGAGCAGCACGCCGTCGACCACGGCCGTGGCCTGCTCCTCGTCGTGCACGACCCGGTTGTAGAGCGCTCCGTGCGGTTTGACGTACGTCACGCGGGCGCCCGCGGCCCGGGCGAAGACCTCCAAGGCGCCGATCTGGTAGGCGACTTCGGCGGCGAGCTCGTCGGCGGGCACGTCCATCGGGCGGCGTCCGAAGCCCGCCAGGTCCCGGTAGGACACCTGGGCGCCGATGCGTACGCCGCGCTCCACGGCGAGCTCGCACACCCGCCGCATCGTCGCGGCGTCCCCCGCGTGGAAGCCGCAGGCCACGTTGGCACTGGTGACGACGGAGAGCAGCTGTTCGTCGTCGGTCAGGCGCCAGCGGCCGAAGCCCTCGCCGAGGTCGGCGTTCAGGTCGATCAGAGCCGGGGTCATGTAGTGCGTACGTCCTTTGCTCAGGCCACGCGGTAGTGCTCGTCGCGGGCGTCGGTGAGGAACATCTGGCCCGGTGCGTGGGTGAGCGCGAACGGCGGCCGCGAGGCCATGACCGCGGCCTGCGGGGTGACTCCGCAGGCCCAGAACACCGGGATCTCGTCCCGCCCGACGGTGACCGCGTCGCCGAAGTCGGGCCGGGCGAGGTCGTCGATGCCGAGCGCCGCGGGGTCGCCGCAGTGCACGGGGCCGCCGTGGCAGGCCGGGTAGAGGGCGGTCTCGTGGATCGCGGTGGCGATTCGGTCCTGGGGCACTGGGCGCATCGAGACCACCATGCGGCCGTGCAGGCGTCCCGCCGGGCGGCAGCGCCGTTCGGTCACGTACATGGGCACGTTGCGGCCCTGCTCTATGTGCCGGATCGGCACCCCTGCGGCGGCGAGCGCCGCTTCGAAGGTGAAGCTGCAGCCGATCAGGAACGTCACCAGGTCCGGGCGCCAGTGGCCGCTCACGTCGGTGGGCTCGTCGACGAGTTCGCCGTGCTCCCACACGCGGTAGCGGGGCAGATCGGTGCGCAGATCCGCGCCGGGGGCCAGGTGCGTGGTCCACTCCCCGGCGTCGGTGACGTCGAGGACCGGGCAGGCCTTGGGGTTGCGCTGGCAGAACAGCAGCATGTCGTACGCCCAGTCGGCGGGGACGGCGATCAGGTTGGCCTGGGTGTGCCCGGGGGCGAGGCCCGCCGTCGGTCCACCGCTGCCCGCGCGGAAGCGGGCGCGGGCCGCCCGGGGACCCACGCGCGCGTGCGTGCGGGTCATGTCAGCTCCTTCCCGCGCGTCTCGGGCAGCCCGAGCAGGGCCACGACCGCGATCCCGTAGGCGAGCGCCCCGAACACGAGCGCGCCGCCCACGCCCCAGCTCTCCGCCAAGAAGCCCACCAGAGTGGGGAATACGGCGCCCACGCCCCGTCCCGCGTTGTACGTGAAGCCCTGCCCCGTGCCGCGTACCGCCGTCGGGTACAGCTCGCTCAGGAACGAGCCGAAACCGCTGAAGATCGCCGACATGCAGAAGCCGAGCGGGAAACTCACCACCAGAAGCGTGCTGTTGGAGCCTTCGGGGATGGCCGAGAAGGCCAGGATGCACAGGGCGGAGAGGAACGCGAAGAGCGCGATGTTCTTCTTGCGGCCGAGCCGGTCGGTCAGATAGCCGCCGGTCAGATAGCCGATGAAGGCGCCCGAGATGAGTACGGCGAGATAGCCGCCGGTGCCGACGACGGAGAGGCCGCGCTCGGTCTTGAGATAGGTCGGGATCCAGGTGGACAGCGTGTAGTAGCCGCCCTGCACGCCGGTGGAGAGCAGCCCGGCGAACAGCGTGGTGCGCAGCAGTCCCGGCTTGAAGATCGCCGCGAAGGAGCCCTTGTCGCGGCTCTGCCGGCGCGCCTCGGCGGCTTTGGGGGCGTCGCTGACGTTGCGGCGTACGTAGATCACGAGCAGGGCGGGCAGGGCGCCGGTGAAGAACATCACGCGCCAGGCGATGTCCTCGTCGAGGAACTGGTAGACCACGGTGTAGACGATCACCGCGAGGCCCCAGCCGACGGCCCAGGCGCTCTGGATGCCGCCGAGGGTGCGGCCGCGGTGCTTGGCCGTGGCGTACTCGGCGACCAGGATCGCGCCGACCGCCCACTCACCGCCGAAACCGAGGCCCTGGAGGGCGCGGAAGACCAGCAGGGTCTCGTAGTTGGGGGCGAAGCCGCACAGAACGGTGAAGACGGCGTATGTGATCACCGTGAGCATCAGCGCCTTGACCCGGCCCACGCGGTCGGCGAGGACGCCCGCGAGTGCGCCGCCGACGGCGGACACGACCAGGGTGACGGTGGTGAACAGACCGGTCTGGCCGCTGTCCAGGCTGAAGTAGGCGGCGATGGCCACCATGCTCAGGGGCAGCGTGAAGTAGTCGTAGGAGTCCAGGGCATAGCCGCCGAACGCGCCGGCGAAGGCGCGCCTGCCGCGCGGCCCGAGCGCACGCAGCCAGCCGAACGGGCCGCCGGCGTCGGGCAGTTGGCCCTGGGGTCCGGCGGGGGAGTCCTGCGCCGCTGGGTGGGGCTGAGGGGTCGTACTCATCCGGCACCTCGCAAGGAGTGGGAGGAGGGCGCTTCGGGAGTTCGCGTGCTCAGCACCGTAGGGGATTGTTCAACAATCCCTCAATACCCATGTTGTTTCGTTCTTGTATCTGCGCTTGAATTCCGTCATGAACGGTCTCGTGGACGATCGCGCACTCCTTGGTCGTACGAGCACGGCGGAGCGGGTGGCGGACATCTTGCGCGGCCGGATCGCGGACGGCTACTTCCCGCCGGGCGAGCGGCTTTCGGAGGAGAGCATCGGCTCCGCGCTCAAGGTCTCGCGCAACACTTTGCGTGAGGCGTTCCGGCTGCTCACGCACGAGCGGCTGCTGGTACACGAACTCAACCGCGGTGTGTTCGTGCGGGTGTTGACCGTCGATGACGTCGAGGACATCTTCCGTACGCGGCGCCTGGTCGAGTGTGCCGTGGTGCGCGGACTCGGCCGTCCGCCGTACGTGCTCGACGGCCCCGCCGAAGCCGTCGCCGAGGGGCGCAAGGCGGCGCGGGAGCGGGACTGGAAGGGCGTCGGCACGGCCAATATCCACTTCCACGGGGAGCTGGTCGCCCTGGCCGGAAGCGCCCGTATGAACGAGCTGATGCGCAGCGTCTTCGCGGAACTGCGCCTCGTCTTCCACGTGGTGGACGATCCGCGCCGCCTGCACGAGCCGTATCTGGCCCGAAACCGCCGGATCCTGGAGACCCTGCAGGCCGGTGAGCGGGTGGCGGCCGAGCGGCTGCTCGCCGAGTATCTCGACGACTCGCGGCAGCGGATGATCGAGGCGTACGAGGCGGGGCTGGAGGAGAGCGGCGCGGACGAGGGCTGACCGGGCGCGGACGAGGACCGGCTGACCGGCCCGGCCGTGCGCGGGGAGGTCCCGGAGGTGTCCTTCACGCCAACAGCTCGACAAATAGGGCAAAACGGACGTGAAACGGTATAGCCACCCGTCTCATCTGCGTCGTTTCGACCGTTGTCAGTGGGACCGCCTAATCTTTCCGTCGTGACTGCACCTGCCCCGGCCAACGCCGTACCGTCCCCGGCCCAGGGCCCGGCCGCCGACGAAGGCCTGGCCAGGCGCCTGCGCGCCCTCGCCTGCACGGCCCCGCTGCACGACCTCGACGTGCGCAAGGCCAACCTCGCCGGTGAGTACTCGGTGTACGCGATGGCGGAGGTGGCCCTCTCGGCCATCGACCTCGTCACGCTCAACATGGACTTCGACACGGGCGCCGACCACGAACAGATAGTGGCCAGGCTCATCCCGCGCGTCGCCGCCCAGGCCGTACAGCGCCCCGCCGCCGAGCACGAGCGGGTGGCCCGCTGGGTCCTGGAGAACCTGATCAACGTCGGCAGCGTCGACCGAGGCTTCCGCGCGGTCTACGGCACCTTCGGCCCCGACGGCACCTATGTCCGCCGTGACTACGACTTCAAGCTGATCGAAGAAGTCCCCGGCTACGGCGGCGGTGTCTATCTGCGCACCACCGACGAAGCGGTCAACGTCCTGGTGGGCGCCCTCGACACCGATGTCACGAGTGCCCAGATCGCGGCCGAGGTCAAGCTCGAAGTGCTGATCAGCCGCGGCCGGCTCGCCGACGCCCAGCTCGCCGCGGAGCAGGCCCGCTACCGCACCGTGCAGTACTCGGAAACGCTGCGCCGCGCGCTGGACGCGACCCGGCGCAACGTCCGCGCGGTCGACTGGCTCGAGACCGTGCCCGACATGATCGCCGAGGCACTCGACCACGTGGCCGACCGCTACCGCCACGAGAACGCCATCCTGACCAACATCCGCAAGGCCCGTGACGAGGCCGAGGACCCCGAGCACAAGCGGCGGGCGGCCGAGCTGGTCGACATCGTCAAGGACTGCATCCGGCGCCACACACAACTGCAGTCCCGCCTCCTCGAAGCGGGCCCGCTCTTCCGCGCCGAGCAGGACCGGCAGGCCTTCGCCACCCCCACCGCCCGCGCGGGACTGGATCTGTACGGCCAGCTGGTCGCCCCGCTCCTTCCGCTCCCCGTGGACCGGGCACTGCGCGTCACCGACGCCTTCTTCGCCCGCGGCACCGGCCTGCGCACCCCCTCGGCGGTGCGCGTGGGAGACCTGGTCGAGCTGCTGCTCACGCCGCCCATAGAGCGCGAGCACCTGGGCGCGGAGATGCCGGAGCCCGATCTCATCGCGACCCCCGACGACAGCCGGTTCAGCGAGGAGCAACTGGCCGTGGCCATGGAGCTGCTCGACCTGGAGCACGACGCTCCGCGCCGCCTTTCCGGGCTGCTCGCCGAGGCCCGGCGGCGCGACCCCGAACTGCCGTATCTCGTGGCGCTGCTCGCGGTGCACGCCGCCAGCCCTCCGGTCGGTACGGCGTACCGGCAGGGGGAGCCGAAGCTGTTGTTCGCCGTGGACGACGGGACGGAGCTCGACGACCCGGAGTTCGGGGGCGCGGACCTGATCGTGGGGACGGCGCTGCTCGACGCGGTGGGGATGGCGGCGGATCGGACGGTGGCGGCGTGACGGTCTCGTTCTTCCCCGGCCCCGCCCCGTCCCGCAGCCGGGGCGTCGCCCCCTCCCGCAACCAGGGCTTCGCCCCGGACCCCGATCGCCCCGCGGGCTCGTCCTCAAGCGCCGGACGGGCTGAGACGTGCAAGGAGCAGTACCTGTGAGCGAGCAGCACACCGAGAGCCCAGCGTGGAGCGAGCCCGAGGCCCGCCCCGCGCCCGCTCCCGTCACCCCGGCCGACGCCGCCGACGCCGCGCGGCTCGTGTCCTTCGGGCTCCAGCCCAAACTGCAGCCCGCGCGGGACGCCGAGTACACCGAGCTCCTGCGCCGGTACCGCGAGGACCCGGCGTTCGCGCGGCTCGCCGACGCCGTCGCCACGGGGCTCGGACTCGTCGTCCTGGAGGTGTCCCCGCGCGCGGGGATGGCGGTCACCGCCGCGGAGGACTCCGTCTTCGCGGTCCGCATGGGGGACTACGCACGCCGTGCCTCGTCCGACGCGGGCGACCGCTTCCTGCACGGGCTCGCGCATCTCGCGGTCGCCGCCCTGGCGTTCCCGCGGCCCGAAGACCTCGCCGACGACGGCTACATCGGCCGCGTCACGGTCAACGGCGTGGACGCCTTCGTCCGCCAGGCCTGCCGCCGCCTCGAAGAACGCGCGGAGGAGCAGGGCGAGAACACCGACCCGGCCAGCGACGCCCCGGGCCTGGAGGCCGCCTGGCGGATCTGGGCGCGGCGCAGCTCCACCGGCGCCACCAAGGACGCCCGGCGCCTCGCCGGATCGACCACCGGCATCATCGGCAAGGCCGTCGCATTCCTCACCGACTCCGGGTTCCTGCAGCGCACCGGGGACGACTCGGGCGGCACCTACCGCACCACCGCCCGTTACCAGCTGCAGGTGCGCGACATGGCGGGCAGCGCCGCCATGGCCGAGCTCCTCGACCTCGGCGTCGTGCCCGTGACCGACGGCACCGCCAGCCTCATCCCGGCCGACGAAAGCGAGGACCTGGAGCTGGCCGCCGGCGCCGGACTGCCCTTCCACGCAGGCGAGCGCACGTAGAGCGGACACGGGCAGGCCCCGGCCGCCCCCGCCCCGACCGCCTGCGCCGTCCCGACCGCCGCCACCCCCCACGCTTCCAGGCCTCCTTCAGACCTACGAAGACTTACGACGAGAGTCCGCCGCCATGTACGAGCTGTCCCGGGTCCGCCTCTACTCCATTGGCCCAGCCGGTGCGCGCTACGCCGACACCGTGCTCGACCTGCGTGGAGTGGGCGCCGCCGTGCCCGACCCCGCCCCCACCCAGGCGGAGTTCTTCGCGGACGAGCCCGCGGGCCCGCCGCGCCGCCCCGCCCCCGCCGGTGTGCTCTTCCTGGAGAACGGCGGCGGCAAGTCCGTCCTGCTCAAGCTGATCTTCTCGGTGATGCTGCCGGGCCACCGCAACACCCTGGGCGGCGCCAGCTCCGGCGTCCTGCGCAAGTTCCTGCTCGCCGACGACTGCGGCCATGTGGCGCTCGAATGGCAGCACACCCTCACCGGCGAGTGCGTCGTCGTCGGCAAGGTCAGCGAATGGCGGGGCCGCCAGGTCTCCAACGACCCGAGGAAGTTCGCCGAGGCCTGGTACTCCTTCCGGCCGGGACCGGGCCTCAGCCTGGACAACCTGCCCGTGGCCGAGGCCACTTCGGTGCGCCCTTCCGCCGAGGGCGCCTCCGGCGCGCAGGGGCGGCGCCGCACCATGAAGGGGTTCAGGGACGCCCTGACCGAGGCGGGCAAGGCGTATCCGCACCTCGAAGTGCACTGGGAAGAGATCCACGACCGGTGGAACGAACACCTGGGCGACCTGGGCCTCGACCCCGAACTCTTCCGCTACCAGCGCGAGATGAACGCCGACGAGGGCGAGGCCGCCGGTCTCTTCGCCGTCAAGAAGGACTCCGACTTCACCGACCTGCTGCTCCGCGCGGTCACCGACACCCGGGACACGGACGGCCTCGCCGACCTGGTCAGCGGTTTCGGCAACAAGCTGGGACGGCGCGCCGAGCTCATCGCCGAACGGGACTTCACCGCGGGCTCCGTCGATCTCCTCGGCAGGATCGTCGAGGGCACGGAAGTGCGGGCACGCGCGCGTGACGTGCACGCGGGCGCCGAGCGCCGCACCCGCACCCTGGCCCGGCGCCTCTCGGCCCGCGCCGCCGTGGAGCGCGGCCGCGCCACCGAGCTCGCCCAGCAGGTCACCGCCGCCGCCCACACCGTCACCGAGGCCGAGCAGGCCCGCGGCCGCAGCTCCCTGATCGCCGCCGAACTCGCCTATCGCAACGCGTCGTTGGCCCTTGCCGCGGCCGAGAAGGCCGCCGCGGCCCAGAAGCGTGAGCTCGCCGACGCCCGTACGCTGCACTCCGCCTGGCAGGCCGCCGAAGCCGTGCTCCGCCACCGGGCCGCAGCCGACCGCTCCGCGCGCGTGGCCGTCGCCATCCGCGAGGCGGAGCGGGACGCGGCACCCGCGCTCGCCGCCCGCGCCAAGGCGGCATCCGAGCTGGTCCGCGCCCTGCACGCCGCCGCCGAAGACGGCGAGCGCCTCGCCAACGAGGAGGAGGAGCGCTCCGCCGCACTTCAGGAAGCCGGCGAAACCGCCCACCAGGACGCCACCGCCGCCGCCACCGACGCCCAGCGCGCCCGCAGTGAAGCGGGCCATCTGCGCCAGCGCCTCGCCGAGGTCGAGCAGGAGACCGCCGAGGCCGTCCGCGCGGGCTGGCTCGACGACGCCGCACCCGACGCCGACCCGGCCCGCGCGGCGCTCGCCGCCAGTGACGCCGAGAAGACCGCGGTGGCCGCCTGGGACGCGGCCCGTGAGGCCTCCCGTACCGCCGCAGAGCGCGCCAAGGAGGCCGCCGCCACCGAGGCCCGCGCCGAACTCACCGCGGCCCGCGCCGCCGACGCGGCCGATGCCGCGGAGCACGCCCACGACGCGGACCGCAAGGCGGCCGACGCCCTGGCCGCCGAGGAGCGCCTCGCCGAACTGCTCGGCCTGCCGGGCGAGGACGGCCGGGCGGTGCGCCCCGCACTGCCGCAGCCGCGCACCGCAGGGGCAGGCGCAGGGACCGGCACCGCCTCGGCCACGAATGAAGCCGCCCGGCACGACACGGACGACGCCCCTGCCGGCGCCCCCGAAGGCCCCCTCACCGCCGAAGAGCTCGACCGCTACGCCGACGAGCTCAAGGAGCTCCTGGAGCAGGGCGTCGGCACCGCCGAGCGGCAGCTGTTCGACCTGCGCACCGCCGCCGCAGACGACTCCCGCATCCTCGGCGCCCTCGGCGACGGCGGTCTGCTCCCGCCGGGCCCCGACGTCCTGGCCACCGTCGAGTACCTGGGCGAGCACGGCATCCCCGCACTGCCCGGCTGGCGCTATCTGGCCCAGGCCGTCGACCCCGCCGACCACGCGCGCGTGCTCGCCGCCCGCCCCGAGCTGGTCGACGGCGTCGTCATCACCGACCCCGACACCCACGCGCGTGCCCGCGAAGTCCTCGCCGACGCCGCCCTGCTGCCCCGCTCGACCGTCGCCGTGGGCACCGCCGCCGCCCTGATCGCCCCGACACCGTCCGTCGCCGCGGGCGAAGCGGGCAGCAGCCGGTCCGACGTATTCCTCGTACCGCCGAACCCGGCGATGCACGACGAGCACGCCGCGGACGAGGAGCGGCGGGCCCTGCGCACCCGCGCCGCCGAGCGTGACGAGGAGATCCGGCACCTCGCCCAGCGGCTCGGCAAGGACCGTGAGCTGGCCGCGCGCCTCTCGTCCTGGCGCGCGGGCTGCCCGGCGGGACGCCTGCGGGAGCTGGCCGAAAGCGCCCGCACCGCACGGGAGTTCGCCGAGGAGGCCGAGGCGGAGCTCGCCGAGGCCCGTACCGCGCGCGCCGAGGCCGACGAGGCCGCCGCCGACGCCGCCCGGGTGCGTGACGAGCGCCAGGAGGCCGCCCAGCGCGCCCGCCGCGGTGCCGACGCGCTCTCCGGGCTCGCCTTCCGGCTGCGCGAGCGCGCCGGCTGGCAGGCCACACTCCGCGAACTCGCCGACGAGGCAGTGGAGTCCGAGACCAAGGCGCAGTCCTGCCTGGAGCGTGCCCGCGCCGCCGACGAGGACCGCCGCGCCGCCCAGCGCGCCGCTGACGACGCCCGCCGCACCGCCCGCGCCCTGCGGGCCGAGCGCGCCGAGATCGCCGGCGCCCCCGAGGACGTACCCCTGGAAGCGGAGCCGCCGAAGGCCCCCCTCGCCGCGCTGCGCGAGGCCTACCGGGCCGCGTCCCAGCTGTACGAAAAGGTCGGCGTCGGCGCCGACCTGCGGGCCGAACAGGCCCGCGCCGAAAGCGACGAGAGCGCCGCCCGCGCCGAACTCGACCGGCTCAGCAACAAGGTGCGCACCCGCGCGGCCCAGCTCCTCGAAGGCACCGACGGCGCCGACAGCCCCTCCCGGCAGGCCGCCGCGGCCCGCGCCGAGTCCCTCGTGCAGATGCTGGAGACCCGCGCCTCCACCGCCAGCGAGCAGCTCGGCCGGCTGCGCGGCGAGGCCGAGCGGCTCGCCCCCGAGGACGGCGACGCCCACACCGACCTGCCCGACGACCTCGTACCCTCCGACGCCGAGCACGCGCAGACCCTCCTGCGCACCGCCACGTCCGAGCTCAACTCCCGTACGGAATCCCTGAGCCGGGCCCGCGAGGCGCACAGCGAGCTGCTGCACGCCCACCGCACCGCCGAGGACGGCGCGGGCGGCTTCGACGAGACGGCCGCGCTGCTCAAGGACCTCCTGCGGGACCACCACGAGGAGGAGGGCGCCGAGGAGCCGGAGCCGTACCCGGGCGCTCTGGAGGAGGCCCGGCAGTCCGCCGCCGAGACACGGCGCTCGCTGCGCGCCTTCGCCGCCGATCTGTCGTCGGCCGAGGCCGCGGTGCGCGAGGCGAGCGATGTGCTCGTACGCCATGCCAACTCCACCCGCTACGAGCAGGTGCGCACCCCCGCGCGCCAGCAGATCCGTGAACTGCCCGCCTCCGCGCTGCCGGAGCACGCCAAGAAGTGGGCCGAGGCGTTCGCGCCCCGCCTTCGGGTCCTCACCGACGAGCTGGAGCAGCTGGAGCGCAACCGCGACTCGATCGTGGACCGGCTGCGCGGGCTCGTCGAGTCGGCGCTCGCCACACTGCGGTCCGCACAGCGCCTTTCCCGCCTCCCTGAAGGGCTCGGCGAGTGGTCGGGCCAGGAGTTCCTGCGGATCCGCTTCGACGAGCCGGACCAGGCGACGCTCATCGAGCGGCTCGGCGAGGTCGTGGACGAGGCCACAAGGGCCGCCGTGAAGAAGAACTCCGACCTGCGGCGCGACGGAATGTCCCTGCTGCTGCGGGGAGTTCAGGCCGCGCTCGAACCGCGCGGTGTGGCCGTGGAAATCCTCAAGCCGGACGCCGTGCTGCGGGCCGAGCGGGTTCCCGTGGGGCAGATGGGCGATGTGTTCTCCGGCGGTCAGCTGCTCACCGCCGCCATCGCCCTGTACTGCACGATGGCGGCGCTGCGCAGCAACGACCGGGGCCGTGACAAGCACCGGCACGCCGGCACCCTGTTCCTGGACAATCCGATCGGCCGTGCCAACGCCACGTATCTCCTTGAGCTGCAGCGTGCCGTCGCCGACGCGCTCGGTGTGCAACTCCTCTACACCACCGGGCTGTTCGACACGACGGCGCTCGCCGAGTTCCCGCTGGTGATCAGGTTGCGCAATGACGCGGATCTGCGGGCGGGCCTGAAGTACATCAGCGTGGAGGAGCACCTGCGTCCGGGCCTGCCGCAGCAGGACCCGGACGGGGAGACGGTGCACGGCGAGATCACCGCGACCCGGATGTACAAGCGCCCGGCGGAAGCGGGTGTGCCGGGGGCTGACGGCGGCCGCTAGCCGATCAGATCGCTCACCCACTCGTGGAAGAGCCCGATGTGGTGCTCGGAGGGAACAAGGACGCCGCCCTCGCGGTAGGCGCGTGAGCTCATCGCGGGCTGGGTGCGCTCGCAGGCCGCGAAGTCCTGTGCGTTGACCCGGTGGAAAAGCTCCACGGAATGCGTCAGGTCGGCCCCCGAGGCGACCACCTCGGGGGCGTAGAGCCAGTCGCACTCCACCACCGTGCGGTCGGCGGCCAGCGGGAACATCCGGTGCACGATCACATGGTCCGGCACCAGGTTGATGAAGACGGCCGGTTTGACGGTGATCGCGTAGTAGCGGCGGTCCTGGTCGTCGGCGACGCCGTCGAGCCGGTCGAACCCCGAAGTGCCGTCCACCGTGAAGCCCTTGACCTCGTCGCCGAAGGCCGCGCCGTGCCCCACGTAGTACTGGGCGGCGAAGCCGTCCGCGAACTCCGGGAGTACGTCGGTGAGTTCGGGGTGGATGGTGGCGCAGTGATAGCACTCCATGAAGTTCTCGACGATCAGCTTCCAGTTGGCGGCGACGTCGTAGGTGATGCGCTTGCCCAGGGCCAGGGACTCGGTGCCGTAGCGCTCGACGGCCGCCGTGTCACCCAGGCGTTCCGCGACCGCACCGATGACCGTTTCCTCGAACGACGGCGGCTCGTCGGCCAGGCACAGCCACACATAGCCGAGCCATTCCCGCAGGTGAACGGGGCGCAGACCGAAGGAGGAGCGGTCGACGTCCGCCATCTTCGTGAGGTTGGGGGCGGCGATGAGCTTGCCGTCCAGGTCGTATGTCCACGCGTGGTACGGACACTGCAGACTGCGTCGCACCTCACCCGCGCTCTCGGTGCACAGCCGGGCCCCGCGGTGGCGGCAGATGTTGAGGAACGCGCGCAGCTCGCCGCGGCGGTTGCGGGTGACGACGACGGACTCGCGGCCGATCTGGACGGTGCGGTAGGCGCCGGGCCCGGTGAGGTCGGCGCCGCGCACCGCGCAGAACCACAGCGCTTCGAAGACTCTCTCCTGCTCGCGCCCGAAGACCTCCGGGTCGGTGTAGTGGTGGCCGGGGAGGGTGGCGATCAGGCTGGGGCCCGGGCCCACGGGCGTGGTCGTCATGGTCCGCCTCTCAGACGTGCGCGGCGGTCAGCCGGCTCGGGTCGAACAGCTCGATGGGGTGCGCGGTGCCGCCCTTGAGCGCGAGGTCGGCGAGGATCTCGCCGACCACGGGCACGAACTTGAAGCCGTGCCCGGAGAAGCCGCAGGCCACGGTCACCGAGCCGGGGTGGGCCGGATGCCGGGCGACGACGAAGTGCTCGTCGGGCGTGGTGGAGTACATACAGGTCGACGCCGTGAGGAACGTCCCCGGCAGGGTGGGGAGCAGCCGTCCGGCCTGCTCGGCCATGGCCTTCACCTCGTGCTCGTACACGGTGCGGTCGATGGTCTCCGGGGTGCAGACGTTGCCCTTGCGGAAGAAGGCCACCTTGGCGCCGCCTTCGGTGCCGTCGATCGCGGGGAAGCCGTATACCTGTACTCCGGCCGCGTCCTCCCAGATGTAGATGGGGTGCCGCTCCGGCAGATACGGCCGCACACCGCCCTCCGGCTGGAACCAGTACATGATCTGCCGCTCGATGGTGAACGGCACGCCCAGATCGGCGAGCAGTCGCGGCGCCCACGCGCCCGGACAGATCACCAACTGGCCCGCGGTGTAGGTGTCTTCGGGGGTGTGCACACGGACGCCGTCGCGATACGGCTCCCAGCGTGTGACCGGCTCCTCGAAGTGCAGATCGGCGCCGCCCTGGGTGGCGAGCTGAAGATGGGCGGCCACGGTGCTCTCGGGCCGCAGCAGCCCGGCGCGCTCCTCGTAGAGCGCCACCTCGTCGTCGTCCGGCGTCAGGGTCGGAAAGCGGCGCCGGATCTCGCGGGCGTCGAGCATCTCGTGCGGCAGGTTCCACTTCTCGGCCGACCTGAGGGAGCCCGAGACGGTGCGGCTGTCGGGCCGGCCCAGCATCACGCCGCCGCACAGGGTGGCGACGCGACGGCCGCTGTCGCGCTCCAGGGAGGCGTACAGCTCGTAGGAGCGAAGCAGCAGTGGTACGTACGCCGGGTCCTCGAAGTAGGACTGCCGGGTGATGCGCGAACCGCCGTGGCTGGAACCGCGGTTGTGCACCGGGCCGAACTTCTCCAGGCCGAGTACGCGGGCGCCGCGCGCGGCCAGATGGTGGGCGGCGGCGCTGCCCATACCGCCGAGACCGATCACGATGACGTCATGGGTGGGGGACACGGGGCCTCCTTGCGAACGTTGCGTACCGTCCGGTCGTCAGCGGCGGATGCGGGTCATCTTCGGGTCGAACAGCGGCTCGTCCGCGACGGTCGCGGGCACTTTCTCGCCGAAGTACTCGATGTGCACTGCGGTGCCCGGCGCCAGTGGCGGCAGCCAGGCGTAGGCCACGCAGCGGCCCAGCGTGTAGCCGTAGGCGGCGCTGGTCACATGGCCCGACGCGAGCCCGGCCGACCCCTCGACATACACCGGCTCCTTGCCGAGGACGACCGCGGCCGGGTCGTCGAGCGTGAGGGCGGTCAACTTCCGCCGCGGCGTGTCGAGTCCGGCCAGGGCCGCGCGGCCGACGAAGTCGCCCTTGTCCAGGCGGACGGCGAAGCCGACACCCGCCTCGTACGGTGTGTGCTCGGTCGTCATGTCATGGCCCCACGCGCGGTAGCCCTTCTCCAGGCGCAGGCTGTTGAACGCCGACCGCCCCGCCGCGATCACGCCGAGGTCGCGGCCCGCCTCCCACAGCGTGTCCCAGAGGCGAAGCCCCAGGTCGGCGCTGGTGTACAGCTCCCAGCCCAGCTCGCCGACGTACGAAAGGCGCATCGCCGTGACCGGCACATGGCCGACGTAGGCCTGCTTGGCCCTGAAGTAGCCGAAGCCCTTGTGGGAGAAGTCGTCACGGGACAGCGGCTGTACGAGGTCACGGGCGAGCGGCCCCCATACGCCGATGCAGCAGGTGCCGGCGGTGATGTCGCGCAGCTGCACCCCGGCGGGCGCATGCCGGAGCAACCAGTCCAGATCCGCGGGGGAGTTGGCCCCGATCTGGAAGCGCTCAGGGCCGAGACGGGCGACGGTGAGGTCGGAGCGCAGGCCCCCGTGCTCGTCCAGGAGCAGTGTGTAGGTCACCGCACCGGGCTTCTTCGCCAGGTTGTTGGTGGTCATGTACTGCAGGAACTCAAGTGACCCCGGGCCTGTGACCTCCAGGCGGCGCAGCGGCGTCATGTCGTAGAGGGCGACGCGCTCCCGGGTGGCCCGTGCCTCGGCCGCGGCGACGGGGGACCAGTGGCGGGCCGACCAGGCGTCCCGCGCGGGCACCGAAATCCCTGCCGCCAGTGGGGCGTTGGCCTCGTACCAGTGCGGGCGCTCCCAGCCGCCGCCCTCCAGGCTGTACGCACCGAGTTCCCGCTGGCGGGTGTGGAAGGGGCTGACGCGCAGCGGGCGCGGCTGCTCCATCGGCTGCAGCGGGTGCAGGACGTCGTACACCTCGACGAACTGCTGCGCACCGCGCTCGGCGACATACGCGGGGGAGCGCTGGGCGTCCTCGAAGCGGGTGAGGTCGCACTCGTGGACGTCGATACCGGGCGCGCCCGTGGTCATCCACTCGGCGACGGCGCGCGCGACCCCCGCCGAGTGCGTCACCCACACCGCCTCGGCCAGCCAGAAGCCGCGCAGCTCACGGGATTCGCCGATGACGGGCATGCCGTCGGGCGTGAACGAGAAGACGCCGTTGAAGCCCTCGTCGACCTCTGTGCCGTCGAGGGCGGGCAGCAGCCAGGTGCTGTCCTCCCAGCTGGGGGCGAAGTCCTCGGGGGTGAAGGGCAGCGCCGACGGCATACGCGTGGGCAGGGCCGCCGCCTTCTCGTACGACGCGGCCGTGAAGTCGAACGCCGGGACCGTGAACGGGTCGACGGGCAGCGGCCGGTGGGCGTACGAGCCGATGCCCAGGCGGTCGCCGTGCTCGCGGAAGTACAGGTCACGGTCCTGAAACCGGAGGATGGGCCTGGCGGCCTCGGTGCCGGGGACGGCCTGGAGGCCGGGCACCGGGCCCGTCCTCGCGTACTGATGGGCGAGCGGCAGCAGGGGTACGTCCACGCCGGCCATCCGCCCGATCACGGGCCCCCAGAACCCGGCCGCCGACACGACGTGGTCGGCGGGGAAGGTGCCCCGGTCGGTGATCACGCCCGTGACCCGGCCGTTCTCCTGCTCGATGCCGGTCACGGTGTGCCGGTCGAGGAAGCGGGCGCCGCGCCGCTCGGCCCGCTCCATCTGGGCGCGGGCGGCGAGGACGGCGCGGGCCAGGCCGTCCTCGGGGGTGAAGAAACCGCCGTAGACCTTCGACTCGTCGAGCAGCGGCCACAGTTCCTTGCAGCGGGCCGGGCCGATCAGCTCGCCCCGGATGCCCCAGGCGGCGGCGAGTCCGGCCCTGCGGTGCAGGTCGGCCCAGCGCTCGGGGGTGGTGGCCAGCTCAAGGCCGCCCACCGGCTCGAAGCAGGAAAGGCCGCCCACCTCGAGGGAGTTGAACTTCTCGACGGTATAGGCGGCGAATTCCGTGAGGGTCTTGGACGTGTTGGTCCGGAAGACCAGGCCCGGCGCGTGCGAGGTGGAGCCGCCGGGCGCCGGCAGCGGACCCTGCTCCAGGACGGTGACGTCGTGCAGGCCTCGGGCGGTGAGTTCATCGGCGAGGGAGCAGCCGACGATGCCGGCGCCTATGACGACGGTGCGGGGACCTCGGATGCGGGGATCCTGTGCGGGGGGACCTTGTGCGGGGAGACCTTGTGCGGGCATGCGGGACATACCCTCCTATGCCGGGGGTGGGGCGGGGTACCGGGCTCGCGCCGGCGGGGTGAGGTGTGCGAGGAGTTCGGGGTGCGCCAGGTGTCTGCGCGGGGGTGCGTCTACACGGCGGGGACGTGGGGCCGTTCCGCGCCGATGGTCGTGTCCGTGCCGTGGCCCGTGTGCACGACCGTGTCCGAGGGCAGCACGAGCAGCCGCTCACGGATGGCGTTCTCGAGGGTGTGACGGTCGGAGTAGGAGCGGCCGGTCGCGCCGGGGCCGCCGTGGAAGAGCGTGTCGCCGGTGCAGACGGCGTTCAGGAACGGCACGTACAGGGAGCAGCCGCCCCACGTGTGGCCCGGGGTGTGGATCACCTGGACCGCCACGCCGGCGACGTGCAGCCGCTGTCCGTCCGCCAGTTCGCCGTCCGGTTTACGGTCCGGGTGCACCGTGTGCCACAGCTGGAGGTCGTCGGGGTGCAGGAGTACGGGGGCGCCGGTGTGCTCGGCCAGGTCGACCGCGGCGCCGATGTGGTCGTCGTGGCCGTGGGTGCAGACGACGGCCGTCACGCTCCGGCCGGCCACGGCCCGGATGACCGCCCCGGCGTCGTGCGCGGCGTCCACGACCAGGACCTCGGAGTCGTCGCCGATCAGCCAGACGTTGTTGTCGACGTCGAAGGTCTCGCCGTCGAGGCTGAACGTGCCGGAGGTGACGACGCGTTCGGCACGCACCCGGGCCATCAGAGCACCACCACCGAGCGCAGCACCGCGCCGCGGTGCATCTGGGCGAAGGCCTCCTCGACCTCGTCCAGGGCGATCGTCTCGGAGACGAAGCCGCCGAGGTCGAGCCGGCCGCTGAGGTACTGGTCGATCAGGATCGGGAAGTCCCTGGTCGGCAGGCAGTCGCCGTACCAGGACGACTTGATCGCGCCACCGCGCGAGAAGGCGTCGATGAGCGGCAGCTCGATCTTCATCTCCGGCTCTGGCACGCCGACTTGGACCAGGGTGCCCGCGTGGTCGCGCATGTAGAAGGCCTGCCGGTAGGTCTCCGGACGGCCGACCGCGTCGATCGCCACGTCCACACCGAAGCCGCCGGTGAGCTCGCGTACCGCCTCGATCGGGTCGGTGCCACGGGAGTTGACGGTATGGGTGGCACCGAACCGCTCGGCGCGGTCCAGCTTGGCGTCGTCGATGTCGACGGCGATGACCCGGCGGGCGCCCGCGAGCGAGGCCCCGGCGATGGCCGCGTTGCCGACGCCGCCGCAGCCGATCACCGCGACGGTGTCGCCCCGGCCCACGCCGCCGGTGTTGACCGCGGCGCCGTAGCCGGCCATCACCCCGCAGCCGATCAGGCCGGCCGCCTCGGGCCGCGCCGCCGGGTCCACCTTCACCGCCTGCCCGGCCGCGACCAGGGTCTTCTCGGCGAACGCGCCGATGCCGAGCGCGGGCGACAGGGGAGTGCCGTCGAGCAGGGTCATGGGCTGCGTGGCGTTCAGCGAGTCGAAGCAGTACCACGGGCGGCCGCGACGGCAGGACCGGCAGCCGCCGCAGGGCGCGCGCCAGGCGATCACCACGTAGTCGCCCGGGGCGAGTTCGCCGACGCCGTCGCCGACCGCTTCGATCGTGCCCGCCGCCTCGTGGCCGAGCAGGAACGGGAAGTCGTCGTTGATCGCGCCCTCCCGGTAGTGCAGATCGGTGTGGCAGACCCCGCAGGCCTGCACCGCCACGAGGACCTCGCCCGGACCCGGATCGGGTACGACGATCCGCTGCACCTCGACGGGCGCGCCCTTCTTGACGGCGACGACGGCCCGCACTTCGGACGACACAACCCTCACCCCCTTTGCTTGTTGCGTACTGCACGCCGTGTTGCGCGATGAGAGACATAGTGGGAACGGCATCAACAGCCCGTCAAGGGGGCCGAGTTAACGCTCCGCAAAACGTCGGTCCGCGAACGGTCCTCGGGGAAACGGCGCCGACACACTCCGAGGCGCGGCCACGGGAGCTGTCGGGGGTCACGTGGAGCCGGATCCGGTGCGCCGTCCGCGCAAGATCCCGCGGCAAGGTCCCCGCGCACGAACGCGGGGCCGGGATGATCTCCCGGCCCCGCGGTGTGGACCTGCTCGCGTACCCCGTCCCGGCCTTGTGCGGGTGTCCGTGTGTGCGCCCGCGCGTGCGTCTAGTTGAGGCTCCGTCAGAATCCGTAGCCCATACGCCGGGAAAGGTCCCCCGCGACGACGACGGCCCGCTTGGCCAGCTCGATGAGGCGGTCCTCGGTCAGCCGGTAGACGGGCCCGGACACGCTGATCGCGCCGATCACCTTGCCGTCGTGCGCGCGCACCGGCGCCGCGACGGCGGTCAGGCCGATCTCCAGCTCCTCCATGGCCAGGGCGTAACCCTGCTCGGCGACGTTCTCCAGCTCGGTGCGCAGCTGCACGGTTCCGGTCACCGTGTGCTCGGTGAAGCGCGGCAGGGTGCGGGCGAGCAGACCCTCGCGCAGGGCCTGCGGCACATGGGCGAGCAGCACCTTGCCGCTTGACGTGGCGTGCAGCGGTGTACGCCTGCCGAGCCAGTTCTGGGCGGTCACCGATGCCGAGCCGCGCGCCTGCATGATGTTGACCGCCGCGTCGTCGTCGAGCACCGCGATATTCACCGTCTCGCCCAGTTCGTCGGCGAGTTCACGGCAGACGGGCGCGCCCTCCTGGGAGATGTCGAGACGTACGGCCGCCGCCCCCGCGAGGCGCAGGATGCCGGCCCCGAGGTAGTACTTGCCGCGGTCCGCGGACTGGGTCACGAGGCCCCGGTTCTCCAGGACTCCGAGCAGCCGGAACGCGGTCGACCTGTGCACCTCCAGCTCGTCGGCGATCTCCGATACGCCTGCTTCGCCGTGCTTGGCGAGGATCTCCAGAACGCTCACGGCCCGGTCCACCGACTGCACCGCGCTGGTGCTGCCGCGGCCGGCCTTCTCCTGGGCCGGGACCGCCGACGGTCGTGGTGCCGGATCCTGCGGCGGTACATGTGCCGGGTCCTGCGGGCGGGTTGGCCGCGGCCTGTTCTCGTTTGCTCGGACGGTGCGCTCCTCCTGCTTCTCCCGCTTCTCCTCGCTGGTCGAAGCCTGTTTCCGCTTGCCGGTCATGGGTCAGTTCTCACCACCTGGCGGCCTGCTCCGCGCCGCATCTGCGGGAAGCGCTTGACGTGGCTTGCTTCCCGCCCGGATTCTGTTGCGTATAGCGCGCGTTGGAGCGCTATACGCAACATGATGTTACCGAACAGTCGTGCATCCAGTTCGTTCCGTCCAGTGGTCCACGCCCACGAAGCGCACCTGGTTCCCGTACCACCGGCACATCCACACCCCACTTCCACATCGGCGCCTTCCCATCGGTGCGTTCACAACGCTGCGTTCGCACCAGTGCCTGCGCATCGGTGGGTTTCCACCGTGCTGTCCCGTCCGTGCGTACACATCCGCGCGTACACACCCATGCGTACACATCCGTTCTCTTACATCCGTGCTTTCACAGGGGGACCCGTGATTCCCGTCTGCCGCCTCGAAGACCTCCCCGTCGGCGAAGCCGTCCGCCTCGACACCACGCCGCCGGTCGCCGTGTTCCACGCGGACGGCGAGCTCTACGCCATCGATGACACCTGTACCCACCAGGACGCTTCGCTCTCCGAGGGCTGGCTGGAGGGGTGCCAGGTCGAATGCCCGCTGCACGCGGCCTCCTTCGACCTGCGTACCGGCATGCCGACCTGCCTGCCCGCCCGGCGCCCTGTCCGCACCCATCATGTCTCGGTCGTCGAGGGGACGGTGTACGTCCACCACGCCGCAGAGGAGAACGGGTACGCCGCCGAGGAGGGCAGCGCCGCATGAGGACCGTCGCTGTGGTGGGCGCCTCGCTCGCGGGACTCTCCGCGGTGCGCGCCCTGCGGGCCGAGGGCTATGACGGCCGGGTCGTCGTCATCGGAGCGGAGGAGCATCAGCCGTACGACCGGCCGCCGCTGTCCAAGGAATTCCTCACCGGAAAGGCCGACGAGGACCAACTCGCCCTGTCCGACGGAGAGGAGACGGCCGAACTCGACGCCGAGTGGCTGCTCGGGGTGAGCGCGACCGGCCTGGACTCCCGGGGCCGCACCGTCGTCCTGGCGGACGGCAGCACCGTCACCGCCGACGGCGTGGTGATCGCCACCGGCGCGTCCGCCCGACGCCTTCCGGGGACGCAGCCGCGCGGCGTGCGAGTGCTGCGCACACTCGACGACGCCCGCGCTCTACGGGACGAACTGGCGGTGGGTCAACGGCAGATCGTGGTGGTCGGCGGCGGCTTCATCGGCGCCGAGACCGCCGCGTCCTGTGCGGCGCTCGGCCATGAGGTGACGGTGGTGGAGGCCGCACCGCTGCCGCTGCTGCCCCAACTCGGCTCCACGATGGCCGAGTTCTGCGCCGGGCTGCATGCCCGCGGTGGCGTCCGCCTGATCTGTGGCCGCCAGGTGGCGGGCCTGCGTGACGACGGGCGGGGCGCGGTCACCGGCGTGGACCTGTCGGACGGGAGCACCCTGCCGGCCGATCTGGTGGTCGTCGGCATCGGCGCCGCCCCCAACACCGCCTGGCTGAGCGGCTCTTCGCTCGCCGTGGACGACGGTGTGCTGTGCGACGACGGCTGTGTCACGGCGCTGCCGCAGGTCGTCGCGGTCGGCGATGTGGCCCGGGTCGGCGGGGTCCGCCAGGAGCACTGGACCAGCGCGACCCAACAGCCGGCCGTGGCGGTGCGCAATCTCCTCGCCGGGCGCACTCTGGAGCACGCCCGCGCCTCGCCCTATTTCTGGTCCGACCAGTACGGCGCCCGCATCCAGTTCGCCGGCCGGCGCGAGGGCGGCGAGAGCGTCCGGATCGCGGAGGGGTCCCTGGAGGAGGGCAGTTTCCTCGCACTGTTTGAGGCGGGGGCCAGGGTTGGGGGCGGGACTGGGACCGGGCGCGGGGGCGGAGCTGAGGGCGAGCGCCGTGTCACCGCGGCCCTCGCGGTGAACCGCCCGCGGCCTTTCATGCGGGCACGCAAGGCGCTGAGTGCGCCGTGAAAGGGGGTTCGGGCTGCTTGGCCCGCTGCCCGCTGTCCTGAGGTCCCGAGCCCGGCCTCAGGGCTTGAGCCGTCCTGAGGTCCCGAGCCCGGCCTCAGGGCTTGAGCTGTCCTGAGGTCCCGAGTCGGCCTCAGGCCCGGGAGAGCCCGCCCCGGCCCGCAGTCCGTGCTGGCCGTGCCCGGGCCGCGGCGCGGGCGGCGCGGCGGGCGCGGCGGCGCTCCTTGCGCAGTCTTCTCGCCGTGCTGGCGGGGGAGGACACCACGCCGTGCCGCTGGTTCCACACCTGCCGGGTCACCCAGACGTCGAGCACCCCCCAAGTGGCCACCACTGTGCTCGCCACGCTGCTGAGGACCATCGGAAAGGCCAGCCAGGACCCGGCGAAGGTGCACAGGAAGGCCACCATCGCCTGGATCAGGGTCACCGCCACCAGAATCACCGCACGGACCGCCGCGGTCCGCACCGGATCGGGCAGGCTTGGCCTGCCGACCGGATCCTCCACCCACAAGGGGCGCCCTGGCGCCTCGTCCCGCTGCGGGCCCCCGCGCTCCGCCGTGCTCATCGACTCACTCCCCACCGCCGTGCAGCCGGTCGTCCCGGTGCTTCTCGCCCGACCCTTCAGTGGCTGCCCGTCTTGCGCCGAATTACGCCGCCTGGT
The DNA here is from genome assembly GCF_042665355.1 of Streptomyces monticola. Classification (NCBI taxonomy): domain Bacteria; kingdom Bacillati; phylum Actinomycetota; class Actinomycetes; order Kitasatosporales; family Streptomycetaceae; genus Streptomyces; species Streptomyces monticola. Next base: position 26,331 of record NZ_JBHTCF010000012.1, on the reverse strand, counting down.
CGTGTACTTCCCGCCCTCGTGCTGCTCGTACAGCACTTCGGCAAGGGGCCTGGAGAGCCCAGTGCGGCGGAACTCCGCCGCCCCCGGCCTCTCCCGCAATGCCCCCTCAACTCCCTTACCGAAACGACGAATGGCGGCGCCCGGGAATTCCCGATCCGGGGATCTTCCGGGGGCTCTTCCGCGGTCACCTCGCACGGCCTCCCGCGACGACCTCTGCCGAGGCCTCCGCACGGCCTCCCGCGACGACCTCTGCCGAGGCCTCCGCACGGCCTCCCGCGGCGACCTCTGCCGAGGCCTCCGCACGGCCTCCCGCGACGACCTCTGCCGAGGCCTCCGCACGGCCTCCCGCGGCGACCTCTGCCGAGGCCTCCGCACGTCCTTCCGCAACGACCCTCGCCGAGGCCTGCGCAAGTACCTCCGCACGTCCCCCGTCGAAAGATTCAGGCCAACCCCTCCCGACCGGTGGCGCATTGGAGACTCGTCCCTGTGGGCAGGAGCCGGGCGGCAATATCCCGGTAAGAACGACAACTCATGACGCCCTGCGCCCGCTTCGGCCGAAAAGCGATCGGCCATGACCGGACGTGTCTTCGAGTTGTTCGTGTGGCAGTAGTAGGCTCACGCCGTTTATTGCCGCACGTACCCCCGGTCACGGGGGTTGAGCTGGGGGAGGCCATGCGCTTTCGCGGGAAGTCCATCCGCCGGAAGATCGTGGCGTTGCTGCTTGTGCCGCTGGTTTCCCTGACCGCCATCTGGGGCTTCGCCACGTTCATCACGGGCCGTGAGGCGGCCCAACTGCTCGATGTCTCCTATGTCGTCGACGAGGTCGGTTACCCCATCGAAGACGCGGTCCGCGTCATCCAGGACGAGCGCCGTCAGACCCTCGTCTATCTCGCCGACCTGCGAGCGTCGGACGCCCCCGCGAAACTGCGGAACCAGCGGGACGCCACCGACGACATGATCCGCAAGGTCCGCGAGAACGCCCAGGACCCGGACGTACGCGAGGAACTGGCCGGCGACTCCGCGAACCGCCTCGACTCCATCCTCGAGGCCTTCGACGGCATCGGCTCCCTGCGCCGCTCGGTCGAGGACGGCTCGATCGACGCCGAGCAGGCCCTGACGCTTTACAGCCGCCTCATCGACCCCTGTTACAGCTTCCTGCTCACCCTGCACGCCCTGGACGACGTGGAGCTCGACAAGCAGGGCCGCGCCCTCGTCGGCCTCGTCCGGGCCCGTGAACTGCTCTCCCGTGAGGACGCGTTGCTCGGGGCGGCCCTGGTCGGGGGGCGGCTCGACGCCGACCAGCTGCGGAAGGTCGCCGGTTACGCGGCACAGCGCAATCTGCGCAACGAGATCAGCCTGGAGATCCTGCCGCAGGACGAGCAGGAGCGCTTCGAGCGCTTCTGGCGCAGCCCCGCTGCGGCCCCTCTCCTTGAGCTGGAGAAGAACGTCATCGAGGGCCGCCCCGGCAAGCCGCGCGGCGTCACGTCGGCCACCTGGGACAAGGCCGCGAAGACCGTCCTGGACGATCTGGCCGAGCTCAACACCGCCGCGGGCGACCGCTATCAGGAGCGGGTCGAGCCCGAGGCGATGGGCGTTCTGCTGCGGGCCGGCGCCGCCGGCTTCCTCGGGCTGCTCGCCCTGCTGTTCTCGGTCGTCCTGTCCGTACGCGTCGGCCGCACCCTGGTGCGCGACCTGTCCCGGCTCCGCAAGGACGCGCACGAGGTCTCCGGCGTACGCCTGCCGAGCGTGATGCGCCGCCTGGCCGCGGGCGAACAGGTCGACGTGGAGACCGAGGCGCCCAGGCTCGAATACGACAGGGACGAGATGGGCCAGGTCGGGCAGGCCCTCAACACCCTGCAGCGGGCCGCCGTCGAAGCCGCCGTCAAACAGGCCGACATGCGCCGCGGCGTCTCCGAGGTGTTCGTCAACCTCGCCCGCCGCAGCCAGGTCCTGCTGCACAAGCAGCTCACCCTGCTCGACGCGATGGAGCGCAGGACCGAGGACACCGAGGAACTCGCCGACCTGTTCCGTCTCGACCACCTCACCACCCGCATGCGGCGGCACGCCGAGGGCCTGGTGATCCTCTCCGGCGCGGCCCCTTCGCGGCAGTGGCGCAAACCGGTCCAGCTGATGGACGTGGTGCGCGCGGCGGTCGCCGAGGTCGAGGACTACGAGCGCATCGAGGTGCGCCGCCTGCCGCGGATCGCCGTGACCGGACCCGCCGTCGCCGACCTCACCCATCTCGTCGCCGAACTCCTGGAGAACGCCACGGTGTTCTCGCCCCCGCACACCGCGGTCCAGGTGCACGGTGAACGCGTCGCCAACGGCTTCACCCTGGAAATCCACGACCGTGGCCTCGGGATGACCCCCGACGCGCTCCTCGACGCCAATCTGCGGCTCGCCGAGACCCCCGAGTTCGAGCTCTCCGACACCGACCGGCTCGGCCTGTTCGTGGTCAGCCGCCTCGCGCAGCGCCAGAACGTCCGGGTGTCCCTGCAGCCCTCGCCGTACGGCGGCACCACCGCGGTCGTCTTCGTGCCCGACGTCCTGCTCACCGAGGTGGCCGAAGGGGAGAGCACGGGCGGTATGCGCCTGGACCGCGGTCCCGGGGCCGAACCGGCCGCGGAACGCACCGCTCAGCTCTCCAAGGTGCCGGCCCAGCTGCCGAGCCTGCCGCAGTCCGTGATCGAGGCCGCCGTACTCGACGGCCCGGTCGAACTCGAGGCGCCGGCCGACGCCGGAAGCCGCGGACTCGGGCTCGGTCTCGGAGACATCAGTGACATCAGCGATCTCGGGGACATCGGGGACGAGGACAGCGAGCGCGGCGGCCTGTTCCGGCCACGCCGCACCGCCGCCAAGGGCCGCACTGCCGCCAAGGGCCGTCCCACCCCTGAGGGCCGTCCCACTTCTGAGGGCCGCCCCGCTCCGGAAAGCCGCGGCGAACACCAGCAGGCCGAGGACGGCGCCGACCGCGAGGCCGAGCCTGCCCGCCCCGACGCCGCAGCGGGCCCTGTGCCGCTGCCGCGCCGCAGCCGCACCCCCAAGCTGGTCAGTTCGCACGGCCGCCCCGTCACTCACACCAGGTCACGCGACGCGGAGCCGCCGTCCCGCTCGGCCGGGCGCCCCGGCGAACCGGGCCCGGATGAGGGGCGACAGGCGGCCCCGCTCGGCGAACTCCGCAACGGACTGCCCACGCAGCCCGATGGCCGCACGGAACCGGCGCCCGAGAGCGAACGCCTCACCCCCGAGCGCGAACGCCCCGCGCCCGCGCCCGAGCGGATACGCCCCGCTCCCAACCGGGACCGGCCCGAGAACGCGGTGGACACCCCCACCACGTCCCTGCCGCGCCGGGTCCGCCAGGCCAGCCTCGCCCCGCAGTTGAAGGACGCCCAGGAGCGCGAGCGCGAGCCCGCGCGGGAAGAGCCGCCGGCCGACCGCGACGCCGAAGAGGTGCGCAGCCGTATGGCCTCCCTGCAGCGCGGCTGGCAGCGCGGCCGCAGGGACAACGGCGAGGCGGACGAAGGAACCGCAGCCGATGGAGCCCCAGGCGAAGTAACCGCAGCGGGGCAAGCCGCAGCCGAAGTAGCCGCAGCCGAAGAAGCCGCAGCGAGGCAAGCCGTAGCCCAAGAATCCGCAGCGGAGCAACCCGCGGCCCAAGAGCCCGCGGCCGAGAACGCCGCAGCACACCGCACCACACCGGAGGGGGACGGTCGATGACCGCACCGAACACCGCGACACACACGGGAGAGCTGAACTGGCTCCTCGACGACCTCGTCGCGCGCGTGGCGAGCATCCGCAAGGCCGTCGTCCTCTCATCGGACGGACTGGCCACCGGTGTCTCCACCGCCCTGACCCGTGAGGACAGCGAGCATCTGGCCGCCGTGGCCTCCGGGTTCCACAGCCTCGCCAAGGGCGTCGGCCGGCACTTCGACGCGGGCCGGGTGCGCCAGACCGTGGTCGAGCTGGACGACGCGTTCCTGTTCGTGACCGCGGCAGGTGACGGCAGTTGCCTCGCCGTCCTCGCGGACGCGGACTCCGACGTCGGTCTGGTCGCCTACGAGATGACGCTCCTGGTGAAGCGGGTCGGCGTACATCTGGGGACGGCGCCGCGCAACGATCTGCCCGCCGGAGGGTAGTGGAATGGCATGAACAGCGACGGTCACGGGACGCCCCACTGGTTCGACGACGACGCGGGACCAGTGGTGCGTCCGTACGCCATGACGCGCGGCCGCACCACCAGTGCCGGCCAGCATCGCCTCGACCTGATCGCGGTCGTCGTCGCGGAGACCCACGCGGACGACCCCGAGGCGGACCAGACCCTCGCCCCCGAACACGTCGACATAGTCGGCCTGTGCCGCAGCGCCCCGCAGTCCGTGGCCGAGCTGGCCTCGGAACTCGACCTGCCGATCGGAGTGGTCCGGGTCCTCGTCGGCGATCTGGTCGCCGAGGACCTGGTCCATGTGACCCGCCCCGTCCCCCCGGCCGAACTGCCGGACGAGAGTATCCTGCGCGATGTGATCAACGGTCTGCGCGCGCTCTGAGACCACCGGTCCACGCGTGCTCTGAGCAGGAGATCTCCGTGACGGACACAGGGTCGGACAGGCACGGCGAAGACACGCGCCCAGGCTCGGACACAGGGTCGGACAAGCACGACGAAGACGTCAGCACGCGGCCGGGCTGGCAGTTCTGGGTCGACCGCGGCGGCACGTTCACCGATGTGGTGGCACGGCGCCCCGACGGTCGGCTGCTCACGCACAAGCTCCTCTCGGAGAATCCCGCCCGCTATCGCGACTCCGCGGTGGCGGGCATTCGCGCTCTGCTCGACGTCCCCCTGGAAGAAGCCCGGATCGACGCCGTCCGGATGGGCACCACGGTGGCCACCAACGCCCTCCTGGAGCGCAAGGGCGAGCCCACCGCCCTCGTCATCACCCGTGGCTTCCGTGACGCCCTGCGCATCGCCTACCAGAACCGCCCACAGATCTTCGCCCGCGAGATCGTCCTGCCCGAGCTGCTCTACGCGCGCGTGGTGGAGGTCGACGAGCGGCTGGCCCCCGACGGCACCGTGCTCGCACCCCTCGACCTCGACGCCCTCGCCGCCGAGCTCAAGAGCGTCCACGACGACGGGATCAGGGCCGTCGCCGTGGTCTGTATGCACAGCCATCTGCACCCGGAGCACGAGCGGGCCGTCGGCCGTCTCGCGGCCCGCACCGGCTTCACCCAGATCTCGCTGTCGTCCGAGGTCAGCCCGCTCATGAAGCTGGTGCCGCGCGGGGACACGGCGGTGGTGGACGCCTATCTGTCCCCGGTCCTGCGGCGCTACGTCGAGCAGGTCGCGGACCAACTCCACGGCGTACGCCTGATGTTCATGCAGTCCAACGGCGGCCTCGCCGAGGCGCACCAGTTCCGCGGCAAGGACGCCATCCTGTCGGGACCCGCGGGCGGCATCGTCGGCATGGCCCGGATGTCGCAGCGCGCGGGCTTCGAGAACGTCATCGGCTTCGACATGGGCGGCACCTCCACGGACGTCTCGCACTACGCGGGCGCGTACGAGCGGGTCTTCACCACACAGATCGCCGGAGTGCGGATGCGCGCCCCGATGCTGGACATCCACACCGTCGCGGCGGGCGGCGGCTCGATCCTGCACTTCGACGGCAGCCGCTACCGCGTCGGCCCCGACTCGGCGGGCGCCGAACCGGGCCCGGCCTGCTACCGGGGCGGCGGCCCGCTCACCGTCACCGACGCCAACGTGATGCTCGGCCGGATCCAGCCGGCCCACTTCCCGCAGGTGTTCGGCCCTGACGGCGACCAGCCCCTGGACGCGGGCCTGGTGCGCGAGCGCTTCACCGCGCTCGCCGCCGAGATCAAGGAGCGCACCGGCGACGACCGCACGCCCGAACAGGTCGCCGAGGGCTATCTGCAGATCGCCGTCGCCAACATCGCGGGGGCCATCAAGCGGATCTCGGTCCAGAAGGGCCACGACGTCACGCGCTACGCCCTGACCACCTTCGGCGGCGCGGGCGGCCAGCACGCCTGCGCCGTCGCCGACTCGCTCGGCATCCGCACCGTCCTCGTACCGCCCATGGCCGGTGTGCTCTCCGCCCTCGGCATCGGGCTCGCCGATACGACGGCGATGCGCGAGCAGTCCGTGGAGGCGCCCCTGGAGCCCTCCGCGATGCCCGGTGTGGAGGAGACGGCGGCCGCCCTGGAGGAGGCCGCGCGCGCCGAACTGCGCGCCGAGGACGTGCCCGAGGAGCGGATCCGTGTCACGCGTCGCGCTCAGGTCCGCTACGACGGCACGGACACCGCCCTCACAGTGGAGCTTTCCGAACCCGTCGCTATGGAGCGGGATTTCACGGAGCAGCACCGCGCGACGTACTCCTTCACCCTGGACCGTCCTCTGGTCGTCGAGGCGCTCTCCGTCGAGGCCACCGGAGTCACCGAGCCACCGGACCTGTCCGGTCTGACCGCACCACGCGCGCGTGCCGCCGCCCCGCAGACCACCCGCCTGCACACGGGCGGCGCCCTGCGCGACGTACCCCTGCACCGGCGCGAGGAACTGCCGCCCGGGGAACGGATCACCGGGCCCGCGCTCATCACCGAGGCGAACGCCACCACGGTCGTCGACGACGGCTGGCAGGCCGCCATGAACGACGAGGGCCACCTGGTGATGGAGCGGGTCGCCGAGACGGAGGGCCTGACGGCCGGCACCGAGGCCGACCCGGTGCTCCTTGAGGTCTTCAACAACCTCTTCATGTCCATCGCCGAACAGATGGGCGCCCGCCTGGAGTCCACGTCCCAGTCGGTCAACATCAAGGAGCGGCTCGACTTCTCCTGCGCACTCTTCGACCCGGACGGCAGCCTGGTCGCCAACGCCCCGCACATTCCGGTGCATCTGGGGTCCATGGGCACCAGCGTCAAGGAGGTCATCCGGCGCCGCACCGAGATGCGCCCGGGCGATGCGTACGCCGTGAACGACCCCTACCACGGCGGCACCCACCTGCCCGACGTCACCGTGATCACCCCGGTGTTCGACAGCGCGGGAACGGAGATCCTCTTCTACGTCGCCTCACGCGGCCACCACGCCGAGATCGGCGGTATCGCCCCGGGCTCCATGCCGGCCGACAGCCGCCGGATCGAGGAGGAGGGCGTCCTCTTCGACAACTGGCTGCTCGCGGAGAACGGCCGCTTCCGTGAGCGCGAGACGTATGAGCTCCTCACCGGCGCGCCCTACCCGTCGCGCAACCCCGCCACCAACCTCGCCGACTTCCGCGCCCAGATCGCCGCCAACGCCAAGGGGGTGGAGGAAGTCGGCAAGATGATCGAGCACTTCGGGCTCGATGTCGTCCAGGCGTATATGAAGCACGTCCAGGACAACGCCGAAGAGGCGGTACGCCGGGTCGTGGACGCCCTCGACGACGGGACCTACGCCTATGAGACGGATTCCGGAGCCGTCATCCACGTCAGGGTCACCGTCGACCGCCGGCAGCGCTCCGCGACCGTCGACTTCACCGGTACGTCGGACCAGCTGCCCGGAAACTTCAACGCCCCCTACGCCGTGGTCAACGCGGCGGTCCTGTATGTCTTCCGCACCCTCGTCGCCGACGACATCCCCCTCAACGACGGCTGTCTGCGCCCCTTGGAGATCATCGTGCCGGACGGCTCGATGCTCGCACCCGAACCGCCCGCCGCCGTCGTCGCGGGCAACGTGGAGACCTCGCAGGCCATCACCGGCGCCCTGTACGCGGCGCTCGGCGTGCAGGCCGAGGGCTCGGGCACCATGAACAACGTCACCTTCGGCAACGACCGTTTCCAGTACTACGAGACGGTGGCCTCGGGTTCGGGTGCGGGTGACGGCTTCGACGGGGCGCCCGCCGTGCAGACCCATATGACCAACTCGCGGCTCACCGACCCCGAGATCCTGGAGTGGCGCCTTCCCGTGCTCCTGGAGGAGTTCGCGGTACGCGCGGGCAGCGGGGGAGCGGGGCACTGGAGCGGCGGTGACGGGGTGGTGCGCCGTATCCGCTTCCGCGAGCCGATGACCGTCTCCACGCTCTCGGGCCACCGCCGCGTACCGCCGTACGGCATGGCGGGCGGAGAGCCGGGCGCCCTCGGCGCCAACCGCGTCGAGCGCGCGGACGGCACGGTCCTGCACCTCCAGGGCGCGGACTCGGCGCAGCTGGAGGCGGGGGACGCCCTGGTCGTGGAGACACCCGGCGGCGGGGGATACGGAACTCCCTGACGGCAGACAGGCAGACAGGCAGACAGGCAGACGGCAGACAGGCAGACGGCAGGCAGGTAGGCAGACGGGTGGGTGGGCGTGCGGACCGCGGCCCGCCCCGACCGGCGAGATCAAGGCGTAAAACCGGAAGCATGTCCGGACGTATCTGACGTACAACCGGACCCACCCGCACGGCAGATCACCGCGAAGCCCGCGAACCGGCCCAGAAGCCCGGCATCGTTCCGGCCACGATCACCCTCCGGCGGTGAACCGGAATCCCTCCGCCGCTAGAGTCTGCTGCGGAACTCGCCCATGTCAGCGGGGAGTTCCGCACCGTCGGCACACCAGGAGTGGAGATCAATGGCGATCCTCGGCCGCTCTGCGCGGCGCAAGGCCCCGGTCGAGCCGGTCACCCTCAAGATCCTGGTGGCCGGAGGCTTCGGCGTGGGCAAGACGACCCTCGTCGGCGCCGTCAGTGAGATCAAGCCGCTGCGCACCGAGGAGACGCTGAGCGAGGCGGGTCGGCCCGTCGACGACACCGAGGGCGTCGAGGCCAAGAACACCACCACCGTCGCCATGGACTTCGGCCGCATCACACTCCGCGAGGACCTGGTCCTCTACCTTTTCGGTACGCCGGGGCAGGATCGTTTCTGGTTCTTGTGGGACGAGTTGGCGCAGGGAGCGCTCGGCGCGGTGGTGCTCGCCGACACCCGCCGCCTGGAGGACTGCTTCGCCGCCGTCGACTACTTCGAACGGCGCGGCATCCCCTTCATGATCGCCGTCAACTGCTTCGAAGGCGCGGACCGTTACCCCACGGACATGGTCCGCCAGGCCCTCGACATCGACGAGGGCGTCCCGGTTCTGCTGTGCGACGCCCGTGACCGCGAGTCCGTCAAGGAGGTCCTGGTCACCGTGGTGAAGCACGCGATGGCCAGGGCGAAGGCGGCCCGGGAACCGGTCACCACCTGAGGCACGCCCCGACTCCGTCGGTCCGGGAGGTCCGACAGGTCCGACAGGTCCAGCAGGTGCGGCAGGTCCGGGAACGGGTTGCGGCCCGTACCCCCGCCGACCGGGGTACGAGCCGCAAGCTTGTGGACGGGAGCGAACAGGGGCTGACGGGAGCTGACGCGGTCCGTTCAGTCCTTGCCGTCCTCCTGCCAGCCGAAGCTCCGCTCCACCGCCTTGCGCCAGTTGTGGTACTCGCCGTCGCGCGCCTCCTGGCTCATCTGCGGAGTCCACTCCGCGTCCTTCTGCCAGTGCGCCTTCAGCTCGTCCAGGTCGTTCCACACGCCGGTCGCGAGCCCGGCCGCGTAGGCCGCGCCCAGGCAGGTCGTCTCGGAGACCTTCGGGCGTACCACCGGCACGTCGAGCACATCCGCCTGATGCTGCATCAGCAGATTGTTCTTGGTCATGCCGCCGTCGACCTTGAGCGTGGTGATGTGCACGCCGGAGTCCTGGTACATGGCGTCCACGACCTCGCGGGTCTGCCAGCTGGTCGCCTCGAGGACGGCGCGGGCGAGGTGCGCCTTGGTGACGTACCGGGTCAGACCGGTGACGACACCGCGCGCGTCCGAGCGCCAGTAGGGGGCGAACAGACCGGAGAACGCGGGCACGATGTACGCGCCGCCGTTGTCCTCGACGCTGGCCGCGAGTGTCTCGATCTCGTCGGCGTTGCGGATGATCCCGAGCTGGTCGCGGAACCACTGCACCAGCGCTCCGGTGATCGCGATCGAGCCCTCCAGACAGTAGACGGGCGCTTCGCCGCCGATCTGGTAGCCCATCGTCGTCAGGAGGCCGCTCTTCGAAGGCACCGGCCGGTTACCGGTGTTGAGGAGCAGGAAGCTGCCCGTGCCGTAGGTGTTCTTCGCGGTGCCGGTGTCGTAGCAGGCCTGTCCGAAGATCGCCGCCTGCTGGTCGCCGAGCGCCGAGGCGACCGGCACTCCGGCGAGCTGGCCGACGGCCGTTCCGTACACCTCGGCCGACGACTTGATCTCCGGCAGGACCGCCTCGGGCACGTTCATCGCGGACAGGATCGAGGAGTCCCACTGCAGCGACTCCAGATTCATCAGCATCGTCCGCCCGGCGTTGGTCACGTCGGTGACGTGGACGCCGCCGTCCGTGCCGCCGGTCAGATTCCAGATCAGCCAGGAGTCGATGGTGCCGAAGGCTATTTCGCCGCGCTCGGCCCTGGCGCGCAGGCCCGGCACGTTGTCGAGCAGCCAGGCCGCCTTGGGGCCGGAGAAGTAGCTGGCCAGGGGCAGCCCCGTGGCCTCGCGGAAGCGGTCCTGGCCGTCGCTGCCGCCCAGTTCGCTGCAGAGCGCCGAGGTGCGGGTGTCCTGCCAGACGATCGCGTTGTGCACGGGCTTGCCGGTGGCGCGGTCCCAAAGGACCGTCGTCTCACGCTGGTTGGTGATGCCGAGCGCGCTGAGCTGGTCGGCGCGCAGCCCCGCCTTGGCGATGGCGCCCGCGACGACCGCCTGCACCTTGGACCAGATCTCGGTCGCGTCGTGCTCCACCCAGCCGGGCTTGGGGAAGATCTGACGGTGTTCGCGCTGGTCGACGGCGACGATCGCGCCGTCCTGGTTGAAGATGATGCAGCGGCTCGAGGTGGTGCCCTGGTCGATTGCGGCGACGAATTTGTCCGTCATGACGTCCCCTTCGTGCGAAGTCTGCGCGGATTCGTGGGAAGCCTGCGCGGAGGACCGGTCGGGAAGCTGAGGTTCGGGCAGCCGGGCGGGCCGCTCGAACGGCGTCTCGGAGCGTGGGTTCGGCCCAGTGACTCAGAGGCTCAGTAGCTCGGAGGCTCGGAGGCTCGGTAGGCCAGGGTGAATCAGAAGGCCAGGTTGAAGATGACGCCGGAGAGCGCACCGCCGATCAGCGGTCCCGCCACCGGCACCCAGGAGTAACTCCAGTCGGACGAACCCTTGTTGGGGATCGGCAGCACCGCGTGCGCGATACGCGGACCGAGGTCACGGGCCGGGTTGATGGCGTAACCGGTGGGCCCGCCGAGCGAGAGACCGATGCCGACGACGAGGAAGGCGACGATCAGGACCGTCGTGCCGGACTCGCCGAGTCCCTTGGTGAGTCCGAACGCCAGGATCGGCAGGACGAGGCCGATGGTCGCGATGATCTCGGTCAGCATGTTGGCGACGGGATTGCGGACCTCGGGGGCGGTGGAGAAGATCCCCAGGGTCGGCAGTGCGGTCTCCTTGTCGGCGTTCGCCTGGAACTGCGCGTAGTACGCCGCCCAGCACAGGGTCGCACCGACGATCGCGCCGATCATCTGGCCGAGGATGTACAGCGGTACCTGGTCCCAGTCCCCGGTGTCGATGGCGACGCCGAGTGTGACGGCCGGATTGAGATGGCCGCCGGACAGCGGCGCCGCCGTATAGGCGCCGGCCATGACGCCGAAGCCCCATCCGAAGGCGATGACGACCCACCCGGCGGCCTTGGCCTTCGAGTGGTTCAGCGTGACGGCGGCGCACACTCCGGCGCCGAACAGAATCAGGATCGCGGTGCCGATGATCTCACCGACGAAGACGTCCCCATTGGAAAACATGGCGGCTCCTTGGCCCTCGCCCGGGGCCTTGCGCCCCGGTCCTCCGTGCAGGGTGCGTGCGTGGCTACGTCGGCCTGGGACAGGGGTCTCCCGCGCCCCGCCCGGCGTCCGTGACGAGCGTGCCGTCGCAGCCGAATCGCCCGTGGGGAGTGGCCCGTTGAAGCTGCGAGACACAGCTGGGGCCCTGAGCGGCGCCTTGCCGAAGTGCGGCGATGCCGACTGACACCCGGAAGTGTTCACCGGCGGTGGGGGAGCGTCAAGGTCGCGGACGACAACGGTTGGCGCGGGCGGGGCCGGGGCGGTGGAGGCGAGGGCCTGGGGTCACCTCACCCAGGTCTCGGCCGCCCCGCACCCGGCGCTCGCCGTCGCGGTACCGGGACCAGTGCCGGTACCGGTACCGGCGCCCGCACCTGCCCCCGAACCAGCGGTATCGGCCCCCGCACCCGACCCCGAACCACCGGCACCCGCACCCGACCCCGGACCACCGGTACCGGCCCCCGCCCCGCGCCTGACCCGGTACCCCGGTGTGCCCGCGCGTCCCAGGACCCAGCTCGCCCCGCGCAGCGACTTCGCGGCCTGCTTCAGTGGTGCGAGCCAGGCAGCGGCCTGCCGGTGGTCGGTGACCGTGCCGGGTGGGCACTCCACGGTGGCGAGGGAGAGCGTGACGTCCCGACCGCCCGCCGACCAGGGCCGGTCGAGCACCGCGGCCGCCACCGCGTCGAGCACTTCGGGGTCGGCCAGGAACAGGAAGTCGTCGCCGCCGATGTGCGCCACGCGTACCCGCTCCGCAGGTCCCGCACGGGTCACATCGGACGCCACTTCGGACGCCGCGCGGGCCATGTGGGACGGCTCCCCGGATGCCATGCGGGACGGCATCCCGGAAGCCCTGTCGGACGGCACCCCGGACGTCACGCCCGATGCGACAGCGGACGCCGCGCGGGCGAGCGCGGACCCCACCGCTCGGATCAGCTCGTCGCCCGCCGCGAACCCCGCCCCGTCGTTCACCTGCTTGAAGTCGTCCACGTCGAGCCAGCTCAGCGCGAAGCCCCGCCCGCGCGCGATCCACTGGTCGACCTCACCGGTGACGGCGTCCGAACCGGGAAGCCGGGTCAGCGGATTGAGCCCCGCGGCCTCCTCGACCCGGTTCTCCGCCAGGGCCCGCACCAGGTCGGCGAGGCGTACGACGCCCACACACCGCCCGTCCCGGTCCACCACCGCCACATCGTCGCCGGTACGGTCGCGCGCCCCGTCCGCGAGGACGTCGAGAACCTCCCACGCGGTGGCGTCCGCGCCGACCGTACGCGGATCGTCGGCGAGCCGCGCCGCCGGCCGTCCCGCGTGCAGGGCGTGCCCGTAGCGCCCGGACAGGGAGAGCAGGAACCGGTACCGGTCCACGGCCCGCACGGGCACCCCGCGTGCGTCCACGAGCAGTACCCCCGAGACGTCGGGGGAGCCGATGAGCAGGCTGCGCACCCGCTCCGCCGAAGCGGACGCGGGCAGCAGCGCCGCAGGGCGTACGAACTGCCGTACCGCGGGCCCTCCTTGAGCGGAAGGCGGCACGGCGGGCGCCGTGGCCGGAACGAACACATCCGCCGCGGGCCGGCGGGCCGGCGGCGCGAACAGCACCCCCTGCGCCAGCTGCGCCCCCGCGGCCCGAGCCGCCGCGCACTGCCGCTCGGTCTCGACGCCCTCCACCGCGAGCAGCGCCCCGAGCTGCTCGCACAGCGCCCGCATGGCGTGTACGGCGGGCTCGCGGGGCAGCAACGACGCGTCCAGCTTGACCAGTTCGGGTGCCATGTCCACCAGGAGACGCAGCGGTACGTCGCCGTCGCCGACCCCGTCCGCACAGATCCGGAAGCCCTCGCCGCGCAGTGCGGCAACACCTTCGAGAAGCGCCCGGTGGGGTACGTGGGTGAACGGCGGCCCGAGGTCGAGCGTCACCTCCCACGGCAGCCGCCCCGCCTCGTACACGGCGTCCCGCAGCGCGCCGAGCCCGCCGAGGTCGGCCACGGTCGCCGCGAACACGTTGACGTGCAGCGGAAGAAGCGTCTCCTGACGGGATGCGGCGCGGACCGCGAACGCGGCGAGGCGGCCGTCGAGTTCGGGGTCGCGGCGCGCTTCGGCGAGGATGTCGCCCGACTCGGGGCGGGCGAGTATCTCCTGCGCGGCGACGGCGCCGGTGGCCAGATTGACCACCGGTTGGAACGCGAAACGGAGCGAGTCCGACCAGGGAGACACGCCAGCATGATGTCCCCGCCCGGACCCGCCCGGGGCCAGTTCATGCGCTGTTCACGCAGCCTTTCCGGCCGGTCACTGTGCGTACGAATCAACTGGTCGGCCCGCGGGCCGGGATGACGGTGCCGCCGGCCGACCGGGCACTGCGATCACCGCACGGCGCCCACCGCTCTGCGGTCCCGCGGCGCGCGCTCACCGCACCGCGATCACCGAGGAGCCGTGCCCGAAGAGCCCCTGGTTCGCGGAGATGCCCACCCGCGCCCCCTCGACCTGCCGCTCGCCCGCCGTGCCCCGCAACTGCCAGGTCAGCTCGCAGACTTGGGCGATGGCCTGGGCGGGCACGGCCTCGCCGAAGGACGCGAGCCCGCCGCTGACGTTCACCGGTATACGGCCGCCGAGCGCCGTCGCCCCCTCCCTGAGCAGCTTGGCCCCCTCGCCCTCGCCGCACAGCCCCAGGTCCTCGTACCACTGCAACTCGAGCGCGGTGGACAGGTCGTACACCTCGGCGAGCGACAGATCCTCGGGACCGATGCCCGCCTCCTCGTACGCCGCGTGCGCGATCGAGGCGCGGAACGGGCGTGCGGGCGCGGCCACGGCGGCGGCCGAGTCCGTCGCGATGTCGGGCAGGTCGAGGACGGTCTGCGGGTACTGCGGCGTGACCGTGGACACCGCCCGCACGCGCACGGGATCCGCCGCTCCGTGCCGGCGTGCGAACTCCGTGCTGGACAGCACGAGCGCGGCCGCGCCGTCCGAGGTCGCGCAGATGTCGAGCAGGCGCAGCGGATCGGCGACCACCGCGGATGCGGCCACCTCGTCGGCCGAGACGGCCTTGCGGTAGCGGGCGTTGGGGTTCAGCAGGCCTGCCGCGGCGTTCTTCACCTTGACCTGCGCGAAGTCCTCCAGGGTGTCCCCGTGCAGCGCCATGCGGCGGCGCGCGTAGAGGCCGAAGAACGCCGGGTTGGTGGCGCCGAGTACCCGGAAGCGCAGCCAGTCGGGGTCATCGGCGCGGTCGCCGCCCGCGGGTTTGAAGAATCCCTTCGGCGCGGCGTCCGCACCCACCACGAGCACGACGTCCGCAAGTCCGGCGAGGATCTGTGTCCGGGCGGTGTTGATGGCCTGCGCACCCGAGGCGCAGGCCGCGTACACGCTGGTCACGCGCGCGCCCTGCCAGCCGAGCGCCTTGGCGAAGGTGGCTCCGGCGACATAGCCGGGATAGCCGCCGCGCACCGTATCCGCGCCGATGATCGAGCCCACGTCGCGCCAGTCGAGCCCGGCGTCCGTGAGCGCCGCGCGCGCGGCTTTGGTGCCGTACTCGATGAAGCTGCGCCCCCACTTGCCCCAGGGGTGCATCGCGGCGCCGAGCACCGCCACGTCACGTGTGCTCATCGCTCGCTCACCGGCTTCCAGTGCCAGGTCGTCCAGGTGGTGTCGGCGTCCTCGTTCAGCACGCCGGGCACGACCTCCACCTCCATGCCGACCGTCAGCTGCGCCGGCGTCACACCGGGCACGGCCTGCCCGAGCACCACCATGCGTTCCGCTTCGAGTTCGACGGCGACCAGGGTGTACGGCTGCCACTCCTGGTCCGGGTCGGAGACATAGGGGGCGGGCGGACGATAGCGCCCGTCGGTGTACGACCAGATGCGGCCCCGCTTCGACAGCGGCACCTCGTCGAGCGCACCGCCCGCGCATCCGGGATTGCGGCAGAACGTGTCCTCGCGGGGGAAGAAGACGGAGCCGCAGCCGGCACAGCGCGTGCCGAGCAGCCGGAAGCCGTCGTCCTCCCCGCCGAACCAATCGGCTACGACCGGGGTCCGCTGACGCGACAAGGTCCCTCCCTGACACTGGATCTGACGGAACGTCAGAAGTGTGCCACGCCCGGCCGCACACGGACAGGGGCGGCAGTCGGCCGACGACCGCCGGGCTATGGCGAATCGGTCGGCCGACGAGCGTCACGGAACCGTGAATCAGCCGGTCGACGACCGCCTGGATACGGAGAATCAGCCGGTCAACGACCTCCGCGACACCGGAAAGTCGAAGTAGGTGTCGGGGAACAGCTCCGGCTTGTGCGTGAAGTGCCACCACTCCTCGGGCAGGTTGGCGAACCCCTGCTCTGCGAGCACGCCGCGCAGCAGATCCCGGTTCTTCCGCTGTACGCCGGTGATCCGCGGGTCATCGGTGTGCGAGAGCGTGTCGAAGCAGTCGAACCCGGTCCCCATGTCCACCGAGTTGTCGGGGAAGCGCTCGCTCTGTGGCGCGTAGCACGCCACCAGCGGCTCACCCGGCACATAAGGGCGCGTGGGCGCCGCGGGCAGCTTCACCACGGTCAGATCGACCGTCGAGCCACGGCTGTGCCCGGACTTCTCCGCGATGTAACCGTCCGCGAACAGCCGCGACTTGTCGACTTGCGGATAGAACTCCTTCTTCATCCGCTCGTCGTCGAGGTCCTTCGCCCAGCGTACGAAGTGGTCGACCGCGCGCTGCGGCCGGTAGCAGTCGTACACCTTCAGGGAGTAGCCCTTGCGGAGCAGCTTGCGCTGCGCCTTGTGCAGGGCCTTCGCGGCCGGTTCCGTGAGGATGCAGAGCGGCTTCTTGTAGCCGTCGACGGGCTCGCCCAGGAAGTTGTGGGGCGTCGTGTATCGCATCTCCTGCAGGATCGTCGGATCCACGTCGCGCAGCGCCACGAACTCCTCCGGGGCCTTGGGCTCCGGATCGGCCGCGGCGGGGGCGGGCACGGTGGTGGCGGCGAGCAGGGCGGCGGCACCGACGGCGAGCGTACGGAGCGTGCGCAGCACGGAAGTTGGCGTCATGGCACCTCCGTCTATCAGGCGCGGAGGCCGCGCGGAAGGTGATCGGATACAGTCCGCGCGTGTCCTCGCCGCTTCCTGAACCGTCACCCGCCGCGACCCGGCGGGGTGCGCACTGCTCCAGCTGCGGCGCGCGCTACGGCCCTGTCTCCGGATGGCCCCGCACCTGCCCGTCCTGCGGGGATGTGGCGTACCGCAATCCGCTGCCGGTGGCGGTGGCACTGGTTCCGGTCGTGGCAGACCTTGAGGACGCGCCCTGTGTGGCACTGGCTGAATCCGGTACTGCCGGTACCGCCGGCGCCGGACGCGCCGACCGGGGCGCCACCGGCCTGGTGGTCATCACCCGCACCATCGAACCGGCCTACGGCACACTCGCCCTGCCCGGGGGTTTCATCGACCACCGTGAGGACTGGCGCCACGCCGTCGTCCGCGAACTGGCCGAAGAGACCGGCATCGAGGCCTCGTACGAAGAGGTCGCCCTCGCCGATGTCCTCAGCTCACCCGACGGCCACCTGCTGCTCTTCGGGCTCCTCCCGCCGCGGCCCGCGAGCGCGTTGCCGCCGTCGGCCCCCACGGCGGAGACGGACGGCTGGAGCCTCCTGCGCTCCCCGGCCACCCTTGGCTTCCCCCTCCACACGACCGCCGCACAGAAGTGGTTCGCGGGCGGCTACGCCGACAGGACGCCCTGACCGGGCGTCCGGCTCACAGGTCGAACCACAACTCCGGCCGCTCCCAGGCGACCTTCGGCGGCGCCGGCGGCACGGTGCCGGTGCGGCGCGCACCCAAGCGCCGGTAGAACGCCTCCGACGGCGGATGCGAGACCACGCGGACGTCGCTCAGGCCCGCCTCCCGCGCCCGCTGGAGCACCTGTTCCACGAGCAGTCGGCCGACCCCGCGCCCCTGCGCCTCGTCCGTCACGAACGCGAGGTCGAGCTCGGGCGGCTCGCACACCACGGAACAGAACCCGAGGACTCCCTCACGCCCGGCGTCGGCCACGCACACCAGATGCCGGTCGATGTACCCGGGCGTGACCCGGTACCCAGCGATGATCGACGCGTACCGCCCCCGATAGGCGCCGGACTCCCGCATCAGCGCGGTGAGGCGGTCGGCGTCCGCGGCGACAGCTGTCTGACCGTGATCGTCTCCATGGCGGCGAGTATAGGAGCGCCCACTGACATTGCCCCTTACAGATCCGCACTGTCCCTTACAGACCCGCACTGTCCCTTACAGACCCGCACTGCCCCTTACAGACCCGCCTCAAGGCCCCGCACCCGCACCGGCTCCGTCACCTCGCCCGCCGTACCGTCGGCGCACTCCCGCTCGACCACCACCTCACCGCTCCCTGCCCAGCGCGACACATACCGCTCGACCTCCGGCAGCTCCCAGCCCGCGCCCGCGTCCCGCACCACCAGGCCCGATCCACTCCGCCCACGCTGCGGCGCCCACACCTCCAGCTCGAGGCCACCGTCCGCTCCCCGGACCGGAAGCACCGCTCCCGCGCGCGCGAGTACGGGAATGCGTGACAGCGGGGCGTCCACGAGCACCTGCCCGGGACCTTCGTACGCCTGCCCCGTCGCCGTGTCGTACCAGCGACCCCGCGGCAGCCGCACCGCACGCCGGTCGGCCCCGTGCTCCAGAACCGGGGCCACGAGAAGCGCATCCCCGAGCAGAAATGCGTCCTCGCAGTCCCGCAGCGCCCGGTCCTCCGGCGACGACCACCACAAGGGACGCACATAGGGAGCCCCGGTGCGGTGCGCGAGATGCGAAAGCGTCACCAAGTAGGGCTGGATACGGCGCCGTTCATCCAGCGCCACGCGCGCGTGCCGCAGCACCTCGGGACCGAACGCCCACGGCTCCCTGCGCCCGGCCCGCAGCGCCGCATGCGTACGGAACAGCGGCAGATACGCCCCCAGCTGGAACCAGCGCAGATACAGCTCGGGCGAGGGGCTGCCGTCGAAGCCGCCCACATCAGGACCCGAGTACGGCACTCCGCACAGGCCGAGCCCCATGACCAGCGAGAGCGAGGCCCGAAGCCCCGGCCAGCCGGTCGCCACGTCCCCCGACCACGTACCCCCGTAGCGCTGCATCCCCGCCCACCCGGACCGCGAGAACAGGAACGGCCGCTCGCCGGGCCGCAGTTGACGCAGCCCCGCGTAGCCGGCCGCGGCCATGCACAGGCCGTACACGTTGTGCGCCTCACGATGGTCGCCGCCACGCCCGTCGAGCGCGTGCCGGGCGCTGCGCGGCAGCGTCATGTCCCCGAACGCGGCGAAGGACACCGGTTCGTTCATGTCGTGCCAGAACCCGGCGAACCCCTGCGCGAGCCGCTCCTCATAGAGGCCGCCCCACCACCGGCGGACCTCGGCGGAAGTGAAGTCGGGATACACCGACTCACCCGGCCACACGACGCCCCTGACCACCCGCCCCCGTGCGTCACGCACGAAGGCGTCGGCCGCGCGCCCGGAGTCGTACACCTCGTTGCCCGGCTGCCCCTTGACCGCCGGATCGACGATCGACACCAGCCGGACCCCGTCGTCGGCCAGGTCCTTGGCAAGAGCGGGAAGCGACGGAAAGCGCTCCGTATCCACCGTGAACACCCGCCGCTCGGCGAAGTGGTCGATGTCCAGGTGCAAGGCATCGAGCGGAAGGCCACGCTCCTGATAGCCCGCGACGATCCGGCGCACCTCCTGCTCGCTGCCGAACCCCCAGCGCGCATGCTGATGACCGAGGGCCCACGCCGGAGGCAGCGCGGTCGCCCCGGTCAGAGAAGCGAAAACATGCAGCACGCGCGCGGGGGAGCCGACCACCACCCAGCACCTGAGCGGCCCCCCGTCCATCCGCAGCTCACTGCCCCCGGCCCGGTCGTGCCCGGAACCCGCCCCCTCCTCACCCTCGCGCAGCGTCACAAGGCCGTCCCACGAGTTGTCGTGGAACACCAGATGCGTGCCCGCGTCCGCCACCACCATCTGAACCGGCATCGTCAGATACAGCGGATCGTCACCAGGGCCGAAAGCGTGGCCCGGATCGGTGTTCCACAGCCGGTACGCCCCGTCCCGCAGACGCGGCCCGCCCGCACGCCCGCCGAGCCCGAAGAACCGCGCGTCGGCGGCGACTTCGGACCGCTGCACCCACCGCGCGCTGTCGCCCGACGCCGGCTCCCACCACCGCGGCGGCAGATCCCTGCGCAACACCACCCCGCCCGGCGTACGCACCTCCACGGCGCCGTGCCGGGACACCACGACGGTCACCCGCTCCGACACCACCCGCCAGCCGCCCTCCTTGTCCGGCTCGAGGAGTGCCCGCGGATCCGCCTCGGGCGCCCCGCCCGCCAGCGCGTAGGAAGGCTCGGGCCCCGCGCCGTCCCACCCCCAGAACACCGCGCCGCCACCCGTCACACACACCCGCAGCTCCGAGCGCGCGAACCGGATCACACCGCCGCCGGGGCCCGGCTCCACCTGCGTCACGGGACCCGGCACCCGGGCCCGCTCGGCCCCCCTGCGCGGAAGTCCCACAGAGTCCGTACGCCGCCTACGCCAAGCCGCCCGCACCGCGCGCAAACCCTGTGCCGGGCCGACAGCCCCGACCGCCTTCACCGACCGCACCAGGCCATGACCGTCCATGCAGCTCAGCCTGCCAGTACGCGCGCGTGCCGCGTAGGGCGTTCATGCGCCGTTCACCCGTGGTGCGACCACACCTTCACGCCACGGACTGTGGGGGAGCGACCCTGGTGCGGAAGTCGATCACATGGCATCGTCCCTAGAGCCGCGTCACGCGCACCACCCCGGCACGTGCGCGTGCCGAACGCACACACCGCGTACAGCTTGGGAGCCGCCCCATGTCCACCGCCGCACCGCAGCAGCCGCAGCCTCTCTGGCAGCCCGACCGGGCCCGCGTCGACGCCGCAGCGATCACCCGCTTCCAGGCCTGGGCCGCCGAGCGGTACGCCGCACCCGCCGAGGGCGGCTACCCGGCCCTGCACCGCTGGTCGGTGGACCACCTGGACACCTTCTGGGAAGCCGTCGTCGACTGGTTCGGCATCCGGTTCTCCACGCCGTACACGAGCGTCATCGGCGACCGCTCCATGCCGGGCGCCCAGTGGTTCCCCGGCGGCACCCTCAACTACGCGGAGCACGCCCTGCGCGCCGCCGCCGACCGCCCCGACGACCCGGCGCTCCTGTACGTCGACGAGACCCACGAGCCGCAGCCCGTCTCCTGGGCCGAGCTGCGCCGCCAGGTCGGCTCCCTCGCCGCTGAGCTCCGCGCTCGCGGGGTGCGGCCCGGCGACCGCGTCAGCGGCTATCTGCCCAACATCCCGCAGGCCACGGTGGCACTCCTCGCCTCCGCCGCCGTCGGCGCCGTCTGGACCTCCTGCGCCCCCGACTTCGGCGCCCGCAGCGTCCTCGACCGCTTCCAACAGGTCGAACCCGTCGTCCTGTTCACCGTCGACGGCTACCGCTACGGCGGCAAGGAGCACGACCGGCGCGACACCGTGGCCGAACTCCGCCGCGAACTGCCCACCTTGCGCGCGGTGGTACACATCCCGCTGCTCGGCACCGAGGCACCCGAAGGCACCCTGGAGTGGTCGGAGCTCACGGCGGGCGACACGGAGCCGGTCTTCGAGGAGGTCCCCTTCGACCACCCGCTGTGGGTGCTGTACTCCTCCGGCACCACCGGTCTGCCCAAGGCCATCGTCCAGTCCCAGGGCGGCATCCTCGTCGAGCACTTCAAGCAGCTCGGCCTGCACTGTGACCTGGGCCCCGACGACCGGTTCTTCTGGTACACCTCCACCGGCTGGATGATGTGGAACTTCCTCGTCTCCGGCCTCCTGACGGGCACCACGGTCATCCTCTACGACGGCAGTCCCGGCTACCCCGAGACCGGCGCCCAGTGGGGCATCGCCGAGCGCACCGGCGCCACCCTCTTCGGCACCTCCGCCGCGTACGTGATGGCCTGCCGCAAGGCCGGCGTCCACCCCGCCCGCGACCACGACCTCTCCCGTGTCCAGTGCGTCGCCACCACCGGCTCCCCGCTGCCGCCCGACGGCTTCCGCTGGCTGCACGACGAGTTCGCCGACGCGGGAGCCGACCTGTGGATCGCCTCCGTCAGCGGCGGCACCGACGTGTGCTCCTGCTTCGCGGGCGCCGTACCCACCCTGCCCGTCCATATCGGCGAACTCCAGGCCCCCTGCCTGGGCACCGATCTGCAGGCCTGGGACCCCCAGGGCAAACCCCTCACGGACGAGGTCGGCGAACTCGTCGTCACCAACCCCATGCCGTCCATGCCGATCCACTTCTGGAACGACCCCGACGGCAGCCGCTACCACGACAGCTACTTCGACACCTACCCCGGCGTCTGGCGCCACGGCGACTGGATCACGGTCACCTCGCGCGGCTCCGTCGTCATCCACGGCCGCTCCGACTCCACCCTCAACCGCCAGGGCGTCCGCATGGGTTCGGCCGACATCTACGAAGCCGTCGAGCGCCTCCCGGAGATCCGTGAATCCCTCGTCATCGGCATCGAACAGCCCGACGGCGGCTACTGGATGCCCCTCTTCGTCCACCTCGCCCCCGGCGCCGTCCTCGACGACGAGCTGCGCACCCGCATCAAGCAGACCATCCGCGAGCAGCTCTCCCCGCGCCACGTCCCCGACGAGATCATCGAGGCCCCCGGCGTCCCGCACACCCTGACCGGCAAGCGCATCGAAGTCCCCGTCAAGCGCCTGCTCCAAGGCACCCCCTTGGAAAAGGCCGTCAATCCGGGCTCCGTGGACAACCTGGACCTGCTCCGCTTCTACGCCGACGTGGCCCGCGACCGCACCTGACCCATCCGTCCCCCGACGGCATTGTCAGTGCCTCCCGTTACTGTGAGTGAGCACTGATCAACTGTGTCCAGGGGGAGACATGTCAGAAGCCAAGCAGCACACCATGCGCCGCATCCTGCGCCGCGAAGTCGCCGGCACCATCGGCCTGTTGGCCGACGCGGAGGACTTCGCGGCGATGCGCCGCTACCGCACTTTCACCTTCAGCGACCACGCCACTTACCTCCGCGAGGTGGAGCGCCTCCTGCGCACCTTCGCCTCCGAGGGCAAACACACCACACTCGCCCTCTTCGACCCCGAGGAGTACGCGGACTACTGCACAGCCACCGGCCTCGACCCGGACACCTCGGACGGCCGCAGCCGCTTCACCGCGGAACTCGCCGCCGCCGGCCCCACCGTGGCGTACGACGGCCGCCCTCTCGACGACCTCGTCCCCGACCTGGTCGACGAGGCCCTGCGCCGCTCCACCGTGGAGTACGCCGAGGAGCTGCTCGCCGGCATCGGCCGCTGCGCGGACTGCGGCGAGGACATCGGCGGCTCCGCCTTCACCCGGGCCGCCCTGCTCCTCACCCGCATCCTCGACACGGCACAGCCAGGCGTCCACCACGTCGTCTGCTCCGTCTCCACGGACACAGAACCGCTGCTTGCGGCCCTGCACGCCGAGCGCACAGCCGACGGCCTGATCCACCTGGACGAGACCGACGCCCTGGAATTCACCACGGTCCTGGCCGCGGGCATCGCCACCTCGAGCCCCGGCGGAGTCGTCCTGCGCACCAGCGTCCCCGACACCCAGGACCGGGTCTGCGGCTGGCGCCTCACGGCCGACCGCCTCATCCCCCTCACCGAAGCCGAGGTCTTCGACGCCTACTGCACGGACTCCTGGTCGGGAGACCCGGTCCCACCCGAGCCCGGCGTGGAATACGGCCAGGCCCCCGACCTCGGCCCCCACGAAGAGGAGCACCCGCACTGACGGCACAGCACGAAGGGTGCCCCACCCAAGTGGGGCACCCTTCGCTCAACTCGGCCCGGCGCTAAGCCGGTCCGCATGTCACTCGCCGGACAGCACGGCCTGCGCCGCCGCCCGCGCCTCGTCGGCGGTGTCCGCCGCTCGAGCCGCGGCCGCGGCACGCTCACACTGCGCCAGCGTGTACTTGGCCAGCGTCGCGCGCACATACGGAATCGAGGCGGCACCCATGGAAAGGGAGGTGACACCAAGACCGGTCAGCACACACGCGAGCACCGGGTCCGAAGCGGCCTCGCCGCACACACCGCAGCTCTTGCCCTCGGCCTTGGCGGCGTCGGCGGACAGCGCCACGAGGTCGAGCAGCGCGGGCTGCCACGGGTCCTGAAGCCGGGACACCGCACCCACCTGACGGTCGGCGGCGAAGGTGTACTGCGCCAGGTCGTTGGTCCCCAGCGAGAGGAACTCGACCTCCTGCAGAATCGAGCGGGCCCGCAGTGCGGCGGACGGAATCTCCACCATCGCACCGAACTTCGCCTGCAGCCCCGCCTCACGGCACGCGTCCGCGAACGCCTTGGCGTCCAGACGGTCGGCGACCATCGGCGCCATGACCTCGAGGTACACCGGCAGCCCCTCGGAGGCCTTGGCCAGCGCGGTCAGCTGCGTACGCATCACCTCGGGGTGGTCAAGCAGCGACCGCAGACCACGCACACCAAGAGCCGGGTTCGGCTCGTCGGCAGGCGTCAGGAAGTCCAGCGGCTTGTCGGCACCCGCGTCGAGTACGCGCACGACGACACGCCCCTCGGGAAACGCCTCGAGCACCTTGCGGTACGCCTCGACCTGCTTCTCCTCGGACGGCGCCTTCTGGCTGTCGTCCAGGAAGAGGAACTCGGTACGGAAGAGCCCGACGCCCTCGGCACCGGCATCGACCGCGGCAGGCACGTCCGCGGGCCCGCCGACATTGGCGAGCAGCGGCACCTTGTGCCCGTCAGACGTCGCGCCGGGACCGGTCGACGCGGCGAGCGCGGCCTTGCGCTCCTCGGCCGCCTGCTCCAGCTCGGCCCGCTTCTCGGGGCTCGGGTCGACGTGGATGTCACCGGTGCTGCCGTCCACGGCCACGACCGTGCCCTCGGCCAGCTCACCGGCACCGGGCAGCGCGACCACGGCCGGCACACCGAGCGCCCGCGCCAGAATCGCGGAGTGGCTGGTCGGCCCGCCCTCCTCGGTCACAAAGCCGAGCACGAGCGCGGGGTCGAGCAGTGCGGTGTCGGCCGGCGCGAGGTCCCTGGCGATCAGGACGTACGGCTCGTCGCTGTCGGGCACACCCGGCATCGGCACACCGAGCAGGCGCGCCACGATCCGGTTGCGCACATCGTCCAGGTCGGCGACGCGCCCCGCCATGTACTCACCGGCGCCCGCAAGCAGCTCCCGATAGTGCGAGAAAGCGTCGTAGATACCGCGCTCAGCGGTGCTGCCGACGGCGATACGCCGGTCGACATCAGCCATGAGCTCAGGGTCCTGGGCAATCATGGCCTGGGCCTCGAGCACGGCCTGGGCCTCACCACCGGCCAGATTGCCGCGCGCAATCAGGTCGGCCGCGACAGCTTCAACCGCCTTACGGGCGCGCCCCTGTTCGCGCTCCGCCTCCTCGGCAGGAATCTGCTTCGCCGGCGGCTCGAGCACCGCCGTACCCATGTGCCGAACCTCGCCGATCGCCACACCGTGGCTCACGCCGACGCCTCGCAGCGTTGTCTCCATTTCACCCGTCTCCGATATATGCGGCGGACCAGCCCGCCGCGGTGGATGTCGTACTTGCCGCCGCCCAGAGCGGCACTGACGTCACTGCCAGCTGAACAGTTCGTCGCCGGCCTTCACGTCGCCGTCCTCGGTGACACCGGAGAGGGACTCGGCCGTGGCCTCGAGGGCCACGATCGGGCACACCGGGGACTTGCCGGCGGCCTCGACGGCAGCCGGGTCCCAGCGCACGACCGCCTGGCCGCGCTGCACGGTGTCACCCTTGTTGACGAGCAGTTCGAAGCCCTCGCCGTTGAGCTGCACGGTGTCGATGCCCAGGTGGGTCAGGACGCCGTGTCCCTGTTCGTCGACGACGACAAAGGCATGAGGGTGAAGAGAGACAACGATGCCGGCTACGGGAGCCACAGCCTCAGAAGGCTCACGCGCGGGATCAATTGCCGTACCGGGTCCCACCATCGCGCCGGAGAACACCGGGTCGGGCACTGCAGTAAGCCCGATGGCGCGTCCGGCGAGTGGGGACGTCACGGTCGTCATGGGGAGCCTCCCAGGGGTGGAGAGTCATAAGCGCCGCCACTACCTGTCCTGGACGACGCACTGTTCAGAAGGGTAAGTCATAAGAAGTCCCGGTTCCGCACAACTGGTCCCACTTGGCAGGCGTACGACGCCCCGCAAACGATTTGCGTCCGCCCTGGGGCGGCATGTACTGTCGTACTCCTGCCTGAGGCCGCACAGCGCGCCAAGCGTTAAGCCTCGGCGGCATCCTCATTGAGTCGATCCTATCCCTGGATGCGGTTCTGCGTGCTCGCGGAGACCGTGGTCGGGAGAGCGGAAAAGGCCTGATAGAGTTTGGAAACACCGAAGGGAAGCGCCCGGAGGAAAGCCCGAGAGGGTGAGTACAAAGGAAGCGTCCGTTCCTTGAGAACTCAACAGCGTGCCAAAAGTCAACGCCAGATATGTTGATACCCCGTCTCCGGCCATCAT
>NZ_JBHTCF010000011.1:0-295513 GCF_042665355.1 Streptomyces monticola | reverse complement strand
TCGGCGGGGAAGTTCGGCAGCGTGGAGAGGTCATTGCCGAACGACGCCGTCTCCGATGTGAAGCGGTCGCCCGTGAGCTGCATTCCGTCACCGGAGTCACCCGCGAACCGGATGATCACCCGGTCCAGGCGACGGACTTCTTTGTCGCCGGACGGCTTGCGTTGCTCTCCGACGGCGGCGGAGTCGGCCTGCTCGGCTGGGCTACTGACCTGGCTGGTCACTGAACTGGACCTCCCTCGAGGCTGCGGCACGGGAGGAGCCGGCCGACCGGACCTCCCAGGACCACCCTACGTCGGTAAGGGTCACCTTCCCTGGGTGGCTCACATCGTGGACGCCGCTTTGAGACGGTCTGTCGCCCTGCTTTGCCACGATTCGTTCGCCCCCTCGCCCTCTGTGTGAAGACGCTTGCCGCTCATTCTTCGGTTCTAGGACTATGACTTCGCTAGATATCTGACAGAGTGTCAGCTCGTTAAGAGTTGAGATAGGTGAGGACGGCGAGAACGCGGCGGTGATCCCCGTCACTCTGCGAGAGGCCGAGCTTCAGGAAGATATTGCTGACGTGCTTCTCGACCGCTCCGTCGCTCACCACCAGCTGCCTCGCGATCGCGGAGTTCGTACGTCCCTCGGCCATTAGGCCCAGGACCTCGCGCTCCCGCGGGGTGAGGCCCGCGAGTACGTCCTGCTTGCGGCTGCGCCCGAGCAGCTGGGCCACGACCTCCGGATCGAGGGCCGTGCCGCCCTCGGCGACCCGCACCACCGCGTCGACGAATTCACGGACCTCGGCTACCCGGTCCTTGAGCAGGTAGCCCACGCCGTGACTGGATCCGGCCAGGAGCTCCGTCGCGTACTGCTCCTCGACGTACTGCGAAAGCACCAGGACACCGAGACCCGGGTGGCTGCGACGCAGCCGCACCGCGGCACGCACGCCCTCGTCCGTGTGGGTCGGCGGCATCCGTACATCCGCGACCACCACGTCGGGCAGCGCCCCCTGGCCGTCCAGCTCCCCGATGGTCTTGATCAGCGCGTCCGCGTCCCCGACACCGGCCACGACCTCGTGCCCACGGTCGGTCAGCAACCGGGTCAGGCCCTCCCTGAGCAGCACTGAATCCTCGGCGATGACCACCCGCACACTGTCCTCCACGATTCGTCCATCCCCCACTGCCGGGCCCCGCCCGACGACACCCTCCAGCATCCCAGCATTCGGTCACTCACGCGCCCGACCGCCGGGATTCCCCGGAACGCGTAGGTGGCCGGATGAGGTGGGCGGGACGGGAGGGACTGGCGAGCGGGAAGCGGCGGCGGAGGGCTGGGGGTGGGAGGGCTGAGGATGCGGAGGGTTGGGGGTGTGGGGGACTGACTGGTGATATCGGGGGCTGGTGATGTGGGGGACTGGTGATGTGGGGAACGGAGTCACGGGGCGTCACGGCAATCAGTCTGCCCGGACGCCCCTGACCCCGCTCCGCCCTGTGGATAACTCACCGGTTGTGGACAACTCCCAGCCTCTCCCGGGAAGTTCATCTCTTCCGGGAAGTCCATCTCTCCAGGGAAGCTCAGCCCTCCGGGGGTAGTTCGGCCCTCCGGGGAAGCTCAGCCCCTCCAGGGCAGTTCCGCCGTCACCCGGGTCGGCCCGCCGGCCGGAGAGTCCACGACGAGAACGCCGTCGACCGCGTCGAGCCGCTCCGCGAGCCCCGCGAGCCCCGCGCCAGAGCCAGAGCCCGAGCCAGAGCCCGAGCCCGCACCCCCGGACGTGCCGGCCCCGCCCGCACCGTCGTCAATCACCTGCAGCATCAAGCGGTCCTCGACCTGCCACACGTCGACCGTGGCCCGGGTCGCCCGCGCGTGCTTGCTGATGTTCTGCAGCAGCTCGGAGACCGTGAAGTAGGCGATGCCCTCGATGGCGGCCGCGGGCCGGTGCGGCAGGTCCACCTCGACCTCCACCGGCACCGAGCAGCGCGCGGCGAGCGCCGAGAGGGCGGCGTCCAGGCCGCGGTCGGTCAGTACGGCCGGGTGGATTCCGCGGGCCAGGTCGCGCAGCTCCTGCAGGGCCGTCTTCACCTCGCCGTGCGCCTCGTCCACCATGCGGGCGGCGGCCTGCGGGTCCTCCTGCAGCTTCTCCTTGGCGAGACCCAGGTCCATGGCGAGGTTGACCAGGCGGGCCTGCGCCCCGTCGTGCAGATCGCGCTCGATACGGCGCAGGTCGGCCGCCGCGGTGTCCACGACCACCCCACGGTCGGACTCGAGCTCGACCACGCGCGCGTCCAGCCGCGAGGCGCCGAGGAGCCCGGCCACGAGAACCCGGTCCACCATCGTCAGGGCCCGGATCAGCCACGGCGTCGCCAGCGTGATCAGGAGTCCGACCAGCGCGGTCAGGCCTATCTCGAAGGGGGCGTCCAGGTAGAAGGTGTGCACCCCGTCCTCGCTGCCGTACAACTGCAGCCCTGCCTGGCCCGCGTACATCGGGAAGACCCACTGCCACAGCGGGTACGTCAGCAGGGACCAGCCGAGCGACCAGAACGTCACCGCCACGCTGAAAGCGAAGACGGCCCACGGGAAGTGCAGCACCGCGTACAGCAGGCTCCGCCACGACGTACCGCTCTTGAGGAGTGCACCGATCCAGGCCATCGCGCCGTGCTTCTTGGGCCGCACCGGCTGTGGTTCGGCGACATCGAGGTGCAGCAGCCCGCGGGCCCGCATCCGCTCCAGCGCCCCGAACCCGCGGCAGCCCGCAAGCGCCGCGGCGAGTACCGGCACCCCGAGGAACGTGATGAGCAGGCCCGCCCCGAGCGAGACCATGGTGATGGCGTAGACGAACATCAGAATGCTCAACGGCAGGCTGAGCAGCACATATCCGAACTCGCGCCAGGTGCGCGCCTCGACCGGTGCCCGCAGCGCAGGCGGCAGCAGATGGCGCCGCCCCTCTCCGCGGCCGCGGAAGTCGGGCCGGGTGTGATGTCCGTACTCCGTGGCCATCGGTGTCGTCCGTTTCTGCTCGGCGAGCTGAGCTCGGCAGTAGGTGGGCAGGTGGGTGGGTGCGCCTCCTGCGAAGTACCTCCACCCTCCTCGTTGCAGAGGGCCCGCACCATGCGGTCCGTATCCCTCTTGGACCGGGGGTTTTCCCCACCTGCGGGGTACGGGCGACCTGCCTGTCACGGACGACCTGCGGGGTACGGACGACCTGCCTGTCACGGACGACCTGCGGGGTACGGACGGACCTCAGCCCTGAGTCCGGTCCCGCCAGGGCAGTTCGGCCGATACCGTCGTCGGGCCGCCGGACGGTGACTCGACGACGAACAGGCCGTCCACCGCCCCGAGCCGTTCGGAGAGGCCCGCCATTCCGGTGCCGCCGTCGAGTGACGCACCCCCGCGCCCGTCGTCCTCGACCCGGATGAGCAGCCGCTTCTCCGCGCGCCACACCTCGACGCTGGCGGTGCGCGCACCGCTGTGCTTGCTGATGTTCTGCAGCAGCTCGGACACCGTGAAGTAGGCGATGCCCTCGATCGCGGGCGCCGGACGGTCGTCGAGGTCGACGGTCACCTCCACCGGCACCGTGCAGCGCGCGGCCACCGAGGACAGCGCGGCGCCCAGGCCGCGGTCGGTCAGCACGGCCGGATGGATACCGCGGGCCAGGTCGCGCAGCTCCTGCAGGGCCAGCTTCACCTCGCCGTGCGCCTCGTCCACCATCGCCGCCACGGTGTCGTCGGCCTGGCCCTCGAGGAGCTTCTCCTTGGCCAGGCCGAGGCCCATGGCGAGGTTGACCAGGCGGGCCTGCGCCCCGTCGTGGAGATCGCGCTCGATACGGCGCAGGTCGGCCGCGGCGGTGTCCACGACCACCCCGCGGTCCGACTCCAGCTCGGCGATACGCCGCTCCAACTCGTCGGACGGGGACAGCAGTCCGCGCACCATCACACGGTCGGCGTTGCTCAGCCCTCGCGCGATGAACGGCAGTACGGGCCACAGCACGAACAGCGACACAAGCGTGATCGTGAAGGTCAGTACGCCCCACGGAAGCCGTATGAAGCCGTACAACAGGGCACGCCAGCCGACGGGGTCCTTCAGGCGCGACCACAGCCGGGAGAAGAGGCCCTCGTCCCGGCCGAACGGCAACGGGCTCGGCTCGTCGATCACCGTGCCGAGCAGCCGCCTGGCCCGGGACCGCTCCACCCTGCCCAGCTGCCGCGCGCCGAGCAGCCCGGCGGCCAGCAGGGGCAGTCCGATGACCGTCACCGACAGCACGCCGCCGGCGACCAGCACCGTGAAGACGTACACAAAGGCGAACAGCGCCACCGGCAGATCGAGCAGGAGATGCGCGATCTCCTTCCACGTCCGCCGGTCGAAGGCGAAGCGCGCGGGCGGCAGCGGCAGCGGCTGCTGCACGGCGTCGGCAGCGGCGCCGGTGCCGGCGCCCGTTCCGGTTCCGGCGCCGGTGCCGGCGCCCGTTCCGGTTCCGGCGCTGTGCTGCTTGTGCTGGGTGGTGCTGCGTGCGGTCATGTCCGATAGCCTGCCGGGCCGGGCGGCCCCGCGCCATGAGGTGCACCGCCAGGATGAACTGGGGAAAACCCCACCCTCTCCATGACGGGCTGCTTACCAGTTCTTTAGCAGGCCCTAGACTCCCGTGCGTACAGATCGTCGAACAGGGCCGATACGGCTGAAGCCAGGACCGCAACGGCCGCGGACACAGCGCGCGACCAGCGCAACAGACCAACGAGACCAGGGAGCGAGGAGCCGAGGTGCCGGGACCGACCGTTCTCGCCGCGGACTACTTCCAGAGCTACTCGGTCGTCGGGCTGCTCGCCGTCGTCGGCGTGCTCTTCGTCGCCGTCGCCTTCGGCGCGGGGCGGCTGCTGCGGCCCGTCGTACCGACCCCGGAGAAGCTGCTCACCTACGAGTGCGGCGTCGACCCGGTGGGCGAGGGCTGGGCACACACCCAGGTCCGCTACTACGTCTACGCCTTCCTGTACGTGATCTTCGCCGTCGACTCGATCTTCCTCTTCCCCTGGGCAACGGTCTTCGCCGCCCCGGGATTCGGCGGGACGACGCTGGTGGAGATGTTCATCTTCCTCGGCTTCCTGGCCGTAGGCCTGCTGTACGCATACAAGAAGGGCGTCCTCGCATGGACGTGACCATCGAACCCAAGCCCGGCAATGGCCAGGGCAGTGGCAACGGCAGCGGGAACGGCGGCGGTTCCAAGCTGGGCCCGCTGGCGCGCCTCGCGCCCGAACCCATGAAGGTGGTCCTCAACTGGGGCCGCCGCTACAGCCTGTGGGTCTTCAACTTCGGGCTCGCCTGCTGCGCCATCGAGTTCATCGCCGCGTCCATGGCCCGCCACGACTTCATCCGCCTCGGGGTCATCCCGTTCGCGCCGGGTCCGCGCCAGGCCGACCTGATGGTCGTCTCCGGCACGGTCACGGACAAGATGGCGCCCGCCGTGAAGCGCCTCTACGAGCAGATGCCCGAGCCGAAGTACGTCATCTCCTTCGGCGCCTGCAGCAACTGCGGCGGCCCGTACTGGGACTCGTACTCCGTCACCAAGGGCGTCGACCAGATCATCCCGGTCGATGTGTACGTCCCCGGCTGCCCACCCCGCCCCGAAGCGCTGCTCCAGGGCATCCTCAAGCTTCAGGAGAAGATCGCCCGAGAGTCGCTCGGGGAGCGCTACTCCACCGCCGGACGCCCTTCGGCCGCGGCCCTGCAAAGCGGCCTCGTCACGCCTCCGGAACCCAAGGAACCGAATTCCGCCGAGTCCGCCGAGTCCGCCGAGTCCGCGGAGTCCGCCGAGTCCGCGGAGTCCGCGGAGTCCGCGGGATCCACGGGGGAGGACGAGCGGTGACCGGCTGGCTTCCGGGCGAGGTGACCGAACTCTTCGGCGAGGAGGCCACCGCCGAAGAGTCGTACGCCGTGCTCACGGTGGACGTCCCCGCCGCCTCCTGGACGACGGCCCTCACCACGGCCCGCTCCACCCTGGGCTGCACCTACTTCGACTGGCTCAGCGCGGTGGACGAGCCCGGCACGGGATTCCGGGTCACCGCCCATGTGGTGGCACTCCATCCGGTACGCCGCCTCCTCGTCCGTACGACGGTGCCGCACTCGGCCCCCGTTCTCGCCTCCGCCGTGGACGTCTACGCCGGCGCCGCCTGGCACGAACGCGAGACCCACGAGATGTTCGGCGTCGAGTTCACGGACCACCCCGGGCTCGACCCGCTGCTGCTCCCGGACGGCTTCGAGGGCCATCCGCTGCGCAAGGACTTCGTCCTCGCGGCGCGGGTCGCGAAGGCCTGGCCCGGCGCGAAGGAGCCGGGGGAGTCCGAGCACGGCGGCCCCAAGCGCCGCCAGATGCTGCCGCCCGGCGTCCCCGACCCCAACGAATGGGGCCCGCTCAAGGGCCAGTTGCCCCCGGCACCGGCCCGCCCCGCGCGCGGTGCCCGAGCCGGTGCTGCCGGCGACCGCCCGCCCCGCCGCACCCGCAGCGCCGCGGAGGGCTCGGCCGGCCAGGAGACCGCGCAGGGCCCGGCGAGCGAGGCGGAGGCCACACCGCCACGTCGCGCGCGTACGGCAGCGGAGGGTTCCGCCAGCCAGGCCAGCCAGGCCAACCAGGCAGGCCAGGCCAGCCAGGCCGGTCGGCCGGACGCGGCACCCCCGCGTCGCGCGCGCAGCGCCAGCCAGGGCTCGGCCTCCCAACGCGCGACGGAGCCGACGGGACAGACGGAGCCTGCGGGACAGACGGGGCCTGCGGGACAGACGGGGCCTGCGGATACGGCAGCGTCACCCGACAAGCCCGGTCCCGCCAAGCCCGCCAAGCCCGCGCAGTCTGCCGAGTCCGCCGAGTCCGCCCAGGGCGAAGCCCCGCCCTCGGACCGTGCACCCCAGGCGCGCAGCACGGATGCCCCCTGGCACAACCCCCGCCCAGCCTTCGCGGACCAGCAGACCAAGCCCGAGCCCTCGTCCGAGCCCGACCAGGCCCAGGACCCGGCCCCGCAGGACACCGGCGCCCCCAAGGCCGAGCCCAAGGCCGAGTCCGAGCCCAAGGCCGAGTCCGAGCCCAAGGCCGAGCCCAAGGCCGAGTCCGAGCCCAAGGCCGAGCCCAAGCCCAGGGCCGAGGCTGAGTCCAAGGCCGCGCCCGAGCCCAGCTCCAGGAACCCCGGGGCCGACGACAGCGGTTCCGACGACACCACCCCGTCCGACGACCCGGACGCCCCAGACACCCCCGCCGGAGGCGAGACCGCATGAACGACGCCCTCGACGTCGCCCTGCGACTCCTCGTCGTCTTCGTCGTCTTCCTCACCCTGCCCTTGATCATCGGGCAGACCGAGCACAAGGTGATGGCCCATATGCAGGGCCGCCTCGGCCCCATGTACGCGGGCGGGTTCCACGGCTGGGCGCAACTCGTCGCCGACGGCGTGAAGTTCGCACAGAAGGAAGATGTCGTCCCCGCGGGCGCGGACCGCCGGATCTTCCAGCTCGCCCCGGCCGTCGCCCTGCTGCCGTACCTCCTGGTCCTGGTCGCCATCCCGATCGGCCCCAGCGAGGGCGCCGTCGGACAGGTCGTCGACGCGGGCATCTTCTTCGTACTCGCCGTGATGGGCGTGGGCGTACTCGGCTCGCTCATGGCCGGCTGGGCCAGCGCCAATAAGTTCTCCCTCCTCGGCGGGCTCCGTACCGCCGCTCAACTCCTCGCCTACGAACTCCCGATGCTGCTC
Source organism: Streptomyces monticola (assembly GCF_042665355.1). Lineage (NCBI taxonomy): Bacteria > Bacillati > Actinomycetota > Actinomycetes > Kitasatosporales > Streptomycetaceae > Streptomyces > Streptomyces monticola. The sequence continues at coordinate 287,819 of NZ_JBHTCF010000011.1, read as the reverse complement.
GCCGCCGCCTCCGTGGCGATGGCCGCAGGAACGGTCTCGCTGCCCGGCATCGTCAACGCCTTCGAGTGGTGGTGGCTGCCCTGGCAGATCGTCGGCGCCCTGGTCTTCTTCGTGGCGGGCCTCGCCGAACTCCAGCGCCCGCCCTTCGATATGCCGGTCGCCGACTCCGAGATCATCTTCGGTGCGTACACCGAATACACAGGCCTCCGTTTCGCTCTGTTCCTCCTTGCCGAGTACGCCGGGATCGTCGTCCTGTGCGGCCTGACCACCGTCCTCTTCCTGGGCGGCTGGCACGGCCCGTGGGGCGCCGACGGCCTGGGCTGGGTGTGGACGCTGCTCAAGACCGCGATCCTCGCCTTCGTCGTCATCTGGCTGCGCGTCAGCTACCCCCGGCTCCGCGAGGACCAGCTGCAGAAGCTCGCCTGGACCACGCTCGTCCCGCTCGCCCTCGCGCAGATCGCGCTCACCGGAATCGTGAAGGTGGCGATCAACTGATGCCTCCGATCCCCGGGTCCGGCCTGGCCAAGGGCCTCGCCGTCACCCTCCGCACGATGACGAAGAAGACCGTCACCGAGCAGTACCCCGACGTCCAGCCCGAACTCCCGCCCCGTACCCGCGGCGTCATCGGGCTGTTCGAGGAGAACTGCACGGTGTGCATGCTCTGCGCCCGCGAGTGCCCGGACTGGTGCATCTACATCGACTCCCACAAGGAGACGGTCCCGGCGGCCGCCCCCGGCGGACGCGAGCGCAGCCGTAACGTCCTCGACCGCTTCGCCATCGACTTCTCGCTCTGCATGTACTGCGGTATCTGCATCGAGGTCTGTCCTTTCGACGCGCTGTTCTGGTCACCGGAGTTCGAGTACGCGGAGACCGACATCCGTGAACTCACCCACGAGCGCGACAAGCTCCGCGACTGGATGTGGACCGTCCCGGCCCCGCCCGCGCTCGACCCGGCGGCCGAGGAGCCGAAGGAGATCGCCGCGGCCCGCAAGGCGGCCGAGAAGCTGGCTGCCCAGCAGCAACTCGAGGCCAAGGAGCAGCGCGAGGCCCAGGAGCAGAACGACGCTCAGCAGCAGCCCGACGCTCAGCAATCCGATGCGCAGCAGGAGGGCCAGGAGTGACCCTCGCCGCCACCGCACCCCACGGCTTCCTCTCGCCCACCGGCGTGGAGATCGCCTTCCTTCTCGTCGGCATCGTCACCCTGGGGGCGGCGATCGTGACCGTCACCACCAAGCAGCTGGTGCACGCCGCCCTGTGGCTGGTCGTCGCCCTCGGTGGTCTCGCTGTCGAGTACCTCCTGCTCACCGCCGAGTTCATCGCCTGGGTACAGGTACTGATCTATGTCGGTTCCGTGGTCGTCCTCCTTCTGTTCGGGCTGATGCTCACCAGGGCCCCCATCGGCCGCTCCCCGGACGCCGATTCGGGCAACCGCTGGGCGGCCCTGACCGTCGCCGTCGCCGCGGCGGCCGCCCTGGTGTGGGTGGTCGTCGACGCGTTCCGCACCCAGTGGATCGACCTGGACGCGCCGCAGGGAACGACCGCCGTCACCGGATCGATCCTCTTCCGGCACTGGGTGCTGCCGTTCGAGGCGCTCTCCGTGCTCCTCCTCGCCGCCCTCGTGGGCGCGATCGTCCTGTCCCGCAAGGGCGGCCAGGCCGAGGAGCCGGAAGCGACCCCCGACGCCGCCACCAGAGACAAGGAGCAGCGCTGATGCACCTCGCCTATCCCGCGGTGCTCGCGGTCCTCCTCTTCTGCGTCGGGCTGTACGGAGTACTCGCCCGCCGCAACGCGATCCTGGTCCTGATGTCCGTCGAGCTCATGCTCAACGCCGTCAACCTCAACCTGGTCGCCTTCGACGTGTGGCTGCGCGACGCCCTGCACGCCGGCCAGGCGCTCACCCTCTTCACCATCGCCATCGCCGCCGCCGAGATCGGCATCGGACTCGCGATCGTGCTGATGGTGTACCGCAACCGCGGCACCTCCGACGTCGACCGGCTCCGCGACACCGCGGAACGGGAGGAGCCGGAAGACGCCCCCGAAGCGAGCACCGCGACGCAGAAGGCAGAGGCCACCGCGTGACCACCACGACCCTCGCCGTTCTCGTCCCCCTCCTTCCGTTCCTGGGCGCCGCCACCGGGCTGCTGCTCGGCCGCAAGGCCCCCGGATTCGTCCGCCCCCTCGCGGTCCTGCCGACCCTGACCTCGGCGATCCTCGCCGTGGTGATCGCCGTGCGACAGGGCGGCGGCACCGGCGGTGGCGTCCGCCCGCTCGACGCGGCCACCGAACTGACGCCGACCGGCTCGGTCCCGATCGAACTCGCCCTGCACCTGGACGGCTTCGCGATCCTCGTCGCCGTCCTGGTCGGTGTCGTCGCGACCTGTGTGCAGATCTACTCGACGGGCTATCTGCGCGACGACCCGCGCTATGCCTCGTATGCGGCCCTGGTCTCGCTGTTCACCTCCGCGATGCTCCTCGTCGTCTACTCCGGCGACCTGATGGTGCTGCTCGTCGGCTGGGAAGTCATGGGCATCTGCTCGTACTTCCTCGTCGGTCACTACTGGGAGACCCCCGAGGCCCGCGCCGCCTCCCTCAAGGCCTTCCTGGTCACCAAGCTCGGCGATGTCCCCTTCCTGATCGGTCTGTTCGCGCTGGCCGCCGACGCCGGTTCCTTCCGGATCACGAAGGTCCTCGACGCCGTCGTGGACGGCGGCCTCGACCACCCCACGCTGATCGCGCTGCTGCTCCTCGCCGGTGTGGCCGGCAAGTCCGCGCAGTTCCCCCTGCACACCTGGCTGCCCGACGCGATGGCCGGCCCCACCCCGGTCTCCGCCCTGATCCACGCCGCGACGATGGTCGCCGCCGGTGTGTACTTCGTGGCCCGCCTCCTTCCGGTGTTCGCCGCATCCGCCGCGGCGTTGGTCGTCCTCGCCGTCATGGCCGCCGTCACCATGGCCGGCTCCGCCCTCGCGGCCCTCGCACAGGACGACATCAAGCGCGTCCTCGCGTACTCGACCGTCGGCCAGCTCGGCTATATGACCGGCGCGCTCGCCGTCGGCGACCGTGGCGCCGCCGTCTTCCACCTCCTGTCGCACGGCGCCTTCAAGGCGCTGCTCTTCCTCGCCGCCGGCGTGATCATCCACGCCGCGGGCACCAACTCCCTGGCTGCCATGTCGCGGATGAAGAACCTGCGCCACCGCATCCCCGACGCCTACTGGACGATGACCGTGGCGCTGCTCGCGCTCGCCGCGATCCCGCCCTTCAGCGGCTTCTTCTCCAAGGAGGCGGTCCTCGGCGCCGCCGAGCACACGGCCACCGGGCACAGCGAGCTCGCTCCCGGCGCGGCCGGCTGGATCGTGCTCGTCGCAGGACTGGTCACCGCCCTGCTCACCGCCGCCTATGGCGCCCGGCTGTGGCTGCTCGCCTTCCGTGGCAGCGGGACCGAAGCCCCCGACCACGGCAAGCAGCCGATCGCCATGAACGCCGTCCTGTGGGTTCTCGCCGTTCCCTCCCTCGCCTTCGGTCTCAGCGTCGGTGTGCTGCCCGACTGGTTCGACGGCCACTCGCTCAACCCGACTCTCACCACCTCCGTTCTCTCCACGGGCCTCGCCCTGGTCGGCGGGCTCGTCACCTACGGCGCCTGGCGCCACACCACGGCCATGGCCGCCCGCGTCCCCCTCGGCGCCGTGGCCGCGCATCCCGACGCCGAACCCGCGGTCTCCGAAGCCGAGGCGATCGCGACGCACACCCCGGCGTACGGATCGATCGCCTCCGCCCCCGACCCGGCGGACCCGGGCCTGCTGCTGCTCGGCCCGCTGCACCGGCACGCGGCAGTCGGCTTCAGGCTCGACGCGGTCTACGCCGCGCTCTTCGTACGACCTATAGAGTCCATGGCCACCCTGATTCGTTTCCTCGACCGCGAAGTTGTCGACACGTATGTGCGCGGAGCGGGCACGGCCCCCCGCTGGCTGGGCGCAGTCGTACGCCGGGCCCAGACCGGCAACGTGCAGACCTACTTGAGCGCGCTGCTCGCAGGCTCGGTCCTCCTGGCCGTCGCCGCCGTCCTCGTCGCAGCGGGAGCCTGAGCCGTGATCGATATCAACGACACCGTCATGCAGTACCTCCTCGTCTTCGTCGTGGTGGCCCCGCTCCTCGGCGCGGCCGCGGCGCTGCTCCCGCCCCCGCCCGGCCTCAAGGGCAGGTCACCGGACCAGGCGGTGCTGCGGCACGGCGTGACCGTCACCGGTGCGGTGCTCCTGGCCGCGCTCGTGCTCGCGGCCGGGTTCGATCACGACGAGCCCGCGCGTATGCAGGCCACGACCGACATCAGCTGGATTCCGGCGCTCGACGTACGTATCCACTTCGGTGTCGACGGCATCTCGCTCCCCCTTCTCGTGCTGACCGCGCTGCTGACCTTCCTGTGCGCGCTGTACAGCTACTTCAAAATGCCGTCGGGCCCGTCTCCCAAGGCATTCGTCGCGCTGCTGCTCGTGCTCGAGTCCGGCACCCTCGCGACCTTCGCCGTCCTCGATCTGCTGCTGTTCTTCCTCGCGTTCGAGATGGTGCTCATCCCGATGTACTTCCTGATCGCCCGGTGGGGCGGCGACCAACGGCAGGCCGCCGCCTGGAAGTTCATCCTCTACACGCTGCTCGGTTCCGTCGTGATGCTGCTCGGGCTGCTGCTCATCGGCCTGAACTCCGGCACATTCGACATGGTGGCACTCGCCACTGACAACGGCCGTGGGCTGACCACATCCGTGCAGGTCACCGCCGTTCTGGCGATCGGGGTCGGGCTCGCGGTGAAGACCCCGATGTGGCCGCTGCACAGCTGGCTGCCGGACGCCCACACTGCCGCTCCCACGGTCGGCTCGGTGCTCCTCGCCGGCGTACTGCTCAAGATGGGAACGTACGGGTTCGTCCGGATCCTGCTGCCCGTTGCCCCGGACGGAATGCGGGAGTTCGCGCCCTACCTCGCCGCCTTCGCCGTGGTCGGCATCATCTACGGGTCCCTCGCCTGTCTGGCCCTGGCCAAGCGCGGAGCGAAGGGCGACCTCAAGCGCCTCATCGCGTACTCGTCCGTCGGCCACATGGGCTTCGTCCTGCTCGGCATCGCCACGATGACCCCGACCGGAGTGAACGGCGCACTGTTCGCCAACATCGCCCACGGCCTCATCACCGGCCTGCTGTTCTTCCTGGTCGGCGCCCTCAAGGACCGCACCGGCAGCACGGACCTCGACACCCTCGCCGAGCAGACCGGCGCCGCCCTCTACGGCCGGGCCCCGCGCTTCGGCGCACTGCTCGCCTTCGGTGCCGTCGCCTCCCTCGGACTGCCCGGCCTCGCCGGATTCTGGGGGGAGATGCTCGCCCTGTTCGGCGCCTTCGACCCGGCCGAGGGCCTGAGCAGGCCCGCCTTCCTGACGTTCATGGCGATCGGAGCGGTCGGCACGCTGCTGACGGCCGCCTACATGCTGATCGTCGTACGCCGTGTCTGCATGGGCGCCACCCCTGAGCCGGACGCCCCGAAGTTCACCGACGTCCAGAGCTACGAGTTCGCCGCCTGGACCCCGCTCGTCGCCCTCACCGTCCTCGCCGGACTCTGGCCCGCGCTGCTGCTCGGCCTCACCGACCCGGCCGTGCAGCAGCTCCTCGCAGGAGGCAAGGCATGACCGCAGCCGCCGCAAGCCTCGTCCAGTCCGTCGACTGGGTCGCGGTCGCGCCGCCCACCATCGCGGCGGCCGTCGGCCTGATCGTTCTCGTCGCCGACCTGTTCGTGCGCGAGAGCAACAAGACACTCCTGGCGTGGATTTCCGTAGCCGGCCTGGCCGCGGCCACCCTCGCGTTGCTGCCTCTCCTGGACGGCGACCGCTCCACGTTCTGCCTCACCGGCGACGAGGGCGTCTGCAGCTATACCGCCGACCACTTCACCGTGGCCATCCAATTCCTGGTACTCGCCGGTGCGTTGCTGACCGCGCTCCTCTCGGTCAGCCCGCTGAAGGAGAAAAAGGCACTCCCCGAAGGGGAGTTCTGGTTCCTGCTGCTGTCCTCCGCGGCCGGCGCCGCCCTGCTGCCCGCCTCCCGCGACCTCGCCACCCTCATCGTGGCTCTGGAAGTCGCCTCCCTGCCCGCCTTCGCGCTGGTCGGCCTCAAGCGCGGCGACCGGCGCTCCTCCGAGGCGGCGCTCAAGTTCTTCCTGTCCTCCGTCACCGCCACCGCGGTGAGCCTTCTGGGCGTGAGCTTCGTCTACGCCGCCACAGGCACCCTGCATCTCACCGAGATCGCCGCCACCCTGGGCGACGTCGACGGACAGCTGAAGACACTCGTGCAGACCGGAGTAGCGCTCACCCTCGTCGGCTTCGCCTTCAAAACGGCCGCTGTGCCGTTCCACTTCTGGGTGCCCGACACCTATGTGGGCGCCCCGCTGCCGGTCGCCGCGTATCTGTCCGTGGTGGGCAAGGCCGTCGGCTTCTCCGGCCTCATCCTGGTCACCGTCGTGGCCTTCCCCGCGTACGCGGACGTATGGGGCCCGGTGCTCGCCGTCCTGGCCGCCCTCACCATGACGGCCGGCAATGTGGCCGCCCTGCGGCAGGTCGCCACGCGCGCGTACAGCGCGGTACGACTCCTTGCGTGGTCCTCGGTCGGACAGGCCGGCTACCTCTTGGTGCCGATCGCCGCGGCCGCGTACGCCGACAGCGCGCAGGAGGCGAAGAAGGCGATCGGCGCCACCGTCGCGTACGCCCTGATGTACGCCGCCGTGAACCTCGGCGCCTTCGCCGTCGCGGCGCTGGTCGCCCGTACCCGGCCCCTGAACCGCGTCAGCGATTACCGGGGTCTCTACGCGCAACGGCCCCTGACCGCCCTTGTCCTCGGTTTCTTCCTGCTCTGCCTGGCAGGTCTGCCACCGGGCATCATCGGCCTGTTCGCCAAGGTCACGGTGTTCTCCGCGGCCGTCGACGCGGGCCTCGGCTGGCTCGCCGTCGTCATGGCGCTGAACGTGGTGATCGCGCTCTTCTACTACCTGCAGTGGACCGCGGTCCTGTTCCGCGCGCCCGAGGGCGACGAGCAGCCCGCACGGCAGAAGCACGCGGTGCCGCTCCCGCTGGCCACCGCCATCGCGCTGACGGCCGTCGCCGGCATCGTGCTGTCCGGGGCCCCGCAGCTCATCCTGCGTTTCTCGGCGACCGTCCTGTTCTGAGCCGCCCGGGGCTCGAGCAGCCCGCCACACGCCGCCGAGCGGCGCCCCGGCCACGCCTCACCCGTACGGCCGAGCACGGCCGGGGACGCCCCCTGTGCGCACAAGGGAACTAGCACCCTTCGCCTGGCGTTGACCAGGTAGGGAGGGTCCACTGGAGAGTGGAAACCAGCAAGTAAGGGTTCCCCCGACGCACCACCAGGAGGGCGCACCGTGCACCGCCGCAACAACGGTCTGAAGACCGCAGTACTCCTCGGGGGACTGTCCGCGCTCATCCTCGTCATCGGCAGTTTCTTCGGACGTACGGGCCTGATCGTCGCCCTGTTCGTGGCGCTCGGCACCAATGCGTACGCGTACTGGAACAGCGACAAGCTCGCTCTGAAGGCGATGCGCGCCCGCCCGGTGAGCGAATTCGAGGCCCCCGAGCTCTACCGAATGGTCCGCGAACTCTCCACGCAGGCCCGCCAGCCCATGCCCCGGCTCTACATCTCACCCACCGAAGCGCCCAACGCCTTCGCCACGGGCCGCAATCCCCGTAACGCCGCCGTGTGCTGCACCGAGGGAATCCTGCGCATCCTGGACGAGCGCGAACTGCGCGGAGTCATCGGCCACGAGCTGAGCCATGTCTACAACCGCGACATCCTGATCTCGTCCGTGGCCGGAGCACTCGCCTCGGTGATCATGTTCCTGGTCAACTTCGCCTGGCTGATCCCGAGCGGCAACAACAACCGCGAGGGCCCGGGCATCTTCGGCATGCTGCTCATCATGCTCCTGGGCCCGATCGCGGCCTCCGTCATCCGGCTCGCCATCAGCCGCTCCAGGGAGTACGAGGCCGACGCCTCCGGAGCACAGCTCACCGGCGACCCGCTCGCTCTGGCCAGCGCCTTGCGCAAGCTGGAGCGAGGCGCGCAGCAGTTGCCGCTGCCCCCGGAGCCCAAGATCGAAGCGGCCAGCCACATGATGATCGCGAACCCCTTCCGTCCGGGCCAGGGCATGTCGAAACTGTTCTCCACGCACCCGCCGATGGCGGAGCGCATCGCCCGGCTCGAGCAGATGGCAGGTCGCCAACAGTGAAGACAATCCTCAACGTCATATGGCTCGTCCTGAGCGGCTTCTGGCTGTTCCTGGGCTACATGCTGGCGGGAGTGATCCTCTGCATCACCATCATCGGGATCCCTTTCGGCCTCGCGGCCTTCCGCATCGGCGTCTACGCCCTGTGGCCCTTCGGCTATACGACAGTTGAGCGCCATGACGCGGGAGCGCCGTCCTGCGTCGGCAATGTGCTGTGGCTGGTCCTCGCGGGATGGTGGCTCGCCCTGGCGCACATCCTCACGGGCCTCGCCCAGTTCGTCACGATCATCGGCATCCCTCTGGGGATCGCCAACTTCAAGCTGATTCCGGTCTCCTTGATGCCCCTCGGCCGCGAAATCGTCCGCACGGACCAGCCGTTCGCCGCTCGCTGACCCCGGCGCCCGGCGCTCCGCACCCCGAACACCTCCTGCGAACACCGGCGCCCCGGCCTCCCACCAGCTCCTAGTTCCTACCAGCCCGCCACGCCCCGCCGCACGCCGTACACCGCCATGCCCAGGGCCAGCACTGCGGCGCCCGCGGCGACCGACCCGAAGGGCAGCGAGCAGGCAAGCACCAGGCACCCGGCGAGGCCCACCGCGGGAACCACACGGCGTGCCCCCGAACCCAGCGTCCAGGCCGAGGCGTTGGCGATCGCGTAGTACACGAGCACGCCGAAGGAGGAGAACCCGATGGCCGCGCGCACATCCACCAGCGCGGCCAGCACGGCCACCACGATCCCCACGACGAGTTCGGCCCTGTGCGGCACCTGGAACCGCGGATGCACCGCCGCGAGCCCCACCGGAAGGTGCCGGTCCCGAGCCATCGCGAGAGTCGTCCTGGACACCCCGAGGATCAGCGCGAGGAGCGAGCCGAGCGCGGCCACCGCCGCACCCACGCGCACCACGGGTGCGAGCCATGAAGCCCCTGAGGCGCGCACGGCGTCGGCCAGCGGAGCCGCGGCCCCCGCGAGGTCCTCGGCCCCGAACACGGAAAGAACGGCCACGGCGACCACCGCGTAGACCGCGAGAGCGATGCCGAGCGCCAGGGGGATGGCCCGCGGAATCGCGTTCGCCGGGTCCCGTACCTCTTCCCCCAGAGTCGCGATGCGCGCGTACCCGGCGAACGCGAAGAACAACAGTCCGGCCGCCTGCAGCACTCCGCCGGCGCTGACGGCCGTCGTCTCCGGCCCGCCGTCGAGCCCGAGCCGCCCGAGATCCGCCGCCCCGGAGCCCAGACACGCCACGACCACCGCGGCCAGCACGGCAAGCACCACCGACACGATCGCCCGGGTCAGCCACGCCGACTTCTGAACTCCCCGGTAATTCACGGCAGTCAGGGCCACCACCGCCGCGACCGCCACGGCATGAGCCTGTTCCGGCCACACATAAGTGCCCACAGTCAGCGCCATCGCCGCACAGGAGGCGGCTTTGCCGACGACGAAGCCCCAGCCCGCCAGATAGCCCCAGAAGTCCCCGAGCCGTTCCCGTCCGTACACGTAAGTGCCGCCGGATTTCGGGTACATCGCGGCGAGGCGGGCAGACGACATGGCGTTGCAGTACGCCACAACAGCGGCGATCCCGAGTCCCACGAGCAGCCACGCCCCGGCCGCATCCGCGGCAGGGGCCAGTGCCACGAAGATCCCGGCACCGATCATCGCCCCGAGTCCGATGACGACGGCGTCGAAAGTACCGAGAGTGCGTCGGAGCTCCTGTGTCATGCGCCGCACCCTACTGATCTCCGCAACCGCCCAAGTGCCGGAGGGCGTCCTCCTCCACAAGACCGCAAGACCGGCGTCTACGTTTGCACGAACGCGCCGACAGCAAAGAAAGGCAGGTCGCAGCCGTATGGGCATCCTCAGCTGGATCGTTCTGGGACTCATCGCCGGAGCCATCGCCAAGATCCTGCTGCCCGGCCGTGACCCGGGCGGCCTGATCGGCACCACCCTCATCGGCGTCGCGGGAGCCTTCATCGGAGGCTGGGGCTCGGCCGAGTTCCTCGACCGCCCCATAGCCAAGGACTTCTACGACGGCGCCACCTGGGTCGCCGCCATCGGCGGCTCCCTGGTGCTCCTGATCGCCTACCGCCTCCTCTTCGGCCACTCCCGCTCCCGCTGACCGGCGGCGCGCAGGGACCGCGACACAGGAGAAGGGCGGGTGCCTCCAAGGCACCCGCCCTTCTCGCATCACATAGGGCCGCGAGGAAGACCCGCGGGCAAAACACGCACCAACGCGCGCGTGCCTACCGGTAGTTCACAAACTGCAGCGCGAAGTCGAAGTCCTGCCCCTTCAGCAGCGCCTGTACGGCCTGCAGGTCGTCCCGGCTCTTGGAGGTGACCCGCAGCTCCTCGCCCTGCACCTGGGCCTTCACGCCCTTGGGGCCCTCATCACGGATGATCTTCGCAACCTTCTTCGCGTTGTCCTGGGAGATGCCCTCCTGGATCGACGCGAAGATCTTGTACTCCTTGCCGGAGATCTGCGGCTCGCCCGCGTCCAGCGCCTTCAGCGAGATGCCCCGCTTGACCAGCTTGGACTGGAAGACGTCGAGGATCGCCTTGACCCGCTCCTCCGAGTTCGCCTCCATCAGGATCTTCTCGCCGGACCAGGAGATCGAAGCTCCGACGTTCTTGAAGTCGTAGCGCTGCGAGATCTCCTTGGCGGCCTGGTTGAGGGCGTTGTCGACCTCCTGCCGCTCGACCTTCGAGACGATGTCGAAACTGGAGTCGGCCATGTCCTGTGGCTCCTTGTATCGGGGTGCGTAAGGGGTACGGCCGGTAACCCGGACCGCACCCGCAAAGCCTAGCCACCACCCGGGTGCAGAGCGCTGATCTATCGGGTGGCGAAGCACCCCCGGGCATCAGGTATCGTTTACGTCGTTGCCACGGAGCAGCCGCGAGGCGGGCTCTGAGGCGGCATCCCCGGCGGTGTGCCCGAGCGGCCAAAGGGAGCAGACTGTAAATCTGCCGGCTCAGCCTTCCCAGGTTCGAATCCTGGCGCCGCCACTTGAAGGTAAACCCCCTCTGTTCCGCGGGAACGCGGAACAGAGGGGGTTTCTTCATGTCTGGGCCCTGCACGGCAGCTCACAGCAGCTACAGCAGCTACAGCAGCTACAGCACCCTGCACAGCAGCCAATTGAGGCCAGGAAAAAGACCGGTAACCGTGCTGTCCTGAGCCGAACTCAGTTCCCGGCCACGTCCTTCACCGCGACCGTGACCGGAGTCGCACCGCTCACCAGCTCAAGGGTCAGGCCGACCGTTCCCGGTGCGTCCACCAGCTCCGCGAGGACCGCCGCGACATCGTCGCGCGGGATCGGGCCGCGCCCGGTCGACGCCTCGAGCCGGACCAGGCCCGTGCCCGCGTCGTTCGTCAGCATGCCGGGGCGCAGAATCGTCCAGTCCAGGGCCGAGCGGCCGCGTACGTACGCGTCGGCCTCACCCTTGGCCCGCAGATACGAGTCGAAGACCTCGTCGCCCTCGTGGGCCGGGTTCGCTCCCATCGAGGACACCACCACGTACCGCCGCACTCCGGCACGCTCCGCGGCGTCCGCGAAGAGCACGGCCGCACCCCGGTCCACGGTGTCCTTGCGGCCCACGCCGCTGCCCGGGCCCGCCCCGGCCGCGAAGACCGCCGCCGTGGCGCCCTGCAGATGGGCCGCGACCTGCTCGACCGAGGCCGACTCGAGATCGCACAGCACTGGTTCCGCACCGGCTTTTCGCAGGTCGTCGCCCTGCTCAGGGTTGCGGATCAGGCCCGCCACCTCATGGCCGCGTGCGGCGAGCAGCCGCTCGAGCCGCAGCGCGATCTGACCGTGTCCTCCAGCGATGACAATGCGCATGTTTCCGACCGTACGCCGCGTCGGGCTCCCGCGCCCTGTAACGCCCGGTCAACCTTGCGCGTCCCCTGGGTGTCCGCCGCCGGTCGGCAGTCCCCAACTCGTCCGTCGCCCAAGGGCCTTGATTCCCGACTCCGATTCCCGGCTCCAAGAAACGCGCCACCTTAAGGCGGCGCCTCGCATTAAGAAGGCTCCCCGGCCTCGGACCGTCCCTGTCGCGGCAGGTCGAGTGCCACCGCGACCGCGGAGTCGCAGTACTCCCGCACCGCGCTCGTCCGCGCCACCACGCGCCCCCGGTGCACGACGATCCGGCTGTACGCGAGGGAGAGCGCCCCCGCGAGCCGGTCGCCGCGGACAGCGAGCAACTCGGCCGGGAATCCGGCCTCCACGCGGATCTCGGGAAGGCCCATCGCCTCCCGGGCCACGGAGCTGACCGCGTCGTAGGCGGCCTCGGCGCCGAGGCCGTGCTGGGCGGCGAGCAGATAGCCGGCCTCCAGGGGGTCCCCGCGCCCCACCTCGTTCGCCACGTCGCGCAGAGCGCCGCTGCCCGCCGCCACACGCACCCCGGCGGCCCTGAGTGTCCGTACCGGCGCCGTGCCCGTGCCGCGCCGCTCCAGGCCCCCGCAGTCGCCCTGAGGCAGGCAGACCACCGTCACCCCGGCCGCGGCGAGTCCCTCGGCGGTACGCGCGGCCACGTCGGCCGGCAGCTTCCCGAGTCCGCCGCACGGTCCGACCGTCACGCCTGGCCGCAGTCCGCCGGACATGGCGGCGAGCCGCGCGAGCCTGGCCGGATCGCTCCCGTCCGTATGCAGGTCGACTGGGCAGCCGTGCTCGGCGGCGACGTCCAGTACGGCTTCGACGTATCCGGTGGGATCCGGATCCAGGTCGGGGCAGCCGCCCACTACAGAGGCGCCCATTTTCACCGCGTCCCGCAGCATGGCGAGGCCGTCGGCCCCGGCTGCCCCCGTGAGCAGCCGCGGCACGGCGACCGCCGTGAGCTCGGCGAGACCGCGCAGCGACCTGCGGGCCTGAAGGACCGCCTCCATGGCGCCGAGCCCCTGCACGTCACCGATCCGCACATGTGAGCGCAGCGCGGTGGCGCCGTGTCCGAGCTGCAGCAGAGCCGCTTCGGTGGTACGCCGCTGGACATCCTGGACGTCGTTGGCGACCGGGCCGTCGGCGTCCGCAGTGAGCGCCGTGTCGCTGTGGGCGTGCGGCTCCGCGGGCGCGGGGAGCAGCAGGTAGCCGCTGAGGTCCACGCGCGCGGCGTGCGCCGTCAGGCTGCCTGCTGTACCGACTGCCTCGATACGCCCCTGGCCGAGCCGTACGTCCACGGTCCTGCCGTCCGTGAGTACGGCACCGCAGAGCAGGAGCGAGGAGGCGTCCTCGGCGGCGCCGTCTCGGTGCGGGGGCTGCGGCTGGCTGTCGGGCATCGCGCTCCTGGGCGTGGCTCGAGCGAACTGGACCACGCGGCGTTCGATCAAGATCACGCAGCGTTCTCCGAGCCTAGGACGCCGCTCACCCCGCTTCGCGGAGGAGCGCAATAGTCGTACCGGTGTGGTGCGGTGTGCCGGAAGGGAGCCGCGGGACATGCGCGGTGATCGTCGGAGCCTGTGCCCCGAAACGGATTTGGGCGATCGGCGGCCGACCGTGTAATGTCTTCATCGCTCGCCCCAATAGCTCAGTCGGTAGAGCGTCTCCATGGTAAGGAGAAGGTCTACGGTTCGATTCCGTATTGGGGCTCTGATGTGCGGCACCCTCGCCTTCGGGGGAGGGGGCTCGCATCAAAGCGGTGTAGCTCAGTCGGTAGAGCAAGCGGCTCATAATCGCTGTGTCACCGGTTCAAGTCCGGTCACCGCTACTGACAGTAGCCGATTGTGGGGTCGGTCCTCCGATCGGCTACTCTTTTCTGCGTTCATCTGGTTCATCCGTCCATCCGTCCGTCAAGGAGCACTCACGTGGCTGCCACAGACGTCCGCCCGAAGATCACGCTGGCCTGCGTGGAGTGCAAGGAGCGGAACTACATCACCAAGAAGAACCGGCGTAACAACCCGGACCGCCTTGAGATGAAGAAGCACTGCCCGCGTTGCAACGCGCACACCGCGCACCGCGAGACGCGCTGAAACAGGCTCGTATGCGAGGCCGTCCCCTTTTCAGGGGGCGGCCTCGCGTCGTTACTGCCCGTAGTCGCCGCTGCGGGTCATGAGGCAGAACACTGCGGAATACCGCGGAAAGCACAGGAGGTGCCGAGTCCATGGCGCTCGACCAGTCCTTCGTGGGGCGGTCCTACCCGCCCACCGAGCCCTATGAGGTCGGCCGGGAGAAGATCCGGGAATTCGCGGAGGCGGTGGGTGACGCCAATCCCGCGTACACGGACCCGGAGGCCGCCAAGTCGCTCGGGCACTCCGATGTGATCGCGCCGCCGACTTTTGTCTTCGCGATCACTTTCAAGGCCGCGGGACAGGTAATCGAGGACCCCCAGCTCGGCCTTGACTACAGCCGTGTCGTGCACGGCGACCAGAAGTTCGCCTATACCCGCCCGGTGCGCTCGGGCGACCGCCTCCAGGTGACCTCGACCATCGAGGCGATCAAGTCCATGGCGGGCAACGACATCCTGGACATCCGTGGCGAGGTGCACGACGCCGCCGGCGAGCACGTCGTGACGGCCTGGACCAAGCTGGTGGCCCGCGCGGCCGAGGAGGCGTGACGATGACTGCGAAGATCCAGTACGCGGACGTCGAGGTCGGCACCGAACTGCCCGCCCAGAGCTTCCCCGTGACCCGCGCGACGCTGGTGCGGTACGCGGGTGCCTCCGGCGACTTCAACCCGATCCACTGGAACGAGAAGTTCGCCAAGGAGGTCGGTCTGCCGGACGTCATCGCGCACGGCATGTTCACCATGGCCGAGGCGATCCGCGTCGTCACCGACTGGACCGGAGACCCGGGCGCGGTGGCCGAGTACGGCGTCCGCTTCACGAAGCCGGTCGTCGTCCCCAACGACGACGAGGGCGCGCTCATCGAGGTCAGTGGCAAGGTCGCGGCCAAGCTCGACGACGACGCCCGCACCGTCCGAGTCGACCTCACCGCGATGAGCGCGGGCCAGAAGGTCCTCGGCATGTCCCGGGCCGTCGTACGCCTGGCCTGAGGCGCCGCACATGCACTCCCACGGTCCGGGCCCGGCGTTGTCGGTCCCGGACCGTACCCTTGAGCGCGTGCAGCAACTCCACGACGCCCCGCTCGCCCCGCTGACCACCTTCCGGCTCGGCGGGTCCGCGACCCGGCTGATCACCGCGACGACCGACGCCGAGGTGATCGCCGCCGTGCGCGAGGCGGACGCCTCGGGCACCCCCCTGCTCGTCATCGGCGGCGGCAGCAATCTGGTGATCAGTGACAAGGGCTTCTCCGGCACGGCCCTGCGCATCGCCACCAAGGGCTTCGAACTCGACGGCGGAAAGCTGGAGTTGGCCGCCGGCGAGGTCTGGACCGATGCCGTCGCCCGCACAGTGGAGGCCGGTCTCGCCGGTATCGAGTGCCTCGCCGGAATCCCCGGCTCCGCGGGCGCGACACCGATTCAGAACGTGGGGGCGTACGGCCAGGAGGTCTCCTCGACCATCACCGAGGTGGTGGCGTACGACCGCGAGACCCACGAGACGGTCACCCTGCCGAACGCGCAGTGCGCGTTCTCGTACCGCCACAGCCGTTTCAAGGCCGACCCCGAGCGCTATGTGGTGCTGCGCGTCCGCTTCGCGCTGGAGGACGCGGGCGGCCTGAGCGCCCCGCTGAAGTACCCGGAGACGGCGCGTGCGCTCGGCGTGGAGGCGGGCGACCGAGTCCCGCTCACGACGGCGCGGGAGACGGTTCTGAAGCTGCGCTCCGGCAAGGGCATGGTGCTCGACCCCGAGGACCACGACACCTGGTCCGCCGGCTCCTTCTTCACGAACCCGATCCTCACCGAGGAGGAGTTCGCCGCCTTCCGCGCGCGCGTGGCGGAGCGCCTCGGCCCGGACGTCCCCCCGCCCGCCTTCCCGGCGGGGGAGGGGCACCTGAAGACGTCGGCGGCCTGGCTGATCGACAAAGCGGGCTTCACGAAGGGCTACGGCACGGGACCGGCCCGTATCTCCACCAAGCACACCCTGGCGCTCACCAATCGCGGCGAGGCCACCACGGAGGACCTCCTCGCGCTCGCCCGCGAGGTCGTCGCCGGAGTCAGGGACGCCTTCGGCATCACGCTGGTGAACGAGCCGGTGACGGTGGGCGTCAGCCTCTGAGGGGCGCCACCAGTAGATCTGAGGGGCGCCACTAGGAGAGGCGCCACTAGCGGTGGCGTCACTAGTAGGCGACGGAAACCGCCTGCTTCACAGTCGCCCGGTCGTCGATCATCCTGAGCATCGCGTGGGCCACATCCGCCCGCCCGATGGTGCTGCCGTTGCGCAGATTCACATCCAGGGCGGTGCGGTAGGTGCCCGTGGCCGGCTGGTCGAGCAGCCTCGGCGGGCGTACGAGCGTCCAGTCCGTGGCGCTGTTCCGGATCTCTGCCTCCATCACGCGAAGGTCGGCGTAGACGTCCTTCAGGATCGCCTTGACCAGCGGCAGCATGACCCTGCGGTGCAGGAACTGCTGGTCGGCCGGCTCAGGGGCGAGCGGTCCCGCGCTGACCGCGAGGAAGCGCCGCGTACCGGCCGCGTCGAGCGCCTGGAGGACCGGCCGGGTCAGCCGTGCGGCGATGCCCGAGCGTGCGTCCTCGCGGCCTCGCGCGCCGAGCCCCGAGAGCACGGCGTCGCGCCCCGCCACCGCGTCCTTCAGTGCTTCGGGGTCCTTCAAATCGGCCTGGAAGACCCGTAGTCGCTCGCCGGTCACCGGCAGCCTGGCCGGTTCGCGGACCACGGCCGTGACCCGGTGCCCCGCGTCCAGTGCCTGCCGTACGACCTCCTGGCCGATGCCTCCGGTCGCGCCGAAAACAGTGAGATCCATGTCACCCTCCCCGGGTGGGTAAGCGTTCACTCACCTCTAGAGTGGGTAAGTACTCACTCACCCGTCAAGTTCGGCTGGAGCAGGGAATGCAGAAACCGGCGAGGGGGCGCATCCTCGAGGCAGCCCACGAGCTGATGCTCACCATCGGGCTCGCCCGTGCGACGACCAAGGAGATCGCCAAAGCGGCCGGCTGCTCGGAAGCGGCGCTGTACAAGCACTTCGCCAGCAAGGAGGAGCTGTTCGTCAGCGTCCTCAAGGAGCGTCTGCCGCAACTCAATCCGCTGCTTGAAGAGCTGGTCGCGCGGCCGGGCAGCCGGAGCGTCGAGGAGAACCTCGTCGAGATCGCGCGCGGCGCCGCGCGCTTTTACGAGCAGAGCTTCCCGATCGCCGCGTCGCTCTACGCGGAGACCCAGCTCAGAAACCGCCACGAGGCGGCGATGCGGGAGATGGGCACCGGACCGCACATGCCGATCCTCGGCCTGGAACGCTACTTGCACGCGGAGCAGAAGGCGGGCCGTATCGCCGCCGACGCGGACACCTTCGCCGCCGCGTCCCTGCTGCTCGGCGCCTGTGCGCAGCGCTCCTTCGCGTACGACGCCGACGGCTCCCATCCGCCGCCGCCCGTCGACGAGTTCGCCACCGCCCTGGTTCGTACGCTCCTCAAGGGCATCTCCTGACGCACGGGCCGTAGCCCGAGGTGAAGCCGTCCCCTCTCGACGGGCGTGCGCCCGGCTACCGCAGCTCGGCCCGCAACGTCAGGCTGCCGGGCACGGCCGCGAAGGCCTCCCGCAGGTCGGACACCAACTGCGCGCGCGTGGGCTCGCCGGACCGTTCCGTCCACCGCGCGAGTGCCCAGTGGAACGCGGAGATCAGCACGTCGAGCGCGAGCCGTGGCCGCAGGTCGGAGGCCTCGCCGAGGTGGAGCCTGCGCTGCAGCACCTCAAGCGCGGCGCGGCTGGTGCGGTCGCAGAAGTGCAGTCCGTGCGCCCCCATGGAGGGCGTTTTCTCGGTCAGACGCTGGCTGAGCAGTACCCGCCGGGCCCAGCCGTCGGACGGCATGCGGCGCAGGGCGCCGAACAGGGAGCTCTGCAGCAGTTCCACGAGGGTGTCGCCCTCGGCCGGCTCGCGGGTCTCCAGATCCTCGAGGAAGGCCTTCCAGAGGTCCTGGGTCGGGGCCATGGCGACGTCCTCCTTGCTGGAGAACGTGCGGAAGAACGTGCGCTTGGAGACCTCCACCGCATCACAGAGCTCGTCCAGGGTCGCCCCGTCGAAGCCCCGCTCGGTGAACAGCTCCAGCGCGGTGTCGACCAGCGCCTGCCGGGTGCGCAGCTTCTTGCGCTCCCGCAGTGAAGGCCGCGGTTCGGCGGACGCCGCCGGACTTGGCGTCGCGGATGTCGTACGTGGCGCTGAGGAGGCGGCGGCTTCGGTCATGAACTCACCGTACCCGTGAAAGCCCCACAGGCGCGAATGCCACTTGCATGCTTACGCCACTGAGTGGCATAACTGGGTCAGGCAGAGGGACACGCCCCTGCCGCAGCCGAAAGGTGCCACCATGCGCGCCCTGCTCGTCGACCGCTCCGCCCCCGCAGGCCTCCGGCTCGGAAACGCCCCCGATCCCACCCCCGAGCCTCACCAGGCCCTGGTCAGGGTGGCGGCGACTTCCTTCAACTACGGAGAGGTCGGGCATCTCCTGCAGGAGGCCGACGAGGGCACCGTCCTCGGCTGGGACGCGGCAGGCGTGGTGGAACGCGCCGCGGCGGACGGCTCGGGCCCCGCGGCGGGCACCCCCGTCGTCACCTTGGCGCCCGACGGGGCCTGGGCCGAACTCCGCGCCGTGGACACCGATCTGATCGGCACCGTCCCCGGCGGCGCGGATCTCGGCGCCATCAGCACGGTCCCGGTGGCGGGCGCCAGCGCCCTGCGCGCACTGCACCGCCTCGGCCCTCTCCTCGGCAGGCGCGTCCTGATCACCGGGGCGACGGGCGGAGTCGGCCGGTACGCGGTCCAGCTCGCCCGCCAGGGCGGGGCGTACGTCGTGGCCACCACGGGCGACCCGGGCGCCCGCGGCGACGCCCTGCGCGCCCTCGGCGCCCACGAGGTCGTGGGCACGCCGGCGGCCGTGACGGAGCCCGTGCACGGCGTCCTCGACATGGTCGGCGGCAAGCAGCTGGTGGAGGCGTACGAGATGCTGGCCGGCGGCGGCACGCTGGTGGCCGTCGGCCATGCCGCGGGGGAGCCGGAGCACTTCCCGCACGGCACCCTCTACGGCGACGACGGACGGCACGACCGCTCCATCGCCTCCTTCCACCTCCTCGGCTGCACCGCGCTGGCACCCGACCTGACCTGGCTCGCCGGCCGCATAGCCGCAGGTGAACTCGACCCCGGCATCTCCTGGCGCGGCAGCTGGCAGCAGGCCGCGGAGGCAGCCGACGCCCTGCTCGGCCGCCGCCTGCACGGCAAGGCGGTCCTGGACCTCGACTGACCTCGACTGACCGCGACCGCTCCGCCGCACAAACGCCGGCCGACCGGTCAGCAGCTGACGGGTCCGCTCAAGCCAGCCAGCCGTCGATCCCCGCCAGAAGCTTCTCCTGTACGTCGGCGGGGGCGGCCGAGCCGCGCACCGACTGCCGCGCCAGCTCCGCCAGTTCGGCGTCGCCGAACCCGTGGTGCGTCCGCGCGAGTTCGTACTGCGCCGCGAGCCGCGACCCGAAGAGGAGCGGGTCGTCGGCCCCGAGCGCCATCGGCACCCCGGCGTCGTACAGCGTCCGGAGCGGTACGTCCTCGGGCTTCTCGTACACCCCGAGGGCCACGTTGGAGGCGGGGCAGACCTCGCAGGTCACGCCCCGGTCGGCGAGTCGCTTCAGCAGCCGGGGGTCCTCGGCGGCCCGCACCCCGTGCCCGATCCGGGCGGCGTGCAGATCGTCCAGGCAGTCACGGACCGAGGACGGCCCGGTCAGCTCACCGCCGTGCGGCGCCGCGAGGAGGCCGCCGTCGCGTGCGATGGCGAAGGCACGGTCGAAGTCCCTCGCCATGCCCCGGCGTTCGTCGTTGGAGAGCCCGAAGCCGACGATGCCGCGGTCCGCGTAGCGCACCGCGAGCCGCGCCAGGGTCCGGGCGTCCAGCGGGTGCTTCATGCGGTTCGCCGCGACCAGGATCCGCATCCCGAGACCGGTCTCGCGGGAGGCGGAGTCCACCGCGTCCAGGATGACTTCGAGGGCGGGAATCAGCCCGCCGAGCCTGGGGGCGTACGACGTCGGATCGACCTGGATCTCCAGCCACCCGCAGCCGTCCGCGATGTCCTCCTGAGCGGCCTCGCGGACCAGGCGCTGGATGTCCTCCGGCTCGCGCAGACAGGACCGCGCCATGTCGTAGAGCCGCTGGAAGCGGAACCAGCCGCGCTCGTCGGTCGCGCGCAGCTTCGGCGGCTGACCCCCGGTCAGCGCGTCCGGCAGGTGCACACCGTATTTGTCGGCGAGTTCCAGCAGGGTCGTCGGCCGCATCGACCCGGTGAAGTGCAGATGCAGATGGGCCTTGGGCAACAGCCGTACGTCACGCACACGCTCCATCCCAAGATCCTGCCGTACGGACCCGCCGTCCCGGTAGCCGCTTTCTTCCAAGGAGCCACCAAGGAGTACTTCCCCGAACGAACAAACGGGCCCCCGGCAGCAGCCGGGGGCCCGTACGGAAGTGGAACCGCTAGCGCGCCTCGGCAAGCAGCTTCTGGATCCGCGAGACACCCTCGACCAGGTCCTCGTCACCCAGGGCGTAGGAGAGCCGCAGGTATCCCGGCGTGCCGAAGGCCTCGCCCGGAACCACGGCGACCTCGACCTCGTCCAGGATCAGGGCGGCGAGCTCGACGGTGGTCTCCGGGCGCTTGCCGCGGATCTCCTTGCCGAGCAGCCCCTTCACCGAGGGGTACGCGTAGAACGCGCCCTCCGGCTCGGGGCAGAGCACGCCGTCGACGTCGTTGAGCATCTTCACGATGGTCTGGCGGCGCCGGTCGAAGGCCTTGCGCATCTCGGCGACCGCAGTGAGGTCACCGGAGACGGCGGCGATGGCGGCGGCCTGCGCCACATTGCTCACGTTGGACGTGGCGTGCGACTGCAGGTTGGTCGCCGCCTTGATCACGTCCTTCGGGCCGATGACCCAGCCCACGCGCCAGCCGGTCATCGCGTACGTCTTCGCGACACCGTTGACCACGATGCACTTGTCGCGCAGCTCGGGCACGACCACCGGCAGCGAGCTGAACTCGGCGTCGCCGTACACCAGGTGCTCGTAGATCTCGTCGGTCAGGACCCACAGGCCCTTCTCCGCGGCCCAGCGGCCGATCTCCTCGACCTGCGCGCGCGTGTAGACGGCGCCGGTCGGGTTGGAGGGGGAGACGAAGAGCAGCACCTTGGTGTTCTCGGTGACGGCGGCCTCGAGCTGCTCCACCGAGACGCGGTAGCCGGTGGTCTCGTCCGCGGTCACGAACACCGGCACACCGCCCGCGAGCTGGATCGACTCGGGGTACGTCGTCCAGTACGGGGTCGGCACGATGACCTCGTCGCCCGGGTCCAGGATGGTGGCGAAGGCCTCGTAGATGGCCTGCTTGCCGCCGTTGGTGACCAGGACGTTGGCGGCCTCGACCTCGTAACCGGAGTCGCGCAGCGTCTTCGCGGCGATGGCGGCCTTCAGCTCGGGCAGCCCGCCCGCCGGCGTGTAGCGGTGGTACTTCGGGTTCTTGCAGGCCTCGACCGCGGCTTCGACGATGTAGCCCGGAGTGGGGAAGTCCGGTTCGCCCGCGCCGAACCCGATGACCGGACGCCCGGCGGCCTTCAGGGCCTTGGCCTTGGCGTCGACGGCGAGGGTGGCGGACTCGGAGATCGCGCCGATGCGGGCGGAGATGCGGCGATCGGTGGGTGGGGTTGCAGCGCTCATGCGCCCCATCGTTCCAGACCCGAAACACCCCCGGTACAGGGGTTTGCCGTACCGGTGACGCCCATTCTGTTCGACGTCGGGCTCAGGAACACGTACACTCGTCCCTCGTTGGCCTTCAGCGGCCCGCTCCTTCCACGCACAGTCCGTGCACTTGGGCGGATGCGGTACGTTGGGGGAAATCAAAGGGTCGTAGCTCAATTGGTAGAGCACTGGTCTCCAAAACCAGCGGTTGGGGGTTCAAGTCCCTCCGGCCCTGCTACACACACCTTTCGCCAGGCTGTGTGCGCATGTACGTACTGCTAAAGCACCGCCGTGCGGCTCCACCGGGCGCGGCACGGCCACGACCCGGAATCAGGTGAGCAACGAGTGACGGACGCCGTGGGCTCGATCGACACGCCTGATGCCCCGGACGAGGCGACCGAGTCGAAGAAGAAGGGCCGCAAGGGCGGCAAGCGCGGAAAGAAGGGCCCTCTGGGCCGTCTCGCGCTCTTCTACCGCCAGATTGTCGCGGAGCTCCGCAAGGTCGTCTGGCCGACTCGCAGTCAGCTCACGACATACACCTCAGTGGTGATTGTCTTCGTTGTCATCATGATTGCCTTGGTGACCGTGCTTGACTATGGCTTCTCGCAGGCCGTCAAGGCCGTCTTCGGCTAGAAGCCGAGCGGAGGGCGCCGATCCCCGGCGCCCCTTTCGCGCGTTCCACCCATATGTATCCAGGAAGAAGCAGCCACCGTGTCTGACCCGAACCTGAACGACGCCATCGAGTCGGCGGAGTCCGTGGAGGACCAGCTCGACATCGTTGAGGCGGCGGACGCCGAGGAGCCGGACCAGGCTGAGGCTGCCGACCTCGCGGCGGGCGAGCCCGCCGAAGAGGCCGCGGTGCACATCGAGGACGAGGCCGAGGCCGTCGCCGAGAGCGCCGAGGACGAGGTCGCCGCCGAGGAGGCGCAGGAGGCCGACGAGGCGGAGGACGCCGAGCCCGTCGACCCGATCGCCGCCCTGCGCGAGGAACTGCGCACCCTCCCCGGTGAGTGGTACGTCATCCACACGTACGCCGGTTACGAGAACCGCGTGAAGACCAACCTCGAGCAGCGCGCCGTCTCGCTGAACGTGGAGGACTTCATCTTCCAGGCCGAGGTGCCGCAGGAAGAGGTCGCGCAGATCAAGAACGGCGAGCGCAAGACCATCCGTCAGAACAAGCTCCCGGGCTACGTCCTGGTGCGCATGGACCTGACGAACGAGTCCTGGGGCGTCGTCCGCAACACCCCCGGCGTCACCGGCTTCGTGGGCAACGCCTACGACCCGTACCCGCTGACCCTGGACGAGATCGTCAAGATGCTCGCCCCGGAGGCCGAGGAGAAGGCCGCCCGTGAGGCCGCCGAGGCCGAGGGCAAGCCGGCTCCGGCCCGCAAGGTCGAGGTCCAGGTCCTCGACTTCGAGGTGGGCGACTCGGTCACCGTCACCGACGGCCCGTTCGCGACGCTGCAGGCGACCATCAACGAGATCAACCCCGACTCGAAGAAGGTCAAGGGCCTCGTCGAGATCTTCGGCCGCGAGACCCCGGTCGAGCTCAGCTTCGACCAGATCCAGAAGAACTAGTTCCGCACTGGTTCCTCTCGGACCGCACGCTTCCGACCAGGTCAGACGGGCTGCTAAAGCCGGTCTGACCTGCTCGGTTTTTAGCCGCGCAGCTATACCCGTTATCGTTGTGCGGTATGCCTCCATCCGGATGATCGGGTGAAGGCGGATCACTCTCACTAGGACCCGGAGAGAGCAATGCCTCCCAAGAAGAAGAAGGTCACGGGGCTTATCAAGCTCCAGATCCAGGCTGGTGCCGCCAACCCGGCCCCGCCGGTCGGCCCGGCGCTCGGCCAGCACGGCGTCAACATCATGGAGTTCTGCAAGGCCTACAACGCCGCGACCGAGTCGCAGCGCGGTTGGGTCATCCCGGTGGAGATCACGGTCTACGAAGACCGTTCCTTCACCTTCATCACCAAGACGCCGCCGGCCGCGAAGATGATTCTCAAGGCCGCGGGCGTGGAGAAGGGCTCCGGCGAGCCGCACAAGACCAAGGTCGCCAAGATCACCGAGGCGCAGGTCCGCGAGATCGCCACCACCAAGATGCCCGACCTCAACGCGAACGACCTGGACGCCGCGTCGAAGATCATCGCCGGCACCGCCCGTTCCATGGGCATCACGGTCGAGGGCTGACCTCAAACCCCGTTTGACCTCAGTGGCAGGGCCAGCGCCGGCCCGGACCACGGACTCCAAACCTGAACCTCAGGAGTAGAAGTGAAGCGCAGCAAGACTCTCCGCGCTGCGGACGCCAAGATCGACCGGGACAAGCTCTACGCCCCGCTCGAGGCCGTCCGTCTCGCCAAGGAGACCTCCTCCACCAAGTTCGACGGCACCGTCGAGGTCGCCTTCCGCCTGGGTGTTGACCCGCGCAAGGCCGACCAGATGGTCCGTGGCACCGTGAACCTTCCGCACGGCACCGGTAAGACCGCCCGGGTCCTGGTCTTCGCGACCGGCGACCGTGCCGAGGCCGCGCGTGCCGCGGGCGCCGACATCGTCGGCGCCGACGAGCTGATCGACGAGGTTTCGAAGGGCCGCCTGGACTTCGACGCCGTCGTCGCCACCCCGGACCTCATGGGCAAGGTCGGCCGCCTCGGCCGTGTGCTCGGTCCGCGTGGTCTGATGCCGAACCCGAAGACCGGCACCGTCACCCCCGATGTCACCAAGGCTGTCAACGACATCAAGGGCGGCAAGATCGAGTTCCGTGTCGACAAGCACGCGAACCTGCACTTCATCATCGGCAAGGTGTCCTTCGACGACACCAAGCTGGTGGAGAACTACGGTGCCGCCCTCGAGGAGGTGCTTCGTCTGAAGCCCTCCGCCGCCAAGGGCCGCTACATCAAGAAGGCCGCGCTCACCACCACGATGGGCCCCGGCATTCCGCTCGACGCGAACCGCACCCGCAACCTCCTCGTCGAGGAGGACCCGGCCGCCGTCTGAGTCCCCCGGACTCCCCGGTAGCCGCGTCGCGCACGCGTTCAACAGACGGGCCCCGCAACCTTTCGAGGTGCGGGGCCCGTCCGTGTTTCCGGCTGCGCTACGGTGCTTGGCCGACCGAGAATTCTTTCAATGGGGTGGGACAAATGAACACCAGGACCGTGCGACGCACTTGTGTCTCGATCGCGGCGGCAGCCGCCCTGACCGGTGTCGCGGCCTGCGGGGGAGCCACGGACAAGGGCGAGGGCAAGGACGGCGGCAACTTCAGCCCGCTGTCGGCCCTGCGCGCCATCGACAGCAAGACGCAGAGCGCGGACTCCGCCAAGGTGGACGGCACGACCACCATGGGCGCCCAGGGCACGATGGAGATGAAGGGCGGCCTCGACTGGTCGGACGGCGTCACGGGCGTCCTGCGCATCACCTTCGCCGACGGCCCGATGGCCGAACAGATGAAGCAGTCCGGGGATACGTCGATCGACTACCGCTACCTGAAGAACGGCTACTACGCGAACATGGGGGACAAGTTCGCGGCCACTTCAGGCGGCAAGCACTGGATCGAGTACGACTACGAGACCCTGGCCGAGATGGGCGGCGCGGCCGGCTCGGCGCTCAAGAACCAGATGCAGAGCTCCACCCCCAACCAGACGGTGAAGATGCTGCTGGCCTCCGGCGACGTGAAGCGCGTCGGTGAGGAG
This sequence comes from Streptomyces monticola, assembly GCF_042665355.1. NCBI lineage: Bacteria > Bacillati > Actinomycetota > Actinomycetes > Kitasatosporales > Streptomycetaceae > Streptomyces > Streptomyces monticola. The sequence continues at coordinate 262,137 of NZ_JBHTCF010000011.1, read as the reverse complement.
GACGTCCGCGGCGTGAAGACCACGCACTACTCCGGCACCGTCGATGTCGCCGACCTGACCGCCAAGAACGCCCGCATGGACGAGAAGCAGGCGGGGGAACTCCGCCAGCAGCTTGAACAGGCCGGGATGAAGACCGAGAAGATCGACATCTGGGTCGACGACGAGGACCTCCTGGTGAAGAAGGTCGAAGAGGCCAAGATGAAGACCGGTGAGTTCTCCCAGACGGTCTACTACACCGACTACGGCGTGGATGTGGCCACCGAGCAGCCGCCGGCCGGTGACACGGTCAACGTCAAGGACCTGATGAACAAGCAGCCGCAGCCGTAACGAAGCCTTCGAAAGGCAGCTGATACGGGGCCTCCGGAGCCGATTTGCTCGACGAGGCCCCGTTCGCGTACTCTTCCACAGAAGCCAAAGACCGCTGGTCGTTGCTGTGCACTCGTCTTGAGGGCGCAGTGGCCGAAGGATCCGCTGAACTGCGGACGACCCGCGTAGGTGACTGTGGAAGCGCTCCTGGATGGATTCCGTCCGGTCGAGCTCACGCCCCGTGCACCTATGCCGGGGCGTTTCGTTTTGTGCAGACGCCCCCTTCTACGTGCCTGATTCAGGCGGTCCGGCGTACGCGGCTGATCGAAAGGTCAGTCGAGGATCATCACCCCGGAAGGAGGCCGAGGCTCATGGCGACGTCCGACAAGGTCGCAGCTGTCGAGGAGATCACGGAGAAGCTCCGCAACTCCAACGCTGCTGTTGTCACGTCTTACACCGGACTGACCGTGGCGCAGCTCAAGCAGCTCCGCCGTTCTCTCGGCGAGAACGCTCAGTACCGAGTGGTGAAGAACACGCTGACCAAGATCGCGGCCAATGAGGCCGGGATCCAGCTGGACGAGCACCTTCAGGGCTCGACGGCTGTCGCCTTCGTGACCGGTGACCCGGTCGAGGCGGCGAAGGGTCTTCGTGACTTCGCCAAGGACAACCCCTCTCTCGTCATCAAGGGCGGTGTCCTTGACGGCAAGGCGCTGTCCGCCGACGAGATCAAGAAGCTTGCGGACCTCGAGTCCCGCGAGGTTCTGCTCAGCAAGCTGGCCGGTGCCATGAAGGGCAAGCAGTCGCAGGCTGCCTCTGTCTTCCAGGCGCTGCCCTCGAAGTTCGTCCGCACCGCGGAGGCGCTTCGTGCCAAGCAGGCCGAGCAGGGCGGTGCCGAGTAATTCGGCTCGCGCATTGACTGACGCCCGCTAGGGCGCCGGTCGCAGCGGGCCCGAAAGTACGCCCGCCTCACATGTACATCCGGCACCAGCCGAATTAGTGGAAGGACCGCCATCATGGCGAAGCTCAGCCAGGACGACCTGCTCGCCCAGTTCGAGGAGATGACCCTCATCGAGCTCTCCGAGTTCGTGAAGGCCTTCGAGGAGAAGTTCGACGTCACCGCCGCCGCTGCCGCGCCGGTCGTCGTCGCCGGTGGTGCCGCTGGTGGCGCCGCTGCCGAGGCCGAGGCCGAGCAGGACGAGTTCGACGTCATCCTGACCGGCGCCGGCGACAAGAAGATCCAGGTCATCAAGGTCGTGCGTGAGCTGACCTCCCTGGGTCTGAAGGAGGCCAAGGACCTCGTCGACGGCACCCCGAAGCCGGTCCTCGAGAAGGTCGCCAAGGACGCCGCGGACAAGGCCAAGGAGGCCCTCGAGGGCGCCGGCGCCTCCGTCGAGGTCAAGTGACCTCCCGAGTCGTCTGACTCTTTCGAGCCTCAAGGCTCCCGCGCTGTAACGCGCACACACTGAAGGGCGATCACCCATATGGGTGGTCGCCCTTCGGCGTTCCCGTGACGGCTGCCTTGCACTGGCGGTGGGGCCGAGTATGGTGATCTTCGTTGTGCCTCCGGTGCCTCAGTGGTGACGATCGCGGCAGCCCGGTTTGGGCAGGGGGGCCTTGACGAACCGCACGCAGCGCGCAATTCTCAGGACGCGTCGTCACAACGATCCGAATCCGAGGCATGGATCGGTGGCGAACAGGGCAGTGTGGATATGCGCCCAGTGGCGAGGGGTCTGCCGCGGGTGACGACAACAGCAGGACTGAGGTGTTCGTGGGTCTCACAAAAACCCGCTCTGGACATCAGTGGGCCGAGTGGCTACACTGACCCTTTGCGCTGCCTGTTAGCTGCCTCCTGCCCGTCACCAGGGGCATGCCCACGCTTGAGCACTGTTGATTGAACCTCCCTGACCTGGGATTTCTCTGAGCTTGCTCGGTATGGGACCGGTACGCGCGTAGTGAGTCCGAGCCCTCGGAAGGACCCCCTCTTGGCCGCCTCGCGCAACGCCTCGACTGCCAATACGAACAACGGCGCCAGCACCGCCCCGCTGCGCATCTCCTTTGCAAAGATCAAGGAGCCCCTCGAGGTTCCGAACCTTCTTGCGCTGCAGACCGAGAGCTTTGACTGGCTGCTCGGCAACGACGCTTGGAAGGCTCGTGTCGAGGCGGCTCTCGAAAGCGGACAGGACGTCCCCACCAAGTCCGGTCTGGAGGAGATCTTCGAGGAGATCTCCCCGATCGAGGACTTCTCCGGGTCGATGTCGCTGACCTTCCGCGACCACCGTTTTGAGCCTCCGAAGAACTCGATCGACGAGTGCAAGGAGCGCGACTTCACGTACGCGGCGCCGCTCTTCGTCACCGCCGAGTTCACCAACAACGAGACCGGCGAGATCAAGTCCCAGACGGTCTTCATGGGCGACTTCCCGCTCATGACGAACAAGGGCACCTTCTGCATCAACGGCACCGAGCGTGTCGTCGTTTCGCAGCTGGTCCGCTCGCCGGGCGTCTACTTCGACTCCTCCATCGACAAGACGTCCGACAAGGACATCTTCTCCGCCAAGATCATCCCGTCCCGGGGTGCCTGGCTGGAGATGGAGATCGACAAGCGCGACATGGTCGGTGTGCGTATCGACCGCAAGCGCAAGCAGTCCGTCACCGTCCTCCTGAAGGCGCTCGGCTGGACCACCGAGCAGATCCTCGAGGAGTTCGGCGAGTACGAGTCCATGCGCGCCACCCTGGAGAAGGACCACACCCAGGGGCAGGACGACGCGCTGCTCGACATCTACCGCAAGCTGCGTCCGGGCGAGCCCCCGACGCGTGAGGCCGCGCAGACGCTGCTCGAGAACCTCTACTTCAACCCGAAGCGCTACGACCTCGCGAAGGTCGGCCGCTACAAGGTCAACAAGAAGCTGGGTGCGGACGCTCCGCTCGACGCGGGCATCCTCACGGTCGAGGACATCATCGCCTCGATCAAGTACCTCGTGAAGCTGCACGCCGGTGAGACCGAGACCGTTGGCGACAGCGGTGTGGGCATCGTCGTCGAGACCGACGACATCGACCACTTCGGCAACCGTCGTCTGCGTAACGTCGGCGAGCTCATCCAGAACCAGGTCCGTACGGGTCTGGCTCGTATGGAGCGCGTCGTCCGTGAGCGCATGACGACTCAGGACGTCGAGGCGATCACGCCGCAGACCCTGATCAACATCCGGCCGGTCGTCGCCTCCATCAAGGAGTTCTTCGGCACCAGCCAGCTGTCGCAGTTCATGGACCAGACGAACCCGCTGTCGGGTCTGACCCACAAGCGTCGTCTGTCCGCGCTCGGCCCCGGTGGTCTGTCCCGTGAGCGGGCCGGCTTCGAGGTCCGAGACGTGCACCCGTCGCACTACGGCCGCATGTGCCCGATCGAGACGCCCGAAGGCCCGAACATCGGTCTGATCGGCTCGCTCGCCTCGTACGGCCGGGTCAACGCGTTCGGCTTCGTCGAGACGCCGTACCGCAAGGTCGTCGACGGTGTCGTCACCGACGATGTCGACTACCTGACGGCCGACGAAGAGGACCGATTCGTCATCGCGCAGGCCAACGCGCCGCTGACGGACGACCTGCACTTCGCCGAGAACCGCGTCCTGGTCCGCCGCCGTGGCGGCGAGGTCGACTACATCCCGGGCGACGACGTCGACTACATGGACGTCTCGCCGCGCCAGATGGTGTCGGTCGCGACCGCGATGATCCCCTTCCTCGAGCACGACGACGCCAACCGCGCGCTCATGGGCTCGAACATGATGCGCCAGGCCGTGCCGCTGATTAAGGCGGAGGCCCCGCTGGTCGGCACCGGCATGGAGTACCGCTGTGCGGTCGACGCCGGTGACGTCATCAAGGCCGAGAAGGACGGTGTCGTCCAGGAGGTCTCCGCCGACTACGTGACGGTGGCCAACGACGACGGCACCTACACCACGTACCGCATCGCCAAGTTCTCCCGCTCCAACCAGGGCACGTCCTTCAACCAGAAGGTCGTCGTCGACGAGGGTGCGCGCGTCATCGAGGGCCAGGTCCTCGCCGACGGTCCCTCGACCGACGAGGGCGAGATGGCGCTCGGCAAGAACCTGCTCGTGGCGTTCATGCCGTGGGAGGGCCACAACTACGAGGACGCGATCATCCTGTCGCAGCGCCTCGTGCAGGACGACGTCCTCTCCTCGATCCACATCGAGGAGCACGAGGTCGACGCCCGTGACACCAAGCTCGGCCCGGAGGAGATCACCCGGGACATCCCGAACGTCTCCGAGGAGGTCCTCGCCGACCTCGACGAGCGCGGCATCATCCGTATCGGTGCCGAGGTCGTCGCCGGCGACATCCTCGTCGGCAAGGTCACGCCCAAGGGTGAGACCGAGCTGACGCCGGAAGAGCGTCTGCTTCGCGCGATCTTCGGTGAGAAGGCCCGCGAGGTCCGTGACACCTCCCTGAAGGTGCCGCACGGCGAGACCGGCAAGGTCATCGGCGTCCGCGTCTTCGACCGTGAAGAGGGCGACGAACTGCCGCCGGGCGTGAACCAGCTGGTTCGTGTCTACGTGGCGCAGAAGCGCAAGATCACCGACGGTGACAAGCTCGCCGGCCGCCACGGCAACAAGGGTGTTATCTCCAAGATCCTGCCCGTCGAGGACATGCCGTTCCTCGAGGACGGAACTCCGGTCGACATCATCCTGAACCCGCTGGGTGTCCCGTCCCGAATGAACCCGGGACAGGTCCTCGAGATCCACCTCGGCTGGCTCGCCAGCCAGGGCTGGAAGGTCGAGGGCTCCGAGGAGTGGATGCAGCGACTGCAGCGCATCGGCGCCGACGAGGTGCCCTCGGGCTCCAACGTCGCGACCCCGGTCTTCGACGGTGCGCGTGAGGACGAGATCTCCGGTCTCTTCGAGTCGACGATCCCGAACCGCGACGGCAACCGGATGGTGCAGCCGTCCGGCAAGGCCAACCTGTTCGACGGCCGCTCGGGTGAGCCTTTCCCGGACCCGATCTCCGTCGGGTACATGTACATCCTGAAGCTGCACCACCTGGTCGACGACAAGCTGCACGCCCGCTCGACCGGCCCGTACTCGATGATCACCCAGCAGCCGCTGGGTGGTAAGGCGCAGTTCGGTGGTCAGCGCTTCGGTGAGATGGAGGTGTGGGCGCTCGAGGCTTACGGCGCCGCTTACGCCCTCCAGGAACTGCTGACGATCAAGTCCGACGACGTGACCGGCCGCGTGAAGGTCTACGAGGCCATCGTCAAGGGCGAGAACATCCCCGAGCCCGGCATCCCTGAGTCCTTCAAGGTGCTCATCAAGGAAATGCAGTCGCTCTGCCTCAACGTGGAGGTGCTGTCCTCGGACGGCATGTCCATCGAGATGCGTGACACCGACGAGGACGTCTTCCGCGCGGCGGAGGAGCTCGGTATCGACCTGTCCCGGCGCGAGCCGAGCAGCGTCGAAGAGGTCTGACGGGTTGGTGGGCCGCCGCTTCACCGCGGCGGCCCGCTCTCCCCGGACCCGTTCAGACCATGATTGAGACACGACCCCGAAAGAGGGATTGACGACAAAGTGCTCGACGTCAACTTCTTCGACGAGCTGCGGATCGGCCTTGCCACCGCGGACGACATCCGACAGTGGTCGCACGGCGAGGTCAAGAAGCCGGAGACCATCAACTACCGCACGCTCAAGCCGGAAAAGGACGGGCTCTTCTGCGAGAAGATCTTCGGTCCGACCCGGGACTGGGAGTGCTACTGCGGCAAGTACAAGCGTGTCCGCTTCAAGGGCATCATCTGCGAGCGCTGCGGCGTCGAGGTCACTCGCGCCAAGGTGCGTCGTGAGCGGATGGGCCACATTGAGCTGGCCGCTCCCGTCACCCACATCTGGTACTTCAAGGGCGTCCCGTCGCGCCTTGGCTACCTGCTCGACCTCGCCCCGAAGGACCTCGAGAAGGTCATCTACTTCGCGGCGTACATGATCACGTTCGTGGACGAGGAGCGTCGTACCCGCGACCTGCCGTCCCTGGAGGCGCACGTCTCCGTCGAGCGTCAGCAGATCGAGAACCGTCGCGACTCGGACCTCGAGGCCCGCGCCAAGAAGCTCGAGACCGACCTGGCCGAGCTCGAGGCCGAGGGCGCCAAGGCCGACGTACGCCGCAAGGTGCGCGAAGGTGCCGAGCGCGAGATGAAGCAGCTGCGTGACCGTGCGCAGCGCGAGATCGACCGTCTCGACGAGGTCTGGAACCGCTTCAAGAACCTCAAGGTCCAGGACCTCGAGGGCGACGAGCTGCTCTACCGCGAGCTGCGTGACCGCTTCGGCACGTACTTCGACGGCTCCATGGGTGCCGCTGCCCTGCAGAAGCGCCTGGAGTCCTTCGACCTCGACGAAGAGGCCGAGCGGCTTCGCGAGATCATCCGTACCGGCAAGGGCCAGAAGAAGACCCGTGCGCTCAAGCGCCTCAAGGTCGTCTCCGCGTTCCTGCAGACCAGCAACAGCCCCAAGGGCATGGTGCTCGACTGCGTGCCGGTCATCCCGCCGGACCTGCGTCCGATGGTGCAGCTGGACGGTGGCCGCTTCGCGACCTCCGACCTGAACGACCTGTACCGTCGCGTGATCAACCGCAACAACCGCCTGAAGCGCCTTCTCGACCTCGGTGCGCCCGAGATCATCGTGAACAACGAGAAGCGCATGCTCCAGGAGGCCGTCGACGCGCTGTTCGACAACGGCCGTCGTGGTCGCCCGGTCACGGGCCCCGGCAACCGTCCGCTGAAGTCGCTGTCCGACATGCTCAAGGGCAAGCAGGGCCGCTTCCGTCAGAACCTGCTCGGTAAGCGTGTGGACTACTCCGCGCGTTCCGTGATCGTCGTCGGTCCGCAGCTGAAGCTGCACCAGTGCGGTCTGCCGAAGGCCATGGCGCTGGAGCTCTTCAAGCCGTTCGTGATGAAGCGCCTGGTCGACCTGAACCACGCGCAGAACATCAAGAGCGCCAAGCGCATGGTGGAGCGCGGCCGCACGGTCGTGTACGACGTCCTCGAAGAGGTCATCGCCGAGCACCCGGTTCTCCTGAACCGTGCTCCCACCCTGCACCGCCTCGGCATCCAGGCCTTCGAGCCGCAGCTGGTCGAGGGCAAGGCCATCCAGATCCACCCGCTCGTCTGCACCGCGTTCAACGCGGACTTCGACGGTGACCAGATGGCCGTGCACCTGCCGCTCTCCGCGGAGGCGCAGGCCGAGGCCCGCATCCTGATGCTGTCCTCGAACAACATCCTGAAGCCGGCCGACGGCCGTCCGGTCACCATGCCCACCCAGGACATGGTGCTCGGCCTCTTCTTCCTCACCACCGACGAGGAAGAGCGCAAGGTCATCGGTGAGGGCCGGTCCTTCGGCTCCACGGCCGAGGCGATCATGGCGTTCGACGCCCGTGAGCTCTCGCTGCAGGCGAAGGTCGACATCCGCTTCCCGGTGGGCACCATCCCGCCGCGCGGCTGGACCCCGCCGGCGCAGGAGGAGGGCGAGCCGGAGTGGCAGCAGGGGGACTCGTTCCGTCTGCGCACCACCCTGGGCCGCGCGCTCTTCAACGAGCTGCTGCCCGAGGACTACCCGTTCGTCGACTACTCGGTGGGCAAGAAGCAGCTCTCCGAGATCGTCAACGACCTGGCCGAGCGCTACCCCAAGGTCATCGTGGCGGCGACGCTCGACAACCTGAAGGCGGCCGGCTTCTTCTGGGCGACCCGTTCCGGTGTCACCGTGGCCATCTCCGACGTCGTCGTTCCCGAGGCGAAGAAGGAGATCGTCGCTTCGTACGAGGCTCAGGACGAGAAGGTCCAGAAGCAGTACGAGCGCGGTCTGATCACCAAGGACGAGCGCACCAACGAGCTCATCACCATCTGGACCCGTGCGACCAACGAGGTCGCCGAGGCGATGAACGCGAACTTCCCGAAGACCAACCCCATCTACATGATGGTGAACTCGGGTGCTCGCGGAAACATGATGCAGATGCGTCAGATCGCCGGTATGCGTGGTCTGGTGTCCAACGCCAAGAACGAGACCATCCCGCGGCCCATTAAGGCGTCGTTCCGTGAGGGTCTCTCCGTGCTCGAGTACTTCATCTCCACGCACGGTGCCCGTAAGGGTCTGGCGGACACCGCTCTGCGTACCGCCGACTCCGGTTACCTGACCCGTCGTCTGGTGGACGTCTCCCAGGACGTCATCATCCGCGAGGAGGACTGTGGCACCGACCGCGGTCTGAAGCTGCGGATCGCCGAGCGCGGCGCCGACGGTGTGCTGCGGAAGGCCGAGGACGTAGAGACCTCGGTGTACGCCCGCATGCTCGCCGAGGACGTCGTCGTCGACGGCAAGGTCATCGCGCCGGCCAACGTCGACCTCGGTGACGTGCTCATCGACGCCCTGGTCGCCAATGGCGTGGAGGAGGTCAAGACCCGCTCGGTCCTGACCTGTGAGTCCGCGGTCGGCACGTGTGCGTACTGCTACGGCCGTTCGCTCGCCACCGGCAAGCTGGTCGACATCGGTGAGGCGGTCGGCATCATCGCCGCCCAGTCCATCGGTGAGCCCGGTACCCAGCTGACGATGCGTACCTTCCACACCGGTGGTGTGGCCGGTGACGACATCACCCAGGGTCTGCCCCGTGTCGTCGAGCTCTTCGAGGCTCGTACGCCGAAGGGTGTCGCCCCGATCTCCGAGGCCGCGGGCCGTGTCCGCATCGAGGAGACCGAGAAGACCAAGAAGATCGTCGTCACCCCGGACGACGGCAGCGACGAGACGGCGTTCCCGATCTCGAAGCGCGCCCGTCTCCAGGTGGCCGAGGGCGACCACGTCGAGGTGGGCCAGAAGCTCACCGTGGGTGCCACCAACCCGCACGACGTGCTGCGGATCCTCGGTCAGCGCGCTGTCCAGGTCCACCTGGTCGGCGAGGTCCAGAAGGTCTACAACTCGCAGGGCGTGTCGATCCACGACAAGCACATCGAGATCATCATCCGGCAGATGCTGCGCCGCGTGACGATCATCGAGTCCGGCGACGCGGAGCTGCTGCCGGGCGAGCTCGTCGAGCGCTCGAAGTTCGAGACCGAGAACCGTCGTGTGGTCCAGGAAGGCGGCCACCCGGCCTCCGGCCGTCCGCAGCTGATGGGTATCACCAAGGCCTCGCTGGCGACGGAGTCCTGGCTGTCGGCCGCCTCCTTCCAGGAGACGACCCGAGTCCTGACGGATGCGGCGATCAACGCCAAGTCCGACAGCCTCATCGGCCTCAAGGAGAACGTCATCATCGGTAAGCTCATCCCGGCCGGTACGGGCCTGTCCCGCTACCGCAACATCCGGGTGGAGCCCACCGAGGAGGCCAAGGCCGCGATGTACTCGGCCGTCGGCTACGACGACATCGACTACTCGCCGTTCGGCACGGGCTCCGGCCAGGCCGTTCCGCTGGAGGACTACGACTACGGTCCGTACAACCAGTAAGGCGTACGTCTGCTGAAAGGGCGGTCACCTCTCGGGGTGGCCGCCCTTTCGGGCTTTCGGCCGGGCTCAGAGGCTTATCTCAGGGCTTTCACGACTTTGGCGGGGGAGTGCCGGCACGTCGCCTCGGTCACAGTGAACGGTCATGACGAATGGCTCATAAAGGCCTGTCGGAAGGCTCGGCAGAAGGCCGGACCTTGGGAATACAGGGGTCTGCTCAGGTAAGCCATGGCAAGGGACAAGTCCGGCGTGTCGCGCGCCATCGCATTTGTTTTGACCCAGCTCCGTGAGGTAGGTACGCTCAGACCTTGTGCCTGGGGTGTGCCTGGGCTCCCGTGCGTGCCCATCGTCCGCTCGGCGAGTTCTGATCGAGTCTCGATCGAAGGCCACACCGCAATCTGCGCTCTCTCCGCCCTTGGAGCGGGAGCCTGCAGCATTCGACACACCCGACCGCGTGGGTCGGTGAAGTTCCAGGTTAGCTTTACTCATACGGCACACAGAAACCGGAGAAGTAGTGCCTACGATCCAGCAGCTGGTCCGGAAGGGCCGGCAGGACAAGGTCGAGAAGACCAAGACCCCGGCCCTTGAGGCTTCGCCTCAGCGCCGCGGCGTCTGCACGCGTGTGTTCACCACCACCCCCAAGAAGCCGAACTCGGCGCTGCGGAAGGTCGCGCGTGTGCGTCTGACCTCGGGCATCGAGGTCACGGCCTACATCCCGGGTGAGGGGCACAACCTGCAGGAGCACTCCATCGTGCTCGTGCGTGGCGGTCGTGTGAAGGACCTGCCGGGTGTTCGCTACAAGATCATCCGTGGTGCGCTCGACACCCAGGCGGTCAAGAACCGCAAGCAGGCCCGCAGCCGCTACGGCGCCAAGAAGGAGAAGTAAGAATGCCTCGTAAGGGCCCCGCCCCGAAGCGCCCGGTCATCATCGACCCGGTCTACGGTTCTCCTCTGGTGACCTCCCTCATCAACAAGGTGCTGCTGAACGGCAAGCGCTCCACCGCCGAGCGCATCGTGTACGGCGCCATGGAGGGTCTGCGTGACAAGTCGGGCAACGACCCGGTGATCACGCTCAAGCGCGCGCTCGAGAACATCAAGCCGACCCTCGAGGTCAAGTCCCGCCGTGTCGGTGGCGCGACCTACCAGGTTCCGGTTGAGGTCAAGCCCGGCCGCGCCAACACCCTCGCGCTCCGCTGGCTCGTCGGCTACTCCCGCGCCCGTCGCGAGAAGACGATGACCGAGCGTCTGATGAACGAGCTGCTCGACGCCTCCAACGGCCTCGGTGCTGCCGTGAAGAAGCGCGAGGACACGCACAAGATGGCCGAGTCCAACAAGGCCTTCGCGCACTACCGCTGGTAGTCGCTACCCACATCGAGACCGAGAGAAGACTGAAGCCTTATGGCTACCACTTCACTTGACCTGGCCAAGGTCCGCAACATTGGGATCATGGCCCACATCGACGCGGGCAAGACGACGACCACCGAGCGGATCCTGTTCTACACCGGTGTTTCGTACAAGATCGGTGAGGTCCACGACGGCGCTGCCACGATGGACTGGATGGAGCAGGAGCAGGAGCGTGGTATCACCATCACCTCCGCTGCCACCACTTGTCACTGGCCGCTCGAGAACGTCGACCACACCATCAACATCATCGACACCCCTGGGCACGTCGACTTCACCGTTGAGGTGGAGCGCTCCCTGCGTGTGCTGGATGGTGCCGTGACGGTGTTCGACGGCGTGGCCGGCGTAGAGCCCCAGTCCGAGACCGTTTGGCGTCAGGCGGACCGCTACGGCGTTCCGCGTATCTGCTTCGTCAACAAGCTCGACCGCACGGGCGCCGAGTTCCACCGCTGTGTCGACATGATCGTCGACCGCCTGGGCGCGACCCCGATCGTCATGCAGCTGCCCATCGGTGCGGAGGCTGACTTCAAGGGTGTCGTCGACCTGGTGACGATGAAGGCGTACGTCTGGTCGGCCGAGGCCGCCAAGGGCGAGGCCTACGACACCGTCGACATCCCGGCCACGCACACCGAGGCCGCCGACGAGTGGCGCGGCAAGCTGCTCGAGACGGTCGCGGAGAACGACGAAGAGATCATGGAGCTGTACCTCGAGGGCCAGGAGCCTTCGGTGGAGCAGCTGTACGCCGCGATCCGTCGTATCACCATCGCGTCCGGCAAGGGCGACGGCACCACCGTCACCCCGGTGTTCTGCGGTACCGCCTTCAAGAACAAGGGCGTTCAGCCCCTGCTCGACGCGGTTGTGCGCTACCTGCCTTCCCCCCTGGACGTCGAGGCCATCGAGGGCCACGACGTGAAGGACCCGGAGAAGGTCATCGAGCGCAAGCCGAACGAGGACGAGCCGCTGGCCGCTCTTGCGTTCAAGATCGCGAGCGACCCGCACCTCGGCAAGCTCACCTTCATCCGGGTTTACTCGGGTCGCCTGGAGGCCGGCACCGCGGTGCTGAACTCCGTCAAGGGCAAGAAGGAGCGCATCGGCAAGATCTACCGCATGCACGCGAACAAGCGTGAGGAGATCGCGTCGGTGGGCGCCGGTGACATCGTCGCCGTCATGGGCCTGAAGCAGACCACCACCGGTGAGACGCTGTCCGACGACAAGAACCCGGTGATCCTGGAGTCCATGGACTTCCCGGCGCCGGTCATTCAGGTCGCCATCGAGCCCAAGTCCAAGGGTGACCAGGAGAAGCTGGGTGTCGCCATCCAGCGTCTCGCGGAGGAGGACCCCTCCTTCCAGGTGCACTCGGACGAGGAGACAGGCCAGACCATCATCGGTGGTATGGGCGAGCTCCACCTCGACGTCCTTGTCGACCGCATGAAGCGGGAGTTCAAGGTCGAGGCCAACGTCGGCAAGCCGCAGGTCGCGTACCGCGAGACGATCCGCAAGGCCGTCGAGCGCGTTGACTTCACGCACAAGAAGCAGACCGGTGGTACCGGTCAGTTCGCGAAGGTCCAGATCGCCATCGAGCCCATTGAGGGTGGCGACTCGTCCTACGAGTTCGTGAACAAGGTCACCGGTGGCCGCATCCCCAAGGAGTACATCCCCTCGGTGGACGCGGGTGCGCAGGAGGCCATGCAGTTCGGCATCCTGGCCGGCTACGAGATGACGGGCGTTCGCGTCACGCTCATCGACGGTGCCTACCACGAGGTCGACTCCTCCGAGCTCGCCTTCAAGATCGCCGGTTCGCAGGCCTTCAAGGAGGCCGCGCGCAAGGCCAGCCCCGTGCTGCTCGAGCCGATGATGGCCGTTGAGGTCACCACGCCCGAGGACTACATGGGCGAGGTCATCGGTGACATCAACTCCCGCCGTGGCCAGATTCAGGCCATGGAGGAGCGTGCCGGCGCCCGTGTCGTCAAGGGCCTGGTGCCGCTGTCGGAGATGTTCGGCTACGTCGGAGACCTCCGCAGCAAGACCTCGGGTCGCGCAAGCTACTCGATGCAGTTCGACTCCTACGCCGAGGTTCCCCGGAACGTCGCCGAGGAGATCATCGCGAAGGCCAAGGGCGAGTAACTCAACCGAGTACACGCTTTAGGCTTGTCACCGGAGCTGCTGGGGCATTCCGTCCGATTCCGTGACGGGTGCCCCGGGCCCCGGCATCCCAGCAAAGATCACCTGGCGCCGATGAGTAAGGCGTACCAGAACCACTCCACAGGAGGACCCAGTGGCGAAGGCGAAGTTCGAGCGGACTAAGCCGCACGTCAACATCGGCACCATCGGTCACATCGACCACGGTAAGACGACCCTCACGGCCGCCATTACCAAGGTGCTGCACGACGCGTACCCGGACCTGAACGAGGCCTCGGCCTTCGACCAGATCGACAAGGCTCCTGAGGAGCGCCAGCGCGGTATCACGATCTCGATCGCGCACGTCGAGTACCAGACCGAGGCGCGTCACTACGCCCACGTCGACTGCCCGGGTCACGCGGACTACATCAAGAACATGATCACGGGTGCGGCGCAGATGGACGGCGCCATCCTCGTGGTCGCCGCCACCGACGGCCCGATGCCGCAGACCAAGGAGCACGTGCTCCTGGCCCGCCAGGTCGGCGTTCCGTACATCGTTGTCGCCCTGAACAAGGCCGACATGGTGGACGACGAGGAGATCCTGGAGCTCGTCGAGCTCGAGGTCCGTGAGCTCCTCTCCGAGTACGAGTTCCCGGGCGACGACGTTCCCGTCGTCAAGGTCTCCGCTCTGAAGGCCCTCGAGGGCGACAAGGAGTGGGGCAACTCGGTCCTCGAGCTCATGAACGCCGTCGACACCGCGATTCCGGAGCCGGAGCGCGACGTCGACAAGCCGTTCCTCATGCCGATCGAGGACGTCTTCACGATCACCGGTCGTGGCACCGTCGTCACCGGTCGTATCGAGCGTGGTGTCCTCAAGGTCAACGAGACCGTCGACATCATCGGCATCAAGACCGAGAAGACCACCACCACGGTCACCGGCATCGAGATGTTCCGCAAGCTGCTCGACGAGGGCCAGGCCGGTGAGAACGTCGGTCTGCTCCTCCGTGGCATCAAGCGCGAGGACGTCGAGCGCGGCCAGGTCATCATCAAGCCGGGCTCGGTCACCCCGCACACCGAGTTCGAGGCCCAGGCGTACATCCTGTCCAAGGACGAGGGTGGCCGTCACACGCCGTTCTTCAACAACTACCGTCCGCAGTTCTACTTCCGTACGACTGACGTGACCGGTGTTGTGGAGCTCCCCGAGGGCACCGAGATGGTCATGCCCGGCGACAACACTGAGATGAAGGTCAACCTCATCCAGCCCGTCGCCATGGAGGAGGGCCTGAAGTTCGCCATCCGTGAGGGTGGCCGGACCGTGGGCGCCGGCCAGGTCACCAAGATCATCAAGTAATTGATGCTCTGACCTGGTAGCTCCGCTGAGCTCCAGCTCATGCCGAAGCCCCCGTACACCCTGTGTGTACGGGGGCTTCGGTCTTGCCGGTCGCGTTCTCGTCGCCCACGGGGGTGCGCGAACGGAGTGCCGGGTTTGACAAGGGCCCCGCGAGGGGTACGCTTCCGGGCCCCGATTGGCGCCCAACAGGGCCCATATGGCACACTGTCCAGGTTGCTCGGTTGAGTGCCGATGCTGCGCGCCTCCCGCCGGGAGGACCGGAAGCGAGTCCCACAGTACTCGTCGCCCCAACTGCCCCAAGGGTTCCTGAAATCCGAAGGCAGCGCTGAGGCGGACGTACGGGAATCTTCCGGGAAGCGTCAGCGGGGTGCCTCGGCCAGGCATCCGGTGGCCCCACTGCACTCGATGCAGTTTCCCCGGCCGCGGCCTTCGGGTCCGCACCCCCTAGCAGGGAAATCCTTCGGGAGATCTGTGTCAGCGGGACTGCGACACGCCCGACCGCGTGGGTCGGAGAACACCACAGGACACCGGGTTCCAGAGCGTTACGAGAGACAGGACTACGAAGTAGCCATGGCGGGACAGAAGATCCGCATCCGGCTCAAGGCCTACGACCACGAAGTCATCGACTCCTCGGCGAAGAAGATCGTCGAGACGGTGACGCGTACTGGTGCGTCGGTCGCGGGCCCGGTGCCGCTGCCCACTGAGAAGAACGTGTACTGCGTCATCAAGTCGCCGCACAAGTACAAGGACTCGCGCGAGCACTTCGAGATGCGCACGCACAAGCGCCTGATCGACATTCTCGACCCGACGCCCAAGACCGTTGACTCCCTGATGCGACTCGACCTCCCGGCCGGTGTCGACATCGAGATCAAGCTCTGAGGGCCGGTGATCTGAGAATGACTAAGCAGATCAAGGGCATCCTCGGCGAGAAGCTCGGCATGACGCAGGTGTGGGACGAGAACAACCGTGTTGTTCCGGTCACCGTCGTCAAGGCCGGTCCGAACGTCGTGACCCAGGTCCGTACGAACGACATCGACGGCTACGAGTCGGTCCAGATCGCCTTCGGCGAGATCGACCCGCGCAAGGTGAACAAGCCCCTCAAGGGTCACTTCGCCAAGGCCGACGTCACCCCCCGCCGCCACCTCGTCGAGATCCGTACCGCTGACGCCAGCGAGTACACCCTCGGCCAGGAAGTCACCGCCGAGGCCTTCGAGGCCGGCGTCAAGGTGGACGTGACCGGCAAGAGCAAGGGCAAGGGCTTCGCCGGTGTCATGAAGCGTCACAACTTCAAGGGCCTCGGCGCCGGTCACGGCACCCAGCGCAAGCACCGCTCGCCCGGCTCCATCGGTGGCTGTGCCACCCCGGGCCGCGTGTTCAAGGGCCTCCGCATGGCGGGCCGTATGGGCAACGAGCGGGTCACCACCCAGAACCTGACCGTCCACGCCGTTGACGCGGAGAAGGGTCTGCTGCTCATCAAGGGCGCGGTTCCTGGTCCGAACGGCGGCCTCGTCCTGGTCCGTACCGCGGCCAAGGGGGCCTGAGGTAACCGATGAGCACCATTGACATCCTTTCGCCGGCAGGCGACAAGGCCGGGACCGTCGAGCTCCCCGCGGAGATCTTCGACGCCAAGGTCAGCGTTCCGCTGATCCACCAGGTCGTTGTCGCACAGCTGGCCGCTGCCCGTCAGGGCACGCACAAGACCAAGACCCGCGGCGAAGTCCGTGGTGGTGGCAAGAAGCCTTACCGCCAGAAGGGCACCGGCCGCGCGCGCCAGGGTTCGACCCGTGCGCCGCAGTTCGCCGGCGGTGGCGTGGTCCACGGCCCCGTGCCGCGTGACTACTCGCAGCGGACCCCGAAGAAGATGAAGGCCGCCGCTCTGCGCGGTGCCCTCTCGGACCGGGCCCGCCACGACCGTATCCACGTCGTGTCCGGCGTGGTCGAGGGCGACGTCTCCACCAAGGCCGCCAAGACCCTCCTGGGCAAGATCTCGGAGCGCAAGAACGTGCTCCTGGTCATCTCCCGCGAGGACGAGTCGGCTCTGCTGTCCGCCCGCAACCTGCCCCAGGTGCACATCCTGGAGCCGGGCCAGCTGAACACGTACGACGTGCTCGTCTCGGACGACGTGGTCTTCACCAAGGCCGCCTTCGACTCCTTCGTCGCTGGCCCCAAGGCCGCTGAGACCGAAGGGAGCGAGGCCTGATGTCTGAGGCCACCGTCACCAGCAAGACCTTCACCGACCCGCGCGACATTCTTGTGAAGCCGGTTGTTTCGGAGAAGAGCTACGCCCTCCTCGACGAGAACAAGTACACGTTCATCGTCGACCCGCGTGCGAACAAGACCCAGATCAAGCAGGCCGTCGAGGCGGTCTTCTCGGTCAAGGTCACCGGGGTCAACACGATCAACCGGCAGGGCAAGCGCAAGCGCACCCGCACCGGTTTCGGCAAGCGCGCCAACACCAAGCGCGCCATCGTGACCCTCGCCGAGGGCGACCGTATCGACATCTTCGGCCAGGCCTCCTAACGGAGACCTTGGTCCGATATCGGACGAGGACTGAGAAATGGGAATCCGCAAGTACAAGCCGACGACGCCGGGCCGCCGTGGCTCCTCCGTCGCCGACTTCGTCGAGATCACGCGGTCCACGCCGGAGAAGTCGCTGGTCCGCCCCCTGCACAGCAAGGGCGGCCGTAACAATTCCGGTCGTGTGACCGTTCGCCACCAGGGTGGCGGACACAAGCGCGCCTACCGAGTGATCGACTTCCGTCGTCACGACAAGGACGGCGTGCCGGCGAAGGTCGCGCACATCGAGTACGACCCCAACCGCACCGCGCGTATCGCGCTGCTGCACTACGCAGACGGCGAGAAGCGCTACATCATCGCCCCGCGTGGCCTCTCGCAGGGCGACCGGATTGAGAACGGCCCCGGCGCCGACATCAAGCCCGGCAACAACCTGGCGCTGCGCAACATCCCGGTCGGTACCACGATCCACGCGATCGAGCTCCGTCCCGGTGGTGGTGCGAAGTTCGCCCGCTCCGCGGGTGCCTCCGTGCAGCTGCTCGCGAAGGAGGGCTCGATGGCCCACCTCCGCATGCCGTCCGGTGAGATCCGCCTGGTCGACGTCCGCTGCCGCGCCACGATCGGCGAGGTCGGCAACGCCGAGCAGTCGAACATCAACTGGGGCAAGGCCGGCCGTAAGCGCTGGCTTGGCGTTCGTCCCACCGTTCGCGGTGTCGTGATGAACCCGGTTGACCACCCCCACGGTGGTGGTGAAGGCAAGACCTCCGGTGGTCGCCACCCGGTCTCGCCCTGGGGCAAGAAGGAAGGCCGTACTCGTTCGCCCAAGAAGGCGTCGAACAAGTACATCGTCCGCCGCCGCAAGACGAACAAGAAGCGCTAGGAGCGGGTTTAGATGCCGCGCAGTCTCAAGAAGGGGCCCTTCGTCGACGACCACCTCATCAAGAAGGTGGACGTGCAGAACGAGGCAGGTTCCAAGAACGTCATCAAGACCTGGTCCCGTCGCTCGATGATCGTCCCGGCCATGCTGGGTCACACCATCGCGGTGCACAACGGCAAGACCCACATCCCGGTGTTCGTCACCGAGTCGATGGTCGGCCACAAGCTCGGCGAGTTTGCGCCGACCCGCACCTTCCGCGGCCACGTCAAGGACGACCGCAAGTCGAAGCGTCGCTGACGAGGCGGGTGCAAAGACTATGAACGACACCGAAGGGACAACCATGGAAGCCAGGGCCCAGGCGCGGTACATCCGCGTCACGCCCATGAAGGCCCGCCGCGTGGTGGACCTCATCCGTGGCATGGATGCCACGGAGGCTCAGGCGGTCCTGCGTTTCGCCCCGCAGGCCGCGAGCGTGCCGGTCGGCAAGGTGCTGGACAGCGCCATTGCCAACGCCGCGCACAACTACGACCACACGGACGCCTCTTCGCTGGTCATCAGCGAGGCGTACGTGGACGAGGGCCCGACCCTGAAGCGGTTCCGTCCGCGTGCTCAGGGCCGTGCCTACCGGATCCGCAAGCGGACCAGCCACATCACCGTGGTCGTCAGCAGCAAGGAAGGAACCCGGTAATGGGCCAGAAGGTAAACCCGCACGGGTTCCGGCTCGGTGTGACCACGGACTTCAAGTCCCGCTGGTACGCCGACAAGCTGTACAAGGACTACGTCAAGGAAGACGTCGCCATCCGTCGGATGATGACGTCCGGCATGGAGCGCGCCGGCATCTCGAAGGTTGAGATCGAGCGCACCCGTGACCGTGTCCGCGTGGACATCCACACCGCCCGCCCGGGCATCGTCATCGGCCGCCGTGGCGCCGAGGCCGACCGCATCCGCGGTGACCTCGAGAAGCTCACCGGCAAGCAGGTCCAGCTGAACATCCTCGAGGTCAAGAACCCCGAGACCGATGCTCAGCTCGTGGCCCAGGCCGTTGCCGAGCAGCTGTCCTCCCGCGTCTCCTTCCGTCGTGCCATGCGTAAGAGCATGCAGTCGGCGATGAAGGCGGGCGCCAAGGGCATCAAGATCCAGTGCGGCGGCCGTCTCGGCGGCGCCGAGATGTCCCGCTCGGAGTTCTACCGCGAGGGCCGCGTGCCCCTGCACACGCTCCGCGCGAACGTGGACTACGGCTTCTTCGAGGCCAAGACCACCTTCGGCCGTATCGGTGTGAAGGTCTGGATCTACAAGGGCGACGTCAAGAACATCGCCGAGGTTCGCGCCGAGAACGCCGCTGCCCGCGCCGGTAACCGCCCGGCCCGTGGCGGTAACGACCGCCCGGCCCGTGGTGGTCGCGGTGGCGAGCGTGGCGGCCGCGGCCGCAAGCCGCAGCAGCAGAACGCGCCGGCTGCCGAGGCCCCCAAGGCCGAGGCTCCCGCCGCCGCTGCTCCGGCTGAGAGCACCGGAACGGAGGCCTGACCGAAATGCTGATCCCCCGTAGGGTCAAGCACCGCAAGCAGCACCACCCGAAGCGCAGCGGTATGTCCAAGGGTGGTACGCAGGTTGCGTTCGGCGAGTACGGCATTCAGGCCCTGACTCCGGCCTACGTGACGAACCGTCAGATCGAGGCTGCTCGTATCGCCATGACCCGCCACATCAAGCGTGGCGGCAAGGTCTGGATCAACATCTACCCGGACCGCCCGCTGACCAAGAAGCCTGCTGAGACCCGCATGGGTTCCGGTAAGGGTTCGCCGGAGTGGTGGGTCGCGAACGTGAAGCCCGGACGCGTGATGTTCGAGCTGTCCTACCCGAACGAGAAGATCGCGCGTGAGGCGCTCACCCGTGCGGCTCACAAGCTGCCGATGAAGTGCAAGATCGTTAAGCGCGAGGCAGGTGAACTGTGATGTCGGCCGGAACCAAGGCGTCCGAGCTGCGCGAGCTGGGCAACGAGGAGCTTGTCGCCAAGCTTCGCGAGGCCAAGGAAGAGCTGTTCAATCTCCGCTTCCAGGCGGCGACCGGACAGCTCGAGAACCACGGCCGGCTCAAGGCCGTCCGCAAGGACATCGCGCGGATCTACACCCTCATGCGTGAGCGCGAGCTGGGCATCGAGACGGTGGAGAGCGCCTGATGAGCGAGAAGACTGTGACTGAAGAGACTGCTGCCCGCGGCTTCCGCAAGACCCGTCAGGGTCTGGTCGTCAGCGACAAGATGGACAAGACCGTCGTCGTCGCTGTCGAGGACCGCGTGACGCACGCGCTGTACGGCAAGGTCATCCGCCGTACCAACAAGCTCAAGGCGCACGACGAGCAGAACGCCGCGGGTGTCGGCGACCGTGTCCTCCTGATGGAGACCCGGCCGCTGTCCGCGACGAAGCGCTGGCGCGTCGTCGAGATCCTCGAGAAGGCGAAGTAGTACGGCGGGGGCCGTGCGCCCCCGCTCTACCTCGCTTCCGAGAGGCCAAGTAATTCCTGCGGGGAAAATCCGCAGGACAGTTCCGCCAGGCTCCAACAGGGCTGGGAGGCCAGCCCTGTTGGGGAACCGGCAGACGATCAGGAGATAGACGTGATCCAGCAGGAGTCGCGGCTCAAGGTCGCCGACAACACTGGTGCTAAGGAAATCCTTTGCATCCGTGTTCTCGGTGGCTCGGGTCGCCGCTACGCGGGCATCGGTGACGTCATCGTCGCCACCGTCAAGGACGCGATCCCCGGCGGCAACGTGAAGAAGGGTGACGTCATCAAGGCGGTCATCGTTCGCACCGTCAAGGAGCGCCGCCGTCCGGACGGCTCGTACATCCGCTTTGACGAGAACGCCGCCGTCATTCTGAAGAACGACGGCGACCCTCGTGGCACCCGTATCTTCGGCCCCGTGGGCCGTGAGCTGCGCGAGAAGAAGTTCATGAAGATCATCTCGCTCGCGCCGGAGGTGCTGTAAGCATGAAGATCAAGAAGGGCGACCTGGTCCAGGTCATCACCGGTAAGGACAAGGGCAAGCAGGGCAAGGTCATCGCGGCCTTCCCTCGCGAGGACCGCGTCCTGGTCGAGGGTGTCAACCGGGTCAAGAAGCACACGAAGGCCGGTCCGACCGCTCGCGGTTCGCAGGCCGGTGGCATCGTCACGACCGAGGCGCCGATCCACGTCTCCAACGTCCAGCTGGTCGTTGAGAAGGACGGCAACAAGGTCGTCACGCGCGTCGGTTACCGCTTCGACGACGAGGGCAACAAGGTTCGCGTTGCCAAGCGGACGGGTGAGGACATCTGATGGCTACCACCACCACTCCGCGTCTCAAGACGAAGTACCGCGAGGAGATCGCGGGCAAGCTGCGTGAGGAGTTCTCCTACGAGAACGTCATGCAGGTTCCCGGCCTCGTGAAGATCGTGGTCAACATGGGTGTGGGCGACGCCGCCCGCGACTCCAAGCTGATCGAGGGTGCCATCAAGGACCTCACCACGATCACCGGCCAGAAGCCGGCCGTCACCAAGGCCCGCAAGTCCATCGCGCAGTTCAAGCTGCGCGAGGGTCAGCCGATCGGTGCCCACGTCACGCTCCGTGGCGACCGCATGTGGGAGTTCCTGGACCGCACCCTGTCGCTCGCGCTGCCGCGCATCCGCGACTTCCGTGGTCTGTCCCCGAAGCAGTTCGACGGCCGTGGCAACTACACCTTCGGTCTCACCGAGCAGGTCATGTTCCACGAGATCGACCAGGACAAGATCGACCGCGTCCGGGGTATGGACATCACCGTGGTCACCACGGCGACCAACGACGCTGAGGGCCGTGCCCTTCTCCGTCACCTCGGCTTCCCGTTCAAGGAGGCGTAAGCGAGATGGCGAAGAAGGCTCTGATTGCCAAGGCTGCTCGTAAGCCCAAGTTCGGTGTGCGTGGCTACACCCGCTGCCAGCGCTGTGGCCGCCCGCACTCCGTGTACCGCAAGTTCGGCCTGTGCCGTGTGTGCCTTCGTGAGATGGCTCACCGCGGCGAGCTGCCGGGCGTGACCAAGAGCTCCTGGTAAGCACCTACTGCCCTTTGGGCGTAGGGGCTACCCGGATCTCTCGGTAAGCAAAGGGTCGGCAGAGGCCCAGTCCCTCATGGCTTAGGCTAGGAGGGTTGGGCGCTCTGCCGCCCTGACCGACTTACTACGCCGTAGGTCCCCGCACCGCACCCGTCCCGCCACTGAGTGGGGAGAGGGATGGCGCATACAGGAAACCCCGGCGAGAGAGGCCGAAGGCCAATTCATGACCATGACTGATCCGATCGCAGACATGCTTACGCGTCTGCGGAACGCGAACTCGGCATACCACGACTCGGTGTCGATGCCGCACTCCAAGATCAAGTCGCACATCGCGGAGATCCTCCAGCAGGAGGGCTTCATCACGGGCTGGAAGACCGAGGACGCCGAGGTCGGCAAGAACCTCGTTCTCGAGCTGAAGTTCGGCCCGAACCGTGAGCGCTCCATCGCGGGCATCAAGCGGATCTCCAAGCCCGGTCTCCGGGTTTACGCGAAGTCCACCAACCTGCCGAAGGTTCTGGGCGGCCTGGGCGTGGCGATCATCTCCACCTCCCACGGGCTCCTCACCGACAAGCAGGCCGGCAAGAAGGGCGTAGGCGGAGAAGTTCTCGCCTACGTCTGGTAACGGAAGGGAACGGAGGAAACAGCTATGTCGCGTATTGGCAAGCTCCCCATCACGGTTCCCGCCGGCGTGGACGTCACCATCGACGGACGTACGGTCTCGGTGAAGGGCCCCAAGGGCAGCCTCACTCACACCGTTGTCGCACCGATCGAGATCGCTAAGGGCGAGGACGGCGTTCTGGCCGTCACGCGCCCCAACGACGAGCGTCAGAACAAGGCCCTGCACGGCCTGTCCCGCACGCTGGTGGCGAACATGATCACCGGCGTGACCGAGGGTTACGTGAAGAAGCTCGAGATCAGCGGTGTCGGTTACCGCGTCCTGGCGAAGGGCTCCAACCTGGAGTTCTCGCTCGGCTACAGCCACCCGATCCTGGTCGAGGCGCCCGAGGGCATCTCGTTCAAGGTCGAGTCGCCGACCAAGTTCTCGGTCGAGGGCATCGACAAGCAGAAGGTCGGCGAGGTTGCGGCCAACATCCGCAAGCTGCGCAAGCCCGACCCGTACAAGGCCAAGGGCGTCAAGTACGAGGGCGAAGTCATCCGCCGCAAGGTCGGAAAGGCGGGTAAGTAAGCCATGGCATACGGTACGAAGATTGCTAAGGGCGACGCTTACAAGCGTGCTGCCATCAAGCGTCGTCACATCCGGATCCGTAAGCACATCTCGGGTACGGCTGAGCGTCCGCGCCTGGTCGTGACGCGCTCCAACCGCAACATCGTGGCCCAGGTCATCGACGACGTGAAGGGTCACACCCTCGCGTCGGCGTCCACCCTGGACACCTCGATCCGCGGTGGCGAGGGCGACAAGTCCGCGCAGGCCAAGCAGGTCGGCGCCCTGGTTGCCGAGCGCGCCAAGGCCGCCGGTGTCGAGGCTGTCGTATTCGACCGTGGTGGCAACCAGTACGCCGGGCGCATTGCTGCCCTGGCGGACGCCGCCCGCGAAGCCGGCTTGAAGTTCTGAGCCGTTCGTAGCTAGCGGAAAAGAGAGAGGTAAATCCAATGGCTGGACCCCAGCGCCGCGGAAGCGGTGCCGGTGGCGGCGAGCGGCGGGACCGGAAGGGCCGTGACGGCGGCGCAGCTGCCGCCGAGAAGACCGCGTACGTTGAGCGCGTTGTCGCGATCAACCGCGTCGCCAAGGTTGTGAAGGGTGGTCGTCGCTTCAGCTTCACCGCGCTGGTCGTGGTGGGCGACGGTGACGGCACCGTGGGTGTCGGTTACGGCAAGGCCAAGGAGGTGCCGGCCGCCATCGCCAAGGGTGTTGAGGAGGCCAAGAAGCACTTCTTCAAGGTCCCCCGTATCCAGGGCACCATCCCGCACCCGATCCAGGGCGAGAAGGCTGCGGGCGTCGTCCTGCTCAAGCCGGCTTCCCCCGGTACCGGTGTTATCGCCGGTGGCCCGGTGCGTGCCGTGCTCGAGTGCGCCGGCGTTCACGACATCCTGTCGAAGTCCCTGGGCTCCGACAACGCGATCAACATCGTGCACGCGACCGTCGCGGCCCTCAAGGGTCTGCAGCGTCCCGAGGAGATCGCGGCCCGCCGTGGTCTGCCGCTCGAGGACGTCGCCCCGGCGGCGCTGCTTCGTGCGCGTGCGGGAGCAGGTGCGTAATGGCACAGCTCAAGATCACGCAGACGAAGTCGTACATCGGCAGCAAGCAGAACCACCGCGACACCCTGCGTTCGCTCGGCCTGAAGAAGGTCAACGACGTGGTTGTCAAGGAGGACCGCCCCGAGTTCCGCGGAATGGTGCACACCGTCCGCCACCTCGTGACGGTCGAGGAGGTCGACTGACATGGCGGAGAACAACCCGCTGAAGGTCCACAACCTCCGTCCTGCCCCGGGCGCCAAGACCGCCAAGACCCGTGTGGGTCGTGGTGAGGCGTCCAAGGGTAAGACCGCTGGTCGTGGTACCAAGGGCACCAAGGCCCGTTACCAGGTTCCGGAGCGCTTCGAGGGCGGGCAGATGCCCCTCCACATGCGTCTTCCGAAGCTGAAGGGCTTCAAGAACCCGTTCAAGACCGAGTTCCAGGTCGTGAACCTCGACAAGCTGGCCGCGCTCTACCCCGAGGGTGGAGAGGTCACGGTCGAGGGCCTGGTCGAGAAGGGCGCGGTTCGCAAGAACAGCCTCGTCAAGGTCCTTGGCCAGGGCGAGATCTCCGTGGCGCTGCAGGTGACGGTCGACGCCGTCTCCGGCTCCGCCAAGGAGAAGATCACCGCCGCCGGCGGTACCGTCACCGAGCTCGTCTGAGCCCGATGACTTGAACGATCCCACCGGGGATGCCTCACATAAGGGGCATCCCCGGTTGGTCGTTCCAAGGGGGGCATGGTCGCCGGTAAGGTGGCGTGCACTTGCTACTTTCCGCGTGGTCTGCCCGCAGGCGTACCGCGCGGTTCTTGCCCTGATACGTATTTGTCGATCCTCAAGACCGTCACCTCTGACGCAGTAGCGCGGGGGTCGCAGGAGGCACCGTGCTCACCGCGTTCGCCCGGGCGTTCAAAACGCCCGACCTGCGCAAGAAGCTGCTCTTCACACTCGGCATGATCGTGATCTACCGGATCGGTGCGCACATCCCGATTCCGGGCGTCAGCTACACGAACGTTCAGGTCTGTATGGACCAGGCCAATGCCAACCAGGGACTGCTGAGCCTGGTGAATATGTTCAGTGGTGGCGCACTGCTCCAGATCACCATTTTTGCGCTGGGCATCATGCCGTACATCACGGCAAGCATCATTCTGCAGTTGCTCACTGTGGTGATTCCGCGTCTCGAGGCGCTGAAGAAGGAAGGCCAGTCGGGCCAGGCCAAGATCACGCAGTACACGCGTTATCTGACCGTCGCCCTGGCCGTCCTGCAGGGCACCGGCCTGGTGGCCACTGCCCGTAGCGGCGCGCTCTTCCAAGGTTGCCCGGTGGCCAGCGAGATCGTTCCTGACCAGTCGATCTTCGTGACCATCACCATGGTCCTGACGATGACCGCCGGCACCGCCGTTGTGATGTGGCTCGGCGAGCTCGTCACCGACCGGGGTATCGGCAACGGCATGTCGATCCTCATGTTCATCTCCATCGCCGCCGGCTTCCCGGGCGCCCTGTGGGCGATCAAGGAGCAGGGCAACCTGGCGGGCGGCTGGATCGAGTTCGGCACCGTCATCCTGGTGGGCCTGTTCATGGTCGGCCTCGTTGTCTTCGTCGAGCAGGCACAGCGCCGTATCCCGGTGCAGTACGCGAAGCGCATGATCGGGCGCCGTTCCTACGGCGGTACATCGACGTACATCCCGCTCAAGGTGAACCAGGCGGGCGTCATCCCCGTCATCTTCGCCTCGTCGCTGCTCTACATCCCGGCGCTGATCGTCCAGTTCTCCGGCAACTCGCAGGCGGGCTGGGCCCAGTGGATCCGGAACAACCTGGAGCCGACGGACGCTCCGGTCCACATCTCGCTGTACTTCCTGTTGATCGTGTTCTTCGCCTTCTTCTACGTGGCGATCTCGTTCAACCCCGAGGAAGTCGCGGACAACATGAAGAAGTATGGTGGCTTCATCCCGGGCATCCGGGCTGGCCGACCCACTGCTGAGTACCTGAGCTACGTGCTCAACCGGATCACCTGGCCGGGGTCGCTGTATCTGGGCCTGATCGCTCTTGTGCCGACGATGGCGTTGGCGGGCTTCGGCGCGAACCAGAACTTCCCGTTCGGCGGGACAAGCATCCTGATCATCGTGGGTGTGGGTCTGGAGACCGTGAAGCAGATCGAGAGCCAGCTCCAGCAGCGTAATTACGAAGGGTTCCTCCGCTGATGCGAATCGTCCTCGTCGGACCGCCCGGTGCAGGCAAGGGAACGCAAGCCGCGTTCCTCGCCGAGAACCTGTCGATCCCGCACATCTCCACGGGCGACCTTTTCCGCGCCAACATCAGCCAGCAGACGGAGCTTGGCAAGCTGGCCAAGTCCTATATGGACGCGGGCAATCTGGTGCCGGACGAGGTCACCATCGGGATGGCCAAGGACCGCATGGAGCAGCCGGACGCCGTCAACGGCTTCCTGCTCGACGGCTTCCCGCGCAACGTCTCGCAGGCCGAGGCTCTCGACGTCGCCCTCAAGGCCGACGACGTGAAGCTGGACGCGGTCCTCGACCTGGAGGTCCCCGAGGACGAGGTGGTCAAGCGCATCGCCGGCCGCCGTATCTGCCGGAACGACTCTGCGCATGTCTTCCATGTCGCCTACAAGCAGCCCAAGACCGAGGGCGTCTGTGACGTCTGCGGCGGCGAGCTGTACCAGCGCGACGACGACAAGGAAGAGACCGTGCGCAAGCGGCTCGAGGTCTATCACTCGCAGACCGAGCCGATCATCGATCACTACCGGGCCCAGGGCCTGGTCGTGACGATCTCCGCGCTCGGCGAGGTCGCCGAGGTGACGGAGCGGGCGATGAGCGCGCTGAAGCAGTCCGACGAGGGCTGAGCGGCACAGCAGTACAGCAGTACGTGAGGTACGGCCGCGGTGACCGAAGGGTCCCGCGGCCGTACTGTTGAGATTGAGCAGTACGCACTACCCACAGCAGCGGCGGAAGGCACGAGCAGGTCATGGTGGAGATCAAGACTCCCGAGCAGATCGCGAAAATGCGCGAGGCGGGCCTGGTCGTCGCCGCCATCCACAAGGCCACCCGTGAGGCGGCCGTGCCCGGCGCGACCACCAAGGACCTGGACGATGTGGCGCGCAAGGTGCTCGACGAGCACGGCGCGAAGTCCAACTTCCTCGGTTACGGCGGCTTCCCCGCGACCATCTGCACGTCCAAGAACGAGGTCGTCGTCCACGGCATCCCGTCCGACGACGTCGTCCTGGAGAGCGGCGACATCATCTCCATCGACGCGGGCGCGATCGTGGACGGCTGGCACGGAGACGCGGCGTACACCGCCTTCGTCGGCACGGGCCACGCGCCCGAGCTGATCGAGCTGTCGCGGGTGACCGAGGAGTCGATGTGGGCCGGGCTCGCGGCCATGAAGCTGGGCAACCGGCTCGTCGACATCTCCAAGGCCATCGAGACCTACATCCGCCGCCAGCCCCGCCCGGCCACCGGCAAGTACGGGATCATCGAGGACTACGGCGGCCACGGCATCGGCACGCAGATGCACATGGACCCGCACCTGCTGAACTACGTGGAGCGCCGACGCGGCCGCGGCCCCAAGCTGGTCCCCGGTTTCTGTCTGGCCATCGAGCCGATGGTGAGTCTCGGCACAGCCCGTACCCACGTCCTCGAGGACGACTGGACGGTGGAGACCACCGACGGCACCTGGTCCTCGCACTGGGAGCACTCCGTGGCGCTGACCGAGCAGGGCCCGCTGGTCCTGACGGCGCCCGACGGGGGCAAGGCGAAGCTGGCGGAGTACGGGATCACCGCAGCGCCGGACCCGCTGGCCTGAGCCGTCGGGGGCGGTCGTTGCTTAAAGATCTTCCGTCCGGGGCATTCTTTCTGGATTCGTCTTTCCGAGTGCTCTGACGTAGACTGACTCGTCGGCTCTCGTGCATCCGCATGCCTGCGTGTTTACCCCATCAGGTGAAAGCGGTCCGCGGGGGAGTCGATCAAGGTAGTCGATTCGAAGGGCGAAGCGTGGCCAAGAAGCAAGGTGCCATCGAGATCGAAGGCACTGTCGTCGAGTCTCTTCCGAACGCCATGTTCAAGGTGGAGCTCCAGAACGGCCACCAGGTCCTGGCACACATCAGCGGCAAGATGCGTATGCACTACATCCGCATCCTCCCTGACGACCGGGTCGTGGTGGAGCTGTCTCCGTACGACCTGACGCGTGGCCGGATCGTCTACCGGTACAAGTAGATCTTGCCCGTATCCCGCATTCCCGCGGGATGGTGGCACCTGACCCGGAGAACCTCACCCAATGAAGGTCAAGCCGAGCGTCAAGAAGATCTGCGACAAGTGCAGGGTGATTCGCCGTCACGGCCGAGTCATGATCATCTGCGACAACCCGCGCCACAAGCAGCGCCAGGGCTGACGCAGGTCTGCATTCCGCAGAACTTCGCGCGACGCAAGCGATACGTACATACGCAGGACCCGCCTCTCTTCAGCAATGGAGGGCGACACCCCCGGTCGGAGGCCGGGGACCCGGTTCGTACCGAAACCTCGACAGAGGTGGACGGCGGGCGGGAGCGGCCCTGTGGAAGACCTCCGAAGAATCAACTGGAGCCATTCAATGGCACGCGTTTCCGGTGTTGACATCCCGCGCGAAAAGCGCGTGGAGGTCGCCCTCACCTACGTGTTCGGCATCGGCCGGACCCTCGCCCAGCAGACGCTGGCCGCCACCGGCGTGAACCCCAACACCCGCGTTCGTGACCTTCCCGAAGAGGACCTGGTCAAGATCCGCGAGTACGTGGACAACAACCTGAAGACCGAGGGTGACCTCCGTCGTGAGGTTCAGGCCGACATCCGCCGCAAGGTCGAGATCGGCTGCTACCAGGGTCTGCGTCACCGTCGTGGCCTGCCCGTGCACGGTCAGCGCACCAGCACCAACGCCCGCACCCGCAAGGGCCCGCGTCGCGCCATCGCCGGCAAGAAGAAGCCGGGCAAGAAGTAGTCCGCAGCGGACGCTCGTCAGCGGTCTTCGCTGTAGGACCGACCACCTCCCGTAGGAGTAAGAGATGCCCCCCAAGGGTCGTCAGGGCGCTGCCAAGAAGGTGCGCCGCAAGGAAAAGAAGAACGTCGCTCACGGCCACGCGCACATCAAGAGCACGTTCAACAACACGATCGTGTCCATCACGGACCCGACCGGCAACGTGATCTCCTGGGCCTCCGCCGGCCACGTCGGCTTCAAGGGCTCGCGTAAGTCGACTCCGTTCGCCGCGCAGATGGCCGCCGAGTCGGCTGCCCGTCGCGCGCAGGAGCACGGCATGCGCAAGGTCGACGTCTTCGTGAAGGGCCCGGGTTCGGGTCGCGAGACCGCCATCCGTTCGCTTCAGGCGACCGGTCTTGAGGTCGGCTCCATCCAGGACGTCACGCCCACCCCGCACAACGGCTGCCGCCCGCCGAAGCGTCGTCGCGTCTGACGCACGGCTGCCTTCGGGCGCTGCCTTTCGGGCTTTCGGGCGGTATGGCTCCCCATCGGGGCCGTGCCGCCCGTACCCTTGCAGTAACTGGTCGGGCATCAAATAGCGGGTGCCCCTGACTGAAGGATTCACTTCATGCTGATCGCTCAGCGTCCCTCGTTGACCGAAGAGGTCGTCGACGAATTCCGTTCCCGGTTCGTGATCGAGCCGCTGGAGCCGGGCTTCGGTTACACCCTCGGCAACTCCCTCCGCCGGACCCTCCTGTCCTCGATCCCGGGTGCGGCGGTCACGTCCATCCGTATCGACGGCGTTCTGCACGAGTTCACCACCGTGCCGGGCGTCAAGGAGGACGTCACCGACCTGATCCTCAACATCAAGCAGCTGGTCGTCTCCTCGGAGCACGACGAGCCGGTCGTGATGTACCTGCGCAAGCAGGGCCCGGGTCTGGTCACCGCCGCCGACATCGCGCCCCCGGCCGGTGTCGAGGTGCACAACCCCGACCTGGTCCTCGCCACGCTCAACGGCAAGGGCAAGCTGGAGATGGAGCTGACCGTCGAGCGCGGTCGCGGCTATGTCTCCGCCGTGCAGAACAAGCAGGTGGGCCAGGAGATCGGCCGTATCCCGGTCGACTCCATCTACTCGCCGGTGCTCAAGGTCACGTACAAGGTCGAGGCGACCCGTGTCGAGCAGCGCACCGACTTCGACAAGCTGATCGTCGACGTCGAGACCAAGCAGGCCATGCGTCCCCGTGACGCCATGGCGTCGGCCGGTAAGACCCTGGTCGAGCTGTTCGGCCTGGCGCGCGAGCTCAACATCGACGCCGAGGGCATCGACATGGGCCCGTCCCCGACGGACGCCGCCCTTGCCGCTGATCTCGCCCTGCCGATCGAGGAGCTCGAGCTCACCGTTCGGTCGTACAACTGCCTCAAGCGCGAGGGCATCCACTCCGTGGGTGAGCTCGTGGCGCGCTCCGAGGCCGACCTGCTCGACATCCGTAACTTCGGTGCGAAGTCGATCGACGAGGTCAAGGCGAAGCTGGCCGGCATGGGCCTGGCCCTGAAGGACTCGCCTCCCGGCTTCGACCCGACCGCCGCCGCGGACGCCTTCGGCGCCGACGACGACGCGGACGCCGGTTTCGTGGAGACCGAGCAGTACTGATAGCTGCCCGCAGGCGTCCGTCTGCGGGGCCCTGACTCCGGTACCTGATACGGCCGGGGCAGACATCTAGGAGAAACACCATGCCGAAGCCCACCAAGGGTGCCCGTCTGGGCGGCAGCGCCGCGCACGAGAAGCTGATGCTGGCGAACCTCGCCAAGTCGCTCTTCGAGCACGGCCGCATCACCACCACCGAGGCCAAGGCGCGCCGTCTGCGTCCGGTCGCGGAGCGCCTGATCACCAAGGCGAAGAAGGGCGACATCCACAACCGTCGCCAGGTGCTGCAGACCATCACGGACAAGAGCATCGTGCACACGCTCTTCACCGAGATCGGCCCGCGGTACGAGAACCGCCCGGGTGGTTACACCCGTATCACCAAGATCGGTAACCGCCGTGGCGACAACGCGCCCATGGCCGTCATCGAGCTGGTGGAGGCGCTGACCGTGGCCCAGGCTGCCACCGGTGAGGCCGAGGCTGCGACGAAGCGCGCGGTCAAGGAAGACGCCCTCAAGAAGGACGAGGCCGCCGAGGCCCCGGCCGCCGAGGAGTCGAAGGACGCCTGAGGCTTCGCCTCGCGTTCTTGAGCGGGTCCACCCCTGGCGGGTGGGCCCGCTTTCCTTTTGGTGCCTTGAGGAAGAAGAGGAATTCCGGGTGAGTGACGAAGTAGCGGCTGGGTTCGTACGCGTACGGCTTGATCTGTCGTACGACGGCAGGGACTTCTCCGGCTGGGCGAAGCAGCGGGAGGGGCAGCGGACCGTCCAGGGGGAGATCGAGGACGCGCTGCGGACCGTGACCAGGTCGAAGGAGACCTTCGATCTGACCGTGGCCGGCCGGACCGACTCCGGGGTGCACGCACGGGGTCAGGTGGCCCACGTCGATCTGCCCGCGGAACTCTGGGCCGAGCACCGGGAGAAGCTGCTGCGACGGCTCGCCGGGCGGCTGCCGCACGATGTGCGGATCTGGCGGGCCGAGGAGGCGCCCGCCGGATTCAACGCGCGGTTCTCCGCGATCTGGCGGCGCTACGCCTATCGCGTCACCGACCACCCGGGCGGTGTCGATCCGCTGCTGCGCGGTCATGTCCTGTGGCACGACTGGGAGTTGGACGTCGACGCCATGAACGCGGCGGCGCAACCGCTGCTCGGGGAGCATGACTTCGCCGCGTACTGCAAGAAGCGCGAGGGTGCGACGACCATCAGGACGCTGCAGGAGCTGAGCCTGGTGCGGGACGGCGACGGGATCATCACCGCGACCGTGCGCGCCGACGCGTTCTGCCACAACATGGTGCGCTCGCTGATCGGCGCGCTGCTGTTCGTCGGCGACGGGCACCGTGACACCGAGTGGCCGGGCAAGGTGCTCGCCGCGCGGGTACGGGATTCGGCCGTGCACGTCGTGCGGCCGCACGGCCTGACCCTGGAGGAAGTCGGTTACCCCGCCGACGAGTTGCTCGCCGCCCGCAATCGTGAGGCGCGCAACAAGCGGGCGCTACCCGAGCCCGGCTGCTGCTGAGGCCTGCATCTCACCGCGCTTGTGGATCTGCCGGAAGGCCAGGCCCTCCAGGTCCTTGGCAACGGTGAAGACCTTCTGGTCCTTCTCCGTGACCGCCTTGCCGTTGGTGAAGCCGGCGGTCGTGAAGTAGCCGTAGCGGCCATAGGAGTTGATGGTCGTGAAGCACACCGACGTACGGCAGAAGGAGGGCACGCCCTTGCCGGGGAGCGAGGTGACGTTGCCGTCCTTGTCGGCCTGCTCCTTGGCCTTGCCGGCCTGCGTGTCGGTGTCGAAGACCGCGACGCCGACGGTGACCGCCATCCCGTCCCTTGTATAGGTGACGCGGAAGATCTTCTGGCAGCCGTTGTTCTTCAGGACCGTGCCGAGCCTGCCCTGGGTGGCGGCGGGGCAGCTCTTGGTGGTGGACGTCGCGGCCTTCTTGTAGACGACGCTGCCCTTGGTGTACTTGGTGCCGGGGAAGAGGGAGTCGACGCTCAGGGGCGCCTTGTCCTTCTTGGCGTTGGAGATGAACTCCTTGGGGTCCGGCGGGGGCGGCGGCTTCGTCTCGGAGAAGGACGGACCGGGCGACGACGTGGAGCCCGGGATCTCCTCGGACGCGGGCAGATCCTCCGGGCCCTTGGCGTCGTTCTTGCTGTTGGCCGAGACGACGGCGGTGGCCACGATGCCGGCCACCACCGCGGTGGCGAGGGCGCCGCCGCCGATCATCAGCCACTTGCGGCGCTTGTTACGGGACTCCGAGGCCTCCGCGAGCGCCGCCCAGTCGGGAGTTCCCGACGATTCGGGTTCCTGTGGTCCACCGGGGCCCCACTGAGGCCCCCCTTGCCCAAAGCTCATGGGGCGCATCTTAAGCGCTATTCCCAGGGGGAGGAGCGCGCGTTATGCAGGGGTGATGTGGGCTTCGCAACCTAGCCTGAAGTGCATGGTTTCCGGCAAATCGGTTGTTACGCAATGGTTTTGGCGTCCCGCGTCCTGGCAGGCCTGGTCCGCGGTGACCGTGGTGCTGCTCGCCTCGGTCGTGCGGGTGGGGCTGCACACATCCGACGGCGGCATGGACAACGCGATCGTGCTGCGGGCCGCGGAGACCTGGCTGGACGGCGGCTCGCCCTATGCGGACCGGCACTTCCTCTATCTGCCCAGCGCGGTCCTCGCGGCGGTGCCCGAAGTCCTCGTGCCGGGCGGGGTGCTGCGCTTCCTCGCGCCCGCCGTGGTGGTCTGCGGGCTGCTCGTGGGGTGGGGGAGTGCGCTGCGGCTGTACGGCATCCCCTGGCGCAGCCGGTACGCGGTCCACGGACTCGGGGGCCTCGCGCTCGGCTTCGCGCCCTTCGGGCATCTGATCCAGCTGGGCAACTGGACCGTGGTCGCCGCGGCCGCCCTGCCGCTCGCGCTGCTGCTCGCCCACCGGGGCCGGTGGACGGCGGCGGGCGCGGCGATCGGTGCCGCCATCGCCGTGAAGCCGCTGCTCGTGCCGGTGCTGCTCCTCTTTGTCTTCGCGCGCCGGTGGCGGGGGCTCGCGGCGGCCGTGCTCGTGCCGGTGGTGGCCTCGGGGCTCGCCGCGCTCGTGATGCCGGATCCCGGTGGCTTCTTCACGCGGACCCTGCCGTTCCTGCTGCGCGGCGGCGACTCCTTCGTACGCCTCTATGAGGCCTCGCCCGGGGCGGTGCTGCCGCGGCTCGGGGTGCCGCAGGGCCTCGCCTCGCTGCTCGGCGCCATGGGGGCCGCGGCCGGGGTGTGGTGTGCGCGGCGGCGCTGGCGGCGCGGCGGGGCCGGGCCCGGACGGGTGGCGGAGAGCGCCGTGATGCTGATGCTCGCGGCCTTCCTGGTCTCCCGACCCTCGTACGACCACTATCTGCTCGTGGTCGTGCCGCTGCTGCTCGCCGGGGCCGGGGAGGAAGGGGCGGCGGGCTCGGCGGTGCGCACGCCGTGGTTCTGGCTGGCGCTGCTTCCGCAGGTCCCGGGGTTCGGGTGGCCGGGCCTGGAGGCGGGGGAGCGGCGGGCCTTCAAGGACGCGGTCACGCTGTGTGCGCTGGCGGCCACGGTCGCCGTGTGCTGTGCGCGCCGCGGGTCGGTTACGGTGGATGAGGCAGATCCGCGTCAAGCGGAGGAGTCGGCCGTGCCGGTCTCCAGAGCCGCGTTTTGACCCGTACGGGGCAGCGCGGGTATTCTGCCAGTTCGTTATGCGTATTGGCTTGCCCACTCTCACGGGGCAGTCGCTACGCCGGTCCACCGGGCCGATGACCAGCGACCAGCACTCGGAATGCGTCACCGATGTGCGGTCATGGCTGTCGTGATCGTCCGTGGTGGCCTTGCCCAGGACCCAACCACAGAAGAAGCGAAGGCTACGACCGTGCGTACGTACAGCCCCAAGCCCGGCGATGTGACCCGCCAGTGGCACGTCATTGACGCTCAGGACGTTGTCCTGGGTCGTCTGGCGACCACTGCCGCCACCCTCCTGCGGGGCAAGCACAAGCCGATCTATGCGCCGCACGTTGACGCTGGTGACTTCGTCATCATCATCAACGCCGACAAGGTGCACCTGTCCGGCAACAAGCGGACCCAGAAGATGGCGTACCGCCACTCCGGTTACCCGGGTGGTCTGCGCTCCGTCCGTTACGACGAGCTGCTCGAGAAGAACCCCGAGAAGGCCGTCGAGAAGGCCGTCAAGGGCATGCTCCCGAAGAACACCCTGGGCCGTCAGATGCTCTCGAAGCTGAAGGTCTACTCGGGCGACCAGCACCCGCACGCTGCCCAGCAGCCGGTGCCGTTCGAGATCACCCAGGTCGCGCAGTAAGTCCGGCCACCCCCTAAGACTGAAGAGAATCTGAGGAGAATCGTGGCCGAGACCACCACTGAGCAGCCGCTCGAGGACATCGAGACCGAGACCCCCGAGCAGTACACCACCGAGTCCGAGGCGCCCGTCGAGGGCGAGTTCACCTCGGAGTCGAACGCCGCGCGCTTCGGCGACCCGCAGCCGGCCGCCGGCCTGGGCCGTCGCAAGAACGCCATCGCCCGCGTCCGGATCGTCCCGGGCACCGGCAAGTGGAAGATCAACGGTCGCACCCTTGAGGACTACTTCCCCAACAAGGTGCACCAGCAGGAAGTCAACGAGCCCTTCAAGGTGCTCGAGCTCGACGACCGTTACGACGTCATCGCCCGCATCGCGGGTGGCGGTGTCTCCGGCCAGGCCGGCGCCCTGCGCCTCGGCGTGGCCCGCGCCCTGAACG
The DNA here is from genome assembly GCF_042665355.1 of Streptomyces monticola. Taxonomy (NCBI): domain Bacteria; kingdom Bacillati; phylum Actinomycetota; class Actinomycetes; order Kitasatosporales; family Streptomycetaceae; genus Streptomyces; species Streptomyces monticola. The sequence continues at coordinate 226,532 of NZ_JBHTCF010000011.1, read as the reverse complement.
AGGCGGACGTCGACAACAACCGCGGCGCCCTCAAGAAGGCCGGCTTCCTCAAGCGCGACGACCGTGCGGTCGAGCGCAAGAAGGCCGGTCTCAAGAAGGCCCGTAAGGCCCCGCAGTACAGCAAGCGCTAATCGCTGCCTGCTCTCTGCAGTACGAACGCCCCGGCGGCACGCTGAGTGCTACCGGGGCGTTCGTGTTATCAACCGCCTTGGGCGTATAACGACATAAGGCGCCCAGAGGCTGAATGTTCGGAGCAATTCCGAAGGCTTCTCGAAAGTTCGGAGGACACCAGTGGGACGACTCTTCGGCACGGACGGCGTGCGTGGTGTCGCCAACGCGGATCTGACGGCCGAGCTCGCGCTCGGACTCTCCGTGGCGGCGGCTCATGTACTGGCCGAGGCGGGCACGTTCGAGGGGCATCGGCCGACGGCGGTGGTCGGGCGTGATCCGCGTGCGTCCGGGGAGTTCCTGGAGGCCGCGGTGGTCGCGGGCCTGGCGAGCGCCGGAGTCGACGTGCTGCGCGTCGGTGTCCTGCCGACCCCGGCTGTCGCGTACCTCACCGGTGCGCTCGGCGCGGACCTCGGCGTGATGCTCTCCGCGAGCCACAACGCCATGCCCGACAACGGCATCAAGTTCTTCGCGCGCGGCGGCCACAAGCTCGCCGACGAGCTGGAGGACCGGATCGAGTCGGTCTACGAGGAGCACCGCACCGGTAACCCCTGGCAGCGGCCCACGGGCGGCGGCGTCGGCCGTGTGAAGTCCTACGACGAGGGCTTCGACCAGTACGTCGCGCACCTCATCGGCGTGCTGCCGAACCGTCTCGACGGGCTGAAGATCGTCCTCGACGAGGCACACGGCGCGGCATCGCGGGTCTCGCCCGAGGCCTTCGCGCGCGCCGGTGCCGAGGTCATCACGATCGGCGCGGACCCGGACGGCCTGAACATCAACGACGGCTGCGGCTCCACGCATCTGGACCTCCTGAAGGCCGCCGTCGTCGAGCACGGCGCCGACCTCGGTATCGCGCACGACGGCGACGCCGACCGCTGTCTCGCCGTGGACCACACCGGCGACGAGGTGGACGGCGACCAGATCCTCGCCGTGCTCGCCCTGGCGATGCGGGAGCGGGGCGCGCTGCGCAAGGACACCGTGGTCGCCACCGTGATGTCCAACCTCGGCTTCAAGCTGGCCATGGAGGGCGAAGGCGTCGCCCTCGTGCAGACCGGCGTCGGCGACCGCTATGTGCTCGAGTCGATGAAGGAGCACGGCTACGCCCTCGGCGGCGAGCAGTCCGGGCACGTGATCATCCTCGACCACGCGACGACCGGCGACGGCACCCTGACCGGCCTGATGCTGGCCGCCCGGGTCGCCCAGACGGGGCGCGGCCTCAAGGAGCTCGCCGGTGTCATGGAGCGCCTGCCGCAGGTGCTCATCAACGTCCCGGACGTCGACAAGAGCCGGGTCAGCACCTCGCCGGAGCTGACCGCAGCGGTCACCGACGCCGAGCGTGAACTGGGCGCCACCGGGCGGGTGTTGCTGCGCTCCTCCGGTACGGAGCCGCTGGTGCGCGTGATGGTGGAGGCCGCCGACATCGACCAGGCACGGTCGGTGGCGGAGCGGCTCGCCGATGTGGTGAAGTCCGCGCTGGGCTAGGCCGCAGGGAATCTCGAAGCGGTACGCGTACGCCCCTCGCCCACGGATGTCCGTGGGCGAGGGGCGTACGCGTTGGTGCGGGCCCAGGCCCCCTACCCGGCTCAGAGCTTGCGCAGGCGCAGGCGCTGGACCTTGTGGTCAGGGCCCTTGCGCAGGACCAGGGTGGCGCGGCCGCGGGTGGGGGCCACGTTCTCCAGGAGGTTGGGCTTGTTGATGGTGCGCCACATGGTGCGTGCGTAGTCCAGGGCCTCCTCCTCGGAGACCGCCGTGTGCCGGTGGAAGTACGAGTCCGGGTTCTGGAACGCGGTCTGGCGCAGCTTCTTGAAGCGGTTGAGGTACCACTGCTCGATGTCCTCGGGCTTCGCGTCCACGTACACGCTGAAGTCGAAGTAGTCGGCGAGGCCCACGCGGGTGCGGCCGTCCTTGCCGGGCAGGGCGGGCTGCAGGACGTTCAGGCCCTCCACGATCAGGATGTCGGGGCGGCGCACGGTGAGGCGTCGGCCGGGGACGATGTCGTAGATGAGGTGGGAGTAGACGGGGGCCGTGACCTCGTCCTTGCCGGCCTTGATGTCGGCGACGAAGCGGGTCAGGGCGCGGCGGTCGTACGACTCGGGGAAGCCCTTGCGGGACAGCAGACCGCGCTCCTTGAGCTCCTTCATCGGCCACAGGAAGCCGTCCGTGGTGACCAGCTCCACGCGCGGGTGCTCGGGCCAGCGGGCGAGCAACGCCTGCAGGAGGCGGGCCACGGTGGACTTGCCGACGGCCACGGAGCCGGCGACTCCTATGACGAAGGGCGTGCCGTACTGCGTGCCGTGGCCGCCGCCGGTGTCGCCGAGGAAGGTGTTGAGGGCTCCGCGCAGGGCGTCGGTGGCGCCGACGTAGAGATTGAGCAGCCGGGACAGCGGCAGATAGACGTCACGGACCTCGTCCAGGTCGATGACGTCGCCGAGGCCGCGCAGCTTCTCGACCTCGTCCGCGGTGAGCGGGAGCGGTGTCTTTTCGCGCAGGGCGCTCCACTCCGCGCGGGTCAGGTCGACGTAGGGCGTCGGCTCGGCGCGGCGGTGCGGCGGGCGGTGGGCGCTTCGGGGCGGCGAAGTGATCACTACTTCATTGTTGCGGCTGGATGAACGGGATGGCGGGTGGGGTGCGTCACGTGGGTCCACTTTGAGGTGTACAGAGTCCACTTTGAGGCGTGTGGGCCGGATATGCCTTGCGGGACGGTTGGCCGTGTGTGAGGTCTAGACCGCTTATGCGAACGGGGATACGTTCCGGACTGTGCCGGGGCGGGTGAGCCGCACAGCTCCGGGGCCCGAGGGGGGCGCCATGTCCGTACGCCGTCGTGTCTTCGCCCGTGTCCGCCGCCGCAGAGCGCAGGCCGCCCTGGGGGCGCGGGCGGAATTCGCGGGGCGGGTCAGCAGCGAGCTGGCCCTCGACCTGCCCGATGAGGATCTGGGCGAGGACCTGGAGGACTGCCTCGACATGTACGAGCCGGGCAGCAAGCCGCGCTGCGAGGAGCTGGAGTATCTGTATCTGGTCGAGGAGGCCAGGGACCGGATAGCGCGCGGCCGGTAACAGCCCCTCGGGCGGGGGTGTGCGGGCGGGGCTGAGAGGTTGCCGGTGTCCGGCGCCGTAGGCTGCGGCCATGTGCGGAATCGTTGGCTACGTCGGCTCACAGTCGGCGCTTGATGTCGTACTCGCCGGACTGAAGCGGCTGGAGTACCGGGGCTATGACTCGGCGGGTGTCGCCGTGCTCGCGGACGGCGGGCTCGCCGCCGCGAAGAAGGCGGGAAAGCTCGTCAACCTCGAGAAGGAACTGGTGGACCGGCCGCTGCCGGCCGGCTCCAGCGGGATCGGGCACACCCGCTGGGCCACGCACGGCGGGCCCACGGACGGCAACGCCCATCCGCATCTGGACAACGCGGGCCGGGTCGCCGTCGTGCACAACGGCATCATCGAGAACTTCGCCGCCCTGCGGGCCGAGTTGGAGGAGCGCGGCCACCGTCTGTCCTCCGAGACGGACACCGAGGTGGTGGCGCATCTGCTGGCCGAGGAGTACTCGGCGTGCGCCGATCTCGCCGAGTCGATGCGGCTGGTGTGCCGTCGCCTGGACGGGGCCTTCACGCTGGTCGCCGTGCACGCGGACGAGCCCGATGTGGTGGTCGGTGCGCGCCGGAACTCCCCGCTGGTGGTGGGCGTTGGAGAAGGTGAGTCCTTTCTCGCCTCGGACGTGGCCGCGTTCATCGCCCACACCCGGACCGCGATCGAGCTGGGCCAGGACCAGGTCGTCGAGCTGCGGCAGGGCGGCGTGACGGTGACGGACTTCGAGGGCAACCCCGCGGACCACCGCACCTATCACGTCGACTGGGACGTCTCAGCCGCGGAAAAGGGGGGTTATGACTACTTCATGCTCAAGGAGATCGCCGAGCAGCCCAAGGCCGTCGCAGATACGCTCCTGGGCCGGATCGACGCGGCGGGCTCCCTGACACTCGACGAGGTGCGCATCCCCGACTCCGTGCTGCGCGAGGTCGACAAGGTCGTCATCGTGGCCTGCGGTACGGCGTTCCACGCGGGGCTGATCGCCAAGTACGCCATCGAGCACTGGACCCGGATGCCGTGCGAGGTGGAGCTGGCGAGCGAATTCCGTTACCGGGACCCGATTCTGGACCCGCGCACCCTGGTGATCGCCATCTCGCAGTCCGGCGAGACGATGGACACCCTGATGGCGCTGCGGCACGCCCGTGAGCAGGGCTCCAAGGTCCTGGCCATCTGCAACACCAACGGCTCGACGATCCCCCGTGAGTCGGACGCGGTGCTCTACACCCACGCGGGGCCCGAGGTCGCCGTCGCCTCGACCAAGGCGTTCCTCACCCAGCTCGTCGCCTGCTATCTGGTGGCGCTGTACCTGGGCCAGGTACGCGGCACCAAGTGGGGCGACGAGATCGGCGCCGTCATCCATGAACTCTCCGAGATCGCGGGCGCGGTCGAGCAGGTCCTGGACACCATGGAGCCGGTGCGTGAGCTGGCGCGCTCGCTCGCCGACAAGAACACCGTGCTGTTCCTCGGACGCCACGTGGGGTACCCGGTGGCGCTCGAAGGCGCCCTGAAGCTCAAGGAGTTGGCGTATATGCACGCCGAGGGCTTCGCCGCCGGGGAGCTCAAGCACGGGCCGATCGCGCTGATCGAGCGGGACGTGCCGGTGGTGGTGATCGTGCCGTCGCCGCGCGGGCGCTCCGTGCTGCACGACAAGATCGTGTCCAATATCCAGGAGATCAGGGCCCGTGGGGCGCGCACCATCGTGATCGCGGAGGAGGGCGACGAGGCGGTCGTGCCGTACGCGGACCACCTGATCCGTATTCCGGCCACACCGACGCTGCTGCAGCCCCTGGTGGCGACGGTGCCGCTGCAGGTCTTCGCCTGCGAACTGGCCACGGCCCGGGGCAACGAAGTGGACCAGCCGAGGAATCTGGCGAAGTCGGTCACCGTCGAATGATCATTGGTGTGGGGATCGATGTGGCGGAGGTCGACCGGTTCCGGGCGTCCCTGGAGCGGACCCCCGGCCTCGCCGACCGGCTTTTCGTGGAGCGGGAGTTGCTGCTCCCCGGCGGCGAGCGGCGCGGGATCGCCTCGCTCGCCGCGCGGTTCGCGGCCAAGGAGGCACTCGCCAAGGCCCTGGGCGCGCCCGCCGGGCTGCACTGGACCGACGCCGAGGTGTACGTCGAGGACAGTGGGCAGCCCCGGCTGCGGGTACGGGGCACGGTGGCGGCGCGCGCCGCGGAGCTCGGAGTGCGCGGCTGGCATGTGTCATTGAGCCACGACGCGGGGATCGCCTCCGCCGTGGTGATCGCGGAGGGATGAGCGACTTCGTATGCGGACAGCGTTCGGTGTCGAGACGGTACGGACGGCCGAACGGGAGCTGATGGCACGGCTCCCCGAGGGTGCGCTGATGCAGCGGGCCGCGGCCGGACTGGCCGCCGCCTGCGCCGAGTTGCTCGGCCGGGTCTACGGCAAGCGTGTCGTGCTCCTCGTGGGCGGCGGTGACAACGGCGGCGACGCGCTGTACGCCGGGGCACGTCTCGCCCGCCGCGGGGCCGGCGTCACGGCCGTGCTCCTGGCCCCCGAGCGTGCCCACGAGGGCGGTCTGAAGGCGCTGCGGGCGGCCGGTGGCCGGGTCTCGGCCGCCGCGGAGCGGGATATCGCGGGCGCGGACCTCGTGCTCGACGGAATCGTAGGGATCGGCGGCAAGGGCGGCCTCCGCCCCGCCGCCGCCCAACTGATGGGCGCGGTAAGGGAGTCAGGGGCCCTGGTCGTCGCCGTCGACCTGCCGAGCGGCGTCGAGGCGGACACCGGTGAGGTGCTCGGCGACGCGGTGCGCGCCGATGCGACGGTGACGTTCGGGACGTACAAGCCGGGGCTGCTGATCGACCCGGCGCGGGAGCGCGCGGGCGCGGTGCGGCTGATCGACATCGGCCTCGGACTGCCCGCGGTGCCCGAGCTCGAGGCGCTGCAGTACGCGGATGTGGCGGCGCTGCTTCCGGTGCCGGGCGCTTCGAGCGACAAATACCGGCGCGGGGTCGTCGGGATCGCGGCCGGCTCGGCGCGTTACCCGGGGGCCGCCGTGCTCGCCGTGGCCGGAGCGCTGCGCTCCGGTGCCGGCGCGGTGCGGTACGTGGGCCCCGCGGCGGACGCGGTGATCGCGCGCTTCCCCGAGGCGCTGGTGCACGCGGGGCCGCCGTCCAGGGCCGGGCGCGTGCAGGCCTGGGTCGTCGGGCCGGGGCTCGGGGACGACGCGCACGGCAGGGAACAGCTGCGGGACGTGCTTGCCGCGGACGTGCCGGTGCTCGTGGACGCCGACGGCCTGCGGCTCGCCGACCCGGAGGTGGTGCGGGCACGGACGGCGCCCACGCTCCTCACCCCGCACGCCGGGGAGGCCGCGGCGCTGCTCGGGGTCGAACGGTCCGAGGTCGAGGCGGGCCGGCTCGCGGCGGTGCGCCGGCTCGCGGCGGAGTACCGGGCGGCGGTGCTCCTGAAGGGGGCGACGACACTGGTGGCGGGGCCGGAGGGCGGCCCGGTCCGGGTCAACCCGACCGGCACCTCGTGGCTGGCCACGGCGGGCAGCGGTGATGTCCTCGCAGGGCTCGCGGGGGCGCTGCTCGCGGCGGGCCTCACGGCTGTGGACGCCGGGTCCGTCGGGGCGTATCTGCACGGCCTCGCCGCCCGGCTCGCCGCTCAGGGGGCGCCGGTCGGAGCGCAGGACGTGGCCGCGGCGATTCCGGCGGCGTGGCGGGATGTGCGGGGGTAGGGCCCGCTCCGACGGCCACCACCTGGTCACGCCGTGGTGGTCACTCCCTGACGCCCCCCCCTGACCGTTGCCCACAATGAGGGAGAACGCGCGGCCCGGCCGCGTGGCTGCGCCGGAATCGGACGATTCCGGCGCTTTCCTGATCGCATGATCAGTAACTCCACACGCCGGTCCCTGGCCGTCGTACTGGCGGTCGCCGCGCTGCTGCCCGCCGGGCCCGCGTTCGCCGGTCCCCGGCCGCCCGTCCCCGCCCCGCTGCAGCAGCTGGTGCCCGGGGTGCCGCTCACGCCGTACGAGTCCTGGCAGCTGGACACCCCGGACCAGGCGATGCCGCCGCGGGTGTACGAGCCGAGCGCCGCGGAGGACGCGGTCGAACCGTACGAGCCGCCCGCCGCGATCGACGCCCTGATCGAGTACGTACCGCCGGGCGAAGTGGTGCGCGGTGCCGCGGCGCCGAAGTGCAGCAAACGGACCGGGCCCTACCAGCGGCAGGTGGAGCGCTATCTGCGGCTCAAGGCGGACGGGCGGCAGTCCGCCGCGGACTGCCGGGCGATCCGCAGGTTCCAGACCGCGCAGGGCATCCGCCCCAATATCGGCTTCGCCGGGCCCGTGACCTGGGCCCGGATGCGCTGGCTCGCCGCCGCCAAGAACCCGAACGCCGCCCGCAAGTGCCCGCAGCGCAAGTACCGCGTCGCCTGCGTGGACCTGACCCGGCAGCTGATGTGGGTGCAGAAGGGCAAGCGCACCCTCTTCGGCCCGGTCCCGGTGCGCACGGGCAAGCGCTCGACGCCGACGCGCAGCGGCTGGCACAAGGTCTACTGGAAGCACAAGAACCACTACTCGACGCTGTTCAACACCCCCATGCCGTTCAGCCAGTTCTTCAGCGGCGGCCAGGCCTTCCACGCCATCTACGGCAGTGTCTACAACCCGCCGGGCTCACCGGGATGCGTGAACATGCGCTTCCGCGACGCCCGCAGGCTGTGGTCCGTCCTCGGCAAGGGCGACCGGGTCTACATCTGGGGCCGCAGGCCCTGAGCCCGGGGCTTGGCCCGGGGCCTGAGCCCGGGGTCCCGGGACGGGGAGCGCCCTGGTTCCTGGGCGCTCCGGGCGGGGGTGTTCCGTCCAACAGCTGCGCGGAGCCCGACTTGTCGGACGGCTCTGAGACACTGAACCCGATGAACGAGACACCCCTGCGCGTCCGCGCCGAGATCGATCTGGCCGCTCTGCGGGCCAATGTGCGGGCCCTGCGCGCCCGCGCACCGCGCGCCGAGTTCATGGCCGTGGTGAAGGCGGACGCGTACGGACACGGGATGGTGCCCTGCGCCAGGGCCGCGCTCCAGGCGGGCGCGACCTGGCTGGGCACCGCAACCCCCGAGGAGGCGCTCGCCCTGCGCGCCGCCGGGATCGGCCCCGACGAGGCCCGTGTCCTGTGCTGGCTGTGGACGCCGGGCGGCCCGTGGCGGCAGGCCGTCGAGGCCGAGGTCGAGGTGTCGGTCAGCGGCATGTGGGCGCTGCGCGAGGTCGTCGCCGCGGCGCGCCAGGCGGGGCGTACGGCCAAGGTGCAGCTCAAGGCCGACACCGGCCTCGGCAGGAACGGCTGCCGGCCCGATGACTGGCCGGAGCTGGTCGAGGAGTCCCTCAAGGCCGAGGCCGAGGGCACCCTGCGGATCACCGGCCTCTGGTCGCACTACGCCTGCGCGGACGAGCCGGGCCACCCGTCGATCGCCGCGCAGTCCACCGCTTTCGCGCAGATGGTGGCGTACGCCGAGGACGCGGGCCTGCGCCCCGAGGTCCGGCATATCGCCAACTCCCCGGCGACGCTCACGCTGCCGGACTCCCACTACGACCTGGTGCGCCCCGGCATCGCGATGTACGGCGTCTCGCCGAGCCCCGAGGTCGGGGTGCCCGCCGACTTCGGCCTGCGCCCGGTGATGACGCTCACCGCCTCTCTCGCCCTGGTCAAGCAGGTGCCCGCGGGCCACGGCGTCAGTTACGGCCATCACTACGTGACACCGGGCGCCACCACCCTCGGCCTGGTCCCCGCCGGTTACGGCGACGGACTGCCGCGGGGCGCGTCGGGCCGCGGCCCGGTCCTGATCGGCGGCAAGTGGCGGACGGCGGCCGGGCGGATCGCGATGGACCAGTTCGTCGTCGACCTGGGCGGGGACGAGCCCGATGTGGGGGACGCGGCCGTGCTCTTCGGCCCCGGCGACCGGGGCGAGCCGACGGCCGAGGACTGGGCGCGGGCCGCGGACACCATCGGCTACGAGATCGTGACCCGCATCGGATCGCGGGTCCCCCGCGTCTATGTGAACGAGCAGCCCGATCCGACGGACGTGCGGGCACAGCGCTGAACCGACCGAGCACAGGCAGGAGCGGCACGTGAGCGAGACCAGCACGGGGGCCGCCGTGGACGCGGCGGTGGACGCGGCGAAGACAGCGGGCTCGGTGGCCACGAACTGGCGCCGGGCCGGTGTCGCGGGTGCCGCGATAGGGGTGGTCGCCGCCGGCGCCGCGGCAGGCGTCGCCATCGAGCGGCTCACCGTCGGCCGCGGCATGCGCAAGAAGGCCAGGCTCGCCCTCGACTCGGCGGGCCCCTACGGCGCGCTGCGCGGCCAGCCGGGCAAGGCGCGGGCGGACGACGGCACGCAGCTGTACTACGAGGTGGAGGAGGCGGAGCCGGGGCAGAGCGCGGCCCCCAAGCGGCGGCGCCTCTTCGGCCGCAGGACACCGGCACCGGTCACCGTGGTCTTCAGCCACGGCTACTGCCTGAGCCAGGACTCCTGGCACTTCCAGCGGGCCGCCCTGCGCGGCGCCGTGCGCACCGTGTACTGGGACCAGCGCAGCCACGGCCGCTCGGACCGCGGCAGGTCCCAGGCCGAGGACGGCACGCCGGTCGACATCGACCAACTGGGCCGGGACCTCAAGGCGGTGATCGACACGGCGGCGCCCGAGGGCCCGCTGGTCCTGGTCGGCCACTCGATGGGCGGCATGACGGTGATGGCCCTTGCCGACCAGTTCCCCGAGCTGATCCGTGACCGGGTCGCCGGTGTCGCCTTCGTGGGTACGTCGTCGGGCAAGCTCGGCGAGGTCAACTACGGCCTGCCGGTGGCGGGCGTCAACGCGGTGCGACGAGTGCTCCCCGGTGTGCTCAAGGCGCTCGGCCAGCGCGCGGAGCTGGTGGAGAAGGGGCGCAGGGCCACCGCCGACCTGTTCGCGGGGATCATCAAGCGGTACTCGTTCGCGTCCCGTGATGTGGACCCCGCGGTGGCACGGTTCGCCGAGCGGATGATCGAGGGCACGCCGATCGACGTGGTCGCCGAGTTCTATCCGGCCTTCGCGGACCACGACAAGGCGGAGGCGCTCGGGCGCTTCGCCGCGCTGCCCGTCCTCGTCCTGGCCGGCGACAAGGACCTGGTGACGCCGAGCGAGCACAGCGAGGCCATCGCCGATCTGCTGCCGGACGCGGAGCTGGTGATCGTGCCGGACGCCGGGCACCTGGTGATGATGGAGCACCCCGAGCTAGTCGTGGACCGGCTCGCTGATCTCCTGGTCCGGGCGGGCGCCGTCCCGGCAGCGGCTACCGTGGATGGCTATGGAAGCACCGCACAGCCCGGCACCCGTCCGTAGCACCGGCCTCACCGTCAACTCCCCCGAGCAGATGCGGGAGTTGGGGCGCCGTATCGCCGAAGTCCTGCGCCCCGGCGACCTGGTGATGCTGACCGGTGAGCTCGGCGCGGGCAAGACGACGCTCACCCGTGGCCTCGGCGAAGGTCTGAACGTGCGCGGCGCCGTCACCTCGCCCACCTTCGTGATCGCCCGCGTCCACCCCCCGCTCGGTGACGGTCCGCCGCTGGTGCACGTGGACGCGTACCGCCTCGGCGGCGGGCTCGACGAGATGGAGGACCTGGACCTCGATGTCTCGCTGCCCGACTCGGTGATCGTCGTGGAGTGGGGCGAGGGCAAGGTCGAGGAGCTCTCCGACGACCGCCTTCACGTGGTCATCGACCGCGCCACCGGTGACACCGACGACGATGTGCGCCAGGTCGCGCTCACGGGGATCGGGGAGCGCTGGACGGCGGCCGACCTCACGGCGCTCGCCGTCTGAGGCGCCCTGGCCAGGGGCTGTTTCCGGTCGCCTGAACGCCCGTTTTCGTACGTTCCCCCGAAGTTTCCGACAGGCCGTCGGGAAGATGTTGCATGCCGAGGACCCGGCGTGGTCACATGGATACCACGACCTGGTTAGGTGTACCTAACCTCGCAGGGCCGAGCTCGGGAGGCACCATGTCGGCGCCGGAACGTGAGACCAAGCCGCAAGCGCTGTCGATGAGTGAGCTGCTGGCTTCGTGTGCCGCCGCGAGCGCGGTGTCCACCCCGCCCCGGTTCCCGGAGCGATGCCCGGAGTCCACGGCCGCCCAGGAGACGGACCGGCAGCCGGACGCGGCCTGAGCCGGCCGAGCTGATCGGGCCGGCCGAGCTGGTGGGGCCGATCGGGCCGATCGGGCCGGCCGAGGCGATGGGGTACGGGAGTTACGGCACCACGTAAACGGTCGTGCCGACCGTCGCGAACTCCCACATCGCCTTGCCGTCGGCCCGCGTCTGGCGGATGCCGCCGGTCTTCTTCGACGGGTCGGGCTTCGGCATCGAGCCGTCCACGGCGGCACTGAAGCCGATCGCGACGCCGTCCGCGTTCGCGAACCGCACGACGTGCTCGATCGGCACCCCGTCGGAGCCGACGACCGAGCCGGAACGGGTGGTCACGGCGTACTCACCGGGCTGCGGATCGACCGTGGACGGGGTGACCTTGAAGGAGCGCTGCGCCTTGTTGTCCCCGCCGACCAGCCAGACCTGGTCGGTGCCGAGGGAGTAGACGACGCGCTCGCCGCTGCCCGACGCCGCGGGTACCGCGTTCGGGTCGGCCTTGTCCTTGGGGTGCTGAGGGGTGGCCGCGGAGGAGTCCTGCTTGGGCTTGCCCAGGGTCTCCGGGGCGTTGGCCGAGGCCTGGTAGGCGAGGAAGCCGACCGCGGCGAGGGCCGCCGCGGTGAGCCCGGCCACGATTCCCGAGCTGCTGCGTGCCACCGTTCCACCCTTCGTATATACGTCTTGATGGTGACGGTAGCAGCAGGTGAACCCCTCGCCTGGGCACCGTGCCACGGCCGCGCAAGCCGTAGGCTGTTTGCGTGCTCTTGCTCGCTCTGGATACCGCCACCCCCGCCGTGACCGTCGCCCTGCACGACGGCGCATCCGTCGTCGCCGAGTCCGCTCAGGTCGACGCACGCAGACACGGGGAGCTGCTGCTTCCGGCCGTCGACCGGGTGCTCGCCGACGCGGGCGTGAAACTCGACGCCGTCACCGCGATCGTGGCGGGCGTCGGCCCCGGCCCCTACACCGGCCTCCGGGTCGGCCTCATGACCGCCGAGACCTTCGGCTCCGCGCTCGGCGTCCCGGTGCACGGCCTGTGCACGCTCGACGGCCTGGCCTACGCGGCCGGGATCGACGGCGAGTTCGTGGTCGCCACCGATGCCCGGCGCAAGGAGGTCTACTGGGCGCGGTACGCCGACGCGCGCACCCGGCTCACCGACCCGGCCGTCGACCGGCCCGCGGAGATCGCCGAGCGCGTGGCGGGACTGCCCGCCGCCGGCGCCGGCGCGCTGCTCTACCCGGACACCTTCGCCGACGCCCGCGGCCCCGAGCATGTCTCCGCCGCCGCCCTCGCCTCCCTCGCCGCCGAGCGGCTCGCGGCGGGCGTGGACCTCGAGCCGCCACGGCCGCTGTACCTGCGCCGCCCCGACGCCCAAGTCCCCAAGAACTACAAGGTGGTCACCCCCAAGTGACCACCGTGGATACTCCCGTCCTGCGCGGGATGCGCTGGTGGGACATCGAGCCCGTGATGGTGCTCGAACGTGAGCTGTTCCCCGAGGACGCCTGGTCGCGCGGCATGTTCTGGTCCGAACTCGCGCACTCCCGCGGCCCGTTGGCCACCAGGCACTTCGTCGTCGCGCTCGCGCAGGACGAGGTCGTCGGGTACGCGGGCCTGGCCGCCGCCGGCGGGCTCGGGGACGTCCAGACCATCGCCGTCGCCCGCGAGTACTGGGGCAGCGGGCTCGGCGCCGCGCTGCTCAGCGACCTGCTGCGGGCCGCCACCGCCTTCGAGTGCGGCGAAGTGCTGCTCGAAGTGCGCGTCGACAACACCCGTGCCCAGAAGCTGTACGAGCGCTTCGGTTTCGAGCCGATCGGCTTCCGGCGCGGCTACTACCAGCCCGGGAACGTGGACGCCCTGGTGATGCGTCTCGCCGACCCGGCCTCCTCCGTACAAGTACAAGGAACCGACACCCATGGCTGACTCACGCGACGAGCCTCTCGTTCTCGGCATCGAGACCTCCTGCGACGAGACCGGCGTCGGCATCGTCCGCGGCACCACGCTGCTCGCGGACGCCGTCGCCTCCAGCGTCGACGAGCACGCCCGCTTCGGCGGCGTCGTGCCGGAGGTCGCCTCGCGTGCCCACCTCGAAGCGATGGTGCCGACCATCGAACGGGCCCTGAAGGAGGCGGGCGTGAGCGCCCGTGACCTCGACGGGATCTCCGTGACGGCCGGGCCCGGGCTTGCGGGCGCGCTGCTCGTCGGCGTCTCGGCCGCGAAGGCGTACGCCTACGCCCTGGGCAAGCCGCTGTACGGCGTGAACCACCTGGCCTCGCACATCTGCGTGGACCAGCTGGAGCACGGCCCGCTGCCCGAGCCCACGATGGCGCTGCTCGTCTCCGGCGGACACTCCTCGCTGCTGCTCTCCTCCGACATCACCTCGGACGTACGCCCCATGGGCGCGACCATCGACGACGCTGCGGGCGAGGCCTTCGACAAGATCGCCCGGGTGCTCAACCTCGGCTTCCCCGGCGGCCCCGTCATCGACCGGTACGCGAAGGAGGGCGACCCGAACGCGATCTCCTTCCCGCGGGGGCTCACCGGGCCGCGCGACCCGGCGTACGACTTCTCCTTCTCCGGTCTGAAGACCGCCGTGGCGCGCTGGATCGAGGCGAAGCGGAACGCCGGCGAGGACGTGCCGGTCCGTGATGTGTCGGCGTCCTTCCAGGAGGCCGTCGTCGATGTGCTGACCCGTAAGGCGGTGCGGGCCTGCAAGGACGAGGGGGTCGACCACCTCATGATCGGCGGTGGCGTGGCCGCCAACTCGCGCCTTCGCGCCCTCGCCCAGGAGCGCTGCGAGCGCGCGGGCATCCAGCTGCGCGTGCCACGGCCCAAGCTGTGCACGGACAACGGCGCGATGGTCGCGGCACTCGGCGCCGAGATGGTGGCACGGGGCCGGTCCACGTCGGACTGGGACCTGTCGGCGGACTCCTCGCTCCCGGTGACGGAGCCGCATGTGCCGGGACACGGTGACGCCCACTCCCACGGCCACTCGCAGGCCCACACGCACTCTCACTCTCACTCTCACGATCACGTGCACGAAGTGGCAAAGGACAACCTGTACTCATGACCGTCGCCCTGATGTGGGAGGCCCGGGCCGTGGAGGGCCGGGGCGGGGAGCTGCTCGACTGGGCCGGCGCGCAGGAACTGGCTGTCGCTCCGCTGCGCCGTGAGACCTTCGCCGCACCCGAGGACCGGGTTCTCGTGATCACCTGGTGGGACGCGGCCTACGACGCCGACCTGCCCGAACTGCCGGAACCTGACGGCGAGTTGGTGCGGCGCGCGGTGCACCGGTGGCGGTTCGAGTCGGTGGCCGTCGCCTAGGTCTCGTACCGTTTTCGCGTGGTTTCGTAAAAGATCTTCGAAGAAATCCGGGGAGCGTGTCGATTCCTGGTCCGCCCGTTCGACGCATGGGTGAGAGGCGGGGGAGAGGCCCCCGTCTCCCGGACCGAGGAGTCACCATGCCGCGCTTCCTGACCATGATCCGTATCGATGAGAACAACGTCCCCGAGGGCGGCCCGAGCCCGGAGCTCCAGGAGCGCATGGGCAAGCTCCTGGAGGAGATCACCAAGGCCGGCGTCATGCTCGACACCGCCGGGCTCGCCCCGACCTCGCAGGGCAGCCGTGTGCACTGGGAGGGCGGCCGGATCTCCGTCACGGACGGGCCGTTCACCGAGACCAAGGAGGTCATCGGCGGCTACTCGATCTCCCAGTGCAAGGACATGGCCGAGGCCGTCGAGTGGACCAAGCGCTTCCTGCAGACCCACGAGCCGTACTGGACGATCAGCGCCGAGGTCCGGCAGATCGAAGAGGGCTGAGGTCCGCCCTTCCGGGTGCTTTGATGGGTGGCCGTGACGGACGAACAGGGTGAAGCGGCCACCCACCGGGCCAACGAGGCGATCGAGGCGGTCTTCAGGATCGAGTCGCCCCGCATCATCGCGGGCGTGGCCCGGGTCGTGCACGACGTCGGGATAGCGGAGGAACTCGCGCAGGACGCGCTGGTCGCCGCTCTTGAGCAGTGGCCGCAGACGGGGGTCCCGGACAACCCGGGCGCCTGGCTCATGGCCACGGCCAGACACCGCGCCGTCGACCTGGTCCGCCGCCGCGAGCGCTACGCCCGCAAACTGGCCGAGATGGGACGGGACTTGGCGGCCGTGCCACCGCCGCAGGAGCCCGCAGCGCCGGACGACATCGACGACGACCTGCTGCGGCTCGTCTTCACCGCCTGCCATCCGGTGCTCTCCGCCGAGGCCCGGATCGCGCTCACCCTGAAGCTGCTCGGCGGCCTCAGCACCCCCGAGATCGCCCGCGCCTTCCTCACCTCCGAGGCGACCGCCGCCCAGCGCATCGTGCGCGCCAAACGCAGCCTCGCCAAGCAGGGCGTCGCCTTCGAAGTGCCGTACGGGCCCGACCGCGAGGCCCGGCTCGGCTCCGTCCTCGAGGTCATCTACCTGATCTTCAACGAGGGGTACGCCGCCACCGCGGGCGACGACTGGCTGCGGCCCGCTCTGTGCGAGGACGCCCTGCGCCTTGCCCGGGTGCTGCAGGGGCTGATGCCCAAAGAGCCCGAAGTGCACGGACTCGCCGCGCTGTTGGAGTTCCAGGCCTCACGTACGGCGGCTCGTACCGGCCCGTCCGGCGAGCCGGTGCTGCTCGCCGAGCAGCACCGCAGCCGCTGGAACCGGCTGCTCATCCGCCGCGGCTTCGCCGCCCTCGGCCGGGCCCAGGCGGTGGGCGGCGCCCCGGGCCCGTACACCCTGCAGGCCGCCATCGCCGCGAGCCATGCCCGGGCGCACACCTACGAGGACACCGACTGGACACAGATCGCGACCCTCTACGAGCTGCTCGCCGCGCGCACCCCGTCCCCGGTCGTGGAGCTCAACCGCGCGGTGGCCGTCTCCATGGCACAGGGCCCCGAACCCGCCCTCGCCCTCGTCGACGCCCTGGCCGCCGAACCCGCCCTGCGGGGCTACCACTTGCTGCCCAGCGTCCGCGGCGACCTCCTCGCCCGCCTCGGCCGCACGGCGGAGGCCCGCACCGAATTCATCCGCGCGGCAGCCCTCGCCCGCAACGAACGTGAACGGGAACTGCTGCTCCGGCGGGCGGAGGGTGAGCGCTCGGAGGGTGAGCGCTCGTGACGGTCAGGCGGGTGGTCGGCCGGCGGGTGTGGCCGGGGCGCCGATCAGCATCGTCGGCGCTCCCGCGACCCGGGTCAGGAACACCGTCGCCGAGTTCGGCCCCTGCGGTTTCACCTTGCGGCGCAGTTCCTCCGGCTCGACGGCCGAGCCGCGCTTCTTGACGGTCAGGACGCCGACTCCCCGCTCCCGCAGCAGGGCCTTCAACTTCTTTACGTTGAATGGGAGTTGGTCGGTGATCTCGTAGGCGCTCGCGAACACTGTCTCGTGCCGCTCGTCGCTCGTGACGTACGCGATCGTCGGGTCAAGCAGGCCCCCGCCGACCTCCTTCGCCACCTCGGCGACCAGATGGGCCCGGATGACGGCGCCGTCCGGCTCGTACAGAAAGCGCCCGACCGGCCGCGGTCCGGGGTCGGGCAGCATCGTCGAGAGTGCCGTCCACAGCGTGGCGTGCGCGGGCAGCAGCGTGGCTCTCACCGAGCCGGGGCCGATGCCCTCGCCGAACCACAGCACCGCCTCCTTCACGTCACCGCCGTCCGAGATCCACTCCGCCTCGGCGTCCTCGGGCACCGCCTCGTGCGGTACGCCGGGGGCGATCTTCAGGGCCGCGTGCGGGGCCTTGCGGGCGGCATCGACCGCCCAGGAGAGCGGCGGCGAGTAGGCCTCCGGGTCGAAGATGCGCCCGCGACCGCCGCGCCGGGCCGGGTCCACGAAGACCGCGTCGTACGCCGAGGTGTCGATGTCCGCGACGTCCGCGCAGCGCACCTCGATGAGATCGCCGAGGCCGAGCGCGGCCGCGTTGGCCCGCGCCACCTCGCAGGTCAACGGGTCGCGGTCGACGGCCAGTACGGAGATCCCAGCGCGGGCGAGTGCGATCGCGTCGCCGCCGATCCCGCAGCACAGATCGGCCACGCTGCTCACGCCGAGCTCCTTGAACCGCTCCGCGCGGTACGCCGCGACGCTCGTCCGGGTCGCCTGCTCGACGCCGTTCGGCGTGAAGAACATCCGCCGCGCGTCCGCCGCCCCGAACTTCGCGGCCGCGCGCTGGCGCAGCCGGGCCTGGCCGAGGGCCGCGGAGACCAGTCCCGCCGGGTGGTCACGGCGGAGCCGGGTCGCGAGGGCCAGCTCCTGGGCGGGGTCGTGCTCCCGCACTTCGTCGAGCAGCGCGCGCCCCTCGTCGGTGAGCAGGGCGGCGAAGGCGGCGAGGGGGTCCGGGGGGTCGAGGTCGTTCACCCGGCCATTGTCGGCCAGCGGAAGCCGGGCCGTCCCGGCCGGTGCTCGCACCCGGGCCGTCCTGGCCGGTGCTCACGGCCGAGCCGTCCTGGTCGACGCTCGCATCCGGGCGCCGTGCCGGTGACCGTGGCCCGTCTCCGCCCGTGCAAGCGAACCGTGCCGGCCCGTGCAAGCGAACCGTGCCGGCCCGTGCAAGCGATCCGTGCCGGCCCGTGCAAGCGATCCGTGTCGGCCAGTCGGTGGATCGTGCGCGCCGGGCGGCGGTGTCGGCGGAGTTGGGCGGCCCCGCGCTGACAGGATCCGACGCCATGCAACTAGTACGACAAAAAGAAAAATCAGCCAGAAATGGGGCCACCCAGGCCAAGGCGGCCGTGGCCCTCGTGACCGCCGCCGCCCTGGCCTCCGGCTGCGCCGGCGGCGAAGCGGAACGGACCCCGGCCCAGCCGGCCCCCGGACAGCAGCAGGCCGGCCTCGCCAAGCAGCGCGCGGCCGCGCACGCCGCACGGCTCGCGGCGGTCAAGCGCTGGAACGTCGCCAAGATGCCGCTGACCCCGCCGAAGGCGCCGTCCAAGAAGCCCCGGATCACCACCCGCAAGGGCTTCGACGTCGCCGGGCAGAAGGAGCTGCCGCCGGTCTTCACCACCGTCCCGACCAAGGACAAGGTCGTCTTCCTCACCATCGACGACGGGGCCGAGAAGGACCCGCGGTTCCTCAAGATGATGAGCGACCTGAAGATCCCGTACACCGCCTTCCTCAGCGACTACCTGGTCAAGGAGGACTACGGCTACTTCAAGAAGATGCAGGACCGCGGTGTCGTACTGAACAACCACACGCTCAACCACCGCTACATGCCCGGACTTTCGTACGCACAGCAGAAGCGCGAGATCTGCGGCATGCAGGACGTGATCCAGAAGCGCTACGGCAAGCGGCCCGAGCTCTTCCGCCCGCCCTACGGCAACTACAACAAGGAGACCCTGAAGGCCGCCAAGGAGTGCGGCGTCAAGGCCGTCCCGCTGTGGAACGCCGAGGCCTTCGTGGACCGCATGGACTGGCGCGAGTGGGACCGCGACCTGCACCCCGGCGACATCATCCTCACCCACTTCCGCGGCAAGGAGGACTGGAAGGGCACCATGCCCGACATGATCCGGCGCCTGCTGAAGACGGTGACGGACAAGGGGTACGCCATCGCCCGCCTGGAGGACTACCTGTGAGGGCCGGTCTGGCGGGGGCAGGTTCGGCGGGGGCCGGACGGTGAGGCGCGCGCACCGGCTGCTCGCCGGAGTGCTGGCAGCCGGTGCGCTGGCCGTGAGCGGGGCGCTGACCGGGTGCGCCCAGTCGGTCGACCCGATCGAGCGGCTCGGCAGGAAGGCCGCGCAGAAGGTCGAGGAACGCCGGGTGAGCGCGGCGACGTACCGCCGCTGGGGCCTGAGCAAGCCGTTCGCGCCCGCGCCCAAGCCCCCGGCCCGTAAACCGCTCGCCGCCGCGGGGCCCGGGCTGCCCGCCGTGATCGACCGCGTACCGACCAAGGACAAGGTCGTCTTTCTGACCTTCGACGACGGCGCGGAACGCGATCCGCGGTTCGTCCGGATGGTGAAGGAACTGAAGCTGCCGGTCAGCATGTTCCTGACGGACAGCGTGGTGGGACCCGGCTACGCGCACTTCGGCGAGCTGCGCGCGGTGGGCGCGACCGTGCAGAACCACACCCTCGACCACCCCTATCTGCCCGGACTCTCCTACGAAGGGCAGCGCTGGGAGATCTGCGGCCAGCAGGACAAGCTCAAGGAGCGCTTCGGCATCAAACCGCGGCTCTTCCGCCCACCGTACGGCGACTACAACGACGACACCCTGCGCGCCGCCGCCGACTGCGGGCTCTCCGCCCTGGTGCTGTGGCGGGCGTCCATGCAGATCAACGACCTGCGGTACGCGGAGGGCGGCAAGCTGCGCCCCGGCGACATCGTCCTCGCGCACTTCCGCGGCCCGGACGAGCTGAAGGGCGCCTCGCTGACCGAGATGACGGCGCGGATGCTGCGCAGGATCCAGGCGCAGGGGTACACGGTGGCGCGCCTGGAGGACTACCTCTGACTCCGGGCCCGGCCGTCAGGCCCGTGCGGCGGTGGAGAACGGGCCCTGAGGACGGTCCCCGGCACGGGAGCCGGCGGCGTGGGCGGCGGGCCCGCGGGCCCCGGAGCCACCCCGGTCACCCCGGTCACCCCGGTCACCCAGGTCGCCCAGGTCACCGGGATCGTCGCGCTCCGCGAGGGACGCCTCGCGGTGCCGCCCCGCGCTGTCGCTGATCCGCAGCAGCAGCGCGATCATCCCCCAGTTCGCCACCAGCGATGAGCCGCCCTTCGCGAGGAACGGCAGCGCCTTGCCGGTCAGCGGGATCAGGCCCATCACGCCGCCCGAGACCACGAACACCTGGAGCATCAGGGCGGCCGCGAGCCCGGCCGCGAGCAGCTTGCCGAAGGAGTCCCTGGCGAGGATGGCCGTGCGCATACCGCGCTGCACGAGCAGGGCGTACAGGAGCAGCACGGCCATCAGTCCCGCGAGCCCCATCTCCTCGCCGACCGTGGTCAGGATGAAGTCGCTGCGGCCCGCGAAGCCGATCAGCTCCGGGTGGCCCTGGCCGAGCCCGGAACCGGTGAGGCCGCCGCTGCCGAAGCTGAACAGGGCCTGCGCGAGCTGGTCGGACGCGCCCTTGGCCTGCCCTTCGGGGGTGAGCGCCTCGAACGGGTTCAGCCAGGCCTCGACGCGCCCGTGCACATGCGGCTGCAGCGAGCCGACCACGAAGGCGCCGACCGCGGCCAGGGTCACGCCGCACAGGATCCAGCCGGGCCGCTCCGTGGCCGCGTACAGCATCACCACGAAGAGCCCGAAGAAGATCAGCGAGGTGCCCAGGTCCCGCTCGAAGACGAGCACGAGCAGGCTGACCACCCAGACGGTCAGGATCGGCGCGAGCTGCCGCCCCGGGGGCAGCCGCACACCGAGCAGCTTGCGGCCGGTCAGGGCGAGGGCGTCCCGGTTCAGGGTCAGATAGCCCGCGAAGAACACCGCGATCATGATCTTCACGAACTCGCCGGGCTGGAAGGACAGACTGCCGAGATAGATCCAGCGCTTGGCGCCGTAGGTGTCGCCGGGGAAGAAGGCGGGTGCCATAAGGAGCACCAGGGCGACGGCCATCGTCAGATAGATGTAGCGCTGCAGCCGCCGGTGGTCGCGCAGCGCCACCAGGACCCCGATGCAGACCGCGACCCCGATCACGGACCACAGCAGCTGCCCGCCCGCGGTGGGGGTCGCGTTCTTGAACTTCTCCGCGTACGTGGTGTCCAGGCGGTGCAGCAGGATCAGACCGAGCCCGGTGAGCAGCGTCGCGATGGGCAGGATCAGCGGATCGGCATACGCCGCGAACCGTCGCACCGCCAGATGCCCGGCCAGCGCGAGCAACGACATGCTGGCCGTGAACTGGGCCAGATTCGCAGGCAGTTGACCATGGGTCGCGAGCCCGACATAGGCATGCCCGAAGACGGTGACCGCGACAGTCAGCGCCAGGAGCAGGGCTTCGGTACGCCGGTGCGAGAGCGCGGCGGGGGAGCTGCGGCGGCCGACGGTGGCGGCCGAGGAATCGGCTTCCTGTCCGATCTGCTCCGCTTTAAGGCGCTTTATCTTCACAAGGTGGAGGACGTGACTTCCCCCGCAACGGTTCCGCCCGCCCCTGCGATCGAGATCACCCGCCGGGACGGCGGCTGCGGTCACCCGTCGGGGATGGCGGCTGCGGTCACCCGCCGAGACACTCGCTGTTGTCGCCGCCGCTGCGGCACTGCCGGCCGGTGTGGCCGGGGTCGTACGTGGACGGCGCGGGCTCGGGCCGCTGTTCGCGGTAGGCGGCGACGCCGCCGATCAGCAGGGCGCCGATGGCCAGCAGGCTCACCGCCACCTGGAGCCCGCCGGACGCCTTGAGCCCGCCCCGAAGGAGCACGGCGCCGCTGAGCGCGATGACCGCGGCGACCGGCCCGGTGGTCAGGTAGGGCAGCCGGTCCATGCCCGGGACCGGCCCCGTGCTCCAGCGGTGGATACCGGCCATGACCGTCGCCGCGCCCAGCGCGGCGACATCGCCGACGAGCAGGAGTACGGCGAGCAGCGCATCGCCCGCCCTCCGCCGCCATGCCTCGCGCCCGCTGCCCTCCCGCATGCCAGGACTGTCGTACGGAACCGTGGCGTCCGCCGGAACGTTGCGAAATCGAGGCCTGCCGGTGGTGATTCATCCCCCCGTACAGGTCGGCGATTGGCACTCCGCTTGACCGAGTGCTAATCGCAGTCATAGTCTCGGGTCTGGCACTCACCACTGGAGAGTGCCAACACAGCGACGGGCAGGTCCGGCACCCGCGACGACGGATCCACCTGGTCGCCACCTCAGACAGTTAACCCCGTGAGATCTCCGAAGGGGGAGGTCGGATCGTGACGACCGCCAGCTCCAAGGTTGCCATCAAGCCGCTCGAGGACCGCATTGTGGTCCAGCCGCTCGACGCAGAGCAGACCACGGCCTCTGGCCTGGTTATTCCGGACACCGCCAAGGAGAAGCCCCAGGAGGGCGTCGTCCTGGCCGTGGGCCCGGGCCGTTTCGAGAACGGCGAGCGTCTTCCGCTCGACGTCAAGACCGGCGACATCGTGCTGTACAGCAAGTACGGCGGCACCGAGGTGAAGTACAGCGGCGAGGAGTACCTCGTCCTTTCGGCCCGCGACGTGCTCGCGATCGTCGAGAAGTAATTCACCGGTTTTGCTTTTGAGCTGCGCCCTTGGCCCCCGCGACAATTAAGAAGCCGGGCGCCAGGGGCGCAGTTCATTTTCGAGAGGACTGATTCAGCTCCATGGCGAAGATCCTGAAGTTCGACGAGGACGCCCGTCGCGCCCTCGAGCGCGGCGTCAACAAGCTTGCCGACACCGTCAAGGTGACCATCGGCCCCAAGGGCCGCAATGTCGTCATCGACAAGAAGTTCGGCGCCCCCACCATCACCAACGACGGCGTCACCATCGCCCGTGAGGTCGAGGTCGAGGACCCGTACGAGAACCTCGGCGCCCAGCTGGTGAAGGAGGTGGCGACCAAGACCAACGACATCGCGGGTGACGGCACCACCACCGCCACCGTGCTGGCCCAGGCCCTGGTCCGCGAGGGCCTGCGCAACGTGGCCGCGGGTGCCTCCCCGGCCGCCCTGAAGAAGGGCATCGACGCCGCGGTCAAGGCCGTCTCCGACGACCTGCTCGCCACCGCGCGTCCCATCGACTCCAAGTCCGACATCGCCGCCGTGGCCGCGCTGTCCGCCCAGGACAAGCAGATCGGCGAGCTGATCGCCGAGGCCATGGACAAGGTCGGCAAGGACGGTGTCATCACCGTCGAGGAGTCCAACACCTTCGGCGTGGAGCTCGACTTCACCGAGGGCATGGCCTTCGACAAGGGCTACCTGTCCCACTACTTCGTGACCGACCAGGAGCGTATGGAGGCCGTCCTCGACGACCCGTACATCCTGATCCACCAGGGCAAGATCTCCTCGATCCAGGACATGCTCCCGCTCCTGGAGAAGGTCATCCAGGCCGGTGGCTCCAAGCCGCTCCTGATCATCGCCGAGGACGTCGAGGGTGAGGCGCTCTCCACTCTCGTCGTGAACAAGATCCGCGGCACCTTCAACGCCGTCGCCGTCAAGGCGCCCGGCTTCGGCGACCGCCGCAAGGCGATGCTCGGCGACATGGCCACCCTCACCGGTGCCACCGTCATCGCCGAGGAGGTCGGCCTCAAGCTCGACCAGGCCGGTCTCGACGTGCTCGGCACCGCCCGCCGCGTCACCATCACCAAGGACGACACCACGATCGTCGACGGCGGCGGCCAGAAGGCCGACGTCGACGGCCGCGTCGCCCAGATCAAGGCCGAGATCGAGGCCACGGACTCCGACTGGGACCGCGAGAAGCTCCAGGAGCGCCTCGCGAAGCTGGCCGGCGGCGTGTGCGTGATCAGCGTCGGCGCCGCCACCGAGGTGGAGCTGAAGGAGAAGAAGCACCGTCTGGAGGACGCCATCTCCGCGACCCGCGCCGCGGTCGAGGAGGGCATCGTCTCCGGTGGTGGCTCCGCGCTCGTCCACGCCGCGAAGGTCCTCGAGGGCTCCCTCGGCAAGGAGGGCGACGAGGCCACCGGTGTCGCCGTCGTCCGCCGCGCCGCCGTCGAGCCGCTGCGCTGGATCGCCGAGAACGCCGGCCTCGAGGGCTACGTCATCGTCTCCAAGGTCGCCGAGCTCGAGAAGGGCAGCGGCTACAACGCCGCCACCGGCGCCTACGAGGACCTGGTGAAGTCCGGCGTCATCGACCCGGTCAAGGTCACCCGCTCCGCCCTGGAGAACGCCGCGTCCATCGCCTCCCTGCTCCTGACGACCGAGACCCTGGTCGTCGAGAAGAAGGAAGAGGAAGAGGCCGAGGCGGGCCACGGTCACGGCCACTCCCACTGAGCCCATCGCCGGCGCTGAAGCAAGCGCAGGCGAACTGAGCTGAGCCGACTCGGGCCCGGCACCCCACGCGGGTGCCGGGCCCGAGCGCTTCCCCACGGAGGATCGTCATGCCGGCCCCGGCCCCGTTCACGTATCCCGAAACCGGCGCGACCCGTCAGGGACCGCCGCTGCCCGACGGCTACCACCACCTGCGGGTGACGACGGTCGTCGGCACCGGTCCCGCGGACTTCCGGGCCGCCGCCGAAGCTGTCCTCACCTGGCGCATGCACCGCGCGGTGGGCGTGCGCATCGACAGCACGGCAGAGCGTGCGGCCCCCGGCGTCGAGGTGACCGTGGGCCTCGGACCGGTCAGGGCGCCCTGCCGCGTCGTCTGGGCCGAACTCGGCCCGGATACGGCCGGCTTCGCCTACGGCACCCTGCCCGGCCACCCGGAACGCGGCGAGGAGGCCTTCCTCGTCACCCTCGCCGAAAGCGGCCAAGTCGCCCTGACCATAACGGCGTTCAGCCGCCCGGCCGCCTGGTACACCGGCCTCGTACCGCCCCTGACCCGGGCCCTGCAGCGCGCCTACGCCCGCCGCTGCGGCCGCTCACTGCGGGCCGTACTTGCGTCCCGTACGTGAGGTGATCCCGCCGAGCAGCCCCCGCGGCACCACCTTCACCACGCCCATCATGGCCTTGTAGCGCGGATCCGGAATGGACAGCGACTTGCCCCGGGCCAGATCCGACAGCGCGCCGGCCACCAGCTTGTCGGCGTCCAGCCACATCCACTTGGGGATGTTGTCCGTGCCCATCCCGGCCCGCTCGTGGAACTCCGTGCGCACGAAACCCGGGCACAGCGCCATCAGCCGCACTCCGGACCCGGCCAGGTCCTTCGCCACGCCCTGGGTGAACTGCACGACCCACGCCTTCGAGGCGCCATAGGTCCCGCGGGGCACGAACGCCGCCACCGACGCCACATTGACCACGCCGCCGCGGCCCCGGTCCCGCATCCCCTCGACCGCCGCGGAGGTGAGCCGGAGCACCGCCTCGCAGTGCACCTTCAGCATGGTCAGCTCGTCGGCCATGGGCACCTCGAGGAAGTGCCCCTTGTTGCCGAAGCCGGCGTTGTTGATCAGCAGGTCGACCGGGTCCCTGCGGTCGTCGAGCCGCTTCGCGACCGCCTCGATGCCGTCCTCCGTGGCGAGGTCGGCGGTCAGCACCTCCGCCTCGATGCCGTGCCGGTCGTGCAGTTCGGTGGCCTGCTCCCGCAGCCGCTTGGTGTCGCGCGCGACGAGCACCAGGTTGTGGCCGTCGGCGGCCAGGCGGCGGGCGAAGGCGGCGCCGATGCCCGCGGTCGATCCCGTAATCAGAGCGGTAGTCATGGGCCAAGGCTAATGACTGCGGCGCCCGCCGCCGCGCCCGCCCGGACTCACGGGCCGCTCCCCGGGCCCCGCTCAACCCCCGTATTTGGCGATGTACTTACGGGCCGCGTCGATGGCCTCCGGGTGCAGCGCGTCACCGGCGGCGAGCACCCTCGACAGCAGGGCGCGCTCAGTGGTGGCGGACCTGAACTGGAAGGCGACGGTGACCTCGTGGTCCGGCCGGCGCACGATCTCGACCGGGTCCCCGGCCCTGATCTCACCCGGCTCCACCACCCGCAGATACGCCCCGGGCGCGGCCTTGTGCGTAAACCGCTTCACCCATCCCCGCTCACCGAGATGCCCCGCGAACGTGGCGCAGGGAATACGCGACGACGTCACCTCGAGCACCAGATCGGGACCGACCCGCCAGCGCTCCCCGATCTTCGCGCCGGTCACATCGATCCCGGAGGTGGTGAGGTTCTCGCCGAACACGCCGTTGGCCAGCGGCCGGCCGAGCTCGCCCTCCCAGGCGTCCAGGTCCTCGCGCGCGAAGGCGTACACGGCCTGGGCGTCACCGCCGTGATGGCGCAGGTCGCCAATCTCGTCCCCGACGACTCCGCTGCCGCCTTCGCCCTTCGGCCCGGGAGCGACGACCCGCACGGGCCCCTCGACCGGCCGCTTGTCGATCGCTGTCGCGCCCGTCGGGGCATCGGTGTACTCCACGGCCTTGTGGCGGCCCAGATTCACGGAAAGCAGCTTCATGCGCGGCAGGCTAGACGACCTTGACCAAAGCGTCGACTCATTATTCGCCCATGACTCCAAGCGTGACTTATGCTTACGGCATGATCGAGGCCCGTCATCTCCGTGTGCTCCGCGCCGTGGCCGCCACCGGCTCCTTCTCCGCGGCGGCCCGCGAACTGGGCTGCACACAGCCGGCCGTGAGCCAGCAAATGAAGGCTCTCGAGCAGTCGACGGGCACCCCGCTGCTCATCCGCACGGGTCGCGAGATGCGCCTGACGCAGGCGGGCGAAGCCCTCGTCCGGCACGCCTCCGGCATCCTGGCCGGCCTGACCGCCGCCGAGGAGGAGGTCGCCGCCATCGCGGGCCTGCGCGCCGGCCGGGTCCGGCTCGTCTCCTTCCCCAGCGGCAGCTCGACCCTCGTGCCGACCGCACTCGCGGCCCTGCGCGCCGCCCACCCCGGCACCCGGGTGTCCCTGGTGGACGCCGAGCCGCCGCGCTCGGTGGAGATGCTCCGCGAGGGCGACTGCGACGTGGCGCTCGCCTTCCGCTACGAAGGCGCGAACACCACCGAGGACTGGAGCGACCTGGCCGTACGCCCGCTGCTCGCCGACCGTCTCGTCGGCCTGGTCCCCGAGCGCCACCGGCTCGCCAGAACCTCATCCGTCGCCATCGGCGAACTCGCCGACGAGCCCTGGATCGCGGGCTGCCCGCGCTGCCGCCGCCAGCTGGTCCAGGTCTGCGAAGGCGCCGGGTTCACCCCGCGCATCGACTTCGCGACCGATGACTATCCGGCGGTGATCGGCCTGGTGGGAGCGGGTCTCGGCGTCGCCGTACTGCCCGAGCTCGCCCTGGAGTCGGTGCGCCCCAAGGGTGCGCGTGCGGTGGCGGTGGAGCCGGCCGTGCGCCGCGAGATCGTGGCGCTCACGCTGCCCGATCTGGCCCAGGTGCCGGCCGTGGCGGCCACGCTCGATCAGCTGGCCCGCGCCGCGACCCGCTGAACCCGCCCGGCGGGAGCCCGGCGAGCGGTCGTGCGGCGCACGTGGGAACGCGCCTGAAGAAGCGCCTGAAAAAGCGCGTGAAGGCGCACCTGAAGAAACGTTCCTTCGTTGGAACGGTACGGAGCGGACGTCAGCGCCCCGGGGTAGCGGCGCCGGAGGTCGCCGACGCCGTGACGAGGCGGTTGCGGGCCCGCCCCATGAGTTCCTCGCGCTCGTCCTCGGTCAGGCCGCCCCAGACGCCGTACGGCTCGCGTACTGCCAGGGCGTGTGCGGCGCACTCCGCGCGCACAGGGCACCTCATGCAGACCTCTTTGGCCGAGTTCTCGCGGGCACTTCGCGCGGCACCCCGTTCGCCCTCCGGGTGGAAGAAGAGCGAGCTGTCGACCCCGCGGCAGGCGGCCAGGAGCTGCCAGTCCCACAGATCGGCGTTCGGCCCGGGAAGGCGGGAGAAATCTGCCATTGCTTGTCCCCTTGCAACCTGTGATGAGCGGATTCAGTGCCCATGACCGTACATCTACTGTCGGAGTAGATGAAAATATGACTCATGGCGAATCTAGTCACAGACACCAGCAAAAGGGAAGAAAAGCCGCTAAATGGGGCATAGTCGCAACGGAAGCTTCGGTGACCTGCGATACCTGTGCTGTATCCGTCCCCTCACGTAGAGTGCCGAAGGTGGCTCACTGACCCGTAACTCTTTCGAGTGACCGTCGTTGAGAGTGCGGAGGCGGTTGAAAACAGAAGCGCTCGGGCAGGTGTCCGAGGGCGTCAATCGCACAGGTGACGATTCGTACCAGCCTGGAGGCTCAAGGTGACGCGCATCAGCTGCGGAGGGCGGCCATGACATCCGTCCTCGTCTGCGACGACTCCCCGCTTGCCCGAGAGGCGCTCCGCCGCGCGGTCGCGACCGTGCCCGGCGTAGAGCGTGTGACGACGGCGGCCAACGGCGAGGAAGTCCTCCGCCGCTGGGGTGCCGACCGCTCGGACCTGATTCTGATGGACGTACGCATGCCCGGACTGGGCGGCGTGGAGACCGTCCGGCGGCTGCTGTCCGCCGACCCCGGTGCGCGCATCATCATGCTCACCGTCGCCGAGGACCTGGACGGTGTCGCGCTGGCGGTCGCCGCCGGCGCCCGCGGCTATCTGCACAAGGACGCTTCGCGCGCCGAGCTGCGCGCGACGGTCACGCAGGCACTCGCCGATCCCACATGGCGGCTCGCCCCGCGCAGACTGCGCTCGGCCGAGATGGGTGCCGCGCCGACGCTCACCGCGCGTGAGATCCAGGTGCTCGAGGGCATGAGCCACGGCCGGTCGAACGCCGAGATCGGACGCGAGCTCTTCCTGTCCGAGGACACGGTCAAGACACATGCGCGCAGGTTGTTCAAGAAACTCGGCGCCTCGGACCGTGCGCACGCCGTGGCGCTCGGCTTCCGCTGGGGCCTGGTCCGCTGAGCGAGTGCACCGCCGCGCGGGTTCCGTGTTTCCGGCGAGTCCCGCCCGCCGCTGCGCGGGCGGGTCGGCGGCCGCCCGACGGCGGCCCCGACGGCCTCGGCCGTCCCGTCAACGGTTTTCCGCGCGATGCCGCATCCTTGAGGTGTGGAGTTCCTCGGGGACGATTCGATCGAGCGGGAGGGGAGGGCGCAGGAGATGAGTTCCGGCGCACCTGCTCATAACGCTTCGGTGCACAACTATGGACGCGGTGCCACGGACCGGGAGGCACCAAGGCACCATGGACCGATGCGCGACGACGAGACGACGGTGATCGGTGCCCTCGTCCAGCGTGCCGTCGAGGGGGACGAGCAGGCGACGCACGACCTTCTCGCCCATGTGCACCCCCTCGCGCTGCGCTACTGCCGTACCCGGCTCTCCCGACTGCCGGGTGACGCACGGCACTTCGTGGAAGACCTGGCCCAAGAAGTCTGCGTCGCCGTGCTCCTGGCGCTGCCGCGCTACAAGGACACCGGGCGCCCCTTCGAGGCCTTCGTCTTCGCCATCGCCGGGCACAAGGTCGCCGATCTGCAGCGCGCCGCGATGCGCCACCCGGGCTCGACGGCCGTGCCCTCCGACGAGATGCCGGAGCGGCCGGACGACTCGCTCGGTCCCGAAGAGCGGGCCCTGCTCAGCAGCGACGCCGAATGGGCCAAGAAGCTCCTTGCCAATCTGCCGCAGACCCAGCGTGAACTGCTGCTCCTGCGGATCGCCGTCGGGCTCACCGCGGAGGAGACCGGGCAGATGCTGGGGATGTCCCCGGGCGCGGTCCGGGTCGCCCAGCACCGTGCGCTCAGCCGCCTGCGGGCGCTCGCCGAGCAGTGACCGCCCAGGCGCTGTCGTAGGAACGTACAGCGATCGTGATCTGCTGTGATGCGATCGTGGAATGAAGCACCTCCGCGGGCCGTTAGCATGGTGGTCCGCGCCTGGCAAGAGCATTGGGGAAGGTGTCATGAGTGACCACGTCGACGGAGCACCCGAGAAATTCGCGATGCTCGGGCTGACATACGACGACGTCCTGCTGCTGCCGGGCGCCTCCGAGGTGCTGCCGAACAAGGTCTCCACCTCCTCGCGCGTGTCGCGCAACGTCACGGTGAACATCCCGCTGCTCTCCGCCGCGATGGACAAGGTCACCGAGGCCCGTATGGCCATCGCCATGGCCCGCCAGGGCGGCGCCGGCGTGCTGCACCGCAACCTCTCCATCGAGGACCAGGCCAACCAGGTCGACCTGGTCAAGCGCTCCGAGTCCGGCATGGTGACCGACCCGATCACCGTCTCCCCGGACGCGACGCTGCGCGAGGCCGACGCCCTGTGCGCCAAGTTCCGCATCAGCGGCGTTCCGGTCACCGACCCCGCGGGCAAGCTGCTCGGCATCGTCACCAACCGCGACATGGCCTTCGAGGTGGACCGCTCGCGCCAGGTCCGCGAGGTCATGACGCCGATGCCGCTGGTCACCGGCAAGGTCGGCATCTCCGGCGAAGACGCCATGGAGCTGCTGCGCCGCCACAAGATCGAGAAGCTGCCGCTCGTCGACGACGCCGGCATCCTCAAGGGCCTGATCACGGTCAAGGACTTCGTGAAGGCCGAGAAGTACCCCAACGCCGCGAAGGACGCCGAGGGCCGCCTGGTCGTCGGAGCCGCGGTGGGCGTCGGCGACGAGGCGTACGACCGGGCGCAGGCCCTCGTCGAGGCCGGTGCCGACTTCCTCGTCGTGGACAGCGCGCACGGCCACAGCCGCGGCATCCTCGACATGATCGCCAAGCTCAAGACCAACATCGGCGTCGACATCGTCGGCGGCAACGTCGCCACCCGTGAAGGCGCCCAGGCCCTGATCGACGCCGGCGTCGACGGGGTGAAGGTCGGCGTCGGCCCGGGCTCGATCTGCACCACGCGCGTGGTGGCCGGAATCGGCGTCCCGCAGGTCACCGCGATCTACGAAGCCGCCAAGGCGTGCCATGACGCGGGCGTCCCGCTCATCGGCGACGGCGGCCTGCAGTACTCGGGCGACATCGCCAAGGCCATCGCCGCCGGCGCCGACACGGTGATGCTCGGCTCGCTGCTCGCGGGCTGCGAGGAGTCGCCGGGCGAGATGGTGTTCATCAACGGCAAGCAGTTCAAGTCGTACCGCGGCATGGGCTCGCTGGGCGCCATGCAGTCGCGCGGGCAGGCGCGGTCCTTCTCGAAGGACCGTTACTTCCAGGACAACGTGCTGTCCGAGGACAAGCTCGTGCCCGAGGGCATCGAGGGCCAGGTGCCCTACCGCGGCCCGCTCTCGTCGGTCGCGCACCAGCTGGTCGGCGGTCTGCGGGCCTCCATGGGCTACGTCGGCTCCGCCGACATCCCGGAGCTCAAGGCCAAGGGCCGGTTCGTACGGATCACCTCGGCCGGGCTCAAGGAGAGCCACCCGCACGACATCTCGATGACCGTCGAGGCGCCCAACTACGCCCGCCGCTGACCGGCGGCCACGTAGGGACGTACATCTGAAGGCCCGCGGGTACAACGCCCGCGGGCCTTGGTGTGCGCGTCGGGGATACTGGAAGACGCAGACCGGAGAGTGGAAAGGCCTCACAACGTGACTGAGATCGAGATCGGGCGCGGCAAGCGCGGCCGTAGGGCGTACGCGTTCGACGACATCGCCATCGTGCCGAGCCGGCGTACGCGGGACCCGAAGGAGGTCTCGATCGCCTGGCAGATCGACGCCTACCGCTTCGAGCTGCCGTTCCTCGCAGCCCCCATGGACTCGGTCGTCTCGCCGCAGACCGCGATCCGCATCGGTGAGCTCGGCGGCCTCGGGGTGCTCAACCTCGAAGGCCTGTGGACCCGCTATGAGGACCCGCAGCCGCTGCTCGACGAGATCGCCGAGCTCGACCCAGAGGCCGCGACCCGCCGCCTCCAGGAGATCTACGAAGCCCCGATCAAGGAAGAGCTGATCGGGCAGCGCATCAAGGAGGTGCGCGACTCCGGCGTCGTCACCGCCGCCGCCCTGTCGCCGCAGCGCACCGCCCAGTTCTCCAAGGCCGTGGTGGACGCCGGCGTCGACATCTTCGTGATCCGCGGCACGACGGTGTCGGCCGAGCACGTGTCGGGCGCCGCCGAGCCGCTGAACCTCAAGCAGTTCATCTACGAGCTGGACGTGCCGGTCATCGTCGGCGGCTGCGCCACGTACACCGCCGCGCTGCACCTGATGCGCACGGGCGCCGCGGGTGTCCTGGTGGGCTTCGGCGGCGGTGCCGCGCACACCACGCGCAACGTCCTGGGCATCCAGGTGCCGATGGCGACGGCCGTCGCCGATGTCGCGGCCGCCCGCCGTGACTACATGGACGAGTCCGGCGGCCGCTATGTGCATGTCATCGCCGACGGCGGCGTGGGCTGGTCCGGCGACCTGCCGAAGGCCATCGCCTGCGGTGCCGACTCGGTGATGATGGGCTCCCCGCTGGCGCGCGCCGTGGACGCTCCGGGCAAGGGGCACCACTGGGGCATGGAGGCCGTCCACGAGGACGTGCCGCGCGGCAAGAAGGTCGACCTGGGCACGGTCGGCACGACCGAGGAGATCCTCACCGGCCCCTCGCACTCGCCCGACGGGTCGATGAACTTCTTCGGTGCCCTGCGGCGCTCGATGGCGACGACCGGCTACAGCGAGCTCAAGGAGTTCCAGCGGGTCGAGGTCACGGTGGCGGACTCGCAGCACCGCCGCTGAGTGTCCGTACGCATGGGGAGTTGAGCCTTCGTAGACGTACGTAGAGGATCTTCGTACCCGTACGTAGAGGAAGGGGCCCGCACCGGGTGGTGCGGGCCCCTCCTTCTTTTGTAGTGCCGCTTTTGTAGTGCTGGTTTTCGCGGGAGGCGCGGGGTCAGAGCCGGTGAGCGGCTCCGACCGGAGTGGCGCCCCGGGTGTCCAGGAGGAGCTGTGCCTTCACCGCGAGGCCCTGGAGGTCGTAGGTGCGGTGGGGCTGGAGCAGGATCGTCAGATCCGCGTCGGCCGCCGCTTCGTAGAGGGAGTCCGCGCGGGGGACGGGGCGGTCAAGGACGCTCCAGTGCGGGACGTACGGGTCGTGGTAGCTGATGGCGGCGCCCATCTCCATCAGGCGGGTGGCGATCTCGCGGGCGGGGGAGCCCTGCTGGTCGCCCAGGTCGGGCTTGTAGGTGACGCCGAGCAGCAGCACGCGCGCGCCGCGGGCGGATTTGCCGTGCTCGTTGAGGAGGGTGGCGGCGCGCTGGATGACGTACTGGGGCATGCGGTGGTTGATCTCCTGCGCCAGGCCGACCATGCGCAGGGGGTGGCCCGGGGTGCGGCTGCGGTGCGGAAGGTAGTTGGGGTCGAGCGGGATGCCGTGGCCGCCGACCCCGGGGCCGGGGCGGAAGGCCTGGAAGCCGAACGGCTTGGTCTCGGCGCAGCGGATGACGTCCCACAGGTCGACGCCCAGGTCATGGCAGAGAACGGCCATTTCGTTGACGAGGGCGATGTTCACATGCCGGTAGTTGGTCTCCAGGAGCTGGACGGTCTCGGCCTCGCGCGGGCCACGCGCGCGTACGACCTTGTCGGTGAGGCGGCCGTAGAAGGCGGCCGCCGACTCGGTGCAGGCGGAGGTGAGGCCGCCGATGACCTTGGGGGTGCCGGCATAGCCGTGGGTGCGGTTGCCGGGGTCGAGGCGGCCGGGCGAGTAGGCGAGGTGGAAGTCGCGGCCGGCCCGCATCCCGGATCCTTCTTCGAGGATGGGGCGGAGGAATTCCTCCGTGGTCCCCGGGTACACGGGTGACTCGAGGATGACCGTGGTGTGCGGTCGCAGGCGGGCGGCGAGCGCGCGGGCCGCGTCGGCGATCTGGCCGAGGTCGAGCGCGCCTCCCGCGCCGAGCGGGGCCGGCGAGCAGAGGACCGCGGTGCGCACCCGGCCGAGTTCGGCCGGGTTGGTGGTCGGCCGGAAGCCCCCCGAGAGCATCCGGCGCAGGTCGGCGGCGGTGAGCGTGCCCTCGTCCGCGGGCAGCCGCCCGGCGGCGAGGTCGGCGCTGAGCCGTGGGTCGTAGGCGAGGGTCTCGATGCCGCTCGAGACGGCGGCCTGGGCGAGGGGCAGGCCGAGATGTCCGAGTCCGATGACGGCGAGATCTGCGGGCATGGCGGTGGGCCGTCCTTCCCAATAGCCGGAGCGGGAGGAGTGCGCAAGCCCTGTGGACAAACTGGACCAGCGCAATGTCAGGTTAGGAGTAAATATGACCGATTTGCGGCATTGCGCGATGCCTGTCTTCGGAGTGTTGTCCACAGGCGGTGGCTGAAGTCGGTGAGTACGGACAGAATCGACGATGTGAGCCCGACCACACGGGGGCGACGGGAGGCAGCAGTGAGGACAGCGACACTGGGACCGGCCGAGCGGGCACAGGCGCTTGCAGCCATGGCCGAGCGAGAACTGGACGTGCTGGTGGTGGGCGCGGGCGTGGTCGGCGCCGGCACCGCACTCGACGCCGTCACACGCGGCCTGTCCACCGGCATCGTCGAGGCACGCGACTGGGCCTCCGGCACCTCGAGCCGGTCGAGCAAGCTGATCCACGGCGGCCTCCGCTATCTGGAGATGCTCGACTTCGCACTCGTAAGAGAAGCGCTGAAGGAGCGCGGACTGCTGCTCGAGCGGATCGCACCGCACCTGGTCAAACCCGTGCCGTTCCTCTACCCGCTGCAGCACAAGGCATGGGAGCGGCTCTACGCCGGATCGGGCGTCGCCCTCTACGACACCATGTCGATGTCCCGGGGCCACGGCCGCGGCCTGCCCATGCACCGCCACCTCTCCCGGAAGCAAGCCCTGCGCGTGGCCCCGTGCATGAAAAAGGAAGCCCTGGTCGGAGCACTGCAGTACTACGACGCACAGATGGACGACGCCCGGTACGTCGCCATGATGGTCCGCACCGCCGCGGCCTACGGCGCCAAGGCCGCCAACCGCGCACGCGTCACCGGCTTCCTCCGCGAAGGCGAACGGGTCGTCGGCGCCCGCGTCCAGGACGTCGAAGGCGGCGGCGAATACGAGATCAGGGCACGCCAGGTCGTCAACGCCACCGGAGTGTGGACCGACGACACCCAGGCCATGGTCGGCTCACGCGGACAGTTCCACGTGCGGTCCTCCAAAGGCATCCACCTCGTCGTGCCCAAGGACCGGATCAACTCCACGACAGGACTGATCCTCAGGACCGAGAAATCCGTCCTCTTCGTCATCCCCTGGGGACGCCACTGGATCGTCGGGACCACCGACACCGACTGGGACCTCGACAAGGCACACCCCGCCGCCTCCAGCGCCGACATCGACTACCTGCTCGAGCATGTGAACACCGTCCTCGCGGTCCCCCTCACACGCGACGACGTCCAGGGGGTGTACGCCGGACTGCGGCCTCTGCTCGCCGGAGAATCGGACGCCACCAGCAAACTCTCCCGGGAACACACCGTGGCCCACCCCGTCCCCGGCCTCGTCGTCGTCGCCGGCGGCAAATACACGACGTACCGCGTCATGGCCAAGGACGCCGTCGACGAAGCCGTGCACGGACTCGACCAGCGAGTCGCCGACTGCGTCACCGAGGACATCCCCCTGATCGGCGCAGAGGGATACAAGGCGCTGTGGAACGCACGCGCACGCATCGCGGCCCGCACCGGCCTCCACGTGGTGCGCGTGGAACACCTGCTGAACCGGTACGGCTCACTCGCAGAGGAACTGCTCGACCTCATCGCCAACGACCCCGCACTCGGCGCCCCCCTGCAGGCCGCGGACGACTACCTACGGGCCGAAGTGGTGTACGCCGCCTCCCACGAAGGCGCCCGCCACCTCGACGACGTCCTCACCCGACGCACCCGTATCTCCATCGAGACCTTCGACCGCGGCACGCGTAGCGCGCGGGAATGCGCGGAACTCATGGCGAAGGTGCTCGGCTGGGACAAGGACCAGATCGAAAGAGAGGTCGAGCACTACGAGAAGCGGGTCGAGGCCGAGCGTGAATCACAGCGCCAGCCGGACGACCTGACGGCGGACGCCGCGCGGCTGGGGGCACCGGACATCGTGCCTTTGTGAGTTCGGGGCCGGTCGGGCTCGCTGCTCGGAGTCGTCTGGGTCTCCAGTTGCCTGGTTCCGGTCTTCTGGGTTCAGTCCTCTGCGTGTGGTTCCTCTACTTGCGGCTCTTTCGGCAGAACTCGCTTTCCAGGAGCGCCTTCTTGAGCTTCTCGTCCGTGGACCAGTCGGAGTTGAGGCGATACGTCAGGACGTGGCGGCCGTCGGAGGTGGCGGCGGTCTCGGCGTAGGAACCGATGATGCGGCCGTTGTGCCCCCAGACGGTGGTGCAGGACAGCTCGGTGCGCATCAGGCCCATGCCGTACACGCCGCCGGACGCGTCGGTGTTCCGCATTTCGGCCAGCTGGGCCGCGGGCAGCAGCTCGCCCGTGAGGAGGGCCGAGTAGAAGCGGTCCAGGTCGTCGAGGGTGCTGATGACCTCGCCGGCCGCACCCGCCCCCGAGGGCTCTATGGCCGTGACGTCCTTGGGGGAAGCGGGAGTTCCGGAGTAGGCGCGGCCGTGCGGGGCGGGCAGACGGCTGCTGTCGCCGGGGAACGAGGTACCGGTCAGCCGCAGCGGGGTGAGGATGCGGCGCTGCGCCTCCTCGGCGTAGCTGCGGCCCGTGACCTTCTCTATGACCATGCCGAGCACCGTGTAGTTGGTGTTGGAGTACGACCAGTCTGTGCCGGGCGCGAAAAGGGGGCGGTGGGCCAGGGCGGTCCGGAGCAGCGAGGCAGGCGTGTAGGCGCGGTCGAAGGTGGTGGTGTGCGTGCCCAGGGCGTCCGTGTAGGAGAACAAGCCGCTTGTGTGGGTCAGTAGTTGACGCAGAGTGAGGTCACGACCGTCGTTGCCGTGACCTCGGATGACGCCGGGCAGATGCTGCTCGACGGTGTCGTCGAGGGCCAGCCTGCGCTCGGCGGCGAGTTGGAGAACCACCACGGCCGTGAAGGACTTCGTGATGCTGCCGATACGGAAGCGGTCCTTGCGGCGGATGGGGCGGTCGGTCGCGGTGTTGGCCGTTCCGGTGGAGACATAGCGGCTGCCAGGGGCGTCGGGGGTGTCCGGGGCGTAGCGGCCGCTGGAGGTGCCCGGGACGTTCGGGCCGGCCGTGGTGTCCCGGGCGGATGCGGGGGCGGTGGTCCGGGCGAGGGCCGCGGTGCCCGGGGTGCGGGATCTGGTGGTGAGGGAGGCCAGAAGGGCCGAGGGGGAGTTGAGGGCTTGACCGGTGGTGGAGGTGGGGGAGGGGGCCCCGTCGCCGGAGGGGGGAGGGGGCCCAGCCTCGCGCAACGACAGTGCCGTCACCCCCAACACAACCACCCCCACACCCCCCCGAATCACCCCCCGCCAGGTGCTCGTGCCGTGACCCTTGTGCGGGGTTGGGGTGGGCGAGGTGTGAGGGGGGTGTGGTGAGTGCTGGTCGGTCATATCGGTCCCTTGATCTGTACCGGGCCATCATCGCGCGGACCCGGGCCTTCCCCCACCCCGGGCATGAGAGACAATGGACGCTCTGCCAGGGCGGGTTGATTGCAGAGGGGACGCATGTCGGAGGCTGAGCAGCCGAAGGAGACCAAGGGGCGCCTCCTCGCCGGTCGGTACCGGCTGGGAGAGGTGCTCGGCCGCGGCGGTATGGGCACGGTCTGGCGCGCGGTCGACGAGACGCTCGGCCGTACGGTCGCGGTCAAGGAGCTGCGGTTCCCTTCGAGCATCGACGACGATGAGAAGCGGCGGCTCATCACGCGGACGTTGCGTGAGGCCAAGGCGATTGCCCGGATCCGTAACAACGGCGCGGTGACGGTCTATGACGTCGTCGACGAGGACGACCGCCCGTGGATCGTGATGGAGCTCATCGAGGGCAAGTCGCTGGCCGAAGTCGTGCGGCAGGACGGGCATCTGACGCCCAGGCGTGCCGCCGAGGTCGGGCTCGCCGTGCTCGATGTGCTGCGGGCCGCGCACCGTGAGGGGATTCTGCACCGCGATGTGAAGCCGTCGAATGTGCTGATCTCCAAGGACGAAGGCCGGGTGGTGCTGACGGACTTCGGTATCGCCCAGGTCGAGGGTGACCCGTCCATCACTTCGACCGGCATGCTCGTGGGGGCGCCGTCGTATATCTCGCCGGAGCGGGCCCGTGGTCACAAGCCGGGTCCTGCCGCCGACCTGTGGTCGCTCGGCGGTCTGCTGTATGCGGCTGTCGAGGGTGTGCCGCCGTACGACAAGGGCTCGGCGATCGCGACGCTCACCGCGGTGATGACGGAGTCCCTCGAACCGCCGCGGAACGCCGGGCGGCTCGAGAAGGTCATCTACGGCCTGCTTGAGAAGGACCCGGACCAGCGGCTCGACGATGCGGGGGCGCGGGCGCTCCTGAACGATGTGATCCATGCCCCCGAGCCGTTGGAGGCCGAGCCGGAGGCGGACGATCCGGTGGCGGCGACGAAGGTGGTGCCGTTGCCGACGGTGCCCGCGCAGGGCGGCGGGCGGCGCAGCGAGGCCGCGGTGGAGCGGCTGCGGGGTGCTCTGCGGTCGGTGCGGAACGCGGCGGCGGCGACGGCGGCAGGTGCGAAGTCCTCGTCGGGCGGCAGGGGTTCGGCCGCGACGGAGGCAGACGCGAACGCGAGCGCGGAGGCGGCGGGTGCGGAGTCGGCGCCCTCGTCGGAGCCGGCGCCTGCGTCGGCTTCATCGGCTCCGGCGTCGTCGGCTTCGGCGGCGTCCGGTGGTGCGGGTACCGCGCAGGTGTCCCCGGCCGGGGCGCCGGGGAAGCGGCCGGCCGGATCCGGATCCGGTGGCGGGGGCGGCGCGCGGGCTTCGCTCACCGATGTGGTGCCGCGGCGCGCGCTGGTGACCCTGGTGGTGGTCGTCGTGCTGGCTGTGCTCGGCACGGTTCTCGCGGTCGCGTTGAGCGGCGGTGACGATACTCCCGACAGCAAGGGCAAGGGCGAAACGTCGGCGTCCGGCGGGGCGGGCGCGGATGACGACGGCGGTGCCAAGGACCCGGAGGGCCAAGGAAAGGACCCGGGCAAGGACCAGGGCAAGGGCGACGACCCGGGCACGGACCAAGGCAAGGGCGACGGCAAGGACGACGGCGGTGGCGGTGACGGCGGCAAGGACACCGGCGGCGGCCTTCCGGCGGGGTACAAGACGGTGTCGGACGGCCAGTTCCACTTCGCCATGGCGATGCCGAAGGACTTCCGGCGCACCGGTACGGCCGGGCAGAACTCCGGCGGGATATTCAGCGCGAACGGCGGATTCCCGCGCGTTCAGGTCGATTTCAACCGCAGCCCCGGTGATGACGCGGCCGCCGCGTGGGAGCAGCTCAAGGGAGCCGTCGCCGGGAGCAGCCGTAACTACAAGCACATACGCATAGACGAGGTCGGCGACTACAAGGGCTACCCGACCGTCGCGGACTGGGAGTTCGAGCGCGACCAGAGCGGCCAGCGGGTGCGGGTGCTCAACCGGGGCTTCAAGGTCGACGCCACCCACGGTTACTCGATCATGGTCAGTTGCAAGGCGAGTACCTGGGACGGCAAGGAGTGCCGCACGCTGCGGGAGACCGCGTTCAAGACGTTCGCGCCCAAGGACTGAGCGGGTTGCCGAGACCCGGCGGCGGAGTCGGTCGAGGCCACGTATCGTGAGAGTTCATGGACCGTACGCAGCCGCAATATGCCGGAAAACGACCGGATTTGGTGTACGAATCCATGGGGCGCTGACGGGGAGGCGACGTGGACGACTATGCGGGACGGGTACTCGCCGACCGCTACCGCCTGCCGTTGCCGCCGTCGGATGAGTACGAGTTCGCCGAGACCCGTGCCTTCGATACGTACAGCGGCCAGGAAGTCCTGGTCAGGCAGGTGCCGTTGCCCGAGACCGTCGACGCGGAAGTGCTCGACGAGGACGGCGGCGGTGCGCGCCATCCGTCCGGGCATGCCACCCGCAGGCCTGCGGATCCGGCCGTGCGGCGCGCCCTCGAGGCCGCGCAGGCGGCCGCGCAGATCCCCGATCACCCGCGCCTTGACCAGGTTTTCGATGTCTTCGCCGAGGACGGTTCGCTGTGGATCGTCAGCGAGGTCGTATCGGCGTTGCCGCTGGCGGCGCTGATAGCCGACAAGCCGCTGTCGCCGTACCGCGCGGCGGAGGTCGCCTCGGAGGTCCTGACCGCCCTGCGCGCGCTGCACGCCCATGGCTGGGTCCACCGGAACATCACCGTCCGTACCGTCCTGGTCTGTGACGACGGCCGCGTCATGCTCACGGGCCTGGCGGCGGGTGCGGCGGAGGAGGCGCTGTGCGGATACGACCCGGTGCCGGACCCGTCAGATCTGTCGGACCCGTCGGACCCGTCGGACCTATCGGACCCCGCGGAACTCATGGAGGGCGGCCCGGCGGAGGGTGGCTCAGGGGAACCCGGCGGTGCCTCGCCGGACCTGCGCAAGTCGCCGCAGCCCGGGGGCCCGCAGGCGCCCGCCGAGCAGCG
This sequence comes from Streptomyces monticola, assembly GCF_042665355.1. Classification (NCBI taxonomy): domain Bacteria; kingdom Bacillati; phylum Actinomycetota; class Actinomycetes; order Kitasatosporales; family Streptomycetaceae; genus Streptomyces; species Streptomyces monticola. The sequence continues at coordinate 186,264 of NZ_JBHTCF010000011.1, read as the reverse complement.
GGCGCTGCCGCCGGGTGACGCGCGGGCGGTGCGGGCCGGTGCGATCGCGGCCTATCGCGCCGGAGCACGGGCGGCCGCGGCGGCCCGTGTGAGCGAGGAGCACGTGCAGCAGGTTCAGGCGCCGACCGGTCGGCACGTTCAGGCGCCGTCCGACCAGCACGTCCAAACGCCGCCCGGCCGGATAGCCGATCCGTACGGTGTCGCCGGTCGTCCCGGTGGCGGCAAGGGCCTCGCACCCGACTGGCACGGCGCGACACCGCGCGGCGCGGGAGCGGACCAGGCGGATCAGCAGAGCGGGCCGGACCGGCAGAGCAGGGCGGATCAGGCAGGTCAGGCGTCGCGCCCCGGGGCCGACGCCGCACCCGCCTCGGCCCCCACCGCTGCCGACGCCCACGCCCCCACCGCCGCCCACGCCCCCGCCGGTGCCCCCGTACACGACGAGCCCACCACCCGCCTGCCCCGTCAAACCCCCAGCAAATGGGATGAGTTGCTGGCCCCGCGGCCGCCCCGGCGCAAGGGGCCCGAGACGCCGCTCGCCGCCGAGCGGGCCCGGCAGGCGCGGATGACCGTCGTGGGTGCCGTGACCGAGCGCTGGTCGCCGGAGCAGGCGGGGCCGGTGCATGAGAACTGGCAGCTGGCCGCTCCGGTCGGGCCCGCCACCGATCTGTGGGCGCTCGGCGCGCTGCTGTTCCGCGCCGTGCAGGGCCACGCGCCCTACCCCGAGGACAGTGCGTACGAACTGGTCCAGATGGTGTGCGGGGAGCCGCCCGCGTTCGCCGAGGAGTGCGGTCCGCTGCGGCCGGTCGTGGAGTCGCTGCTGCGCCAGGACCCCACGGAGCGCCCGGACTTCGAGGAGCTGCGCGGCTGGCTGCGCTCTCTCGTCCGGTCGGCGCCCGAGCCGGAGGCCGGTGCGCATGTGGTGGCGGCGCCGCCGTTCGACCGCACCAAACTGCCCGTCGTACGCCGTCGTGGCGAGCTGGTGCGCAGACGGCGTGCGGGCCGTGCCGGCCGCCACAAGAAGGGCCGGGCCGCCCAGGACGCCGCGCAGCCCGCGCACCTCGCGTCCGAGGCGGGACCGCGAAGTGCCGTGAAACCGCGGCGTGTTCCGACAGAGCAGCGGGCCCCGAAGGCGCGGCGCGCTCCCGCACCCGAGCGGGCTCCGCGGCCGCCGCGCGAGCCGCGGCCGTCGCGTGCTCCCGGTGCGCAGGGCACGCCGCGCAGGCTCGGCCGGCTGCTGCTCGCCCTGATCCTGCTCGGTCTGGTGGCGGCGGTCGCGTACGCCATGCTCTTCATGCCGAAGGCGGAGCCGCGCGAGTCCGGTGACGGGGGCGAGCCCGCCGGGCAGGCGGGCGCGGCCAGTTCGGCGCCCGCGAATCCGTCGGACGAGCCGGACAGGCCCGACAGCACCGGTGACGGCGAAGGCAGCGACAACGGCGACAAGGGGTCGCCGAGTTCGCAGAAGCCCGATCCGCAGACCACCGATCCCGATCTGCCGAAGGGCTTCGTCCTGCGCAAGGACCCGGAGGGCTTCCGGGTGGCGGTGGCCAGTGGCTGGGACCGGCAGGGCAGAAACGGCCGGGGGCAGGTCGTCTACGGGGACGGCGCCTTCACGCTGACGGTGGTGCCGGGCCGGGACGGCGCGGACGAGTACGGCAGCGACCCGATGAAGTACCAGAAGCAGGACGAGCCGGAGCTGCAGCCGTATCACGACTCGTCCTGGGCGACCTCCAGCGGCCTGCGCACCACCACGATCGGCACCCGCGCCATGGCCGAGGGGCAGTTCACCTGGCAGGAGGGCGACGGCGACTCCGTCTACGTACGCAATGTCGCGATGCTCATCGACGGCCGGTACCACGTGCTGATGGTCAAGGGGCCGGAGTCCGAGCGTGACGAGGTGACCCGGCTGTACGGGCAGGCGCTGGCGACGTATCAGCCGAAGAAGTAGCGTGCATCAGCCGGAGAAGTAGCGCGCATCGACTGAAGAAGTAGCGCGCATCAGCCGGAGAAGCAGCCCCAACCGCCCTGCTCCGCGTATGCCCCGCCTATGCCCCTGCGGACGACAACCGGCCGCCGCCTTCCGGTTCGTACGGCCCATTCCATACCCTTGGCCGGGAGCAAGGACAGGCGGGGGACGTGGATCAGACCGAAGGCAAGGCGCAGGGCTCGCTCCTCGCGGGCCGTTACCGGCTCGGTGAGAGCCTCGGCAGCGGCGGCATGGGCAAGGTGTGGCGGGCACATGACGAGGTGTTGCACCGCACCGTCGCGGTCAAGGAGCTGACGGCCGCGCTGTATGTCTCCGAGGCGGAGCGTGCGGTGCTGCTCGCGCGTACGCAGAAGGAGGCGCGGGCGGCGGCGCGGATCAACCACTCCGCCGTGGTCACCGTGCATGACGTCTTCGAGTACGACGAGCGGCCCTGGATCGTGATGGAGCTGGTCGACGGCCGCTCCCTGGCCGACGCCGTGCAGCAGGACGAGCGGATCGCTCCGGCCGAGGCGGCCCGTGTGGGGGCGTGGGTGGTGCGGGGGCTGCGTGCCGCGCATGCCGCAGGGGTGCTGCACCGGGATGTGAAACCGGCCAATGTGCTGCTCGCCCGGGACGGCCGGGTGCTGCTCACGGATTTCGGTATCGCGGCCATCGAGGGTGACTCGACGATCACGAAGACCGGTGAACTGGTCGGTTCCATCGACTATTTGGCGCCCGAGCGGGTGCGGGGTGCCGACCCGGGGCAGGCGGCCGATCTATGGGCTCTGGGGGCGACGCTGTTCGCGGCGGTCGAGGGGTTCTCCCCGTTTCGCCGGCAGTCGCCGCTCGCCACCATGCAGGCCGTGGTGGAGGACGACCCGGGCTTCGCGGAGCATGCCGGTCCGCTGGCGTCGGTGATCACGGCGCTGCTGCGCAAGGACCCGGCGCAGCGGCCCTCGGCCGAGGAGGCCGAGCGGATGCTGGCGGAGGTGGCGGAGGGCCGCGTGCCGCAGTCGACGCACGCGTATGTGCCGACGCGGCGGATCTCCGGTGATGAGCTCACCGGGTTCCGCCCCACGGCGCAGCAGCAGCCCCCGCAGAACGTGCAGCCGGCGCAGCCACCGCATACCCCGCAGAACATGCAGCCGCCGCATACCCCGCAGACACCGCAGACCTCGCACCAAATGCCGTACCAGGCGCCGTCGCAGCCGCCCCCGCAGAGCCGGGGCCGCAAGCGCACCTGGCGGACGGCCGTCGCGGTCGTGGTGGCTGCCGCGCTGGTCGGAGTGGGTGCGGCGGTCGGGATCCTCAAGTACGCGCAGGACGAAGGAGACCAGGGCCAGGGGCGCAACGGAGGCGGCAAGGAGGAGACGGCCGGGGCGCTGCCGAAGGACTGGAAGCGCATCAGGGACGACGTGGGCGGCTTCAGTCTGCTGGTGCCGCCCGACTACGAACGGCGTACGTTCGGCGATCAGATCGACTACACCCCGGACGGCGGGCGGCACTTCATCCGGATCGGTGTGAACAAGAAGCCCGAGCACGAGAATTCCTATCTGCACGCTCTCGCCATGGAGAAGCAGGGCATGGGCCGGCTGCCGACGTACGACCGGATGCAGCTGACGGCCAACACCTTCCGCGGCAACCGTGGCGCGCTGTGGGAGTTCACCTGGACCGAGACCAAGGGCGCCAACAAGGGCGAGCGGCGGGCGATCGACCAGTTGTACTTCGCCCCGGACGGTACGGAGTACGCGATCTACATGTCGGGCCCGGCGGCGGACTGGGACAAGACGCGGGAGCAGTTCGAGAGCGTGCTGCGCGGCTGGCGGCCATGAGTGACCGTGAGCTCCGAGGGTGAGCGACGGTGCGCGTCCCTGGACCGCACGGCCGTGAGCGGTGGTGCGTGTCCCTTGGCCGTACGAGCGGCCATGAGGCCCGGTCACCCGGTGTGACCTGGAGCCATAAGCTGAGTGGCCGACACCCATAGCCTCGGCGGCAGGGTGGCCGTAACGCGCGGGGCGCGTCCGTACGGGTGTGCGGCATGATGAGTCCATGGCGAGCGAGCGGGGCAACAGCCGCTTGATAGCGGACCGTTACCGGTTGGAGGCTCAACTCGGGCGCGGCGGCATGGGGGTCGTCTGGCGCGCCATGGACGAGCTGCTCGGCCGGCAGGTGGCCGTCAAGGAAGTCCTCCTCGGCTCGGCGCTTCTGGCCGACGAGGCGCAGCAGCTGCGTGAGCGCACCCTGCGGGAGGCCCGCACCGTCGCCCAGATCCGGCATCCGCATGTGATCACCGTCCATGACGTGGTGGTGCAGCACGGACATCCGTACATCGTCATGGAGTTGATCGAGGGCGGTTCGCTCGCGGACCGGCTCGCCGTGGCGGGGCCGCTCGTGCCGGCGGAGGCGGCCCGGCTCTGTCTGGCGCTGCTCGGGGCGCTGCGGGCCGCGCACACCGGGGGTGTGCTGCACCGTGATCTCAAGCCCGGCAATGTCCTCATGGAGAGCGACACGGGCCGGGTGGTGCTCACCGACTTCGGGATCGCGCAGGTCGCCGGGTCGACGACGCTCACCGAGCACGGCTCGTTCGTCGGCTCGCCGGAGTACACCGCGCCGGAGCGGATGTCGGGCGGCGCGGCCGGGCCCGAGTCCGATCTGTGGTCGCTCGGTGTGCTGCTGTGTGCGGCGCTGACCGGTGAATCGCCGTTCCGGCGCGACACGTTGGGCGGGATCGTGGCCGCCGTACTGATGGAGGACCTGCGGCCGCCCGCGGTGGCGGGGCCGCTGCTGCCGGTGATCCGCGGGCTCCTGGAGCGCGATCCGGAGCGCAGGATCGACGCCGAGGAGGCGGAGCGGCTCCTGCGGTCGTACGTCGAGACCGGGATCGCGCCCTATGTGGCGCCCTCGGGCGGTGCGCCGCCGCGTCACCCGGTGCTCGGGCCCGTGCTTGGTCCGCTGCTCCCGGCCGCGGGGAACGGCTCTGCCGCCGGGCGCCGTCCCCGGTGGCCGCGTGCCCGGCCTCTCGGCTGGCGGGGCGGATGGCCGCGCGGCCGCCGGGCGCGGGCCGCGCTGGTCGCGGGGGCCCTCGTGGTGGCGCTCGCGGCTGCCGCCGGTGCCGCGGCGGGGCTGCTGCTCGGGCGGGACGGCGAGGGCGGCGGGCCGGCGTCCGACTCCCCTTCTGCGACGCGCAGTTCGGGCCCCACGCCGACGGTGACGGTGACCCGGGAGCCGACGGGCGCCAAGTCCGCGCCTGCCGGGTACCGGACGGTGCACGACCCGGCCGGGTTCTCGCTCGCCGTGCCGCGCGGCTACGAGCGTGCGACGGAGTCGCGACGGATCTTCTACGTGGCGCCGGGCGGGGTGTTCCGGATCGGGGTGAAGGAGGCGGACCCGGTCACCGGCGGCCCGGTGGCGGCGCTGCGGCGCGCTCACCGGGAGGGGCCGCGCAGCCACGAGGGCTATCGCGCCGGCGAGGTCACCGAGACCACGCACAACGGCAGGCCCGCCGCGCTGTGGGAGTTCACCTGGGACGGGGACGGTCTCGGCGATGGGCGCGGCAGGCGGCATATGTACGACCTGGCCTGGGAGGAGGGCGGCCGGATGTACGACGTGTGGGTGTCGGCGCCGGCCGGCCGGGCGGACGAGGCGAAACGGCACTTCGACACGGCGCTCGACACCTTCGTCAGGACCCGGTCACGGTGAACGGTTCGTCAGGACCCGGTCACGGTGAACGGTTCGTCAGGACCCGGTCACGGTGAACGCGTGCCCAAGGGCCCGGACGAGCGTCAAATTCCGGCCAACCCCCAGATATCCGGCGCCCCGGGTCACGGGTCAGTGACCGCTGTCCACCCGGGGTGGATGTGGGGCCGTGGCACGCGATAGCAATGACGCATGAGCAACCACGGGGGACCCCCTTACGGCCCGAACGACCCGACGAGTTTCGGTCTGCAACCGCCACAGCAGCCGCAGCAGCCGCCGGGGGGCCAGGGAGAGCACGGCGGCCAGGGAGGGCACGGCGGCCAGGGAGGTCAGGGCGGCTACGGCACCCCGTACCAGCCCACCTCGTACGAGCCGCGACCGCCGCAGCAGGCGCAGCAGCCCAACCCGTACGACCCCAGCCAGTCCGGCCCGTACGACCCCAGCCAGCCCAACCCCTACGCGCAGCAGGCCCCGCCCGCCCCCGGGCCGCCCGCGCCGCCGCAGGCGCACGCCGTGCCCACGCAGGTGGCGCCGCAGCAGCAGGCGCAGCCCGATCCGGGTGCGGGCCGTCTGGTCGCGGGCCGCTACCGCCTGCTGTCCAAGCTCGGCCACGGCGGCATGGGCACGGTGTGGCGGGCCAAGGACGAGACGGTCGACCGTGATGTGGCGGTCAAGGAGCCGCGGCTTCCCGACCATCTGCCGGACCGGGAGCGGGCCAACGCCTTCGAGCGGATGCGCCGTGAGGCACGGGCCGCGGCGCGGCTCGACCACCCGGCCGTGGTGAACGTCCATGACGTGGCGGTCGAGGACGGCCAGCCCTGGATCGTCATGGAGTTCGTGCAGGGCCGCACGCTCGGTGACGCGCTGCAGGAGGGCACGCTCGGCGCCCGCGAGGCCGCCCGGATCGGGCTCGAGGTCCTCGACGCCCTGGACGCCGCGCACCAGGCGGGCATCCTGCACCGGGACGTGAAGCCGGACAACGTGATGCTGGGCCGGCACGACCGGGTCGTCCTCACGGACTTCGGGATCGCGCAGATCGAGGGCGAGACCAATCTGACGGACACCGGCGGCTTCGTCGGCTCGCCCGAATTCATCGCGCCCGAGCGGGTGTTGGGGCAGCGTCCGGGCCCGGCCTCCGACCTGTGGTCGCTCGGTGTGGTCCTGTACGCGGCGACGGAGGGCGTCTCGCCGTTCCGCCGCAACAACACACCGGCCACGCTGCAGTCGGTGATCAACGCGACCCCGGCGACGCCGAACGCGGCCAAGGGCCCGCTCGCCGACGCCATCAACCGGCTCCTGAACAAGGACCCGAACCACCGCCCGACGGCGGCCCAGGTCCGCCAGCTGCTCCAGGACGCGGCGAAGCCGCCGGCGCCGACGAAGGTGCAGTCCCTGGGGACGGCGCGGGGTCCGGTGGACGGCATCAGGGTCAGCCGCAAGGTGCTGATCGGCGCGGCCGCCGTCGTCGTGGCGGCGGTGGCGGCGGCCGCGCTGGTCGTCGTCGATCCGTTCGTGGGCTCCGTGACGGACGCGGAGGGCTGGAAGTCACGCGACCTCAAGGGCCTTGACGCCTCGGTGCTGCTGCCCGCGGCGTACGTGAAGACCAATGAGCCCGACGACCTCGACAGGGGTAAGCACTTCATCGAGTACAGCGATCCCAGTGGTGTCGTCAGCGTCGAGCTGAACCTCTACAAGAAGTCCGAGGACGACACCGACGAGATCTCCGGCAGCGCCGCGGCCGAGGCGTACGAGGACGCGGAGGACCTTCGCGGCGGTACGTCGTCCTCGGACATCCTGCCGGAGGCCGACATGGAGAAGGCCAAGGTCACCACCAAGAACGACGCCAAGTACCAGGGCCAGAAGGCGGCCGAGAACACCGTCGTGTACGCGGGCCAGCTCGACGGCGGCCCCGACGACCTGGAGGCGCCGCGGGAGGCCAAGGTCCTCTACTACCGGACCAAGGGCGGCGACATGTACAAGCTCGCGATCAGGTACCCCGGCAAGGGCGACTTCACGGAGCGCGGCCGCGAGGTAGCCAAGTCAGTGATCGAGAACTTGGACATCAAGAAGCTGTGACCGTCAAGGGCTGACAACGCCGCTGATCAGGCCCTTTGTTGCCAGTGACCACTGGCGCAATGTGCCTACTCCGTGAAAGCTGATTACCGACGGGTACCCAAAAGGTTTCCGGAGTCGTACGCTCACGCTCATGACGGACTCGCAGGCCCCCGCCCCGGCCAAGAACGGCACCAACCCCCTCGCCCCCGCGCCCGCGGGCGCACGGACCGCCGCCGATGTGGTCACCCCCGACCTCGTAGCCCGGCTCACCCGTGATGTCGTCGGCTCGGGGCGGACCGCCAACCACACGCCGTTCACCGGCGAGAAGCTGGCGGATCTGCCCGAGTCCACGCCCGAGGACGTCGCGACGGCGTTCGAGCGGGCCAGGGCCGCCCAGGGCGCGTGGGCCGCGACGCCCGTACGCAAGCGGGCCGCGGTGCTGCTCCGCTTCCACGACCTGGTGCTCGCCCGCCAGGCCGAGGTGCTCGACCTGATCCAGCTGGAGACCGGCAAGGCCCGGCTGCACGCGCACGAGGAAGTGCAGGCCGTCGCCGTCGCCGCCCGGCACTACGGCCGCAAGGCGCCGGCGTATCTGCGCTCCAGGCGGCACACGGGCGCGGTGCCGACGCTCACCAAGGTCAGCGAGAACCGGGTGCCGCGCGGTGTCGTCGGCCAGATCGCACCCTGGAACTACCCCCTTGAGCTGTCGGTGGGCGATGCGCTCCCCGCCTTCGTCGCGGGCAACGCGGTCGTCATGAAGCCCGACACCGAGACCTGTCTGACCGCCCTGTGGGCGCGTGACCTGCTGATCGAGGCCGGGCTTCCCGCCGAGGTCTTCCAGGTGGTGCTCGGCGAAGGCCCGGTCGTCGGGCCCGAGTTGGTCAAGTACGCCGACTACGTCTCCTTCACCGGCTCCACCCGCACGGGCCGCGAGGTCGCCCAGGGCGCGGCCGCCCGGCTCGTCGGCGTCTCGCTCGAACTCGGCGGCAAGAACGCCATGCTGGTCCTCGAGGACGCCGATGTGGAGAAGGCCGCGGCCGGCGCCGTGCGTGCCTGCTTCTCCTCCGCCGGTCAACTCTGCATCTCCATAGAGCGGTTGTACGTCCACGAGTCGATCGCCGACGCCTTCGTGGAGCGCTTCGCCGCCCGCACCAAGGCGATGCGCCTCGGCACGTCCCTCGCGTACGGCGCCGACATGGGATCGCTCGTCGGCGAGCGGCAGCTGGAGACCGTCACCCGGCATGTCGAGGAGGCCGTCGCCAAGGGCGCCACGCTGGTCGCGGGCGGTGTGGCCCGGCCCGACATCGGCCCGTACTTCTTCGAGCCGACCATCCTCGACGGCGTCGAGGCCCCGATGTCCGTGTGCAACGAGGAGACCTTCGGCCCGGTCGTCTCCGTCTACCGCTTCACGGACGAGGACGAGGCGGTCGGCCTCGCCAACTCCACGGCGTACGGCCTCAATTCCTCGGTGTGGACGAAGGACGGCCGCCGTGGCCGCGCCGTCGCCGCGCGGCTGCGCACCGGCACGGTCAATGTGAACGAGGGCTACGCGCCCGCGTACGGCAGCGTCCAGTCGCCGATGGGCGGCATGAAGGACTCCGGGCTCGGCCGCCGGCACGGCTCCGAGGGCATCCTCAAGTACACCGAGGCGCAGACCGTCGCCCATCAGCGGATCATGCCGATGGCGCCGTCGTTCGGGATGGACGACGAGAAGTACGCGGCGTTCATGACCCGCAGCCTGCGCGCGATGAAGGCCTTCCGCCTGCGCTGACCCCCCTGCTGCCAGTACGCGGCTGACCTGCACGTTTCTATGGAGGTATCGGTGTCACAGGACCAGTCTGTCTCCAGCCGGGCATCGGCGGAGGAGAGTGCCGACCACGACTACGACTACGACGTCGTCGTCGTCGGCTCCGGCTTCGGCGGCTCCGTCTCCGCCCTGCGGCTGACCGAGAAGGGCTACCGGGTCGGCGTCCTGGAGGCCGGCCGGCGTTTCACGCGCGACACGCTGCCGAAGAACTCCTGGGACCTGAAGAACTATCTGTGGGCCCCGGCGCTCGGCCTCTACGGCATCCAGCGCATCCATCTCCTCGGCAACGTCATGGTCCTGGCGGGCGCCGGTGTCGGCGGCGGCTCGCTGAACTACGCCAACACGCTGTACGTACCGCCGGCGCCGTTCTTCAACGACCCGCAGTGGAAGGACATCACCGACTGGCAGGAGGAGCTGAAGCCGTACTACGACCAGGCGCAGCGGATGCTCGGTGTGCGGCTCAACCCGACGACGACGCCCTCGGACGTCCATCTGAAGGCCGCGGCCGAGGCGATGGGTGTCGGGGACTCCTTCCACATGGCGCCGGTCGGGGTGTTCTACGGCGACGGCAAGGACGCGACGGGCGAGGTGAAGGCGGCGCCGGGGACCGAGGTCGCCGACCCGTACTTCGGCGGCGCGGGCCCCGCCCGCAAGGCCTGCACCGAGTGCGGTGAGTGCATGACGGGCTGCCGGCACGGCGCGAAGAACACCCTCAACGAGAACTATCTCCACCTCGCCGAGAAGGCGGGCGCGACCGTCCACCCGATGACCTCCGTCGTCTCGGTGACGGAGGACTCGCGCGGCGGCTACGCGGTGGCGACGCTGCCCACCGACGACAAACGCAAGGGCAAGGGCAGGGTGTTCAGGGCGCGGAAGGTCGTGGTGGCCGCCGGTACCTACGGCACCCAGACGCTGCTGCACCGGATGAAGGACAGCGGCCTGCTGCCGCACATCTCGGACCGGCTCGGCGATCTGACCCGCACCAACTCCGAGGCCCTGGTGGGCGCCCAGACCGACAACCGCCGGTACAAGAAGCGCCATGGCGTCGCGAAGGTCGACTTCACCAAGGGCGTCGCGATCACGTCCTCGATCCATCCGGACGCCAACACCCATATCGAGCCGGTGCGTTACGGCAAGGGCTCCAACGCCATGGGCGGCATGACGATCCTCCAGGTGCCCTACAGCTCACGCCGTGTCCTGGGCTGGCTCGGCAACTGCGCCCGCCACCCGCTGCTGATGCTGCGCTCGCTGTCCAACCGGCGCTGGTCGGAGCGGACCATCATCGGCCTGGTGATGCAGTCCCTGGACAACTCCCTGACCACGTACCGCAAGGAAAAGGGCTTGGGCAAGGGACTGCTGACGGCACGTCAGGGGCATGGGGCGCCCAACCCCGACCAGATCAAGGAAGCCACCGAGGCGGCGACGCTGCTCGCCGAGGAGATCAACGGCTTCGCCGGGTCGAACATCGGCGAGCTGATGGGCACCCCGCTGACCGCGCACTTCCTGGGCGGCTGCCCCATTGGCGACTCCGCGCTGACCGGTGTGATCGACCCGTACCACCGCCTTTACGGCCACCCCGGGATATCCGTCGTCGACGGCGCGGCGGTCACGGCGAACCTCGGTGTGAACCCCTCCCTGACGATCACCGCGCAGGCCGAGCGCGCGATGTCGCTGTGGCCGAACAAGGGCCAGGAGGACCCGCGTCCGCCGCAGGGCGAGCGCTATGTGCGGGTGGAGGCGATCGAGCCCAAGGCGCCCGCCGTTCCCGCCGACGCCTTCGGCGCCCTGAAGCTGCCGTTCCTGGGGATGCCCGCGGTGCCGCCGAAGAAGTGACGGCGCCTGGACCGGCACGGCACACATAAGGGACCGGCACGGCACGCATAAGGGACTTGCACCAACGCAAGGGGCCTGTACGAACGCAAGGGACCTGTACGAACGCAAGGGACCTGCACCCCCCTCCGAGTGCAGGTCCCTTGTCGTGTACGGGAGTTGACCGTGTCCCGACGGGGTGGTCGTTACGCGACCGCGCCCTCACCCTTGCGGCGCCTGACCGCGAAGACGACACCGGCACCGGCGACGACGGTGATGCCGCCGATCAGGCCGATGACCGGAAGGGCGGAGCTGGAGCCGGTCTCGGCGAGGTTGCCGGTGACCTTGGCGGCGTCGTCCTTGTCCGGCTTCTCGTCCGTGACCGGGACCTGGCCGCCCGTCTGCGGCTTGGTGTCCTCGGTGTCGGTGCCCGCGGCGACGATCTGGAACTTGTACGCGATCTCGCCGAAGCCGACGCACTCGGCGTCCTCGTCGCTGTACACGCTGCCGCCGAGCGAGAAGCCGGCGCCGACCGGGGCGCTCTTCTTGACGTTGATCCGCAGCGGGATGTCGACCTGGTACTCGGGCTTCAGCTCGTCGGTCCAGCCGACGAAGCCGACGGCGTGCCCGTCGGTGCCGATGTTCTCCCAGGTGCCGGTGTCCTCGTTGAGGGCCTGGAGCTCGACCTGCTTGTTCTTGAAGATGTTCTCCCCGGCCTTGTCGGCGGAGGCGCCGGCCAGGAAGAACAGGTCGGTGAGGGTGGACTCGGAGTTGTTGGCCACCGTCATCTTGAACTTGTGCCGGCCGGAGCCCGCGGCGATCTTGCCGGGCAGGCCCTTGATGTCCACATCGACCTTGGAGTCCACGCACTCCGAGGGGTCGGTGGGCTCGTCGGTGGGCTCGTCCGACTCCGACTCGGAGGGGCTCGGCGAAGCGGTGTCCGAGGCGGTCTCGCTCGGCGCCTCGGTCGGCTTGGCGGTCTCCGACGCGGTTTCGCTGGGCGCCTCGGTCGGCTTGCCCGTCTTGGTCGCGGACTCGGTCGGCGCCGGGGCCGAAGTCGTCGTCTCGGGGCTGGACTCGGTGGCGCTCGCGGTGGGAGACGGAGTCGTCTCCTCCGTCGCGAACGCGGCCGGCGCCGCGAGCAGCGCGGCCGGGGCTATGACTGCCGTCGCGGCCGCGGTGGCCATGACACGGCGAAGCTTCATGGAAGACCTCGGGAAGTCCGGCGTACCGGGCGTCACGCACGGCACGGAGGTGGAGGCCTCCGCGGTGGGGCGCGGGTGTGGCCGTTGATACGCATGCATGACCTGTGAAAGCTGTGAATGGTTGTCTGCGAACTCACGGGATCTTTATGTGACGTGACTCACGGGATTTCCCGAAGACCGGGGAGTCGGCGAAGGCCGGGGCCTGCGGGCCGCTCGTGGACATGGTGGTGTACTCCACCGACCCCGAGGCCAAGGCGCGCATTGCCGCCGGCGGCGCGGACGCCGAGTTCAGCGCACTGTCGTCGGTCGCGCTGTTCGCCCACGAGCAGGCCGACGCCGAGAAGGTGCTCGCCGGGGTGCGGGAAGCGGTCGGCAAGTGCCGGAAGTTCGGTGCACAGGGCAGCAGTTACAGCGGTGTGCGGGCGCAGCCCGACCCCAAGGCGGGTGACGAGTCCGTCGCCTACCGTCTGACCGGGTCGGCCGAGGGACAGAAGGGCGCGATGGCGTTCACGGTCGTGCGCAGCGGCTCGACCGTCGCGGTGTTCTACTCGGCGAACCTCGGCGGCACCGCTGGGATCGAGGTGCCCAGGGCCCTGGTGGACGCCCAGATCGCCGAGCTGGAGAAGGCCGCCGGGTAGCGCTTGATGACAGCGAAGGGCCCCGCGGAGTGCGAGCCGCGGGGCCCTTGGCTGTCAGCACCGACGTCAGGGCAGCGTCGGTGCCGCAGGGCGGCGCCGGGGGGGTGCGCCGCTGGTTTCGGGGGAGCCGGTCGGCGACCCGGCGCACGAGGGGCGCACGGCTGGTCTCGACCAATGGCAATGAAGTTGTGCAGTACGGGACTTGGAGTGCGTCTGTAACGCATCGTCCTGGATGAGCCACGGCCCGCGCAACCGTTTCGGCCAGTTCTGGCCATGGTTGCCGGGGGCCGTCGGCCGGCTCCGGGCGTCCCCGGAGCCGACCAATCTTTCCCAAGGTGACCGGGCTGCTGTCCCCTGCCGACCGGTCACGCTCTGGAGCGAGGTCCCACGACGCACGGCACCATCCGTACGTCTCATCGCTCCAGCGGAGCCACGCGTGGTTCTTTCGGGCCCGCCCCTGGCTGGCACGGACACCGGGACCAACGAAGCCCGGCGCGGACCGGTCACGCGCCGTACGGGTGAGAGCGCGCCCGAACTCAGGTGCGCCCGCCGGGGCCGCACACGCGGGGCCGCGCCCCGACTCGGACACGGCCGTGCCCCGTCTCAGACGCGGCCCCGGCACAGCTCGAGGAGCGTCATCGCGAGCGCCGTGCCGGGCTTGCCGAGCGCCGTCCTGTAGTGGTCGAGGATCTCCATCTCGCGGGAGAGGTTCACTCGGCGGCCGCCCGACGAGATCCGGGACTCCTGGATCACGGCCGAGACGGCCATCCGTTCCTGGACGAGGCCGATGATCCGGTCGTCGAGCGCGTCGATCCGTTCCCGGGCGCCGCCGATGAGCTCGGCGGCCTCGGCGGTGCGGGCACCGGTCTTCTCGGGGGAGACCCGGGCCTGGGCCGTGGCGGGAGCGGCCGTGGCCGTGGGGGCGGTGGCGGGAGCGGCCGTGGTGTGAGGGGCGGTGGCCTGAGCGGTGGGGGTGGCGGTGGTGGTCATGAGCGGGGGCTCCTGTCGCGGTCGGCAATCGTGGTGCCCCCGGGGCGACCGGGCCCGGATACGACAGACGCCCCGGGCCTTGTCGGCCCGGGGCGCCTGGGAAGTCGCTTGTCAGTGGATCAAGCAGCACGACCATGGCAGCCGGTGGGCCGGTTGCCATAGGTAAACGCGAAGTACGCGGGAGTCTGCTTGGTCACGGGGACAGTATGGCCCCACGCGCGCGTGCCCGGTCAAGGCGGGCCGGTCCCGGGTTCGGATGGTGAGACGAAGAGGCACTCCTGTGCGCCGTTAGAATCGACAAACAGAGACCCCCTCCCCACCGCCGGAAGGCCGCCGCAGTGCCAGCAGTGTCTTCACAGTCCTCAGCTGCCGCCCCCGACACCGTCCTGGTCGTCGACTTCGGTGCGCAGTACGCCCAGCTCATCGCCCGCCGCGTGCGGGAGGCCCGGGTCTACAGCGAGATCGTGCCGAGCACCATGCCGGTCGCCGAGATGCTCGCCAAGAACCCCGCGGCGATCATCCTCTCCGGCGGCCCGTCGTCCGTGTACGCGGAGGGCGCCCCCACCGTGGACCGTGCCCTCTTCGAGGCCGGGGTCCCGGTCTTCGGGATGTGCTACGGCTTCCAGCTCATGGCCACCACGCTCGGCGGCACCGTCGACAACACCGGTGCCCGCGAGTACGGCCGCACCCCCCTGCATGTGTCCAGGTCCGGTTCGACGCTCTTCGAGGGCACCCCGGACGAGCAGTCTGTGTGGATGTCGCACGGCGACGCCTGCTCCGCCGCCCCCGAGGGCTTCCAGGTCTCGGCGTCCACGGACGTCGTGCCGGTCGCGGCCTTCGAGAACGACGAGAAGAAGCTCTACGGCGTGCAGTACCACCCCGAGGTGATGCACTCCACGCACGGCCAGCAGGTTCTTGAGCACTTCTTGTACCGGGGCGCGGGCCTGAAGCCGGACTGGACGACCGGCAGCGTGATCGAGGAGCAGGTCGCCGCGATCCGCGAGCAGGTCGGCGGCAAGCGCGCCATCTGCGGTCTGTCCGGAGGCGTGGACTCCGCCGTCGCCGCCGCTCTCGTACAGAAGGCCATCGGCTCCCAGCTGACCTGTGTGTACGTCGACCACGGCCTGATGCGCAAGGGCGAGACCGAGCAGGTCGAGAAGGACTTCGTGGCCGCGACCGGCGTGCAGCTGAAGGTCGTGGACGCGAGCGAGCGGTTCCTGTCCGCCCTCGCCGGCGTCTCCGACCCGGAGGAGAAGCGGAAGATCATCGGCCGGGAGTTCATCCGGGTCTTCGAGCAGGCCCAGGCCGAGATCGTCGCCGAGGGCTCGGGGGACGTCGAGTTCCTCGTGCAGGGCACGCTCTACCCGGACGTCGTCGAGTCCGGCGGCGGCAGCGGCACCGCCAACATCAAGTCCCACCACAACGTGGGCGGTCTGCCCGAGGACCTCGAGTTCCAGCTCATCGAGCCGCTGCGCAAGCTGTTCAAGGACGAGGTCCGCATGGTCGGCCAGGAGCTCGGCCTGCCCGACGAGATCGTCCAGCGCCAGCCCTTCCCGGGCCCCGGCCTCGGCATCCGGATCGTCGGCGAGGTGACGAAGGACCGGCTCGACCTGTTGCGCGAGGCCGATGCCATCGCCCGCGAGGAGCTCACCGCCGCCGGCCTCGACCGGGACATCTGGCAGTGCCCGGTCGTCCTGCTCGCCGATGTGCGCTCGGTCGGCGTGCAGGGCGACGGCCGTACCTACGGTCACCCGATCGTCCTGCGCCCGGTCTCGTCCGAGGACGCGATGACGGCGGACTGGACGCGGATGCCGTACGACGTGCTCGCGAAGATCTCCACGCGGATCACCAACGAGGTGGCCGATGTGAACCGCGTCGTCCTGGACGTCACGAGCAAGCCGCCGGGCACCATCGAGTGGGAGTGATCATCCCCGCCGCCTGACCGCGAAGAGCCCCTACGTCCGCCTGACGGTGCGCAGGGGCTCTTCCGGTTTCCAGATCTGCATCGCCAGATAGGTGTTGTCCTCGATGTACGTCCGTACCACCTCGGTGAGTTCGGTGCGGAAGAGGTGGAAGGCGGCCGGGTCCGGAGGGTTCACGTCCTCGGTGTAGCGGGCGCGCTCGGCGGGGTCGTGCACCTCGACGGCGCGGCCCGCGATCCGGATGTCGCCGCCTGCCATCTCCTCGCCCGCGCCCGGATTGGCCTGCAGGCTGAACCGTGGATCGCGGCGCAGATCAAGGGCCTTGAGCGAGTTCGGCATCATGCCGAGCCACAACTCCCCGTGCAGGAACCGGACTTCGAGCCCCGTCGTGCGCGGGGAGCCGTCCTTGCGGACGGTCGCGAGGATGTGGTGGGTGAAGAGGGCGAAGCGGTCCTCGACGGTCTTGGCGAGAGCGGGTTCGGCGGTCGCGAAGGCTTCCCAGTTGAACGTCATGCGTTCAGCGTGGACGGGATACCCGACGTCTTGTGTCGGGTATCCCGTGTTCTTTCGCGGCGTCAGTCCGTGAGGTACGAGCCCAGTTCCGCGCCCTGACCCGGCGCCTGCAGGTCGCCCGGGTTCAGCGCGTAGGTGCCCGATGCGGCGAGCCGCAGCCACAGGGCGCCCGAGTCGGTGCCGGACGCGGTGTCCTCACCGGGGGCGCCGGCCACCAGGCCCTGGCCCGCCGGGAGTGCCACCGCGGCGCCGAAGCGGTCGCCGGCCTCGGCGACGCCGGGGACGTCCGCCGTGTCCTGGTGGTACGCCCGTGCGCCGGTGCCGCTCAGACCGGACGCACCGCCCCTGAGGAGCACCGTGGAGCCCGCGTCCTTGCCGCCGTTCGCGGCGCCGGCGAGGTCCTCGTAGGGGATGCCGACGGCGATGTCCGCGTAACCGTCGCCGTTCGCGTCGCCCGCGGCGAGTGCGGCGCCGAACTGGTCGCCGTCCTCGCTCGCGCCGGGCACGCCCGCCGAGTTCTGGGTGAGGGTCGTGGTGCGGGTCGTGGACGGCCCGGACGCGGTGCCGTAGAGGACCTTGACGGTGCCCGCGTCGTACGGGAGGTTCTCCACCACGCCGCCGGGGACGGTACGGATCACCAGGTCGCCGCGGCCGTCCTTGTCGACGTCGCCGATGGTCGCCGACGCGGCGTCCGTGAGGGTCCTGGACGTGGTCGAGAGGCCGCTCGCCGAGCCCGCCCAGAACTGCGACGACTCCGACATCTCCTCGAAGGCGTGCGTCGTCACCAGGTCGTCCCTGCCGTCCCCGGTGATGTCGCCCGCCGTCATGCCGGTGGGTTCGAAGGTGCGTCCCGTGGGCAGGTCGGCGGCGCGGGCGGTGGCCCCGTCGCGGCCGAACGGGCCGTACAGGACGCGCAGATCACCCCATGCGTCGCCGCCCCGCTTGCCCGCGACCAGGTCGGCGCTGCCGTCGCCGTCGAAGTCGCCCGCCGTGACCGGGAATCCGCCCGCGGCGGCCGCCTCGGGCAGCGGGGTCGCCTTCGCGGCCAGACCCTGGGCCGAGCCCCAATGGACGGCCACAGCCGTCCTGTTCTGCACGGCGAGGTCCGTGTAGCCGTCGCCGTCGAAGTCACGGGCGGTGCTGTCACCGCCGAAGGCGGCGCCCGCCTCCGGTGCGGCGGCCGTGAGCGTCTGGTGACGGCCGCCGGGCCCGCCGTACGCCACCGCGGCATACCCGGCCCGCTCCTGCCCCGCCACCGTGGCCGAGGGCGCACCGGTCACCACGTCCGTGTGGCCGTCACGGTCGAAGTCGGCCTTCGGAGGTACGCCGACGGGGGCGGCGGGTGCGGCGGTCGGTGCGGCGGCCGGTCCGGCAGCCGGTGCCGCTCCAGGCGCGGCGACGGCGGCGGCGGTCAGCAGGGCCACGGCCATGGCGCAGCCCGCGGCCAGGGTGAGGGAGCGGTGACGCACGGTTCCTCCTGTGGGCGGTGAGATCTGCCCAGGCAGACTCACGGGAGCCGGTGACGGTTGTGCGGTACACGCTGACCGGGTGAGGCTGCGCACTCTCTTCACAGGGCGGCCCTGTTCACTTGAGTTGACCGGCGGTAACTTCCGCCCCGTACAACCAGGAATGGAGGGACCCATGCCCGCGCCCACGCCGATACCCACCGAGCAACTGCAGTTCGCCCTGCCGCCCGTACACGAGTCCCTCGCCGATGAGCGAAGGCACCGCAAGGAACGGCTCGCCGGGGCGCTGCGGCTCTTCGGGAGGTTCGGGTACGAGGACGGTGTTTCCGGTCATATCACCGCGCGGGACCCGGAGTTCACCGACTGTTTCTGGGTGAATCCCTTCGGGATGCCCTTCAAGCACATCACCGTGAGCGATCTGATCCTGGTCGACGGCGAGGGGCAGGTCCTGGAGGGCCGCTATCACGTCAACCAGGCCGCGATCACCGTGCACGCCCAGGTGCACGCCGCGCGCCCGGACGCGGTCGCCGTCGCGCACTGCCACTCCCTGCGCGGCCGCGCGCTGTCCGCGCTCGGTGAGCTCCTCGAACCGATCACGCAGGAGGCCTGTGCGTTCTACGAGGACCACGCGCTGTACGACGCCGCTACCGGGGTCTCCGTGGACGAGGCGGAGGGCCGGCGGATCGCCACCGCGCTCGGCCCGCACAAGGCGATGATCCTGCGCAACCACGGGCTCCTCACGGTCGGCGACAGCGTGGACGCGGCGGCCTGGTGGTTCATCGCGATGGAACGCTGCTGTCAGGTGCAGCTGGAGGCGCGGGCCGCGGGCCGCCCCGTGCTCATCGGGCACAAGGACGCCATGGCCATGCGGGACCAGCTGGGCGCCGACCTCGTGGCGTGGATCAACTACCAGCCGCTGTGGCAGGACATCAGCCGGGGAGAGCCGGATCTGCTGTCGTAAGGGGCCTGACATTCGCAGAGGGCTGGCCGTCGTAGGAGCCCTGGTGCTGTTGCCTGGCCGCTCATGACGGGACCTTGGTCCGGGGGATCAGGGGCTTTCGGCCCGGAGTAGGGGTGCTCTGCGGGGGACAGCTTCGCGAGGTGAGTGAGCAGGGGACCTCGGGACGCGACGTGGCGGACCGTGCGCGGCCGGTGGCGGGGCGTCGGCGGATGGCGGGCGCGGGCGCCGTCGTGGGCGCGGTGTGCGGGGTGCTCGCGCTGCTCGGCTCCGCGCTGCTGCTCGGTGTCGCCGTGCCGCGGGCGCTCGCCGACGGTGACGGCTACCGGGCCGCGCCCTCCTGCCCGGCCGGAGCAGCGGGTGCCGTTGCCGCGCGGGACTGTGTGCGCTGGACCCCGGCCACCGTCGAGGACGCGGCGACGTTCCACGGCCGTTCCACCAGCTACCGGCTGACGGTGCGGTCGGCCGGTGACGGGCCCGCGCGGACGCTGCGGATGGACGGCGACCGCCCCGTCTTCGACGCCGTCGGCCCGGGCGACCCGGTGCGGCTGGGGCGCTGGCGCGGCGAGGTCAGGGCGGTCGCGGCGGCCGGGCACCGGCAGGACACCAGGCTGCGCGCGCTGCGCGACCCGAAGATGCTCACCGGAATCGCCCTGGGCGTCGCGCCGTTGGGGGCGCTAGCCCTGTGGGGTGCATGCTGGACGCGGTCACCGGCCGGCTCGCGCCGGGCGGCCCGCGCACGTACCCCTCCGCAGCTCGCCGTTCCCGCCACCGCCGCGATCTGGCTGGCCGCGGTGGGGCTCGGCGCGGGCCTGATCGCGGACCGGCCGTCGGGGGCGCTCGCCCTGACCGCCGCGGGTGCCGTTCCGCTGGTCCCGGTCGTGGCCCTGCGGCTGCGGCGTGCCCGGCGCGCGCCCACAGGCCGAACGGTGTCGCTGTGCCCGCGGCTCCCCGCCCGTGAGGAGGTGTTCGCGGGCGTCGTACGCGGCGACGTGCCCTACAGCGCGCACGGGTACGACCACCTCCTCGCCGCCCCGGGACGGCTCGCCGCCACTCCCGATCCGACCGGTGTGTTCGCCTGCCGGGAGGTGCCGCTGCACCTGGTGGTCGAGCGGGTCCGTGTCCCGTACCGCGACGAGACCGTCCGCGTCCCCGACGACTGGCGGGTCGCCGAGTGCCGCGACGGCGATACACCGGTGCTGATCGCCTGCGCGGCGCCGCACCTGGCGTGGGTGCTCGGCGTGCTCGGCCGGGGCGCGGCCGCGTCAACCCGCGAAGCGCCCGGTCACCCGCTCTGACCTGCCCGTAGGGACGGATTACGTTCCGATACGGCACAATTCCCTTTCATCGTAAGGAAGTTCACGATCAGGGACTCAGGGACGGGGAGCTCACGTGGCAGTGCAAGTGGCGCGACAGGGGACGCACGGGGGCGGCTGCACGTGCGGCGACTGTCCGCACGGGGCGCGCGCGGGGCACCGGCAGGCGGTCGCCGCATTCCTCGCCAAGCGGGACGAGCTGGCGGCCGGCGCCGGGCTGCCCGCCGCGCTCGCCCACTCCGCGGGCGCCTCGCGGCAGTGGGTCTCGGACGAGCTGACCCAGTCGGCTGCCCTGGTCGCCGAGCGCGGCCGGGCCGAGGGCGAGGCCTGGCTCCGACTCCTGTGGAACCGCACCCTGTTGACGGTCGGCTCCGCCTTCGCCGTACTGCTGCTCGTGCAGGCCCTCACCGCGATCGGCGCCGGCTGGACGGTGACACGGACCGCCGGAGTGCTGGCCGCGCTGCTCGTGGGCGGGGCGCTCATCGGGGTGGCGCGGCTGCACCGCACGCGCGGAGGGGTGCTCGCGCCGGTGATCGGCGAGGACAACCGGCTCTCCACCTCGCGCGCCGTCGCCGCCGCCTGGATGCTCCTGACCGGCTACGCCGTCCTCGTGCTCGCCTGGCAACTGGCCTTCGCCGCCGCGCCGCGCGAGCGCGACGCCCTGCTCGCGGGCCTTGAACTCGCGCGCTGCGGCGGGCTGTTGACGGTCGTCGCGGTGGTGTGCGGGATCGCCGTACTCGTACGCCGGATCGTCGCCCTGCGGGTGCTCGGGCAGCGGCTGCAGAAGGTGCGGGCGGACCGGCCGCGCGCGGCGGATCTGCTCACCGACGACGCGGGCCGCGGCAGCTTCGCCGACGCGCAGTTCGTCCTGGTGAGCGGGGTGGCGGTGCTCTTCGCCGCGGTACGGCTCGCGCGCCGCCCCGACCAACTGCCCGATCTGCCCTGGGGACTTGCCCTGCTGGTGCTCGTCTCGGGGGCGACCTATCTGGCCGGGAAGTACGCCGAGGGCGGGCGCCCGGTGATTCTCTCGGTGGTACGGGCGCGGGAGGCCGGCGACCTGGACGCGCCGATCCGCACCGGCGACGACATCGAGATCCGCGGCGCCGGGTTCGTGCCGCCGGGCGCCGGGGCACCCGACCGGCTCGCCCGGATGGTCGTGCGGATCGGTGCCGTGCACGTCCATGTGCCGCTGGTGCCGGTGCCCGGCGGCTTCACCAACCCCACCGACTCGGTCCTCACGGTGCCGGTGCCCGTGGACGTCGAGCTCGGCAGGGTCGAGGTCCAAGTCGTCACGGCTGCGGGGGTGGAGAGCAACCGGTGCGCGATCGAGGTGACGGAGTGAGGGGAGCCCTGGCGGGGCGGCGAGTGCTCGCGCCGGGGTGGCCCGGGCTTCTGCTGGGGTGGTCTTCCGTGGCACCGCGGCGAACGTACCGCCACTCGCGTTCATGTCACGGATTGCGTCGCACGGCTGGTGAGCCCGGCGGTCTCGTCGTACGTATGGTCTGTTGACGGGTCAACAGAGAGGCGGCGGGCACCATGGCGCACAGCATGCGGACCGATCCGTATATCGACCGCGCCGGCAGGGGTGCCGGCGGACTCAGGGAGAGCGCGGGCCATTACGCCCTGCTGCCACTGCGGATCTTCCTCGGTGTCACCTTCATCTACGCGGGCCTCGACAAGCTCACCGACTCCGCCTTCATGTCGGCCTCCGGCGCGGGCTCGATCGGTGAGCTGATGCGCGGGGCGCGCGACTCCGCGGCGGTCCCCGCCCTCGTCGACCTGGCCCTGAAGAGCCCTGTCAACTTCGGCTATGCCATCGCCTTCGGTGAACTGGCCGTCGGTATCGGCACGTTGATCGGACTGCTCGCCCGGCTCGCCGCGCTCGGCGGCGCGCTGATCTCGCTCAGCCTGTGGCTGACCGTGAGCTGGGCCATCGAGCCCTACTACTACGGCAACGACCTGGCCTATCTGATGGCGTGGCTGCCGCTGGTGCTCGCCGGGGCCTCGTCGCTCTCCGTGGACGCCATGCTGCGCGCGCGACGGCGGCGGATGCCGTAGCCCGTCGCCGCGGCCACGGTGGCGAGGAACAGTCCGGCGCAGACCACGGGGATCGCCACGAACCACTCGACGTGCCAGAGGCCTCCCGCGTCCCCCGCGTACGCGATGCCCGCGCCCGCGAGGAAGGTGCCCGCGACGAGCTTCCCGGGCTGGAACTCATGCCGCAACATGCGCTGCCTCCTTCACGACGCCTGCGGCCGGGCTCCGGCCTGCCGCCCGGCTCGTGTCTGCCGCCCGGCTCTGGCCTGCGGCCGGGGTCGCGTCTGCGGCCCGGCTCTGGTCGGTGGCCGGGCTCGTGTCTACCGCCCGCCTCTGGCTTGTGGCCGGGCTCGTGTCCGTGGTCGGGCCTTGGCCTGCGGCCGGGCTCTCATCCGCCGCCCGGCTCTCATGTGCCGCCCGGCTTTCGGCTGCGGCCGGGCTCTCATGTGCCGCCCGGCTTTCGGCTGCGGCCGGGCTCTCATGTGCCGCCCGGCTTTCGGCTGCGGCCGGGCTCTCATGTGCCGCCCGGCTTTCGGCTGCGGCCGGGCTCTCATGTGCCGCCCGGCTTTCGGCTGCGGCCGGGCTCTCATCCGCCGCCCGGCTTTCGGCTGCGGCCCGGCTCTCATCCGCCGCCCAGGTCCCGCCTGCCGCCCAGCTCGCGCCTGCGTGAGAGTCCGGCGTCCGCTTCTCACCGTGCCGCACGGGCCACCTCCGCCTGGCCCACGCCGACTTCGAGTCTGAGGTCGATCGTGCCGCCGTCCTTGGTGCCCGACGGTGGGGCGAGGGTGGTGGTGCGGTCCTGGCCGGGGGCGATGTCGACGTCTCCCGGTGTCTCGGTGGGCAGCCGGATGTCGCCGACGCCCACTTCCACGTCCAGCTGCACCGTCACGTCGTCCGGCACGACGACCTTGATACGGCCCGCGCCGACCTCGGCGGAGGTGGTCAGGGTCTCGCCCTTGCCGAGCTTCACGCCGCTCAGGTCGAGGGTGCCGGCACCCGAGCCCAGTTCGTACAGGGGCCGCACCTGTGCCACCGCGGCCGGCTTCCATTCCGTGCGCACCCACTTCGTGCTGATGTTGTCCGGCAGCGCCGTCGCCGCGGCGAGCAGACCGGCCGTGATCACCGCGAGGACGATGGAGCCGGCGCCGGTGCGCCCGAGGAACGCGCTGACCGCGATGCCGAGGCCCAACACGGCGAGCGCGCAGGCGAGTCCGGCCTGCAGGCTGGTGCCGAGGGAGCCACCGCTCCGGTCGTCCCAGCTCAGGCCGGTGGCGAGGGCGCCCGCGAGCAGGGCGAGCAGAAACACCCAGCCGCCGATCCAGCGCGGGCCGCGCGGCTTGGGCGCGGGGGTGTGGCGCTTGTAGCCGGTGCCCTTGGAGTCGTCGTACTGCCAGTACCCCGGGTCCAGGGTGAATTCGATGCCCTTGAGATCGGGCGGACCCCAGAAGTAACCCGTCTCCCCGTCGTGCGTGCCGTCCTTGACGATGCGGTCACGCCACCAGGACGGCGCACTGGCGACCGGCGGGGCGCGGGTCTCCGGCGGTGCGTCGGCGACCGTCTGTGCCGTGACCGGGTCGGGGTCGGTGGCGGCGCGCTGCTGCGACCAGTACCCCGCGCCCGCGAGGAGCAGGGTGAGGACGGCGGCGAAGGTGAGCACCCCGCCGTTGTTCAGCATCGACAGGAACAGGGCACAGCCGACTAGGGCGCAGATCAGTGCCGTCAGGCCCGCGCCGGAGACCCGGCCGGTGAGGAGCTTGCGGCCCTCCGTCTCCTCGTCCCCGTCCAGGGGGAGCAGGAGCCATGCGAAGCCGTAGATGATCAGGCCGAGGCCGCCGGTGACGGCGAGCACGGCGAGGCCGACGCGGAAGATCACCGGGTCCATGTCGCAGTGCCGGCCGAGGCCGGAGCAGATGCCGCCCAGCATCTTGTGCCGGCGCTCGCGGCGCAGCTTGCGCGGTGCCCGGGGCCCGGCCGTGGCGGTCTCGCCGGGTGCCGCGGCGCCGGGTGCCTCGCGGGGCGCTTCGCCGGGCGCCCCGCGGCGGGCTGCGGCCGGCGCGGCGCGGTCCTGATCGTTCATGCCTCCATGGTGACGGGCGTACGGCCGCTGCGGCAGGCGGGACGACCCTGGCTGAACCCTGATTCGTACCCTGAGGGGCAGCCGGGCCGGGGTCGGACCCGGGCCGGGACCGGGGAGGCTCCGGTCCTGGCCGGGGGCACGGCGGGCCCGGAGATCAGGGGTGTCTAGGGGGCCGACCCTGATGCCCTGGCGCCCCCGCCCGTGTGACCATCAGTGGCATGCAAGGCGCCGCGCTCCCCACCGAAGAACCGCCGCCGCTGCGCAAGCTCTACCGAAGCGGTGAAGGCCGCTGGCTCGGTGGGGTCGCGCGCGGACTGGCCGGGCATCTCGGGCTGCCCGTGATCTGGGTGCGTCTCGTCTTCGTCGGCCTGTTCCTGGCGAACGGCCTGGGGGCGCTGCTGTATGCCGCGTTCTGGTTCTTCGTCCCCCTCGGCGTGGGCGGTGTGGGGGACGGCAGGCAGCATGCGGTCACCACGGAGACGGGCCCCGACGGCCGCCGCAGGCTGATCGTCCGCAAGGTCGACAAGGGGCAGCTGATCGCGCTCCTCGCGATGGTCGTCGTGGCGATGGTCTTCGTCGGCACGGTCGACATGAGCGGCACCGCCAAGGCCTATCTGTGGCCGACCCTGCTGATGGCCGCGGGTGTGGCCCTGGTCTGGCGCCAGGCGGACAACGCCCGCAGGGCCCGCTGGATGGAGGTCGGCCGCCGCCGGCGCACCCTGAACATCGCGCGTTCCGGAGCGGGCGTCGCCCTGGTCGGCACCGGAGTCGCGGCGATCTTCGTGCTGCAGGGCTCGATCCGTGACCTGGGTGCCGTGCTGCAGGCGGCCCTCGCCGTCCTGGTCGGTATCGCGCTCCTCGCGGGCCCCTATCTCGTGCGCATGACGCAGGACCTCTCCGAGGAGCGGCTGATGCGTATCCGCGCCCAGGAGCGCGCCGAGGTCGCCGCCCATGTCCATGACTCGGTCCTGCACACCCTGACCCTGATCCAGCGCAATGCCGAGAGCCCGGGGGAGGTCCGCCGTCTCGCCCGTGCCCAGGAGCGCGATCTGCGCACCTGGCTGTACAAGCCGGAGGGCACCGGCAAGGACGAGTCCGACGAGCCGGAGAACCTCGCGGACGCGGTGCGCCGGAGCGCGGCCGAGGTCGAGGACAAGCACGGTGTCCCCATCGAGGTGGTCGTCGTCGGCGACTGCCCGCTCGACGACAAGTTGTCCGCCCAGATGCAAGCCGCGAGGGAAGCGATGGTGAATGCCGCCAAGTACGGTGGCGAGGGCGGTGCGGTCCAGGTCTTCGCCGAGGTCGAGGGCAAGACGGTCTTCGTGTCGGTGCGGGACCGCGGCCCGGGTTTCGATCTGGACGCGGTGCCCGCCGACCGGATGGGCGTACGAGAATCGATCATCGGCCGGATGCAGCGCAACGGCGGCACGGCGCGGCTGCGCGCGGTGCCCGGCGGCGGCATGGAAGTCGAGCTGGAGATGGAGAGGGCGGAGACGTCATGAGTGACGCGACGGACGCGACCGGACAGGCGGGGGCCGAGGGCCCGGAGGAGCCCGGGGCCGGCAAGGGCGGGCGCCGGGTGCGCGTCGTGCTCGTCGACGACCACCGGATGTTCCGTACCGGCGTCCAGGCGGAGATCGGCCGCACGGAGACCACCGGCGTCGAGGTCGTCGGAGAGGCCGCGGACGTCGAGCAGGCCGTCACGGTCATCACCGCCACCCGCCCCGAAGTGGTGCTGCTCGATGTGCATCTGCCGGGCGGCGGCGGCGTGGAGGTGCTGCGCCGCAGCGCGAGCATGATGGCGGACGCCGAGAACCCGGTGCGTTTTCTGGCCCTTTCGGTCTCCGACGCCGCGGAGGATGTGATCGGTGTGATCCGCGGCGGTGCGCGCGGCTATGTCACCAAGACCATCACGGGCACCGACCTCGTGGACTCCATCTTCCGTGTGCAGGACGGGGACGCGGTGTTCTCGCCCCGGCTCGCGGGCTTCGTCCTCGACGCCTTCGCGTCGACGGACGCACCTCCGGTGGACGAGGACCTGGACCGCCTCACCCAGCGTGAGCGCGAGGTGCTGCGCCTGATCGCCCGCGGGTATGCGTACAAGGAAATCGCCAAGCAGCTCTTCATCTCCGTGAAGACGGTGGAGTCCCATGTCTCCGCGGTCCTGCGGAAGTTGCAGCTGTCGAACCGGCATGAGCTGACCCGCTGGGCGACGGCCCGCCGACTGGTGTGAGCCGGCAGCCGGGCGGGCGGCGCGCACCCGGGGTCCAGCGCCTAGCATGACTGGCCATGAGCACCCCTCCCGGCGCCCGTACGGCACCCCGCACCGAGCACTCCCCGCGTCCGCATCTCGAACTCCGCCGGCCGAGCGTGGAGAGTGAGCAACTGTGCTCCGGCATCAGCCAGTTGATAGCCGAGGTCACCCTGGACGGCGGCGCCATCGGCTATGTCACCCCGCCCACGAGGGACGAGACCGATGCCTGGCTCGGCGCCGTGCTCGCCGATGTGCGGGCCGGTGACGCGGGGTTCGTGGTGGCCGCGGCCGACGGGCAGGTGGCCGGCTGCGGCCTGTGGCAGCGGCGCGGCGCCGTGCCGACGTACCGGCACAGCGCGGAGCTCCGGCAGATCATGACGCACCCCGCGGCCCGCGGGCTCGGCCTCGGCGCCGCCATCGTCTCGGGCCTGCTCGAGGACGCGCGATCGGCGGGCCTCGAGCTGCTCACGCTGGGTGTGCGCGGCAACAACCAGGCGGCCATCGAGCTCTATTCGGGGCTCGGGTTCCGCGAGTGGGGGCGCCTTCCGGGCGGGATCGCGGTGGGTGACGAGCGCTTCGACGACGTGAAGATGTGGCTGCCGCTCGGCGACCTCAGGCCGTCGGGGCGGGACGACCTCAGGCCGTCGGGGCAGGACGTCCGAGCCTTGAGCGGACCGGACGTCTGAGCCTGGGCGGACCGGACGTCTGAGCCTGGGCGGACCGGACGTCTGAGCCTGAGCGGGACCGGACGTCTGAGCCTGAGCGGACCGGACGTCTGAGCCCTGAGCGGACCGGGCCTCAGGAGACCCGCGTGGCCCCCGCGAACGGCATCGAGTCCACCGGCGCCAGCCGTACCGGCGCGCTGGGATTGGGGGCGTGGATCATCTGCCCATTGCCCACGTACATTCCCACATGGCTGAGCCCGGAGTAGAAGAACACCAGGTCACCGGGGGCGAGTTCGGCCCGTGAGACGCGCCGGCCCGCATTGATCTGCGTATACGTCGTACGGGGCAGGGAGATGCCCGCCGCGCGGTACGCCGCCTGCGTGAGGCCGGAGCAGTCGAAGGCGTCGGGCCCCGCGGCGCCCCACACATAAGGGCTGCCGAGGGCGCCGTGCGCGAAGGAAACCGCCTGTGCCGCACGGGCGTTGGGGGCCTTGACGGCGCCGCGCGGCAGATCGCGGGAGCTCCGGGAAGCACTGTCGTCACCGGACCCGCCGTGCAGACCTTCGGTGATCCGGGTCTGCTGCTCGGCGGTCAGCCGCTTCAGGAGCCGCTCGGCGGAGGCGAGTTTGCCGGTGATGTTCTTCTTGTGGGACCGCAACCGCGCCCGCTGGTCGTCGAGTTCATCGCGCTCGTGGCCGGCCTCCGCGCGCAGCCGGTCGAGCTCGCGCAGCTGCTCCCGCACCCCTTCGACGGCGGCGGCCTGGCGGCTGTTCGCCCGGTCGGCGAGCGTGGCCCGCTCCAGATAGTCGTCCGGGTCGGAGGCGAGGGCGAGCTGGACGGCGGGGGCGATGCCGCCGGTGCGGTACTGGGCGGTGGCGGCCGAACCGAGCGCGGTGCGGGCGGAGTCGAGCCGCTGGGTCTTGCGGGCGGCCTCGTCCTGCAGGGCGTCGATGCGGTCCTCGGCCGCCTCGGCCTTCTCCTTGGCGCCGTTGTACTTCTCGGTGGCGATCTCCGCGTCGTGGTAGAGCCGGTCGACCTTGGCCTTCACCTGGGCCGGTGTGAGACGTGGCTCCGCGTGTCCGGTTCCTTCGAGGGCCGCACCCGACGCTGCTCCGGCGAGTGC
The DNA here is from genome assembly GCF_042665355.1 of Streptomyces monticola. Classification (NCBI taxonomy): domain Bacteria; kingdom Bacillati; phylum Actinomycetota; class Actinomycetes; order Kitasatosporales; family Streptomycetaceae; genus Streptomyces; species Streptomyces monticola. The sequence continues at coordinate 157,770 of NZ_JBHTCF010000011.1, read as the reverse complement.
CAGAGTGGCGGCGGTGCGGGCCGTATGGCCACTGAGCGAGCGCTGTCTGGGCTTTCGGTGAGCGGCCACGCGTCCACTTCCTTACGCGTCCGGCGGCGGCCCGCACAGGGGGAGCGGGCCGCCGCCGGACCTCTTCTCGGCGGTGGTGGCCGGCAGCCGCCCTACGGGGCGGGGCGGCGATGGGGCGCCGGTCACCTGAGCAAGGACGCTAAACCTGAGCGTCACGACTTGGTGACGGAATGTGCGTAACTGGCGCAAGCGCACAGTGTGGTGACCGTATGTGACTGAACTGATGGGACACGGAGCCCTGTCGACGTAGGCCTGCGACCGATGCGGCTGTTGTGCCCCACCTGCCTACAGGGAGGTGGTACGGCCCCGGCTAGGCTCCGGCCTCATGGACGTACTCATCAATGTCTTCGTCGCCCTGCACATCGTCGGGATCGCCTCGCTCCTGGGCGGGTTCCTGACGCAGGTGAAGGCGATGGGCGACGGCACGGCGCGGTTCACGCCCCCGATGCTGCACGGCGCGCTGACGATGCTGATCACGGGCGTGGCCCTGGTCGGCCTCAACCAGGCCGACGGCCAGACGGTCGACAACATCAAGATCGGCGTCAAGCTGGCGGTGCTGATCGTCGTCCTGGCCCTCGTCTATGTGAAGCGTGACGAGGAGCGGGTGGACAAGGGGATGTTCATCGCGGTCGGCGCGCTGACCACGGTGAACATCTTCATCGCGACGCTCTGGACATAGCCCGCGGCCACCGCGTGAGAAGGGGCCCGGACCGCCGCAGCGGTCCGGGCCCCTCGTCATTTGCGCGTCTCAAGGGCGCGATTTCCGCGTCTTAAGGGCGCGATTTCAGTGTCCTGAGGGCGCGCTCTACGCGGGCCGCACCACACTGTGGATCGGCATGTAGTAGATCGACTCGACGCGCACATTCGCGCCCGGCTTCGGGGCGTGGATCATCTTGCCGCCGCCGATGTAGATGCCGACGTGGCTGATGTCGTCGTAGAAGAAGACCAGGTCACCCGGCTTGGCGTCGGCGGTCTTGACCGTGGTGCCGACCTCGACCTGGTCCCAGGTGGTGCGCGGCAGCGAAATGCCCGCGGTCTTCCAGGCGTCCTGGGTCAGGCCCGAGCAGTCGTAGGAGTCGGGGCCGGTGGCGCCCCACACATACGGCTTGCCGATCTGGGCCTCGGCGAAGCTGATCACCTTCTCGGCCTTGGCGGCGTACGAGGTGTCGGTGGAGCCGGAGTCCGAGCCCGAGCCGCTGTCGGAGCCGCCGGAGTTCTGGTCCTCCTGCTCCTGGCGCGCGGCCTCCTCGGCCTTGCGCTGCCGCTCCTCCTCGGCCTGCTTGCGGGCCAGTTCCTCGGCCTTGCGCTTGGCCTCTTCTTCCTTCTTCTTCTCGATCGCCGCGAGCCGCGCCTTCTCCTCGGCGGTCAGCTTCGAAAGCAGCTCCCGCGCCTCGGAGAGCTTGGACTGCACGGCCCGCTTGCTCTCCTTGAGGTCGCTCTGCGCCTCGGTCAGCGTCTCCAGGCTCTTCTGCGCCTCGCCGCGCTTCTCGGTGGCCTCGTTCTGCAGCGCCTCGAAGTCGTCGACGGCACGCTTCTGCCGGTCGCTGAGGCGGCTCATCAGCTGCCGCTGGTCGAACATCTGCTGCGGGTCGTCGGCGAGCAGCAGGCTCGCGGTCTCGGAGGTGCCGCCGTTGCGGTACTGGGCGGCGGCGAGCGAACCGAGCTCACGGCGCGCGTCGTTGAGCTTGTCGGTGCGCTTGGCGACCTGATCGAGCAGACCGTCCACCTCGCCGCGCTGCTGGTCGGTGCGCTCCTTGGCGGCGTTGTACTTCTGCGTGGCCACGCCGGCCTGCCGGTAGAGGTCGTCGACCTTCTTCTGGACCTCTTCGAGCGTGGGCTTCGGCTCGGCCGGGGCTGCGCCCGCGGTCTGTGACAGCAGGGCCACGGAGGTGAGTGCGGCGGTGGTGATGCCGACGGCCTGGGAGGTACGTATGAGACCCGACCTGGACCGCGGCTTGCGGTGCGACGCCAAAGGAGGCGCTCCTTCCGTTGGCCGCCTACCGGGTTAGCTGTCGGGTTCGGGCGGGTGGTTCGGAAGGGCTGCCCTACGGTCTCGTACGTTGTGCTCTTGTACGGGACCGATTCACCCCAAGGTTCAAGGTGGGTCCCCGGCTCCGGGTTGCCGTCTGGGCGCTCCGGACTCGGCGCAGGCCGCCCGTTCCCGGCGTGGTTCGCCGGTGGGGGTACGAGCAGCCCGCGGAGCACGCTAGCCAACCGCTGTGGCCGCTGGGAAGGTTGATGGTCGATATGCCCGATACATTTTCGTGACTTTAGCGCTGAGTGAGCATGCGGATACCGTCTTGATAACCCGGAACCCACTGTCGGTGGGGCGCCCTAGACTCGGTAGGCGATGAGCAGCCTCTTTGACGACAGCTTCCTGGCGGACCTGCAGCCCAAGGCCGAGGGACCCCCGCCACCCCCCGAGGAGCACGCTCCGGAGGAGATTTCGGACGACCTCTTCGGCGGGCGCTTCGACGCGCCCCCGCCGCGCGACGCCTACTACCGCGACGGCGCCCCCCGCCCCGCGGTGGACCCGGCCGCTCTCCTCGACGGGCTCAATGACAACCAGCGCGCGGCCGTCGTGCACTCCGGCGCCCCCCTGCTCATCGTCGCCGGCGCCGGCTCGGGCAAGACCCGTGTCCTGACGCACCGCATCGCGTATCTGCTCGCCGAGCGCAATGTCCACCCGGGCCAGATCCTGGCGATCACCTTCACGAACAAGGCCGCGGGCGAGATGAAGGAGCGCGTCGCCGAACTCGTGGGCCCGCGGGCGAACGCGATGTGGGTGATGACCTTCCACAGTGCGTGCGTGCGCATCCTGCGCCGCGAGTCGAAGAAGCTCGGCTTCACCTCCTCGTTCTCGATCTACGACGCCGCCGACTCCAAGCGCCTGATGGCCCTGGTCTGCCGCGACCTCGATCTGGACCCGAAGAAGTTCCCGCCGAAGTCCTTCAGCGCCAAGGTCTCCAATCTCAAGAACGAACTGATCGACGACGAGACCTTCGTCGGCCAGGCCGCTGGGGGCACCTCCCAGACGGAGTCTGGGGGAGGCTTCGAGAAGACCCTCGCCCAGGCGTACACGATGTACCAGCAGCGGCTGCGCGAGGCCAACGCCCTGGACTTCGACGACCTGATCATGACGACGGTCCATCTGCTCCAGGCGTTCCCCGACGTCGCCGAGCACTACCGCCGCCGCTTCCGCCACGTGATGGTCGACGAGTACCAGGACACCAACCACGCGCAGTACGCACTGGTGCGGGAGCTGGTCGGCACCGGTGCGCCGCTGCCGGACGGATCGCCCGCGGTCGAGCCCGCCGAGCTGTGCGTCGTCGGTGACGCGGACCAGTCGATCTACGCCTTCCGCGGCGCCACCATCCGTAACATCCTCCAGTTCGAGGAGGACTACGGCGACGCGACGACGATCCTCCTGGAGCAGAACTACCGCTCCACACAGACCATCCTGAGCGCGGCCAACGCGGTCATCGAGCGCAACGAGAGCCGCCGCCCCAAGAACCTGTGGACGAACGCCGGCGACGGCGCCCGCATCACGGGTTACGTCGCGGACACCGAGCACGACGAAGCGCAGTTCGTCGCCGAGGAGATCGACCGCCTCACGGACGCGCGCGACGCCAAGGCCGGAGACGTCGCGGTCTTCTACCGCACGAACGCCCAGTCCCGTGTCTTCGAAGAGATCTTCATCCGCGTCGGCCTGCCCTACAAAGTGGTCGGCGGCGTCCGCTTCTACGAACGCAAGGAAGTCAGGGACGTCCTCGCGTATCTGCGCGTCCTCGCCAACCCCGAGGACGCGGTCCCGCTGCGCCGGATTCTCAACGTCCCGAAGCGGGGCATCGGCGACCGCGCGGAAGCGATGATCGACGCGCTGTCGCTGCGCGAGAAGATCAGCTTCCCGCAGGCACTCAAGCGCGTCGACGAGGCCTACGGAATGGCGGCCCGCTCGGCGAACGCGGTCAAGCGGTTCAACACCCTGATGGAAGAGCTCCGCACCATCGTCGAGTCCGGCGCGGGCCCGGCCACGGTCCTGGAGGCCGTGCTCGAACGCACCGGATATCTCGCCGAGTTGCAGGCCTCCACCGACCCGCAGGACGAGACCCGCATCGAGAACCTCCAGGAACTCGCCGCCGTGGCCCTGGAATTCGAGCAGGAGCACGGGGACGACGGCGAAGGGGCCGGCACGACAGGCACCCTCGCGGACTTCCTGGAGCAGGTCGCGCTGGTCGCCGACTCGGACCAGATCCCGGACGAGGACGACGGCGGCGGAGTCATCACGCTGATGACCCTGCACACCGCGAAGGGTTTGGAGTTCCCGGTGGTGTTCCTGACCGGCATGGAGGACGGCGTCTTCCCGCACATGCGCGCGCTCGGCCAGGTCAAGGAGCTGGAGGAGGAGCGCCGTCTGGCGTACGTCGGCATCACCCGCGCCCGCGAGCGCCTCTATCTGACCCGTTCGACGATGCGCTCGGCCTGGGGCCAGCCGTCGTACAACCCGCCGTCCCGCTTCCTGGAGGAGATCCCGGAGCAGCACCTGGACTGGAAGCGCACGGGCCCGATGGCCCCGCCGCCGTCCAGGAGCGCGAGCGGCCCCGCGGCCGGCGTGGTCTCTTCGCTGTCCTCCTCCCGCTCCCGCGGCGGCCCCTCGGGCTTCGCGACCCGGCGCGCCGGCGACAAGCCGGTGGTGTCGCTCGCGGTCGGAGACCGGGTCACACACGACCAGTTCGGCCTCGGCACGGTCGTCTCGGTCGAGGGCGCGGGAGACAAGGCGAGGGCGACGATCGACTTCGGCGAGCCCAAGCCGAAGGTGCTGCTGCTGCGGTACGCACCGGTCGAGAAGCTCTGACCTGTCCGTCGGCGAGCGAGGGGGCGTGCCCAGGCGGGAGGCGCTCCCTGGTTCCGGCGGGTTCGGGTTCGGCTCGGGGGAAGTGCGGTGCGGTCAGTCGTGCCCCGAAGGGGCGCGGGGCTGTGTCGATATGCGGCTCCGCCGCGATGGGGGTCCCCCCTGCTCGAGCGGAGCCGAGAGCTTGGGGGAGCGACCAGCCACGACGCACCCGCAGGTGCCGTAACGAACTTGCCGCGGAGCGCTTAGTTCGGGTCGAGGCCGTGGCCGCGCAGCCAGGGCAGCGGGTCGATGGCCGAGCCACCGCCGGGGCGCACCTCGAAGTGCAGGTGCGGGCCGGTGGAGTTGCCCGAGTTACCGGAGTACGCGATCGTGTCGCCCGCCTTCACGGACCCGCTGCGGATCTTCGTGCTGGAGAGGTGGCAGTACCACGTCTCCGTGCCGTCGGGGGCGGTCACGATCGCCATGTTGCCGTAGGCGCTGTTCCACTGGGTGCGTACGGTGCCGTCGGTCGCGGCGAGGACCGGCGTGCCGTAGGAGACCGGGAAGTCGATCCCGGAGTGCACGGACATCCAGTTGATGCCGGCCTGGCCGTAGTAGGCGCTCAGCCCGTGCTGCTTCACCGGCAGCGCGAACTTGGGCCGCATCGCCTCCTTGCGCGCCGCCTCCGCGGCCTTGCGCTTGCGCTCGGCCTCCTGGCGCTCCTTGAGGTCGATCCGCTCCTGGGTGCGGCTCGCGCGGTCGGCGAAGTCATCGGCGTCCGCGGAGAGATTCGCGAGCTGGGTGTCCAGCTTGTTGTTGGCGGCGGCCGGTTTGACGGCGCCGGGGTCGGGCGCGGCCTGCGTCGTCGTCTCGCCCTGGTCGCTGCCGAAGCCACCGGCCACCGACGCGGCGGCGACGCCCGCGACACCGAGCGCGCACACCGACGGCACGGCCACGGTGAGCAGCGCGGAGCGCTTGGCGGGGGCGCGGCGGCGGCTGCGGCCGCGCGGACCGGCCGCGGCGAACGCGCCGTCGGCCTCGTCCGGGAACGGGCCGTCGTCCCCGGGCGCGGAGGCGCCGGCGAACTCGCTCTCGCTGAACCGGCCGTCGGCGTGCGGCTGTTCGCCCTGCGCGGGCTCGGCCTGCGGGGTTTCGCCGCCCGGCTGCTCGAACACCGTCGTGCCGAAGGCCGGGGTGTCGAAGGCCGTCGCGCCGTAGGTCTCGTAGGCGCCGGTCGTGTCGTACGAGCCGGTCGTGTCGTACGCGTCGTACGCACCGGCAGTGTCGTACGCACCCGTGGTGTCCGTGGCGCCGGTCGCCGCGCTGCCGTCGAAGTTCCAGGCGGTGGCGTCGTACGCGCCGGTCTCGAGGAGGGACTGGCCGTGCTCGAGGCCCGTGGGCTGCTCGAAGCTCTGTGTCTGCCACTGGCCGGTGGCGTCCCACTGCTCGGCGGACTGCGGTCCCGGCTGAGCCGGGATGTCGGCGAGCTGCTGGTACCCGGCGGTCGCCCACATGGCGGTCGTGTCGTAGGCACCGGTCTCGTACTGGCCGTAGGGGTCCTGGCCGAGTGTGGTGTGCGCGCCGGTCGCGTAGGTCTCGTGCGTCCCGGCCGACCACTGGCCGCCGTTCCACTGGCCGTTGTCCCACTGGCCGCTGTGCCCCGCGTCGTACGCGGTGTCGGCCCCCGGCATCGTGCCGAAGAGCGGGTCGGCGTCGAAAGAGGTGGTGTCGAAGGCACCGGTGGAATAGCCGTCGTAACCGGCGGCATGGCCGTGCTGGTCGTTCACCAACTTCTCTTTCGCCTCGACAGCAGGGGGCAGAGCAGTGCGGTGACTGTACCCGGCGGTACGCGACGCCGACAATCTTCGGGAGGTTTCCCGGCTTCAGGAAACGGGCAATCGGCCGCCTTTCGGCGGACTGTGGGCAGAGCTTTGGCCCTGCGTTCGACAAGCGTTCGACGAATTTCGGCGATTCTCCGCGATGTGTGGACACCGGCCGTAGGTCTCGACTGCGATCCGCGTGATCGGAAGGCGACGTGCCGGTCGCGGAACGTGACCGAGCCGCCCGGAGCGCCGACGCCCCCGGGGGTCGCGACCTGCCGAAGTCGCGGCGTCCGGGCGCCCCGACATGCCGGAGTCGCGACGATCTGCAGTCGCGACGACCTGTAGTCGGTGCGGCCCGCGGTCCGGGCGAAGCCGGGTCGCCGCCGGTGGGTTGACCGGTGCCGGTCCTCAGGCCACTGATGCCGAGCCCGCCATGGGCCGCGTCGCCTCGTCGGAGTCGATGGCCTGGCGGATTCCTGCGGTGACCGCCGGGTGCACGGGCAGGGCGAGATGCCCGATGCCGCTCACCTGCACGTTGTGCGCGAGCAGATCGGGGTGGTCGACGCAGGCGGTCTCCAGCGGTGCCATCACATGGTCGAGGTCGCTCCAGAAACTCACGAACCGCGTACGGCAGCCGGGGGCGGGCTCCCGCAGCTCCGCGATCACGTCGGAGTCCGGCCGCATCTGCCGCACGATCGGATGTGCGCTCATCAGCGGTACGACGCTGGTGCCGCCGTGTGGAGTGCCGAGGGTGACGAGGGTGCGGACACGGGTGTCACCGCCGAGGCGCTGCGCGTAATAGCGGGCGATCAGTCCGCCGAGGCTGTGCCCGACGACATCCACCTCCGGCTGGCCGGTGCGCTCACAGAGGTCCTCTATATGGCGGCCCAACTGCTCGGCGGCGGCGCGGATGTCGCCGGTGAACGGCGAGTAGTTGAGGGACTCGACATGCTGCCTGCCCTCCTTGGCCAGGGTGCGGCGCAGCAGCACGAACACCGAGCGGTTGTCGATGAAGCCGTGCAGCAGGACGACCGGGCGGTGGCCCGTCGCGGTCGGCAGACGCGGCGGGTCGAGCTGCCGGCGCGGCGGCGCGTCCAGGGAGCTGCCGGAGGGGTCGAGCCGGGCCGGCACGGGCCGGCGCTCCTGCGCGATGCCCGAGGGATACAGGAGCACATGCCCGGCGAGTACGGCGAGTTCGAGTGCCGTGGCCTTCAGGAGCTCGGCGGAGAGCCGCAGATGGTGCGCGGGCAGAAGGCGGTCCGGGAGGAATCGGTCCGGGAGGAAGCGCGCTGGAGGAAAGAGTGCTGGAAGGAGGTGCACTGGAAGAAGGTGCCCTGCTCGGCGCAGGAGCAGCGGTACCAGCGGTACTAAGGGCAGAACCTTCATGGCCGACCTCCCGAACGGCACGCGGGAGCCGGCTCTGTCCCCCGTGTGCTCTCACGGGTCGCCGTGGCGGAGATCGGCGGATCTGCGGCAGGGATGCCTTCGACCGCTCGCAGGCGAGCCGTCGCTGACACCGGTGCCGATGCACCGTCCCACCGCGCCGTGCGGCTGACGGCGCGGTGGGACGGTGATCTCGTAGCGGCTCCCCTTTGCGCTCGGCCCGGCCCGGCTGTCACAGAGCCTGGGTAGGGCGAAGCGCATCGCGAACGTGTCCCACCGTGTGATTTCCCCCTCGCTCCGCACCGCGAAACGGCGGGTTGCGAGATGCTGGAGATAACGTTCGTTCACCTCGCGAGGAGTCTGGGGCGCTCGCGGAGGGAAGCCTGAGACAAATCGCTACATGGAGGCAGCAATGAGTGTGGCAGCCGGGCCGATTCGCGTGGTGGTCGCCAAGCCGGGTCTCGACGGTCACGACCGCGGCGCCAAGGTGATCGCGCGGGCGCTGCGCGACGCGGGCATGGAGGTCATCTACACAGGCCTGCATCAGACGCCCGAGCAGATCGTGGACACGGCCATCCAGGAGGACGCCGACGCGATCGGTCTGTCCATCCTCTCGGGTGCGCACAACACGCTCTTCGCGAAGGTCATCGAGCTCCTCAAGGAGCGGGACGCGCAGGACATCAAGGTGTTCGGCGGCGGCATCATCCCGGAAGAGGACATCGCGCCCCTCAAGGAGCAGGGCGTGGCGGAGATCTTCACCCCGGGTGCGACGACGACGGCGATCGTGGAGTGGGTGAAGGCGAACGTACGCCAGCCCGCAGGGGCGTAGCCCGCGTACGGCGCTCCGCTTGTGCGTACGGCGCTCTGCCTGCGCGTACGGCGCTCCGCTTGAGCGTCCGGCTGTCGACCGCGGTGCGCCTCATGGTTCCGGCACCAGTTCGCCCGCCATCGCCGCGCGCAGGCGCAACGTACCCACGAGGCGCTGGAACGCCTCCGACCAGTACCCCACCGCCCCCGGCGCGCCGTCCTCGGGCTCGTCGGGGATCGCTGTGAGGGATTCGAGGCGGGTCGTCTCGGCGGGGTCGAGGCAGCGCTCCGCGAGGCCCATCACTCCGCTGAAGCTCCAGGGGTAACTGCCCGCGTCCCGCGCGATGTTGAGCGCGTCGACCACCGCGTGGCCCAGCGGCTGCGACCAGGGCACCGCGCACACGCCGAGCAGCTGGAAGGCCTCGGACAGGCCGTGCGCGGCGATGAATCCGGCGACCCACTCCGCGCGGTCGGCGGCGGGCAGCGTGCCGAGGAGCTTGGCGCGCTCGGCGAGGGAGACCACTCCGGGGCCACCGGCCCCGGGCGAGGACGGCGAGCCGAGCAGGGCCCGGGACCAGGCGGTGTCGCGCTGGCGCACCGCCGCCCGGCACCACGCGGCGTGCAGTTCGAGCTGCCAGTCGTCCAGGACGGGCAGCGCCGCGATCTGCCGGGGGTCACGTCCGCCGAGCCGCGCGGACCACGCGGACAGGGGCGCCGCCTCCACCAACTGGCCGAGCCACCAGGAGCGTTGACCACGGCCCGCCGGGGCGTTCGCCACCACGCCGTCCCGCTCCATCGCGGCATCGCACTCGTACGGAGCCTCTACGACGATGCCGGCGCGCTCCCTGTCGTACGCCACACAGGAGACGGCGCGCTGCGCCATGCGGGCGGCGAGGGCCGAGGCGGGCAGGGACGAGAGGAGTTCCGCCGCCGTCGCCCTTACATTGCGGCTGCGGTCGCCCAGGGCCTGTTCGAGGAAGGGCTCGTCGGCGTCGGAGAGCCGGGCGCGCAGTGAGTCGAGGAACATCAGACGGTCCTCCGCGCGCTCCGTGGCCCAGGTGCCGGACAGCAGCTCGCGGGCGGCCTCCGGATCGTGCCCGCGCAGGGTCGCGAGGAGGGTGACGCGCTCCGCGAACAGGCCCTCCTGCCACAGGCGTTGGGCACCTTCGGTGTCGTCGGGTGCGGGCAGCGCGGTGCCGCCGGGAGCGCTGCGCAGGGCGAACTTCCAGTCCGGGTTGAGCCCCGCGAGCCACAGGGCGCGCGGCCCGGCGAAACGGAGTGCCTGCGGCCGCAGGTCGGTGCGGCCGCGGGCCGCGTCCAGGAGGGCGGGCAGCAGCTCGGGCGGTGCCGCGTACCCCCGGTCGTTCGCGGCGGTCAGCCACTGGGGCAGGAGCTCGGTGAGGTCGGGTGCGGTGCCGCGGCGGCCGCCGCCCGGGCCGGGGCGGTCGGCCAGGAGCAGGGCGAGGCGCCGCCTGGCCGCCGCCGGGAGGGCCGGTCTGGGGTCGGGCGCGGACGGCTCGGGCAGCGGTGCGGCGGCAGCGGGGCGCAGTCCCGCGCGGCGCCGCACGGTCGCGGCGGCGGCCGCGTCGAGGAGGGCGGCGGGGGCGTCCTTGCCGGCGACCTCTCCGGCGTTCCTGTCGGCGTTCTTGCCGAGCGGGGCGAGCGGTGGCCTGCGGCGGTCGGTGCCGAGGAGGGCGCAGGTGACGAGCTCTTCCCAGGCGGCGGAGGTGGCCGTGGAGGCGGAGTCGGTGGTGGAGGTGCTGGTCGTTGTCGTTGTCGTGGCGTCCGCCGTGTCGGTGGCGTGGTCCATGAGGGGCCTCCCGTACAGGGATTGGCGTATCGCGTAGGAGATGTCTGGTGCCCGAGTTGTGGCCGTGCCGTGCGCCGTGAGCCGTGCGCCGCGTGGGGCCGCTCAGGCCAGTGCCGTTGCTTGGGGCGCCGCGTCCGAAGCGTCGGCGGCGCCGGTGCCCTCGGGGGCCGCGGGCCAGGCCGTGAGCGGGGTGAAGCCGCGGTGGCCGCACTCGCCGAACACCGTGACCGGCGCGCCGCCGGAGAGCGCGGCGAGTTTCCACAGGCCGGGGCGCGCGGTGGCAGCGGCGGTGAGGGGCAGGGCACAGCGGCCGTCCGCGTCGGCGAGCTGCCAGCCGCCCCGGCCCTCAGGGGCGGGCACGGGTATCACCTCGCGCAGGGTGACCGGCCAGGAGTCGAGCCAGGGGTCGTCGCGCAGCGCCGTGCCATAGGCCGCGGCGGCCTCATGGGTGCGCACTCCGCGCGGCCTCGCGGACGTCGGCTCCGGAGCCGAGTGACGCTCGCCGAGGGCGGCGCGCAGCTGGCCCGCGCCCGGGTACGCGGACAGCTCGGCGTCTATGGAGAGGCCTACCGGCAGGGCGAGTTCGGGTGCACGGCCGGCCGCGCCGAAGGAGAGGAGCAGCGCGGTGCGGTCCGTCTCCGCGCCATGCACCCATATACGGCGCGTGGTCAGCTTGGTGTCCGCCGTGTCGTACTGGGCGAGGACCTGCCAGCGGTCGCGCATCGGCGCTCCGTCGGCCGACACGGGCAGCCCGATCCGGGCGCGGACCGTGGCGGCCAGCGGCCCGGGCAGCCGCTCGCGGCGCAGCCAGGCCAGGTCGAGCAGATGGATCAGCGCGCACTCTTCGAGGAGGCGCACGGGCCAGCCGGGGCCCGAGGCCGGGATGGCGCCCAACTCCTGCACGCGCGCGGCGAGTCCCGGAACCTGCGCGTCCACCATGCGCCGCGCCGTCTCCTCCCACAGTGCGTACCCCGCCTGCTCGGCGCCCGCGAGGCCGCCGCGCAGGAGGTCGGTCAGGCGCTGTTCGAGCTCGGTGACACCTGCGGTGGCGCGCTCGGCGCGGCGCTCGGCCCTGCGCCGGGCCGCCTCGGTGTCACCGCCCTTGCCCGCGACCGGAGCTGGCCGGTCCTGCTGCTCCGCGCGCCGGCGGCGGCCGGCCAGCCACTCCTGTGCCCACGGGGGTGCCGAGGCGTCCGGCTCCGTGCCGATGGGGCCGACCGTGTCGTCGGAGCCCGCCCAGAGGAGCAGCAGGCCGAGCGCGTGCTTGCACGGGAACTTCCGGCTCGGGCAACTGCACTTGTACGCGGGCCCGGTGGTGTCCACCACCGTCCGATACGGCTTGCTGCCGCTGCCCTTGCACAGACCCCACACCGCCCCCTCTCCCGAACTCCCCGCCTCGGACCACGGACCGGCCGCGCCGAGCTTGCTTCCCGCTTTGCGTGACGAGGCGTCAGGAGCCAGTGCAAGCACCTGGTCCGCCGTCCAGCGCACCCCCTGCTGAGTCATGTCTGCGACGTTAGGTCCCCCCACTGACAATCGCCCTGACCTGGGGCTTCTTGACGCTCGCCGGGGTCGCCGGACGATTTGACTTTAACGTTTCTTTACGTTTGGGTGTATCTCTCATCCGAAACTGGGAGACGACTCATGAATCGCACCTTCCGCACGGCTGTCTGCGCGTTCGCGGCCGCCGGGCTCGCCTTCGGTCTGACCGCCTGCTCCGAGGCCCAGAAGGTCGCGGACGGCGCCGTCGACAAGGCCGTAAATGAGAAGTACGACGTCACGTACGAGGTCACCGGTAACGGCGTCGACGAGATCCAGTTCAACGGCGGCGGGGGCAAGTCGGCCACCGACCCGAAGATCGAGAAGATCACCAAGCCCGAGCTGCCGTGGAAGAAGACGGTGACCCTGCGCGGCATCGAGCCGCCGACCGTCCTGCCCATCGCGGCCGACATCAAGGGCACCGACGTGACGTGCAAGATCACCTACAAGGGCAAGGTGATCAAGGAGGCGTCCGGCGAGGGCGTGATCTCCGGCGGTGGCTGCGTCGCGGTGTCGCCGATCGTGGAGCAGTAGGCGCCACCACCGGCCCCGCGGGCGGCCAAGGCGGTTCAACCGCCTTGGCCGCCCACGTTTTTGGTTCCCGGCTCTGGTTCCCGGCTTTGGTCCCCGGCCCGCCGTGGCTCGCCGCCGGTCCGCGCCGGCTTGCCGCCGGTCCGCGTCGGCTTGCCGCCGGTCCGCGTCGGCTTGCTCCAAGCTGCTCCGACCTGCGGCGACGGTCGATTGTCAGTGGCGTGGTGCACGGTGGGATCCACAGCCGGAGGACGGCCCGGGCGAACTCCCGGACATCTTCCGCGCTGTTCGTCCTGCGCATCTGGAGGGGGATCCATGACCGTGCCCGACACCACCGCCGGGGCCGAGCCGACCGAGGCCCTGCGGCCGCACGCCGAGGACGCGTTCGCGGCGGAGCTCAAGGCGCTCGCGGCCGCCGACGACCGGACGCGCCCGGCCCGTTGGCGGCTCTCGCCGTGGGCCGTGGCGACGTATCTGCTCGGCGGCACCCTGCCCGACGGCACCGTGATCACGCCGAAGTACGTGGGCCCGCGCCGGATCGTCGAGGTCGCCGTCACCACCCTCGCCACCGACCGCGCCCTGCTCCTTCTCGGCGTCCCCGGCACCGCGAAGACCTGGGTGTCCGAGCATCTGGCCGCGGCCGTCAGCGGTGACTCCACGCTGCTCGTGCAGGGCACGGCGGGCACGCCCGAAGAGGCGATCCGGTACGGCTGGAACTACGCCCAGCTCCTCGCCCACGGACCCAGCCGGGACGCCCTCGTGCCCAGCCCTGTCATGCGGGCCATGGCCGAGGGCATGACCGCGCGGGTCGAGGAACTCACGCGCATCCCGGCCGACGTGCAGGACTCACTGATCACGATCCTGTCCGAAAAGACCCTGCCCATCCCGGAGTTGGGCCAGGAGGTGCAGGCCGTCCGCGGCTTCAACCTGATCGCGACGGCCAATGACCGCGACCGGGGGGTGAACGAGCTGTCGAGCGCCCTGCGCCGCCGCTTCAACACGGTGGTGCTGCCGCTGCCGGAGAGCCCCGAGGCGGAGGTCGAGATCGTCTCGCGCCGTGTCGACCAGGTCGGCCGCTCCCTCGATCTGCCCGCGGGCCCGGACGGCATCGACGAGATCCGCCGGGTCGTCACGGTCTTCCGTGAACTGCGCGACGGCGTGACGAGCGACGGCCGTACGAAGGTGAAGTCGCCCAGCGGCACCCTGTCCACCGCCGAAGCGATCTCGGTCGTCACCAGCGGCCTGGCCCTGGCGGCCCACTTCGGTGACGGAGTGCTGCGGCCCGGCGACGTGGCCGCAGGAATCCTCGGCGCGGTCGTACGCGACCCGGCCGCCGACCGCGTCGTCTGGCAGGAATACCTCGAAGCGGTCGTCCGCGAGCGTGACGGCTGGAAGGACTTCTACCGCGCCTGTCGCGAGGTGACCGCGTGAGCGGCCTCGCGGCGGCCGAGCCGGGACCCCCCTCCCGGCCCGCGAACCAGGGCGCCGCCCTGCACGGGGGTGAGGGCGGCGCCCTGCATTACTCGGGGGATGCAGGGGGTGCGGAGGGCATGCCGAGTGCGAGCGGCGCGGGGGCCGAACGGGACGACGGACCCTGGCTGTTGGGGGTGCGTCACCACGGGCCAGGATCCGCGCGGGCCGTGCGGGCCGCCCTCGATGCGCTCGCCCCGCGCGCCGTCCTGATCGAAGGGCCGCCCGAGGCCGACGCGCTGGTGGGGCTCGTAGGTGACCCGGGAATGAGCCCGCCGGTCGCGCTGCTCGCCCATGTCACGGACGACCCGGCGCGCTCGGCGTTCTGGCCGCTCGCCGAGTTCTCGCCGGAGTGGGTCGCGTTGCGCTGGGCCGTGGAGCACGGCGTACCGGCCCGCTTCATCGACCTGCCCGCGTCCCACACCCTGGCCGAAAGGCCGGACCGGGACGAGGAGTTGGAGGCACCCCGCGCGCCGGGGGCGGTGACCGGCCCTCGTGGCGCGGATGCGCCGGCCCCCGGTCCCGAAGCCGGCCCCGCGGAGCCGGGTGCCGGGACGGACGCGGAGCCGGGTGCCGGGCCGGGTGCCGGGACGGGCGCCGAGCCGGGCGCCGGGCCGGATGCCGCGCCCGGTGCTCAAGCGGATGCCGAGCCCGTCGCTGCTCAAGCGGGCGCCGAGCCGGATGCCGCGCCCGGTGCTCAAGCGGATGCCGAGCCGGATGCCGCGCCCGGTGGTCAAGCGGATGCCGAGCCCGTCGCTGCTCAAGCGGGCGCCGAGCCGGATGCCGCGCCCGGTGCTCAAGCGGATGCCGAGCCCGCCGCTGCTCAAACGGATGCCGATCCGGGCGGCGGTCCGGGTTCCGGAGTGGGTGGTGAGCCGGAGGACCTCCGTATCGACCCCCTCGCCGTACTCGCCGAAACCGCCGGTTACGACGATCCCGAGCGCTGGTGGGAGGACGTGGTGGAGCATCGCGGTGCCGTCGCGGACGCGCTCGCTCCCTTTGCCGCGCTGGCCGACGCCATGGGGGCGCTGCGTGAGACGTACGGCGACGGCGGGCACGCGCGCGATGCGGTGCGCGAGGCGTATATGCGTCTTCAACTGCGCGCCGCACGAAGGGAGTTCGGGGACGAGGTGGCCGTCGTCTGCGGTGCCTGGCACGTGCCCGCCCTGCGCGCCGGGGCCGCCGTCTCCGCCGACCGTGCGCTGCTCAAGGGCCTGCCCAAGGCCAAGGTCGACATGACCTGGGTGCCCTGGACCCACCGCCGCCTCGCTCGTGCGAGCGGATACGGAGCGGGCATCGCCTCGCCCGGCTGGTACGCGCATCTGTTCCGTGCCCCCGACCGGCCCGTGACGCGCTGGATGACCAAGGTCGCGGGCCTCCTCAGGGACGAGGACAGGACGGTCTCGTCCGCCCACGTCATCGAGGCCGTCCGCCTCGCCGACACTCTCGCCACGATGCGCGGCCGCCCGCTGCCCGGCCTCACGGAGACGACCGACGCGATCCGCGCGGTGATGTGCGAGGGCTCGGACGTCCCCTTGGCGCTTGTGCAGGACCGGCTCGTCGTCGGCGATGTGCTCGGCGAGGTGCCGGCCACGGCGCCCGCCGTACCACTGCAGCGCGACCTGACCCGGCTCCAGCGGAGCCTGCGTCTCAAACCCGAGGCGCACGAGCGGGAGTTGGAGCTCGATCTGCGCAAGGACACCGACGCGGCGCGCAGCCGCCTCCTGCACCGGCTGCGGCTGCTCGGTATCGCCTGGGGCGAGCCGGCGGCGGCCTCCCGCGGGTCCACCGGCACCTTCCGGGAGACCTGGAGCCTGCGCTGGGAGCCCGAGCTCGCGGTACGCGTCGCCGAAGCCGGAGTCTGGGGCACCACGGTGCTCGCCGCCGCCACCGCGAAGGCCGAGACGGACGCGATCGGCGCCCCGGCCCTCGCCGATGTCACCGCACTCGCCGAGCGCTGCCTGCTCGCCGAACTGCCCGACGCGCTGCCGACGGTGATGCGCGTGCTCTCCGACCGCGCCGCCCTGGACGCGGACGTCGGCCATCTCGCCAGAGCCCTGCCCGCCCTGGTCCGCTCGCTGCGCTACGGCGACGTACGCGGCACCGGCACCGGAGCACTCGCCGAGGTCGCCGCGGGTCTCGCCGAGCGGGTCTTCGTCGGCCTGCCGCCCGCATGCGCCGCCCTCGACGCCGAAGGCGCGGCCGATTTGCGCGGCCATGTGGACGCCGTGCACACGGCGGTGGGCCTGCTCGCCGAGCCCGCCGCAGTGGACGGAAGCCCGCCGTCCGGTATGCGCAAGCGCTGGTACGCCGTCCTGCGCGTGCTCACCGCGCGGGACACCGTCCCGGGGGAGATCCGCGGCCGCGCGGTGCGACTGCTGCTCGACGAGGGCGAGTTGGAGGAGGCGGAGACCGCCCGGCTCATGGGCCTCGCCCTCTCGCCGGGCACACCGCCGGCCGATGCCGCGGCCTGGATCGAGGGCTTCGTCGGGGGAGGCTCGGGCGGCGGCATGCTCCTGGTGCATGACGAGCGCCTCCTCGGCCTGGTCGACACCTGGCTGACCGGAGTCACGGACACCGCCTTCACAGACGTACTGCCACTGCTGCGGCGCACGTTCTCGGCGTACGAACCAGGAGTGCGCCGCACCCTGGGTGAGCTGGTCCGCCGCGGCCCCGCGGGCACACCCGCCACCGCGCCCGGCTCGGCGGGCATCCCCGGTTTCGCACCGGACCTGGACACCGAGCGCGCCGACGCCGTACTGCCGGTGCTGAGCCTGCTGCTCGGCCTCGACGACAACGACCTTGTGGGGGCGGGCACATGACGGCCGACGCGTACACGGACTCGACGGCGGACACGGACACGGACACGACCGCGAACACCGGCACCGACCCGAAAGCGAACACCAACACCGGCACCGACCCGAAAGCGAACACCAACACCGGCACCGGAACCGGCAGCGACGAGCGGCTGCGGCGCTGGCGGCTCTTCCTCGGCGGTGACGCGGCCGACGGCACCGGCTGCCAACTGCAGGGCAAGGACGCCGCGATGGACGGCGCGCTCGGTTCGCTGTACGGAAAGGGCGACAAAAGGGCGGCGGGCCGGGACCGTTCCGCCGGGCTCGGCGCGTCGGCGCCGTCCGTCGCGCGGTGGCTCGGCGACATCAGGACGTACTTCCCGTCCTCCGTCGTGCAGGTCATGCAGCGTGACGCCATCGACCGGCTCGGTCTGTCCGCGCTGCTTCTCGAACCGGAGATGTTGACGGCGGTCGAGGCGGACGTCCACCTGGTCGGCACCTTGCTCTCCCTCAACAAAGCGATGCCGGAGACCACGAAGGAGACCGCGAGAGCGGTGGTGCGCAAGGTCGTCGACGACCTGGAGAAGCGCCTCGCCACCCGCACGCGCGCGACACTCACCGGGGCCCTCGACCGCAGTGCCCGGATCAGCAGGCCGCGCCACCACGACATCGACTGGAACCGCACGATCGCGGCCAACCTCAAGAACTACCTGCCGGACCACCGGACCGTCGTGCCCGAGCGGCTGATCGGATACGGCCGGGCGTCGCAGTCCGTGAAGAAGGAAGTGGTGCTCTGCATCGACCAGTCGGGGTCGATGGCCGCGTCCGTCGTGTACGCCTCGGTGTTCGGCGCGGTCCTGGCGTCCATGCGGTCGATCGCCACCCGGCTCGTCGTCTTCGACACGGCCGTTGTCGACCTCACCGACCAACTCGACGATCCGGTGGATGTGTTGTTCGGTACGCAGCTCGGCGGCGGCACGGACATCAACCGCGCGCTCGCGTACTGCCAGTCGCAGATCACCCGCCCCGCCGACACCGTGGTGGTTCTCATCTCGGACCTGTACGAAGGCGGCATACGTAACGAGATGCTGAAGCGGGTCGCGGCGATGAAGGCCTCCGGCGTGCAGTTCGTGACGCTGCTCGCGCTCTCGGACGAAGGGGCGCCCTCGTACGACCGGGAGCACGCGGCGGCGCTGGCGGGGCTCGGCGCACCGGCGTTCGCCTGTACGCCCGATCTCTTCCCCGAGGTGATGGCCGCGGCGATCGAGAAGCGGCCCCTGCCGATTCCGGAGGCGGCCTGAAGCCGGTCGGCCCATTCCGGACATGGCTACCCATCAGTCACAGGGGACTTGCGCAACGCCAGGCGTCACATGCAAGGATCGAGTGCCGCCTACTAGGAGGGCCCCCGAACTTGACTGCCGCAGCCGCGTTTCCCGTAGCCGCCCAGCGCCTGGTGCGCTCGGCGGCCGCGCGGCGTGCGCTGCAGGTGACGCTGTTCCTCGGCGGACTCCTCGCCCTCGGGCTGCTGTTCGGTGGAAGGGCGCAGGCGGCGGAGGTGGCTCCGGAGGTCCCCGCGGACCTCACATCGGCATCGGCATCGGCGTCGGCCCCGGCCGAACCCGCAGACGCTGTCGAACCCGCAGACGCGGCCGAGCCGGTACGCAAGGCCGTCGACGTCGAGCCGGTACGTAAGGCCGTCGACGTCGAGCCGGTACGTAAGGCTGTACGGACAGCCGCCGACACCACCGGTACGACGGCCGACACGGCCTCCAACGCAACCGGCATCGCCGCCGACGCAACCGGCACGGCCGCCGACAAGACCGGCACCGGCACCGGCACCGCCGAGCCCATCCGCTCCACGGCCACGACAGTGACCCGCACGGTCCGCACGGTCCGCACGGCCGAAGAGTCCCTCAGGAACCTCACCGAGGGTGCCGCCGAAGCGCTGCCGAAGCCGGAGGACTTCCCCCGGCCGGCACTGCCGGGCACCGGTATCCCGCTCCCGGAGCCGGTTCTTCCGGGCACCGCGCCGGGCACCGGCGACGGCGGTCACACAGTGCGCCCGGGTGCCGACGGCGGCGCCCACACCATCCACAAGCCTCACAAGCCGCGCCCCGACTCCACGTACAAGCAGCGCAGTTGGAGCGCGGGCATCGCCGTCACGCGGCACATCGCACAGGACGGCGGCTTCGCGCGTGCCGCCCGCCATCACCAGCCGCCGCTGCCCTCCGACGCCCCGGCGCCGCCGTACGGCATCGCGGGCCACTCGGCCTCCGACTGTGGTTCGCAGCGGCACGGTGACCCGGGTGCCGTGGCGTTCTCCGGCGGTGCGGCCTTCCGGCTCGTGGCCGCAGGCGGTGCGGCCACGGCGTACTACCCGGTCCGCGACAGACACCGCGACATCCTCGAATTCCCCGGCTAGGGCAGGCCGTTCCCCCCGCCTGAGACCTGCCGCGCGGGGGCGGGACAGGTCTGCCCGCCGACGGAGAGCGCCTCATCCCGTGCGCCTCCGCACCCTCGAATTCGAAGGAACCGACACCAGCATGAGCAAGCACAGCAAGCCGAGCACGAGCAGCAAGTCCATCCGCCGTTCCATCGTCATAGCGGCCGGCGCCACCGGCATGCTCGCGATGGGCGCGGCGGGTGCGGGTGCCGCCGAGCTCCCCGCCTCCACCCCGATCAGTACGCCCGACCTGGACGTCGACGCGGTCGCGGGCGCCCAGGACAAGGTCGCCGACGCCACCGGTGTCGACGCCACCGACCTCGACAAGGGCGCCGTCGGCGGCCTCACCGGCAAGGCCGGGTCCACCGTCGCCGACGCCAAGGCGAAGGCCGGGAGCGTCACTTCGGGCGCCGAGAGCCTCGCGGGCGTCACCGGCCACGTCCAGCAGGACGTCACCGCCCACGCCCAGGGCCTCAAGGGCAAGGCGCACAGTCTCACCGGCAAGGCCGAGTCCGCGACCGGCAAGGTCAAGGGCGCCGCAGGACAGCTCAAGGGCGCCGCAGGGCAGGTCAAGGGCAAGGTCGGTGACCTCAAGGACGTCCAGGCCGGTGACGTGCAGGCCGCCGCCGACCAGGCCGCCCGCCAGTACATCGACGGCGAGCTCCCGGCCAACCCGGACCTCGGCCAGGCGCAGGACCGGATCGGTCAGGCCCAGGACCGGCTCGGCCAGGCGCAGGACCAGATCGACTACCTCTTCGGTCCGCTCTCCGCCTTCGCGCCCGGCTTCGCCGACCAGGCCACGGACCGTGCGGACCAGGCCACGGACCACGCGAAGCAGCAGACGCAGCAGCAGGCGCAGCAGGTGCAGGGTGGCGTCGCCGAGGCGCAGGGCCAGGTCCAGGGCCTGGCCGCGCAGGCTCCGGCCCAGGCGCAGGGTGCGCTCGGCCAGGCCGCGCCGATCGTCGACGAGACCTCCAAGTCCGTCCTTCCGCCGGTCGCCGCCACCGCGGTGGAGTCGGTCCTTCCGGTCGCGCAGCAGGCCGCGGGTGACGCGGGCGTGCTCGTCCAGGACGTGCACGCCGATGTCCAGCCCTTCGCGGCGGGCGTGGTGAGCGACGACGTGCAGCCGTTCGCGGGCGCGGTCGTCGAGGACGCCGAGCCGGCCGTGCGGAACGTGACCGGTGAGGTGAAGACCCTCGCGCAGGGCGTCGGCGGCAGCGCCACCGGCCTCACCCAGGACGTGACGGCCGATGTCCGGCCGTTCGCCCAGGACCTGACGGGCTCGGTCACCGAGGACGCGGGGCCGCTGGCGGGCAACGCCGTGGCCGGGGTCCAGGACACCGCCGCGTCCGTCACGCCGGGTTACGTCACCGGCATCTGATCCCGCCGTCGGTACGGCCGGAGCCACCGGCCGTACCCGACACGGTCACCCCCAGGACTCGGGCCGGGCGGCAGACGCATACGCACCGCGACCGGTGGGGACCCGGAAGCAACGCGAAGCGCCGCCCGGCCCGCTGTCTGTGACCGTAATCACCGCCGCAGTGTGATCTGCGATTTAGGGACCTACGTCCCACGGCGATAACCTGCGAGACGGACATGCCGCGTCCACGGACACCGTGCACGCCTCCCTCAGTGACAGCGCAGTCACGTTGCCCTTCGCGGCACGCCCACGCAGACAACGAACGCGATGAACGCGATCGCGACTGAACGCGATACCACTGAAAAGGGACGGACGCGCGTGGACCTGTTCGAGTACCAGGCGAGGGACCTCTTCGCCAAGCACGGTGTACCGGTGCTGGCCGGTGAAGTCATCGACACGCCTGAGGCGGCGCGCGAGGTGACCGAGCGTCTCGGCGGCAAGTCCGTCGTCAAGGCGCAGGTGAAGGTCGGCGGCCGCGGTAAGGCCGGTGGCGTCAAGCTCGCCGACAACCCTGAGGACGCGGTCGAGAAGGCCCAGCAGATCCTCGGCATGGACATCAAGGGCCACACGGTCCACAAGGTGATGCTCGCCGAGATGGCCCCCGAGATCGCCGAGGAGTACTACGTCTCGTACCTCCTCGACCGCACCAACCGCACCTTCCTCGCCATGGCCTCCGTGCAGGGCGGCATGGACATCGAGGAGGTCGCGGAGAAGACCCCCGAGGCCCTGGCCAAGGTGCCGGTGGACTCCAACGAGGGCGTGACCATCGAGAAGGCGCGCGAGATCGTCGCGGCCGCCAAGTTCCCGGCCGATGTCGCCGAGAAGGTCGCCGAGGTCCTCGTCACGCTGTGGGACACCTTCGTCAAGGAGGACGCCCTCCTGGTCGAGGTCAACCCGCTCGCCAAGATCGCGAACGGCGACATCCTGGCCCTGGACGGCAAGGTGTCCCTGGACGCCAACGCCGACTTCCGCCAGCCGGAGCACGACGCGCTCGAGGACAAGGCCGCAGCCAACCCGCTCGAGGCTGCCGCCAAGGCCAAGGGCCTCAACTACGTGAAGCTCGACGGCGAGGTCGGCATCATCGGCAACGGCGCGGGTCTGGTCATGTCGACCCTCGACGTCGTCGCGTACGCCGGTGAGGCGCACAGCAACGTGAAGCCCGCCAACTTCCTCGACATCGGTGGCGGCGCCTCCGCCGAGGTGATGGCGAACGGCCTGGAGATCATCCTCGGTGACCCGGACGTCAAGTCCGTCTTCGTCAACGTCTTCGGCGGCATCACCGCCTGCGACGAGGTCGCCAACGGCATCGTCCAGGCCCTGGAGCTGCTCAAGTCCAAGGGCGAAGAGGTCACCAAGCCGCTGGTCGTGCGCCTCGACGGCAACAACGCGGAGCTGGGTCGCAAGATCCTGAGCGACGCCAACCACCCGCTCGTGCAGCGCGTGGACACCATGGACGGCGCGGCCGACAAGGCCGCCGAGCTCGCGGCCGCGAAGTAAGGGACGAGGGAAAGAACAGCCATGGCTATCTTCCTCAACAAGGACAGCAAGGTCATCGTCCAGGGCATGACCGGTGCCACGGGCATGAAGCACACCAAGCTGATGCTCGGTGACGGCACCAACATCGTCGGCGGCGTGAACCCCCGCAAGGCGGGCACCGAGGTCGACTTCGACGGCACCTCCGTACCGGTCTTCGGCACGGTCAAGGAGGCCATGGAGAAGACGGGCGCCAACGTCTCCGTCCTCTTCGTGCCCCCGGCCTTCTCGAAGGCCGCCGTCGTCGAGGCCATCGACGCCGAGATCCCCCTCGCCGTCGTCATCACCGAGGGCATCGCCGTCCACGACTCCGCCGCCTTCTGGGCGTACGCGAAGTCGCAGGGCAACAAGACCCGCATCATCGGCCCGAACTGCCCCGGTCTCATCACCCCGGGCCAGTCCAACGCCGGCATCATCCCGGGCGACATCACGAAGCCGGGCCGTATCGGCCTGGTCTCGAAGTCCGGCACGCTGACGTACCAGATGATGTACGAGCTCCGTGACATCGGCTTCTCGTCGGCCGTCGGTATCGGTGGCGACCCGGTCATCGGCACCACGCACATCGACGCGCTCGAGGCCTTCGAGGCCGACCCCGACACCGACCTGATCGTGATGATCGGCGAGATCGGCGGCGACGCGGAGGAGCGCGCGGCGGACTTCATCAAGGCCAATGTGACGAAGCCGGTCGTCGGCTACGTCGCGGGCTTCACGGCGCCCGAGGGCAAGACCATGGGCCACGCCGGCGCCATCGTCTCCGGCTCCTCCGGCACCGCGCAGGCCAAGAAGGAGGCCCTCGAGGCCGCGGGCGTCAAGGTCGGCAAGACCCCGACCGAGACCGCCAAGCTGGCGCGCGCCATCCTCAACGGCTGAGGTTCCTCGCGCCTTTTCACCGCGTGTGGGCCCGTACCCCTCCTGCCGGGGGTGCGGGCCCACACGCGTGTACGGGTGCTCTCAGCCGGTCATCGGAACCAGCCGCTCAGGGCCGGCGGCCGGCTCCTCCCGCAGCTTCTTGCGCAGCACCTTCTCCTTCTTGGTGAGCTTGCCGGGACCCATCCGCGGCGGCACCCCGCGGACCGTCTCGCCGGGCGCGTGCTCGGGCTCGTAGTGCGTCGGCGAGGTGGCGAGGGCCAGGGCCGATGCGCCGATGATGAGCGCGGTGAAGGCGATGGCGGCCCGCGTCCAGAACCGTGAGCGGTGTTCTCCGCCCTGCCGTACGACGGTGGCCTTGCCCGCGCTCAGCTTCTCGGCCCGCGCCAACTCATCGAGTCTGCGGTGCAGTTCACCGGGTTCGGACAGCTCGGGCAGCTGCTCGGCGACGGCTTGGCGGGCGTGCAGGAGCCGGTTCGCCGCGGCCGGGGTCGAGGCCTCCGTCTCGGCGGCGGTCTCGGGCAGATCGAGTCCGACCCCGTCGTAGAGGACCAGCGTCCTGCGGTACGCGGCCGGGAGGCTGAGCAGCGTGTCGAGCAGCTTGCGGTCCTCGGGCTCGGCGGGCGGCGCGTCCGGCTGCCGGTGGCTGCGGCGCAGCCGGTGCCAGGGCGAGAGCGCGTACTCGTAGGCCGCGGCCCGCACCCAGCCCACCGGGTCCCGGTCCACGGCCACTTCGGGCCAGCGCTCCCAGGCCTGCTGAAAGGCCCGCTCCACCGCTTCCTTGGCGAGCGCGCGCCGCCCGGTGAGCAGATACGTCTGGCGTACGAGGCCGGGGGCGCTGAACGCGTACAGCGCGTCGAAGGCCTGATCGGGCGTCAGGCCGCTGCCGGCGGCCCGGCTCCCGGGCTCGCCGGTGCCGCCGTCACCCCCGGACAGGGCGGCCGGTACGGCACCGGCGGCCGAGTCACCCTTGCCGCCGCCCTTTCCGCCCCACGCGCCCGCGCCCGCGGGCACGGCGGCGGGCCCGTACTCATGCCGTACGGCCATGGCGGCCGGCGGTTTCGCGGCCCGCTTGGCCGCGGCCCTGGGCCGCGTCTGCCGAGCCGCCGGCTTGAGCGGCAGAGGCCGCGCGGCGGCGGGAGCCCCCTTCACGACCCGCGCCTCGACGTACGGCTGGGGCTTGGGGGCTCGGTTGTTGCTGTTGCTGGTGTTGCTGGTGCTGCTGCTGGAGCTGGTGCTGCCGGTGCCGGTGCGGGGGGTCGAGGCGCGGGTCTCCTCGGATCCGGCTTCGCCCCGCGCGGGCCGCTCCGCGACTGCTTCGGTCACGGGCCGCGCCTTGGTCTCGGTCTCGGCCTCGGGCGGCTGGGGCTGCGCGACCTGGGCTTCGGCTTCGGTCTCGGCTTCGGTCTCGGTCTCGGTCTCGGCCTGGGGCGGCTGGGGCCGCACCACCTGGGCTTCGGCTTCGGTCTTACTGGGCTCGGCCACTTCGGCCACCGGCTCCTGGGTCACCGGCTCCTCGGCCGCCGTCTCCTCGACCTCGGTCACCGGGACCTCGGCCACGGACTTCTCGACCACGGTCTTCTCGGTCGTGGCCTCCGTGGTCCCCAACTGCTCGACGAGGGCGGGCGGTTGAGGTGGGGAAGACGGGGTGCGCACGGGCCTCGTCTCTTCGGGGGCGGGGCGGGCGGGGGCGCGCTTGGCCAGGCGCGCGAGGAGTGCGGGGGTCGGCCGCTCGGGGTCGGGCGCCGGCCGCTGCGGGGCGGGCGCGCCCTCGGTGGACTGGCGCTGTATCTCCGCCGCGATATCGGCGAGGAGCCGTGCGTACGCCTCGCGCTTGCGGCCCCGTGGATTCGTGCGGCCGGTCTCCCAGGACCGGACCGTCTCACGGGTGACGCCCACCTTCGCGGCGACCTGCGCCTGCGTCAGCTCCTTCGCCTCGCGCAGCTGTCGGCGCTCCTCCGGGGGCGGCAGCGGGGTGGCGGGGCTCTGGGTCATGTCGGACTCTCCACACCGTGGGCCTTGGGACCGTCTTTCGCCGGGCAGGCCGCCGTGGTGCGGGCAGCCCTACGCCGTACGAAAAAGTACATAAACGTATATTGAGCGACACTTCGGGCATTCGCCTGTTACGCGTGGGGAGCGCGTGTCGTTGGGAGCATGTCGGGCGTGACGCACATGACCGACCGCAGCCCGTCGTCCGCCCCGTCGACACCGGCGTCCCTGCTCATCGGGCTCGCGCGCAGCAGCCGCCGCAGAACGTCCGCGCTCGCCACCTGTCTGCTCGGCGGCGCGATCGCCGCGGGTCTCGGGCTCGGCTCGCTCGCGGTCCTGGTGATGGTGGCGTGGATCAGTTCGCCGTATCCGGACAGCGGGCCCGGCGGTGCGCTGCAGGTCGCGGCCGGGCTCTGGCTGCTCGCCCACGGTACGGAGCTGATCAGGACCGACACCCTGTCAGGAGCCGCCGCACCGCTCGGTGTCACGCCGCTGCTCCTCGTCGCGCTGCCCGCACTGCTGCTGCACCGTGCCGCCCGTGACGCCGTCGACTCGGCGGACGGGGCGCGCTCCGCGCTGTGGGGCGTGGTCGCCGGCTACCTCCTGGTGGGCGGGTGCGCGACGCTGTACGCCGCCGGCGGTTCCCTCTCCGCCGACCCGGTGAGCGCGGCCCTGCATCTGCCCGTGGTGGCGGTCCTGGGCGCTGCGGCCGGGGTGTGGACCGCGTACGGGCGGCCGCGCGGCCCGCTGCCCGCGGTGCTGCGCCGTCTCCTCGACGCCGGTGCGGTACGCCGCTTCGCCGTACGGCCCCGGATCGGTGCGGCCGCACGGGCCGCCGCGGCGGGGGTCGTGGTGCTGCTCGGCGGGGGAGCGCTCCTTGTCGGGCTGTCCCTCGTGGTGCACGCGCAGGCCGCGCAGTCGGCGTATCTGCAGCTCACGGAGGTGTGGTCGGGGCGGTTCGCGGTGCTCCTGCTCGCGCTCGCGCTGGTGCCCAACTCCGCGGTGTGGGGCGCCTCGTACGGGCTCGGGCCCGGGTTCGCGCTCGGCACGGGCAGTGTCGCCTGGCCGCTCGGTGCCCCTTCGGAGCCGTTCCTGCCGCCGTTCCCGCTGCTCGCCGCGGTGCCGGACGCCGGTCCTGGTTCGCCGCTCACCTGGTCGGCGGCCGGGGTGGCGGTGGCCGCGGGCGTGGCCGTCGCGTGGTTCACGGTGCGGGCCGCGGCGCCGGTGGACGGGGAGCGGGACGCGGCCTGGTCGCGGGGCGAGACGGCGCTGACGGCGGGTCTCGCGGCGGTCCTGTGCGGGCTCGCGCTCGCGGCGCTCGCGGCGCTGGCCGGCGGTCCGCTGGGGAACGCGGAACTCGCGGACTTCGGCCCGGTGTGGTGGGCGACCGGCGGGGCGGCGTTCGCCTGGTCCGCGCTTGTCGGGGTGCCGGGAGCCCTTGGACTACGGGCCTGGCGCGTACGCGAGGTGCGGGTACGTGAGGTCCGTGAGCGTGAGGTCCTTGAGCGTGAGGTACGCGATCCGGTCGCCCCGGTGCGGCCGGCCGGTGAGGAGCCGGGGGGCCGGGCCCGGCGGTGGTGGCCGTGGCGGCGCCGGTCCGTTCCGGCGGAAGGGGCTTCGGCCGCTGCCTTCGAGCCGTACGACTTCTCCGTCGGGACGGCCGGGGCGGGGGCGGACGGACGGGCCTCCCGCGCGCAGCGCTGGGCGGAGCTGCGCGAGGTCACGGCGGAGACCTCCGCACCGGAGGACCGGGACCAAGATCAGGACCGGGACCAGGGCCGGGACCAGGGCCGGGACCGTGACCCGAAGCAGGAGCAGGAGCAGGCTCAAGGCCTGACGGGGAAGGAAACGGGAGCGGAAACGGAGGCGGAGCCGGACCCGAATCCGGACCCGAATCCGGACCCGAACCCGCAGCCCCCCGCTTCAGCCTGACGTTCCCCGGCCGCCCGTAACGCTGCTCCGCTACTCCGCCGGCGTGCTGAGGAACGGCCGCAGCTGCTCGGGGAGTTTGTCCTCGCAGGACTTCTGGGCGGTCGTGGTCAGGGCGTCGCTCACGCAGGTGTAGTAGTCGCGGTACACGATCTGGGCCGTGAAGGTGGCGGCGACCATGGCGAGGGCCAGGCACGCGGTGACCAGACCGCTGACCGCCGCCGTCGTCTGCGGCTTGGGCTGGGCGGCCTTGGCCGCGGCCTGCGCCTCGGGCTCCGTCCGGACCGGGGGCGTGGCCGTGGCCGTGGGGTCGGCGGGGGCGGGGCGGGCGCGCAGGGCGCTGATCGACCAGTAGACCGCGAGCGCGCCGAGCAGCAGCGCGACGTAAGGCCAGCTGAACAGCGCGAAGAAGAACGCCCACATGCCGCTGAGCAGGGCGTACCGAGCGCGGCGCTGGGCCGGGTCGGTGGGGTCCCAGCGCAGGCCGGAGCCGGGGCCGCCGGGCCCGCCGCCCAGGTTGTCCTTCTCCTGGTCGCCGCCGAGGCGCTGGCCGAAGGGGCCCGATGAGCGGCCGGGCTGGCGGGGGCTCCAGCGACCGCGGCCGCGGCTCTGGTCCTCCTGTCCGGCACCGTCCTCGGGGCGGCGCGGCTGCCACGGGCGGTCGGGGCTGCCCTCGGGCGGCGGGGCGAAGGGGTTGTCCGTCCCGGGCGTCCGGTCCTCCGGCACCTGTTCCTCCCGTGCCTGGTCCGCGCCCTCGGCTCGCTGTGCGTGCGAGTCCGCGTCCGTGGTCTGTCGCGGACCCTGCTGGTTCGGGTCCTGCTGTGACGAGGACGGGGGCGTGGGCAGTCGGTCCGGCATCAGGTGTGCGTCTTCCCCTAGTTGAGGCCCGATGTGGGCTTGCGTAGCGCTTGCTCCCCAGACGCTACCTTCCGGCTACGTCCCCGTCCCGTGGGGGCCGCTGCGTGTGCCGGTATCGTTGCTGACGGTCGGGCGCTTCGTAGAGTTCCCCGTATCGGGGACCATGAAGCATTCGTATGACCGCACAAAGCCGAGCAAGTCATGAAAGGGCCCCGTCGTGGCCTCATCTGCCGCCGCCCCCAAGCGCCTCGTCGTGCTCGTCTCCGGATCCGGGACGAATCTGCAGGCCCTGCTCGACGAGATCGAGGCCGCAGGGGCCGACGCGTACGGCGCCGAAGTCGTCGCCGTGGGCGCGGACCGGACCGGGATCGCCGGCCTTGAGCGGGCCGAGCGCGCGGGCCTCGCGACCTTCGTGTGCCGGGTGAAGGACCATGCCTCGCGCGAGGAGTGGGACCGGGCGCTCGCCGAGGCCACCGCCGCGCACGAGCCCGACCTGGTCGTCTCGGCCGGGTTCATGAAGATCGTGGGGAAGGAATTCCTCGCACGGTTCGGCGGCCGGTTCGTGAACACCCACCCTGCTCTGCTGCCCAGTTTTCCCGGTGCCCATGGCGTACGTGACGCACTCGCGTACGGCGCGAAGGTCACCGGTTGCACCGTCCACTTCGTCGACGACGGCGTCGACACCGGGCCGATCATCGCGCAGGGCGTGGTCGACATCCGGGACGAGGACGACGAATCCGCGCTCCATGAGCGCATCAAGGAAGTCGAGCGCTCGCTGCTCGTCGAGGTCGTGGGGCGTCTGGCCCGGCACGGCTACCGCATTGAGGGACGAAAGGTTTCCATCCCGTGACCGCCGAAGGTACCCAGCGGCCCATCCGCCGCGCCCTGATCAGCGTCTATGACAAGACCGGCCTGGAGGAGCTCGCCCGCGGCCTGCACGAGGCCGGCGTCGAGCTCGTTTCGACCGGCTCCACGGCCGGCCGGATCGCCGCCGCGGGTGTGCCGGTGACCAAGGTCGAGGAGCTCACCGGGTTCCCCGAGTGCCTCGACGGCCGGGTCAAGACCCTGCACCCGAAGGTGCACGCGGGCATCCTGGCCGACCTGCGGCTCGAGGACCACCGGCGGCAGCTGGCCGAGCTCGGCGTCGAGCCGTTCGACCTGGTGGTCGTGAACCTGTACCCGTTCAAGCAGACCGTCGCCTCGGGGGCGACGCCCGACGAGTGCGTGGAGCAGATCGACATCGGCGGTCCGTCGATGGTGCGCGCCGCCGCCAAGAACCACCCGTCGGTGGCCGTGGTCACGGACCCGGACTCGTACGCCGCGGTGCTGCAGGCGGTGCAGGAGGGCGGCTTCACGCTGGCGCTGCGCAAGCGGTTCGCCGCGGCGGCGTTCCGGCACACGGCGGCGTACGACGTCGCGGTGGCCGGCTGGTTCGCGGACGAGTACGCCGCGGTGGACGAGAGCGACTTCCCCGACTTCATCGGCTCGACGTACGAGCGTGCCAACGTCCTGCGCTACGGCGAGAATCCGCACCAGGGCGCGGCGCTGTACGTGAACGGCGAGGGCGGTCTCGCCGAGGCCGAGCAGCTGCACGGCAAGGAGATGTCGTACAACAACTACACGGACACCGACGCCGCGCGCCGGGCCGCGTACGACCACTCAGAGCCCTGCGTCGCGATCATCAAGCACGCCAATCCGTGCGGCATCGCGATCGGCGCGGATGTCGCCGAGGCGCACCGCAAGGCACACGCCTGCGACCCGGTGTCCGCGTACGGCGGTGTGATCGCCGTGAACCGGCCGGTGTCCAAGGAACTGGCCGAGCAGGTCGCGGAGATCTTCACCGAGGTCATCGTGGCGCCCGGCTACGAGGACGGCGCGCTGGAAGCCCTCACCAAGAAGAAGAACATCCGCGTCCTGCGCTGTGCCGAAGGCCCCGCGGACACGGTCGAGGTCAAGGCCATCGACGGCGGTGCGCTGCTTCAGGTCACGGACCGCCTCCAGGCCGCGGGCGACGACCCGGCGAACTGGACCCTGACCACCGGAGAAGCCCTCTCCGACGCGGAGTTGGCGGAGCTGGCCTTCGCCTGGCGGGCCTGCCGGGCCGTGAAGTCCAACGCGATCCTGCTCGCCAAGGACAGCGCCTCGGTCGGCGTCGGCATGGGCCAGGTCAACCGTGTCGACTCCGCGAAGCTCGCCGTCGAGCGGGCGGGCGCCGAGCGCGCGGCCGGTTCGTACGCCGCGTCCGACGCCTTCTTCCCCTTCCCCGACGGCCTGGAGATCCTGACCGCCGCCGGGGTCAAGGCCGTGGTGCAGCCGGGCGGTTCGGTCCGTGACGAGCTGGTCATCGAGGCCGCGAAGAAGGCGGGCATCACGATGTACCTCACGGGGACGCGGCACTTCTTCCACTGAGGTGTCACCGCAGGTGTCACCTCAGGTGTCGCCGCATACGACTGGCCCCGGTGTCGTCCTTCGACACCGGGGCCAGTCGTATGCGCGGGCCGTGCGTTACGGCTTCTTGATCACCAGGGTGTGCGCGGCACGGTCGTGCCAGCCCTGCGACTTGCCGGAGTTGTCGAACAGCGGCGACAGGTAGACGAGCAGCGCGCCGATACCGCACAGGAGGCTGCCGACCTGCGGCAGGATCCAGCGGATGAAGCCGGCGCCGGCGCCGGGGGCCTGGCCGGTCTCTTCCTTGACGACCTTCACACCGACGGCCATCTTGCCGAGGGTCGCGCCGAGGAAGGAGATCATCAGCCACTCGTAGAGCAGCGTGATGATGGCGAGCGCCGCGATGGCGCCGAAGAAGACGGCGACGACGCCGGAAGCGGCGTCGTTCACGCAGGCCTGGTAGCCCGGGTCCAGGTAGTCGCCGCAGTCGTCGGCGCTCTTCACCAGACCCATGGCGCCGAGCACACCGGCGAACATGAAGATCGCGTAGATGACGCCGATGACGAGGCCGTCGATGACACGGGCGCCGAAGCGGACGCCCATGCTGGCGATCTGGACGGTGCCGAGCGCCGGGATGTTCACGTAGCCGTTGTTGGCCTGGACGGTGCCGGGCTGCTGCGGGTAGCCGGGGTAACCGGCCTGCTGCTGCGGGTAGCCGGGCTGCTGGGGCTGCTGCTGCGGGTAGCCGTAGCCCTGCTGCGGGGGCACGCCCTGGGGGGCCTGCTGCGGGTAGCCGTAGCCGGGCTGCCCCTGCGGCTGCTGGGGGTAGCCGTACGGCTGCTGGCTGCCCTGCGGGGGCTGTTGGGGCTGCTGGGGCTGCTGGCCGTAGGGGTTGTTCGGGTCGCCGAAGCTCATGGCGGTTCTTCCTCTGTTGGAGTGCGGGGACGGCGCGGCGTTGCGGTCGGGCAGTGCTCAGTAACGGGCGCGGTTGAACCAGGCGTTGCCGTCGGACTTGCCGACGAAGACCGTGATCAGGATGGCGAGCACGGTGTGCACAAGGCCCACGATGATGAAGGGGTAGATGCCGAGAATCGCCGTGATGATGCCGAAGACCATCGTGGTGATGCGGATGCCGTTTCCGCCGCTGCCGAGCTTGGCACCCAGGAAGACCGCGAACCCGCCCCACAGGAGGGCGAATACGGCCATGGCCCAGACGGCGCCGACCGGGTAATCCTGCAGCTGCTGGAACTGCACGTCGTTCTGCAGGTCGGCGTTGTTCTTGGCCGCCGATATCCCCGCGGCGGTCAGGCCGATGAGTATCGCTCCGACGACCTGGAGCCCCGCGATGACGAAGAGCATCACGCGGGCGCCTGTCACGCCGCCCGGCATCGTCATCGGTCCGCCCTGGTAACCCCCGCCGTAGGGCTGCTGCACGGGCGGGGCCTGGGGATAGCCCTGACCGGGCTGCTGCCCGTAGGGGTTGTTCGGGTCGCCGAAGCTCATGGCGGTTCTTCCTCCGTTGTGAAAATGCTGGGGACGACGCGGTGGTACGGAGGAGGTCGAGCTGAATTGCGGTCCGTCCCCCCGTGCACTGCCCGCGGCACTGCGCCGCTCATCGTTCTAAAAGCCGGGCATATTTGTCCAGCCGCGTTCCACATGAGTTGTGCAAGTGCAACATCGGCCGATCTTTGCGGGGGAGCGATACGGGACCCGTTGCCGCGCGCGGATTGGAGCCCGGGACGGTTCATCCGCGAGGATGGGGGCATGACCGCCCAGATTCTCGATGGCAAGGCCACCGCAGCAGCGATCAAGGCCGATCTCGTACGGCGTGTGGAGGCGCTCAAGGCCCGTGGCAGCACGCCCGGCCTCGGCACCGTGCTGGTCGGGGAGGACCCCGGCAGCCAGAAGTACGTCGCGGGCAAGCACCGCGACTGCGCACAGGTGGGCATCGCCTCCATCCAGCGCGAGCTGCCCGCCACCGCCTCGCAGGAGGAGATCGAGGCGGTCGTGCGCGAGCTCAACGAAGATCCGGAGTGCACCGGTTACATCGTGCAGCTGCCCTTGCCCAAGGGCATCGACGAGAACCGCATCCTGGAGCTGATCGACCCGGCCAAGGACGCGGACGGACTGCACCCGACGAACCTCGGGCGGCTCGTCCTGAACGAACCGGCGCCGCTGCCGTGCACTCCGTACGGCGTCATCCAGCTCCTGCGGCAGTACGGCGTGGAGATCAACGGCGCGCATGTGGTGGTCGTCGGCCGCGGTGTCACCATCGGCCGCTCGATCCCGCTGCTTCTGACCCGTAAGTCCGAGAACGCGACGGTGACGCAGTGCCACACCGGCACCCGTGACCTGGCCGGGCACCTTCGCCAGGCCGACATCATCGTGGCCGCCGCCGGCTCCCCGCATCTGATCAAGCCCGAGGACGTCAGGGCGGGCGCCGCCGTGCTCGACGTGGGGGTCAGCCGTGACGAGCACGGCAAGATCGTCGGCGATGTGCACCCCGGTGTCGCGGAGGTCGCGGGCTGGATCTCCCCGAACCCCGGCGGCGTGGGCCCGATGACCCGGGCCCAGCTCCTGGTCAACGTGGTCGAGGCGGCCGAGCGCACCGCCGCGGTGAGCTGACATGGGTGAGCCGGTGAACAGCGGGCCCGCGAAGAACGCGAACGAGGCGGCCGAGGTGGCCGAGACGGGCGAGACGGGCGAGACGGGCGAGACGACGGAGTCTTTCGAGACGGCGGAGTCTGTCGAGACGGCGGAGCACGGTGGGGCGTCCGAGCACGGTGGGGCGTCCGGGCACGACGGGGCGTCCGAGCACGACGGGGCGATGTCGAAGAAGACCCGGCGCTTCCCGTCCATCACGAAGGACACCGCACGGCCCGAGGGCGGCGGGCGCGCGGCCGGCGGCGACGCCCCCGCACCCGCACGGCAGTGGCCGATGCTCGCCGTGCTCGGGGGCACCGGGCTCGGCCTGCTGCTCACCGCGTTCGACGTGTTCCGGGTCGGCACGCTTCTCATCGGCCTGTCCCTGATCGCCGGGGCGGTGCTGCGCCGGGTGCTGCCCTCGGTGGGGATGCTCGCGGTGCGCTCGCGCTTCACGGACATGGTGACGTACGGCGTCCTGGGGGTGGCCATCGCGCTGCTCGCGATGATGGCGCAGCCCGAGCCGTGGCTCGAGATCCCGTTCCTCGACGAGACCCTGCACTTCACCATCAGCAGTTAGCGCTGTTCCGGCAGCAGTTGGCGGTATCCCGGACCGGCCGGGGGTTCGTGGCCGCGGACCCCCATGTCCCCCGTCTGAATCCCCCGCGGGTCCGCGGCCGGCCGCACCGCGACCGGTGACCAAACCGGCGGGCTCACGGTACGGGGGACGACGCTACGGACCTGGGGCGGCTGCGTCGTCAGCTCAGCGGTGGAGTCTGGGCGCAACTCCCGTGGTAGCTGTCCGGTTCCTGCAACTTCCGCTGTACCCCGAGGGTTTGACGCCGCCACGCCGAGGGCCGGTTACGCTGCGGCGATGCGGATCCGGCCGTCTCGTTCCCTCGTCGCCGACGCGCTGATCGCGCTCGCGCAGACCAGTGTGGCCGTGCTGCTCGGCCAGGAGTCGAGGGCCCAGGGGTGGCCGGAACTCGACCTCTACGGCTATGTGCTGGTGGCCGTGGTCAATCTGTCCGGGGCGCTGCGCAGCCGGTGGCCCGTCGCCGTCTGTCTGTCCGTGCACGCCGTGTGGCTGGTGTATGTCACCGCCGGATACTGGCCGGTGGTCAACTCCTTCGGCCCGATGCTCGCCGTCTACACCGTGGCCTCGCTGCGCGGGCCCCGGCTCTCCGTGGCCTGCGCGGGCCTGATGGCCGCCGTGTGGATCTACGCGGGCGTGGTCAGCGGCACCGGCTCCATGCCCGCCGTCATCGGCCAGGCCCTGGTCTTCCCCGCGGTGATCTGGCGCTTCGGGTACGTGGCGCGCCGCTCGGCCGAACTCGCCCGCCAGCTCCGCAAGGAACAGGCGGAACGCGCCAAACGCGAGGTCGCCGAGGAACGCGGCCGGATCGCCCGTGAACTGCACGACGTGGTCGCCCACCACATGTCGGTGATCTCCGTGCAGGCCGGTCTGGCGAGCTTTGTCTTCGAGTCCGACAAGGACACCGCCCGCGGCGCGCTCAGCACCATCTCCGGCACGAGTGCCGAGGCCCTCGAGGAGCTGCGCCGGATGCTGCGGCTGCTGCGCGCGGAGGACGGGGACGACGCCCCCGACGCCCCGATGCCGGGCCTCGGCCGCCTCGGCGAGATGGTGGAGCGGGTCGGCGCCGGCGGACTGCCGGTCGAGCTGCGCGTCGAGGGGACGCCGCGTCCGCTCGCGCCGGGCGTCGACCTGTGCGCGTACCGCGTGGTGCAGGAGGCGCTGACCAACGTGCTGAAACACGCCCGGTCCGCGACCCGCGCCGAGGTCGAACTCCGTTATGGACAGGACCATGTGACGGTCTCCGTCACCGATGACGGAGAGGGGGTGATTCCGGACAGAGTCCAGGGAGGTGGCGGCCATGGCTTGATTGGGATGCGGGAGAGGGCCAAGCTCTACGGCGGGACGATCAGCATCGGCCCGCGTGGCAAGAACGGCGGATTCGCCGTACGGCTCGACCTGCCGACCTCCGCGCGGTCCGTACGGCGGGGGGACGACACTTCGGCATGACCGAAAGCACCAGGGTGCTCGTCGTCGACGACCAGTTCCTGATCCGCGCGGGCCTGGTCGGTCTGCTGCGCGCCGCCCCCGGTATCGAGGTGGTCGGCGAGGCGGGCGACGGCGCGGAGGCGGTGGCGCTCGCGGCCCGCACCCGGCCCGATGTGGTCCTGATGGATATCCGTATGCCCGGAATGAGCGGTATCACGGCCACCGAGAAGATTCTCTCGGCTGCCTCCGAACCCGCCCCGCGCGTCCTGGTGTTGACCACCTTCGACCTCGACGAGTACGTGTACGGGGCGCTGCGCGCGGGTGCCTCCGGGTTTCTGCTCAAGGACTCGGGGCCCGACCGGCTGCTCGCCGCGGTGGCCGCCGTCGGCGGCGGTGACGCGCTGTTCGCGCCGAGTGTCACCCGCCGTCTGGTCGAGGCCTTCGCCCGGCAGCCGGGCGTGCCCGCCGAGGGCGGCAGCGTGCCGCCCGCACTCGACGCGCTGACCGCGCGCGAGCGGGAGGTCCTGGAGCTGACCGGACGCGGCCTGTCCAACCCGGAGATCGCCGAGCGGCTCTTCATCAGCGAGGCGACGGTGAAGACCCATCTCAACCGCACCATGACCAAACTCCGCCTGGACAGCCGGGCGCAGGCGGTCGTGGTGGCGTACGAGACGGGGCTCGTGGTGCCGGGCGGGGCGTAGTCCGCAAGCGAAAAGTGCCCTCCGGAGAGGGCACTTTCGCGGCACGAACCCGCGGTTACGAGTGTGTGGTTACGAACTCGCGGTTACGAGTGCGCGGTTACGAACTCGCGGTTACGAACGCGCGGTTACGAACTCGCGGTTACGAACGCGCGCCTACCGGTTCAGCAGTACGGCCTGCTGTCCGCGGCGAACCGCTTGAACGCGGCCTTGGTTCCCGACCCGGCGATGCCGTCGATCGGCCCGTTGTAGTCCTGGTGCGCCTTCAGGCTGCGCTGCAGTCCCTTGATCGTGCCGCTGCCGACGATGCCGTCGATCGCGCCCGTGTACCCCCAGTGCGCCTTGAGGTTGCGCTGCATCGACTTCCAGCTGTTGGTGCCGAGCTGTCCGTCGATCGCGCCGTTGTAGCCCCAGTAGTCGTGCAGCCAGCACTGGACCCAGCCGGCCTCCCGCTTGCTCAGGCCGAGGTTGACCACCGCGAGCGGCGCGACGTCCTTGACGCTCACCGCGGCCGCGGGCTTCACGTCCGGCGCGGCCGTCGCGACGCCCGCGCCCGTGGTGGCGAGAGTGCCCGCGGCGATCCCGGCGGCGGCGCCGAGTCCGACCAGTGTCCTCGTCAGAGTGCGCATGCTGATTCCCCCTTCGGTCGGCCCCCCCTGACGGCTCGTCCTCTCCCCCGGGGAGGACGAGCCGCGTTCGGGGGGCGTGTGGGGGCGGCGCGGGGTGGACCGCGCCGCCCGTTGTGCACCACTGAGACTGAAGGGCCGCGGCCACCTCCCGCCAGGTTCGCCGGCAGGTTGCGGCGCGCATGGGACGCCTTCCACGTTGACCTGCGCAGACCTTGGGGTCCTGGCGGCTTCGGTGGGACGCTGGGACGGTTCTCGTTCGGGTGCGGCTCCCCGTAAAGCGCGGAACCGCACGCGGTGAGCGGGGCATCCTCTCCCTGTGGGGGAAGTTCCGGCCGGGACTTCTTCCGGGGGCTTCCAAGACGTGGGGTGGAACATGTCTCGGTGGAAGGAGCTGCCCGACTCGCTCGACCCGCGGGTGCGGCAGTTCGTCGTGCAACTGCGCAGGATCAAGGACCACAGCGGCCTGGGACTTGCGACCCTCGCTGCGAGGACGGCGTACAGCCGCTCGTCCTGGGACCGCTATCTCAACGGAAAGGCGCTGCCGCCGGCCGAGGCGGTCGAAGCACTCGCCCGCGCCTGCGCCGCCGACCCGGCCCGGCTGCTCGCCCAGCGCGAAGTGGCGGCGGAGGCCTGGGGGACCACCGGCCAGGAGAGCGGCCAGGAGAGCGAGCAGGAGACCGACCAAGAGATCGACCAGGAGACCGACCGGGAAGAACGGTCCGGTGAAAGCGGTGTGGAGCCGCGGGCGGCCGCGGGCCGTCTGCGGCGGGTCCCTTGGGTGGCCGTCGTGGTGTCGAGCCTCACCACCGCCGCGGTGATCCTGGGCGCCCTCGTCCTGATCGCGCCTTGGGAGGACGACGAGGGGAGTGCGGACGCCGACAAGCCGTACACCGGTGAACCCCACCCGGAATACGGGGAGTTCACCTACGAACCGGGCAAGCGTTACGACTGCGAGGTGCGCCGTGACGACGACGGCCGGCTGTACGCGGGCTACAGCCGCACGCGCACGGAGCTGATCGAGCGGCTCTCCACGCGCTGGTCCGTGGTCGAGGCCCAGTGCCTGCTGCTGTACCGCGGACAGAACCTCGGTGTGGCCGACGGCGCGTTCGGCAACGCCACCGAGCGTGCGGTCAAGCGGATCCAGGACCAGGGGAACATCGCGGTCGACGGCAAGGTCGGGCCCGACACCTGGAAGGTGCTGAGGAAGTGAACCACCGGGAACGCGTCGAGGAGGGGCGCCGCGGCGGGCGCCCGGAGCCCGCGCTGCCCGTGGAGTGCGCACGGCTCGCCGCCGCGCTGCGCGAGCTGCGGACCGCGACGGGCCTCAGCCTGGCCGCGCTCGCGGCGAAGACGCCGTACAGCAAGTCCTCTTGGGAGCGCTATCTCAACGGCAAGGTGCTGCCGCCCCGGCAGGCCGTGGAGCAGCTGTGCAAGCTCGCCGGTGAACGCCCGGGACGGCCCCTGGCGTTGTGGGAGCTGGCCGAGCCCACCTGGAGCGGCCGCGCGGGCGGGAGTGGCCATGCGGGCGCGGGCGTGGCGCCCGCTCCGGCCGGGCCCGCCGGCACACAGAGGGGCGGACAGGGAGACGGGCAGAGGGACGGACCGAAGGACGGACCGGGGGACGGTGCGACGGACGGGCAGAGGGACGGGACGAACGCGCGCGTCCCCGCGCACCGGCGCCTTCGCTCCGCGGGATTCTTCGCCGGGGCGCTCGGCGGGCTCGCCGCGGTCGCCGCCGGGGTGCTCCTGATCGTCTGGGGCATCGACGGCAGCGGAAACGGCGCGGAAGGGACGAGACCGCCGCGCGGCACCGCGCCGGGGCCCGGCTGCTCGGGAGAGACCTGTACCGGCAAGGACCCGGAGGCGACCCGCTGTTCGGGTGCCGCGTTCCCGCCGAGCACCCTCGCGGAGCGGCGCTTCGGCTCGGGCACGGTGGTCAAGGTGCGCCGCTCCGCCAGGTGCGGCACGGTGTGGGCCCGTATCGACCGGGGCCTGACGGGCGACCGCGTCGAGATCACCGCACCGGGCATCGCGGCCCAGCAGACCGAGGTCCGGGACCGGTTCGACGAGGAGGGCTCCCTGTCGACGCCGATGGCGGCGGCCGCTGCCGCCGACCATCCCGATGTACGGGCCTGCCTGGTGCGGTCACAG
The DNA here is from genome assembly GCF_042665355.1 of Streptomyces monticola. NCBI lineage: Bacteria > Bacillati > Actinomycetota > Actinomycetes > Kitasatosporales > Streptomycetaceae > Streptomyces > Streptomyces monticola. The sequence continues at coordinate 119,138 of NZ_JBHTCF010000011.1, read as the reverse complement.
GAGAGGACCTGCTTCCCGGCGGCCTCCTGAGCGGAAGTCGTGACGGAACCTGTCCACGGCAGGGCAGTACCTCTCAGCACCTGTCCACGGCAGGGCAGTACCTCTCAGCACCTGTCCACGGCAGAGACACGGGGCGGGACAACGGCGCCCGTCCTCTCCCCCGAGGGAGGACGGGCGCCGTCGGTGTGCCGGGCGGGGCGCCCGACCCGTGGGGCCGGGTGTCCCGCTCGGGTTCCAGAGTCATGGACGCGACAACGGTGGATCAAGTGCCGCCTGGGGCCTGTGACGCGGAGGTGACCATTCCGGCACGGTGTCCGAGGGGCGCAACGATCTTCACGGAGCGGCAACGCGGCAACTCAGGCTATTCACCGTTAACTCACCCATAACGGTGCAGTGTTGAAGATCCTTGAGGGGGGTTCCGTATCGCGGAACGGGGTGGCGATGGGAGACTGGCCGCGGCTCCGTGGCCGCGCGAAGGGGCGTGGCCTGGGCCACAAGTGCACCTGTGCGCCCCCGTCGGGGGAACTGACGTCCCGGATCGAAGCATCCCTGTGGGTAGTCAGAACGCGGGCAAGGCAGGGCATCACGCGGGGAGTCGGCAGGCACGTACACGGGGGGACAAGGGGGAGGCAATGCCTCGTTGGAGGGCGCTACCGGAGGAACTCGACCCGCAGGTGCGCGAGTTCGCGAGCCAGTTGCGCAGGCTCGTGGACCGCAGCGGGCTGAGCATCGCCGCGGTGGCGGACCGCACCGGCTACAGCAAGACGTCGTGGGAGCGGTATCTGAACGGCCGGCTGCTCGCACCCAAGGGCGCCATCGTCGCCCTGGCCGAGGTCACCGGCACCAATCCGATGCACCTCACCACCATGTGGGAGCTCGCGGAGCGCGCCTGGAGCCGTTCCGAGATGCGGCACGACATGACCATGGAGGCGATCCGGATATCCCAGGCGCGTGCCGCTCTGGGGGAGTTGGGCACGGCGCCGGCGAACACCAAGGGCAAGAAGAGCGGTGCGCGCGGCGGTTCCGCGCAGGCGGGTCCTGCCGGGCCCCAGGTGCAGCAGCCCGGTGCGGCGGCCGGCGGCGCGGTGGCCGGTGACGGTGCCGGCGGCGCGATGGCCGGTGGCGGTGCCGGCAGTGCCGGGGCGTCCGTCGCCGCGCCCCCGGGGCCGCCCGTCGCGGGGATGGCGCAGCCACCGGGCCCGCCCGGTCAGTCCGGTACGCCCGGTTCGGCGCCGTCCGACCGCTCTCCCGACCGGCAACGGCAGCGCCGGAAGCTGACGATGTTCCTCGCGGGTGTCGTCGGTGCCCTCGTCGTGATCGCGGTCGCGATCTTCCTCACCGGCCTGCCGGGCGAGGACGAGCCGGAGGCCAAGCCGTCCGCGTCACCGACCACCAGCGAGCGCGAGCTGCCCAAGGGCGTCAAGTGCGTCGGCACGGACTGCGCGGGCAAGGACCCGGAGCGGATGCGCTGCGGCGGTGAGCTCGCGCGGACCAGCACCAGCGTCACCGTCGGCACGGCCCTGGTGGAGGTCCGCTACAGCAAGACGTGCGGCGCCTCCTGGGCCCGTATCACCGGGGCGCAACCCGGCGACACCGTGCAGATCAGCGGCTCGCAGGCGGGTGGGCGCGAGAGCGGCAAGGTGAACGCCGACGGCGACGCGTACACCCCGATGGTGACCGCGAAGAGCGCCACGGCGGCGAAGGCCTGCGCGACGTTGCAGTCCGGCCAGACGGGCTGCACGGGCTGAGCGCACGGCGTGACCGTGCGCCGCGACGGCCCGAGCGCACGGCGTGACCGTGCGCCGCGACGGCCTGAGCGCACGGCGTGACCGTGCGGCCGCGACGGCCTGAGCAGGGTGAACCGTGCGGTGCGCCGGGGGACTTGAACTAATCGGCGGTGAAGGGGAATGCCTGCCTCACAGCGGGGCAGGCGCACCGTACCCCCACGGGAGTACGGGTCTACTGGGACGCGAGCCCCAGGCCCCCGGCACCCGGACGGCGGCCGCCCGCGTCTCCTCTCCCGAGCCGGCGGCCGCCGCCGTAGTTGTGGCGCCGGTCGTGGTTCCGGTGGCCCCTCGGGCGGTCGCGCCGGTTGTGGTCCTGGCCACATGGGTGCGGGGGTGAGCGGCGGCCCGGGCGCGATAGCCTGACCGGTGGATCTCTCTTGACGTCAAGGGATCGATCACCCGTGATCGATCATCGGGACGCCGAGTTTCGATCACCCCACTGCTACTGCCAGCTGTCTACGGAGATCGCCATGACCCGCACTCCCGTGAATGTCACCGTCACCGGCGCGGCCGGCCAGATCGGCTACGCACTGCTCTTCCGTATCGCCTCCGGCCATCTGCTCGGCCCGGATGTGCCGGTCAAGCTGCGTCTCCTGGAGATCACGCCGGCCCTCGGCGCCGCCGAGGGCACCGCCATGGAGCTCGACGACTGCGCCTTCCCGCTGCTTCAGGGCATCGAGATCAGCGACGACCCGAACGTCGCCTTCGACGGTGCCAACGTCGCCCTGCTCGTCGGCGCCCGCCCGCGCACCAAGGGCATGGAGCGCGGTGACCTGCTCGAGGCCAACGGCGGCATCTTCAAGCCGCAGGGCAAGGCCATCAACGACCACGCCGCGGACGACGTGAAGGTTCTGGTCGTGGGCAACCCGGCCAACACCAACGCCCTGATCGCCCAGGCCGCCGCCCCGGACGTACCGGCCGAGCGCTTCACCGCGATGACCCGCCTCGACCACAACCGCGCCCTGTCGCAGCTGTCGAAGAAGACCGGCACCCCGGTCGCGGACATCAAGCGCCTCACCATCTGGGGCAACCACTCCGCGACCCAGTACCCGGACATCTTCCACGCCACGGTCGGCGGCAAGAACGCCGCCGAGGTCGTGAACGACGAGAAGTGGCTGGCCGACGAGTTCATCCCGACCGTCGCCAAGCGCGGTGCCGCGATCATCGAGGCCCGTGGCGCCTCCTCGGCCGCCTCCGCCGCCAACGCCGCGATCGACCACGTCCACACGTGGGTCAACGGCACCGCCGAGGGCGACTGGACCTCCATGGGTATCCCGTCGGACGGCTCCTACGGCGTCCCGGAGGGCCTGATCTCGTCCTTCCCGGTCACCACGAAGAACGGCTCGTACGAGATCGTCCAGGGCCTGGACGTCAACGAGTTCTCGCGCGCCCGTATCGACGCCTCCGTCAAGGAGCTCGCCGAGGAGCGCGACGCGGTCAAGGGCCTCGGCCTGATCTGAGCAGGTCCGGTCCGGTCCTCCGGTACGTACGCACGCATCGCCGTCCGTACGTACCGGACGCGCAACTGGCTCCGCCCCGGCGGCCGTTACGAGACGGCGGCCGGGGCGGAGTGCTTTTCCCGTGGGGACGGGGCGGTGGGCCACAGGTGAGTGCGGCGGGTCAGGCGTTGCGCAGGACGGCCTTCCAGGTGCCCTTCCAGCCGGCGTCCACCCGCTGCTCCTTGACGATCCTGGAGCCGAAGCCCGGGTAGCGCGGCGAGGCGTGCACGGTCGTCTCGGCGAACACCCCCGGACCCTGCTTGCGGCGCTCGACCTTGCCGTGGCGGATGGCGAGCGCGGCGTTCACATTGGACACCGAGGCGCCGGCGCCCAGGACCTTGGTGACCTTGCCGCTCTTGGTCTGGTACGAGACCCAGAGCTGCTCGCTGGTGACCGCGATGCCGTAGATCTGCTCCGTCATCGTGTAGGTGATCCTGGTGTTGGTCCTGCTGCTGCTCGACTTCTTGGTGATACGGGCGTCCCGCACGAACCGCACATCGCTGTTGTACGCGACCGGCTTGCGCAGATGCGGAGTGCTCGTGCTGCCCTTGAGCGCGCCGAGGAACGCCGAGTAGACCTCGCGGCTCTGCAAGTAGCCCACGAACTTGGTCTGCTGGGCCGGGGACAGCTTGCGGAAGGACCGCAGGGTGGCCTTGGCGGCGGGCGTGCCCTTGGCCTCCAGATAGCCGACGTATCCCTTGACGGTCAGCCGCTTCTTCGCGCCTTCCTGCGCGGATACGTGCTCTTGGGCGGCCGCCGTCTGCTGCCGGACGGGAGCGTGGTCGACGGCCGATGCCGCCGGGGCCAGGACCGCGAGGGCCGCCGCGCCCGCGACGGCGGCCGATCCGATGCGCCGCATGGGAAATCCGTTGTGCACCGCTACTCCTTTTCCGGGGGGACGTGTCAATCACCCTAGGGAAAAGGGGAGTTACGCGATATTGGACTTTCAGGCACCGCCCCAATGGGCAAGGGGCGGCCAGGGCTCACTGAATACTGCGCTCACTAAATATTGCCGAGTACCCGGTCGACGGCGAATGCCGCAGTTCCCAGAACGAGCACGATGAGGAGGTAGGCGATGCCCTGCTCGCGGCGCAGCTTCCACACCTTGGGAATTTTCACGACGGCGGAGACGAGGCCGACCGCGACAATGGCCGCATTGATCCAGAACATGGTGGGCCGGTCCGAGAGCGTTCCGGTGCCGATGCTCGCCACGATGAACAGAAGGATCGGCGGCCAGGCGTGGTCCACCGCTCCCTTGGACTTGGCGCCCGTCGCGGTCCCGGAGGTTCCGTCAACCATTGCTACTCCTCAATTCGGTGTGCTCATAACAGAGTTGTGCCTGGCCACGCCGCCGCAAGGCCAGGTGCGCATCCTGCCATGTGGCCGGGACACGTCAGCACCCTGAGGGACGCCGGAAGGTCCGCGGCCGTTGCCTCGGGAGCGAAAGAAGTGGCGGCGGAGACGGCTGTGCGCCCCTGGCCGCAGCAGCGGACCCAGGGGCGCACAGCATTCCGTCCGACCGGCTCCCCGAAGGGAAGGGATCAGAACAGGATGTCGATCAGCCACTCGGCAGCGTTCTTGAGGGTGATCGAGCCACCGAGGGTGATCGCCCAGCGAACCGGCTTGGGCAGCTTGGCGAGCTGCGCACGAAGGTACTTGTAGCCCTTCTTCGCCCACGACTTGATCTTCTTCTGCCACTTCTTCGGCAGCTTGCTGAAGGCCTTCTTCAGGGCCTTCTTCTTCAGCTTGTCCCACCAGCCCTTGGGGGCGACCTGGTTCGAGCCGGACTTGGTGTCGGCGTTCGCCGAAGCGGCCTGGGCCTCGGAGACCAGCTTGGCCATGCTCGGGGACAGCGTGGCGGCACCGGCCTGGTTGCCACCGGCGGTCTGGGTCACGGCGACGCGGGGGGCGGACTCCTGGGTCGCGGCCGACGCGGCCGGCGCGGCCACACCGAGGGCGACGGCGGCAACGAGGGATGCGGCGGTTATGCGCAGTTTCCGGTTCACGGAATGCAGCCTTTCTTGAGCGGATATCCCGGAAAAGGATGGGGATCCGAACAACTCCCGGGAGCAAGGCCGCAGTTGGCCTGGCGAGAACATTTCTAATCCGCTCGACTGCACGCTCACAATTGGCAGTTGGGGCATGACCCGAAGAGACCACGCCCCTCCGGGCAACTGCCCGAAGAGCCAATGGCGCCGCCGCTGCGCGAAGGAGCAGGATCCGTATGCCATGAGCAATACCGTCGAAGTGCTGCTCCTCGTCGGAGCGGCCAGCGTCGGCCTGGTCCTGTCGTACGTATTCCGGCCAGGCGATCCGCAACCCGCCAACCAGCGACGAAAGAGCCCCTGATGCGCACCCTGAGCAAGGCCTCCACGACCGGCGCCCTGGCAGCCGGTGTGGCAGCCGCGGTTCTCCTGTCCGCCTCACCGGCGTTCGCGGCCAAGAAGCACTACGTTGCGGACAGTCACCACCACACCCGCACCACGGCCGTGGTCGCCGACAAGAAGGCCAACAAGCTGCACTACCTGATGGGCGACTACACCGCCCCGAAGAAGGGGACCTACTTCCTGCGCAGCGTGGTGGTGAAGCCCGGCAAGAAGCCGCAGCTCGGCAAGTGGCTGCGGGCCAAGTTCGTGGGCGAGATCAGCAACGTCTACCGGGTCTCGTGGGACTACAAGTCGTCGCCCCGGACCTTCCCCGACAAGACCAAGGTCTATACGCAGATCAAGGGCGTCGGGAACACGCCCGCCATCAAGCTCTGAGAGAACCCCCAAAGAGGTCCGGCGGGACCGCTGCCCGGGTGCCTGTGGGGGGCGCCCGGGCGGCACTGCTTCCCCTATGCTGTGACGCGGCACACATTCCGTCCCAACACATGCGCCTCATAAGGCAGTTGGAGTCACAGGGGGAGCGTTGACGCAGCACACCCAGGTGCCGGCGCAGGCCGGTCCGGCGCGGACGGAGGCCCAGGGAGTCCCGGCCGCCCTGCCTCCCGCACCCCCCGAGGCCAGCGAGGCGACCCGGCTGCTGTGCGCGGGCGGCTATCTCGACGAGGCCTACCGGGACGCGGTCATCGAGGAGCTGTACGTCCACGAGGAGCGCATCGTCGCGCCCTCGCTCGGCTTCGACGCCGCCCGGGTGCTCGCCCACGCGCTGCGTGCCCGCCGTCTCGAACTCGGCTGGTCCGCGCTCATCCTGCTGTTCTGGGTCCTCGGCTTCGTGCTCAGCGAGTATCTGCTCTTCGTCTTTCTGATGCCGTCCGTGGTGCTGTTCCTCGCCGCGAAGATCCGCGGCACCCAGGAGCGCCCGCCGGTCTGGCGCCGGGTGCCCGCCTGGTGGGTGCGCTGGTGGGGCCGGATCCTGATGATCTACGCGCTCCTCGCCCTGGGCCGGGTGGTCACCGGCGGGAGCGGGGGCGAGAGCGCCGTCTCGGTCGCCGGCGCCTTTCTGCCCGACGCGCTGGACGAACTGCTCCTGGAAACCGGCTCGTCCGGCGCAGGCGAGGTCAGGCCCTTCCATGCCTGGGCGGCGCTGGCGGCGCTGCTGCTCGTGACGGTGTGTGTGGCGGCCAAGCGCGGGCAGTTCGCGCGGGCCCTGGCGGCCGAGCTGCACCCGGGCAGGTTCCCCGACGTGGCGGCCGACCCGGCCGAGGCGGCCGAGGGCGGCCGGTTCCAGCGGCTTCGCGGGCGGATCAGGACCGAACAGCACGCTCCGCTGGTGATGTACCACTCGGCGCACCCGTTCTGCGGCGCGGGCACGCCGTACGACTCCTGGACGCTCGCCGTCGAACTGCGGCCCGAAGAGACGGCCGATGAGCAGAAGCCGCTCGGCAACCGCGTGATCCTGGACGCCATCCGCCCGCTCCTGGCCGATCTGCGGGTGCCCGCACCGCACGCCGGGGCCAGGGTGCGCGACCGGCTGCGCCAACTGCAGGTCGACGAGTGTGTGTTCCTGCCGGTGGCCGGGCTGCCGCGGCGCGACCTCGCGCCTTACGGAGAGCAGGACTTCCTGGTCCACCGGGCCGAGGCGGTGGAGGAGGGCGGCGAGACCCGGCGGCACTTCCTGCGGATCAGGGTGGGCGGCTGGGAGGAGGAGGTCGTCACCACGGTCTTCGTACGGGTGCACACGCAGGGCGGCATGCTGATGCTGGAGATCGCCCCGCATGTGCTGCTCCCGGTCCGCAAGGACTTCGGGAACGCCGACCGGATCGCCCACCAGTACCGCCACAACAGCCTGTTCGGCAAGGGTGTCTGGGCGCTCGCCCGCACCCCGCGCTCGCTCGTGGACGCCCTGGCCACCCTGGGCCGCGGGTTGGCGTTCAGCTGGCGCATCCTGACCGGCGGCCAGGGCGCGGCGCTGCCGGACGGGCCCGCGGTGTCGGTGCGCGAGCTGGGCTCGGACGGGGACGCCTCGCTCTTCCAGGAGATGGACGTACGCCGCTATCTGAAGTCCGTCCAGGACCGTGTGGCCAACGGCGTCCGCAGCGCGCTCAAGGACGCGGGCTACCGCACCGACGAGTTCGCGCAGAAGATCGTGAACGTCAGCGGCGGCGGCACCCTCATCGAGCACGCGAGCGGCGCCTTCGCCGTGGGCGACCACAACACCATCACCAACCAGGCGGCGGCGACGGGGAGTCCGGGCGCACAGCCCGCCTCCGGCGCACCGTTCACCAAGGACGGGGGAGACGCGGATGGCAGCGGCCATGGGTGACAGCGGCAAGGACGGGCAGGGGCCCGTGCGGGGCTCTTCCGGTATCCATATCCACAACGTGCAGGGCGCGTTCGCCATCGGTGACGGCAACAGCGTGGTCCACCAGCCGGGCGCGGACCGCCGTGACCCGGACCAGGAGGAGCTCCTGCGGGCGGTGCGGGAGCTCCGGGCCGACCTCGCCCGGCTTGTGCGCAACGACCAGACGCTCACTCTCGATGCCGAACTGGAGCGTGCCGAGGGCGAGATCGAGCGCACCGGCCGGGCCGCCGACGGCAGGCTCGTGCGGCTGCGGCAGGCGCTCGCCGACGCGGGCGCGGTGACCGGGCTCGTGGCCTCGGCGGCCGCCGTCGGCCAGGCCGTCGGCGCGCTCCTGGGGAGCTGAGCGTGGCCGACGAGGGCCAGGTCCGCTGGAACCCCGACACACAGAGCTGGGAGACCGGCGGCCGGAACGACCGGGCGCCGTACACACCACCGCCCCCGCCGCGCCCCGAACACGCCCCGGGCGGCGTGGAGTTCGAGACACAGGCTGGGCAGCCGGGGCAGCCAGAGCCGGGGCACGCAGGGCAGTACGGCGGGCCCGGCCAGTACGGACAGCCAGGCCAGTACGGACAGTCAGGCCGGTACGGACAGCCAGGCTCCGCGCGGCGCCCGTGGTTCCGCGGCAACGCGGTGGTGGCCGCCGTGGTGGTGGCCGTGGTCGCGGCCGGCGTCGGCGGCTATCTGCTGTGGGGCCGCGGCGACGACACCCCCGCGGACGCGAAGCCCGCACCGAGCGCCGTCGAGTCCTCGCCGGGGTCCACGCCGTCGGACTCCGCCTCCTCGGATCCCTCGGACACCACTCCCACCGCGAGCCCCTCGCCGACCCCGCCTCCGCCCGGCTACGAGACGGTCACCGAGGACGGCTTCGCCCTGGTGGTCCCGCAGGGCTGGCAGCGCCGTACGGAATCCGGCAAGAACGGCGTCACGCTCTATTACTACGAGGCGCCCGACGGCCCCGAGCGGATCCAGGTCTTCCAGGTCACCGAGCCGGACGCGACCCCGATGAGCACCCTGAGGCTGGCTGAGAAGGACCTCAAGCGGCTGCCCGGCTACGAACGCACAAGCCTGGGCCCGGTCTCCGACGAGCGGGGCGAGGCCGCGGAGCTCGACTACTCCTACGACAGCGAGCAGTGGGACATGCGTCTTCGCACCCTGGACCGCATCATCCCGGCGACGTCCGACAGTCCCGCGACGCTGTACGCGGTCCTCAGCATCGGCCCGGCGGACGAGTGGCCGCAACAGCGCCAGGCCATCGAGGAGGCGGCGACGTCGTTCGCCGTAACACCCGGTGACTTCTGACCGGCGGCGCCTTCCGGCCGAGGCCCTCGCACGGAGAGTGACGACAAGAGTGCTGAAAGTGGCCTTATGTGTCACGTATCTCGCCGCCGCACCGCCCGGACAAACCAGTCTTACCCACATGACCAGGGCCTTTCGCCCGCATGTGGCGTGACTCATGGCACTTTCCACACGGGAACCGACATGCTTTTCAGGCCCCAGGGCAGGGGCATCGGATCACTGGCGTGACTCGCAGTGAACAAATCGGTAAACGGAAGGCAAGACGCGAAGTGTCGGCACAACAGACCATCCACGTGGACGGAGAGTGGCGTAACGCCGCCTCCGGAGCCACGCGCGAGATCCTCGACCCCGCGGATGCCAAGCCGTTCGCCGTGGTGGCGGAGGGCGGCACCGAGGACGCGGACGCCGCGATCTCCGCCGCACGCAAGGCGTTCGACCAGGGCCCGTGGCGGCACACCCCGGTCGCCGAGCGGGCCGCGCTCCTGCGCCGGGTCGCGGACCTCCTGGTCCGTGACCGCGAGGAGATCGGCCTCCTGGAGAGCCGGGACGCGGGCAAGACCGTCGAAGAGGGCCGTGTCGACGTCGACTGCGTCGCCGACGCCTTCCGCTACTTCGCCGACCTCGTCATCGGCGAAGGCGCGGGCCGGGTCGTGGACGCGGGCACGGACACGGTGCACAGCGTCGTCGTGCACGAGCCCATCGGTGTCTGCGCGATGATCACGCCCTGGAACTACCCGCTCCTGCAGGCCAGTTGGAAGATCGCCCCGGCGCTCGCCGCCGGCAACACCTTCGTCATCAAGCCCAGCGAGGTCACCCCGCTGACCACGGTGGCCCTGATCGAGCTGCTCGTCGAGGCCGGACTCCCGGCCGGCGTCGCGAATATCGTGACCGGCCCGGGCCACACCGTCGGCGCCCGCTTCGCCGAGCACCCCGACGTCGACCTGATCTCCTTCACCGGCGGACTCGTCAGCGGCACCAAGGTCGCCCAGGCCGCCGCCGTGAGCGTCAAGAAGGTCGCCCTCGAACTCGGCGGCAAGAACCCCAACGTCGTCTTCGCCGACGCCTGCGCCACCGACGAGGACTTCGACACCGCCGTCGACCAGGCCCTGAACGCCGCGTTCATCCACAGCGGCCAGGTCTGCTCGGCCGGCGGCCGCCTCATCATCGAGGAGTCGGTGCGCGAGCGCTTCGTCACCGAACTCGCCCGCCGCGCCGCGAAGATCAAGCTCGGCCGCGGCACCGAGGACGGCGTCGAGTGCGGCCCGCTCGTCTCGCAGCAGCAGCTGGACAAGACCGAGGGCTATGTCGCCTCCGCGCTGGAAGAGGGCGCCAAGCTCCTGACCGGCGGCAAGCGGCCCGAGCCCAGCGAAGTACGGCCCGCCGAGGGCTACTTCTACGAGCCGACCGTCCTCGACGGCTGCCACCGCGAGATGCGTGTCGTACGCGAAGAGGTCTTCGGTCCTGTGCTCTCCGTGGAGACCTTCACCACCGAGGACGAGGCCGTGGCCCTCGCCAACGACACCGAGTACGGCCTCGCCGGCGCCGTGTGGACCCAGGACCCGGGCCGCGCCCGCCGCGTCGCCGCGCGTCTGCGCCACGGCACCGTGTGGATCAATGACTTCCACCCCTACCTGCCGCAGGCGGAGTGGGGCGGCTTCGGGAAGTCGGGTGTCGGCCGTGAACTGGGCCCCGCGGGGCTCGCCGAGTATCGCGAGGCCAAGCACATCTACCAGAACCTGGACCCGAAGCCGGTCCGCTGGTTCGCGGGCTGAGCACGGCCCCGCGCACGGGCTGAGCCCGGCCCCGCGCGGGCCGGGCACCCCCCCCCTCACGTAAGAAGCACCCCCGCAAGCACCCATTACGCGAAGCACTTTTGCACGAAGTGGAGCAGACAGACATGCCTCAGTACGACTACGTCGTGATCGGCGGCGGCACCGCAGGTTCGGTGATCGCATCCCGTCTCACCGAGAACCCCGACGTCACCGTCGCCGTCATCGAGGGCGGCCCCAGCGACATCGACCGCGATGACGTCCTGACCCTGCGCCGCTGGATGGGCCTGCTCGGCGGGGACCTCGACTACGACTACCCGACGACCGAGCAGCCGCGCGGCAACTCGCACATCCGGCACAGCCGCGCCAAGGTCCTCGGCGGCTGCTCCTCGCACAACACCCTCATCGCCTTCAAGCCGCTGCCGTCCGACTGGGACGAGTGGGCGGCGAACGGCGCGGAGGGCTGGGACGCGGCGTCCATGGAGCCGTACTTCGCGAAGCTGCGCAACAACGTCGTGGCCGTCGACGAGAAGGACCGCAACGCCATCGCCCGCGACTTCGTGGACGCCGCGCAGGCCGCGCTCGGCGTCCCGCGCGTGGAGGGCTTCAACAAGAAGCCCTTCAAGGACGGTGTCGGCTTCTTCGACCTGGCCTACCACCCCGAGAACAACAAGCGCTCCAGCGCCTCGGTCGCCTATCTGCACCCGCACATCGAGGCCGGCGACCGCCCCAACCTCACGCTGATGCTGGAGACCTGGGCGTACAAGCTGGAGCTCGACGGCACCCGCGCCCGCGGCGTCCACGTGCGCACCAAGGACGGCGAGGAGCTGCTGGTCGAGGCCGGCCGCGAAGTCCTCGTCTGCGCGGGCGCCGTGGACACCCCGCGCCTGCTGATGCACTCCGGCATCGGTCCCCGTAAGGACCTGGAGGCCCTGGGCATCGAGGTCGTACACGATCTGCCGGGCGTCGGCGAGAATCTGCTCGACCACCCCGAGTCGGTCATCGTGTGGGAGACCAACGGGCCGATCCCCGAGAACTCCGCGATGGACTCGGATGCGGGTCTGTTCGTGCAGCGGGACCCCGAGTTCCAGGGGCCCGACCTGATGTTCCACTTCTACCAGATCCCGTTCACGGACAACCCGGAGCGCCTCGGCTACGAGCGCCCCGAGCACGGTGTGTCCATGACGCCCAACATCCCCAAGCCGAAGAGCCGCGGCCGTGTCTACCTGACCAGCAAGGACCCGGAAGTAAAGCCCGCGTTGGACTTCCGTTACTTCACGGACGAGGACGACTACGACGGCCGTACGCTCGTCGACGGCATCAAGATCGCCCGTGAGATCGCCAAGTCCGAGCCGCTCGCGCACTGGCTCAAGCGTGAGGTGTGCCCCGGGCCCGAGGTCACCGGCGACGAAGAGCTGAGCGAGTACGCGCGAAAGGTCGCGCACACCGTCTACCACCCTGCGGGCACCTGCCGAATGGGTTCCTCCGCTGATGAACTTGCCGTAGTGTCCCCGGACTTGACGGTCCGCGGCCTCGATGGCATCCGTATCGCCGATGCGTCCGTCTTCCCCACGATGCCCGCCGTGAACCCGATGATCGGTGTGCTGATGGTGGGGGAGAAGTGCGCGGAACTGCTGACCGGGAGTGATGTCCGATGACCGCCGCCACTGAGAAGACCCACGGGAGTCCCGAGGCCGCGAAGGACCCCGCCGCGCCCGTGTTCGCCGTCCGCGACCTGTGGAAGGTGTTCGGCCCCAAGGCCGACCGAATACCGGGCAACAAGGAGTACGCCGCCCTGTCCGGCGCCGAGCTGCGTGAGCGCACCGGCTGCACCGCCGCCGTGCGGGACGTGAGCTTCGAGGTGAAGCGCGGCGAGGTGTTCGTCGTCATGGGCCTGTCCGGCTCCGGCAAGTCCACCCTCGTGCGCACCCTGACCCGGCTGATCGAGCCGACCAGCGGCACCATCGCCATCGACGGCGAGGACGTCCTCGCCATGGACAAGAACCGGCTGCGCGAACTGCGCCGCCGCCAGACCGCGATGGTCTTCCAGAACTTCGGCCTGCTGCCGCACCGCTCCGTCCTCGACAACGTCGCGTACGGCCTGGAGATCCAGGGCATGGGCAAGGCCGAGCGCCGCGCCAAGGCGCTGCAGATCGTCGAGAAGGTCGGCCTGCAGGGCCTGGAGGAGCGCCGCCCCACCCAGCTCTCCGGCGGTCAGCAGCAGCGTGTGGGCCTGGCCCGCGCCCTCGCCGTCGACCCCGAAGTACTGCTCTTCGACGAGCCGTTCAGCGCCCTCGACCCGCTGATCCGCCGGGACATGCAGGAAGAGGTCGTCCGGCTGCACCGCGAAGAGGGCCGCACGATGGTCTTCATCACCCACGACCTCAGCGAGGCCCTGCGCCTCGGCGACCGCATCATGCTGATGCGGGACGGCGGCGTCGTGCAGCTCGGCACCCCCGAGGAGATCGTCGCCAACCCGGCCGACGAGTACGTCCGTGACTTCGTCCGTGACGTCCCGCGCGAGCAGGTCATCTCGGTGCGCCGCGCGATGCGCCCCGCCGACTCCGACGAGGCCGAATCGGGCGCCGCGCTCGCCCCCGACACCCTGGTCGTCGACGCCATCGAGGCCGTCGCGCGCAGCGGCGAGCACTGCCGGGTCGTCGAGAACGGCCGCACCCTCGGCGTCGTCGACCACTCGCGGCTGCTCGCGGTGGTCGCCGGTATCGACGAGGGGCCCGACACCACCGACACCGAGGGCAAGGAGGTGGCGGCCGTATGAGTACCGACCATATGAGCCGTTCCCGTACGGAAGGGGGCCGCCGATGAGTACCGCCCCGACTCCCGTACTGGACAAGGCCGATGTGCCCGAGAGCACCCCGGTCGTCCCGCAGACGCCCGGTGTCCTCGCCCGCATCGCCGCCCACCCCAAGGCACTGCTCCTGATCGCGGTCCTCCTGGTCGCGGTCGTCAGCGCGGCCGTCAGCGGCAGCGGCATCTGGCCCGCCGACCTGACCTTCGACCTGAAGGCACCGCTGACGGACTTCAACGAGTGGCTGGTCGAAAACCGCGACAGGCACTGGATCTTCCTGTACTTCCTGCTGCACATCAGCAACACCGCCACATCCGCGGTGGACGGTGTGACCGCAGTCCTGGAGAGCCTCGGCTTCATCGGCGTCACGGTCGCCGCCGTCGCCATCGGCTGGCTCGCGGGCGGCGCCGACCTGGGCCGCCGCGCGCTGCGCACCGCGGCCACGGCGCTCGTCACGTTCGCCGTCATCGGTGTGCTCGGCGTGTGGGAAGGCGCCATGGAGACGCTCTCCCTGATGGTGGTCAGCGTCGCCGTGGCCGCGCTCATCGGTGTGCTGCTCGGACTGATCGCCGGGCTTTCGGACCGCGGCGAGCGCATCCTGCGCCCGGTCCTCGACACCATGCAGGTGCTGCCGGCGTTCTCGTATCTGCTGCCCTTCGTGCTGATCTTCGGCACCGATGTGCCGTCGGCCTTCGCCGCCACGGTGATCTACGCCGCCCCGCCGATGGCCCGGCTCACCGCGCTCGGCCTGCGCAGCGCGGACGCGGCCGCCCTGGAGGCGTCCCGGTCGCTCGGCGCCACGTCCTGGCAGCAGCTCATCACCGCGCGTCTGCCGCTCGCCCGCAAGCACATGCTGCTGGGCCTCAACCAGACGATCATGATGTGCCTTTCGATGGTCGTGCTCGCCGCGATGATCGGCGCCGCCGGACTCGGTGAGCTGATCTTCAAGGCGCTCTCCATCCTCGACACCGGCCAGGCCGCGTCCGCGGGTATCGCGATCGTCCTGATGGCCATCTGGCTGGACCGCACGACGGCCGCCGCCGGCGAGGGCCTCGATGTGCCGAAGACCGGCCGCCGCCCGCTGTTCGCCTGGATCCGCTACGGGGCCCTGGTGGCCGCGGTGGCGGTGGCGACGGTGGCGGGCCAGGCCCTCGGCAAGCAGGAGTGGCCGGAGAACTGGGTGCTGCCCGTCTCGGGCCCGATCAACACGGTCGCCGAGTGGATCGAGAACGAGCTCGGCTCCGGCATCCCGGTCATCGGCGGCACCCTCACCTGGGCCCAGGGATTCGCGAACTACGTCATCAACCCGACGCGCGACGCGCTGCAGGGCACCCCGTGGTGGGCGCTGCTGCTCGTGGGCGGAGTCCTCGCCTATCTGGCGGGCCGCTGGCGCGCGGCGCTCACCACGGTGCTCGCCCTCGGCCTGGTCGGCGGCATGGGTCTGTGGACGCGTTCCATGGACACGCTGTCGCAGGTCATCGCAGCCCTCGTCGTGACCCTCGTCCTGGGCTTCGCGATCGGCATTCTCGCCGCCCGCGTCGACTGGGTGGAGCGCATGATCCGCCCGGTGCTCGACACCATGCAGACGCTGCCGCAGTTCATCTATCTCATCCCGATGGTGGCGCTGTTCCTCGGCGGCCGCTTCGCCGGTATCGCGGCTGCGGTGATCTACGCGCTGCCCGCGGTCGTCCGCATCACCAACCAGGGCATCCGCTCCATCGACCCGGCGGCCCTGGAGGCCTCCCGCTCCCTCGGCGCCACCACGGGCCAGCAACTGCGCCAGGTCCAGCTGCCGCTGGCCCGCAAGGCGCTGCTGCTCGCGGTGAACCAGGGTGTCGTCCTCGTCCTTTCCATGGTCGTCATCGCGGGCATGATCGGCGGCGGCGCGCTCGGCGTGGATGTCGTCAAGGGCCTGGCCAAGGGTGACCTCGGGCTCGGCATGACCGCCGGTGTCGCGATCGTGTGCCTCGGCATCCTGCTCGACCGGATCTCGCAGCCGGCCGCGGAGACAGCCAAGCTCCGCGAACCGGCCAAGCGCGGAGTCCTCACTTCCTGACTCCGCCAACTCCCTGGCGCCCCCCACGCCGTCTCACATCTCCCGCATCTCCTGCCAAGTAAGGAACGTCAAGTGAAGCCCAGTAAGCGCATATCAAGCACTCTGTTCGCCGGTGCCGGTGTCCTCGGCATGGTCGCCCTCAGCGGCTGCGGTGCCGCCGAGACCGGCAAGTCCGGTGGCTCCGACGAGGTCACCATCACCGTCCCGTCGTGGGTCGGCGCCCAGGCCAACGCCGAGGTCGCCAAGGTGATCCTCGAAGAGGAGCTGGACGTCAAGAAGGTCAACCTCAAGACGATGGACGAGCCCATCGCCTGGGACGCCCTCAACAACGGCGAGGCCGACGCGATCCTCGAGGACTGGGACGGCCAGCCCGAGAAGCAGAAGCTCTACATCGACCAGAAGAAGAGCGTCGTCAAGGGCGGCGACCTCGGCGTGACCGGCCACATCGGCTGGTTCATCCCGAAGTACTACGCCGACAAGCACCCCGAGGCGAAGACCTGGGAGGGCCTGAACAAGCTGGCCAAGGACTTCAAGTCCTCCGAGTCCGGCGACAAGGGCGAGTTCCTGGGCGCGGCCCCCTCGTACACCACGTACGACGAGTACCTGATCAAGAACCACAACCTGGACTTCAAGGTCAAGGAGACCGGCAACGAGGCCGCTCAGATCAAGGAGATCCAGCAGAAGTACAAGAACAAGCAGCCCTTCATCACCTACTGGTGGGAGCCGCAGTGGCTCAACTCGGACGTCGACCTGGTCGAGGTCAAGCTCCCCGAGTACAAGGAAGGCTGCAACGAGCCCAAGGAGAAGACGGAGTGCGGCTACGCCAACACTCCGCTCCAGAAGTACTTCAACAAGGACTTCGCGAAGGACGGCGGTGACGCCGCCCAGTTCCTGAAGAACTTCAAGTGGACCACCGAGCAGCAGAACGTCGTCGCCAAGTGGATCGCCAAGGACAAGATGTCCGGCGAGGAAGCCGCGAAGAAGTGGGTCAAGGAGAACAAGGACGTGTGGCAGGCGTGGCTGCCGAAGAAGTGACCTTCGGGTCCTTCGGGTCCTTCGGGTCCTTCGGGTCCTGCGGATCCTTCGGATCCCTCGGTTCTCCGGGCTGACGCCCTGCGATGACGACGGTGCCGGCCACCCCTTCCTTGGGGGCGGCCGGCACCGTCGTATGCGCTACGAGCGCTGTTCTCGCCACGTGAGGTCGGTGAGGCCGGCCCTAGTTGCCGAGGCCGATCATCACGTTCGGCTCCTTCTCCAACAGCCTGGAAATACCGGCCTGTTCGGCCCGTGCCTGGCGCTGCGGATCGGCCTCGGCGCGCTCCCTGGCGTACTTTTCCCACCCGGCCGGCTGCAGGAACAGCATGTTGTTGGTGCCCGGCACCACCATGACGCCCCCGAAGGCGGGGTCGCCCGCGAACCAGGCGCCGTCGTTCTCGGCGCCCTTGGGCCAGCGGCGCCTTGTGGACGCGTTCAAGGCCCGCATACGTCTCGCGCCGTGCTGCCCCCGGGAGGACAGCTTCACGACGTACACCTCGCCGAGGACCAGGAACGTGCTGCTCCGGCGCATGTCCACGCGGGTGCGGTACTAGAGCGGATAGGTCCCGAGAACTCTCTCGCACACCTTGAGACGGTGTCCGTGCGACAGCCGCAGCAGCAGGAACACCAGCACAAGCAGACCAGGGACGATCCACACCGTCGTGAAGAAGGAGACGGGCAGCCCGGCCGAGTGCAGTGCGAAGGGCACGGCGATCAGAGCGGCGCCGAGGACCACGCGGGCCGCGATGCGCCGGTTGCGCATGCTCCGGTTGTTCTGGAGGACTTGGGCTGCATCCGGTTCCGGGGGAGTTCGCGTCACGCGACGTCATTCCTGTCGTATGTGCCGGTCGCCGGTCGGTCGTCTGCGCGCGGGTGGCGGGCTCTCCGTGGAGGCCTAGATGATCCTGCGCGTGAGGTCGGCCCGCTCCGCGCGGGCGACGCGGTCGGGGCCGGCCTGCTTGCGGCCCGGCTCGGTCGCTTCCCAGTCGTCGGGCTGCATGAGGAAGAACGCCCCGCTGCTCGGAACATAGCCGACCGCGCCGAAGTGCAGATCTCCCGCGATGTACACGCCGTTCTCGATGCCTTCGGGCCACGGGTTGCGCCACGGGCCGCGCCGGGGCACCGGATTCATCCGCATCAGCGGCGACTCCTGGCCGTCGGCGGTGTGCAGCGTGAGCGTCATGCTCTTCGGCCGGCCCTTGGTCGCCTCGGCGCCGGCCACCTTGGTGATCCGCGGGCAGAACGTGTCGAAGGAGTACTGCGCGAGCGTTCTGCGGCAGCTCTTGGTGAGGACGATCGCGACGGGGATGCTCTTGAGCGACCCGATCAGACCGAAGATGCCGATGAGGATGCACGGCCCTCCGATGACGAACACCCAGGACATGCCGGCGCGATTGGCCGCGGAACCCGCTGCCGGTCCTCCGAACGCCATGAGTGCGTAGACCGCGGTGTTGCGGGTACCGGCCCACCACATCCCGTTGGTCAGCTTCCGGCGCAGCGCGGCCGTGTCCAACGCCCCCGTCGCGTGGGCACTTTGAGTGTTCTCCGACATCAATTCTCCTGCAGTCGCCCAGTGTGACTGGTGCTATCCAAAGTCGTTCCGCATGGCGGCGGCGGCACCGGTCGGCTCTTCCGGCTTCCGGCCCTCGTCGGCAGCCCCGGCTCGCGTGGGGTCGGTGAAGGTCAAGGTGCGGGCGATGCCGAGCAATATGTTCCGGTAGTCGTCGGCGGAGTCGAGATCCGGGGTGACCATCTGGAGCACGATGAGCTCAGGGGTGCTCTGGGCCGCCACTGCGACGGTGCCCTGCCAGAGGTGACTCGGGGCCGAGTCGTTCACCTCCGGCCGCCGGGTCGACCGCGGGGCGGGGGAGCGCTGCTCGGCGAGGTAACCGAGCCCGCAGGGCAGCTCAAGGGGGCGCAGGCCTTCGTCGGCGCCGTCCGCGGCGCTGCCCGCGAGCCCGGCCACCACAAGCTTCGGACTCCCCGATGTCGGCAGCGTCGACACGGTGAACACCGACGTCGTGAAGCCACCGGATTCGCCGGGATGGACCCCGAGCGCGCACTCCTGCACCCGGTTGGCGTTCAACAGGCCGACGATGCCCGCGTACAGGCGCAGCGCCCGGTCCGCCTCGTCCCGTTCCTGCCCGTGCAGCCCACGGAGTTGACTGACGACTTCCATGAGCTGCTCGGGCAGCGGATTCAGGTCCAGGGAGACATATCCGACGGGCAGCCCGTACCAGAAGGACGGCTTGCGGTCGTCCCGTGGTGCGGTGATCAGTTCGTTCACGGTTATGCGGTGCCTTCGCTCTCGCAGTGGCCGTTCACACCAGGCCCAGCAGTCCGGCGATGCCGTGTGCTGTCGCGGCGGCCTTGGTGCCCTCGGCCGTGTTGTGCTCGGTGCCGTCATCGTCCACGGCGCCGAAGGTCTCCGCCGAGGAGACGACGTTCGCGGCGACGTTGAGGCCGTTGACGCTGATGTCTCCCATCAGCACCGCGGAACCCTTGGCGGACTCACCGGCGACCCGCCAGGCGTCGTTGGCCTCGTCGAGGGCCGAGCGGCCGATCCCGGAGAACCCGCCCTTGACGCCGTCCCAGGTCTTCGCGGCGAGGTTGGCCCCGTCGGCCGCGCCTTCGAAGCCCTCCTTGGCCGCGAGGCCCAAGGCCTTTCCGCCCGGAATCATGCCGACCGCGTCACCGGCGAGGGACGCGTAGGCGGAGAAGATCTCCATTCCGCTGCCCTGGAACATCAAGTTCTTTCTGAACTCGTCGTCCATGAGGTTCTTGCCCATGGACACGGCGCTCGCAGCAAGCGCGATGGGCGCCATGATCGGGGTCAGGACGGGAAAGAGTGCGAGCAGTCCGGCGATGGCACCAATGGTGCCCGCGTGGTCCGCCAGGAATTTGCCGACCGAGGCGAGGACGTCGCCGACGCTCTCCCAGAAGCCCTTGTCGGGAGCCTTCTCGGCCGTGCTCTCCAGCGCCTTGGCGACGATCTCGGCGTCGTCCGAGTGCTGGGACTCCAGTTCCTTGATCTTGCGGTTGATGTCCGAGTACTCGGCGTTGGCCTTGGTCACGGCCGCGGACGCCTCGTTGAGGCTCCGCTCGGCGGCCCGCATCCGGGCCGTGGCGGCGTCCGCTTCCGCCTGGCTGGGGTACTCCGGCGCGGGCCGCAGGTCCGGGTGGTCCGCGGCCTGGTTGTACTCGCTCCGCGCCTTGTCCGCCGCGGCCTTCTTCTCGCCGACCACCGCGTCGTACTTCTGCGCCAGTTCGCGGTTGGACGTCAGATGGCCGTCCCAGTTGTGCAGTTGGGCCGCGGCGCTGCGCAGCGCCGAGGCGGCCTTCTTGAGGTACTTCGGCAGGTCGCCCTCAAGGTTCTTGCGGAACTCCTCCGCCGCGTCCCCCTGCCAGTAGCTGCTCTCGGCGGTGAGTTTCGTCAGCTGCCGGTGGGTGTTCTCGAGCGCCGTCGAGGCCGCGGACACCTTCTTCTGCAGCTGCGCGACCTCGGAGGGTATGCCCGGTACGGGGTTGAAGCCGATGTTGGGGTACGGGTTCGCGGCCATTACTTACCGCCCCCGTCGCCACCGGAAGTGCTTTTCTCCGCGATCTGCTTGAGAGCCTTCTCCAAGGCCTCCTCGACCTCTTCGTAGCCCTTCTTGTTGGCCTTCACGCCCTCTTTGATCTCGTCGATCAGTTCCTTGGTCTTTTCGGACCCGTACTTCCACTCGTCCTGGAACTTGTCACAGGCCTCGTCGAGCCGGGGGGTGCCTATCTGGTCGGCGCGGACGTGATCCAGAGCGGACCGGGCCTCGTTCAGCTCGTCGACGCATCTCTCCAGATTTGTCAGGAACTGCTGAAGTTGCCCGATGTCCGTCTTGAAGTGATCCCCCATGGATCGGTTTCTCCCCTGTGTCCGCTACCGATGCATCACACGCAGATGTACGGGCCGTCTGGAGCCTCATCCGCACCATACATGCGATGTGGAAGCCTCCCGTCCGGGTGCCCGAGGGGGCCGGATCCGGACGGGAATCGACACGGAGCCGCTACCTGATCCGGACCGGATTGCTACGTCAGGAGGTCCCGGGCGATGTCCCGTACCGCCGCCATCGCCCGCCGCTGGAGTCCCGGCCCGAACGTGACCCGCGTCGCGCCGAGTTCGCCCAGTTCCCGTGGTGGCGGGGAGCCGGGGAGGGCGAGTGCGTTGAGGGGGGACGGGATGGCTGCGGCCAGGGTGGGGAGGTGCTCCGGCGGGGCCATGATCGGGTAGATGCCGTCGGCGCCGGCCTCGACGTAGAGACGGGCTCGCCCGATCGTTTCGTCCGGGTCCTTCATGCCTCGTACGTACGTGTCGACCCGCGCGTTCACGAACAGCGCGGGGCCCGCCGCCGCCCGCACCTCCGCCAGCCAGTCCGCGTGCCGGTGCGGGTCCTTGAGGCCGTCGGCGGTGGAGTCCTCCAGGTTCACGCCGACCGCGCCGGTGTCCTGGACACGGGCCACCAGGTCCTTGGGGGAGAGGCCGTAGCCGCCCTCCAGGTCCGCGGAGACGGGGACTCCGAACTCCGTCACCGCGCGGACGATACGCGTGACCGCGGCGAACATCTCGTCCGCGGGAGCCTCGCCGTCCGCGTACCCGAGCGACGCCGAGACCCCCGCGCTCGGCGTCGCGAGGGCCGCGAAGCCGGCCTCCGCGAACACCCGGGCGCTGGCCGCGTCCCAGGGGCCGGGAAGGACCAGCGGGTCACCGGGGGCGCGGTTCTGGTGCAGCGCCCGGAAAGTCGTCACGTCCACGCTGGGCCTCCTGGCTCGATACGGCGGCTGACCATGATCCGGTTCCAGCCGTTGACAGTGGTGATCACGCCGATGAGATGGGCGAGTTCGGGCTCGGTGAAGTGCCGCGCCGCCTCCTCGTACACCGCGTCCGGGACGAAGCCTCCCCCGGACTCCGTCCGGGAGGTGCCCCCGGTCAGGACCGTGACCGCCTCGGTGAGCGCGAGCGCCGCCCGCTCCCGTCCGGTGAAGCGGTCCGGCGCCTCCTCCCAGGCGGGCAGCTGGTCGAGGCGGGCCTCCGTCTCGCCGTTCTTGCGCGCCAGTTCCAGGTGCATGTCGAGGCAGAACGCGCAGCGGTTGAGCTGCGAGGCGCGGATCATGACGAGTTCGGCGAGCGCCGGGTCACCGAGGCCCTTCCTGGCGGCGGCGCCGACCGCGCGCATCGCGTCGCGCACCTCGGCGGAGAGCCTGGTGGTACGGGTGATTCGGGTGGTGCGGGTCGTGGTCATGGGTGGATCCTCAGTGCTTGGTCATGGGCGGATCCTCAGTGCTGGTGACCGGTCGGCTTGTAGTGGCCCGGGGTCATACGGGTCGTCACGCCGAACCGGTTCCAGGCGTTGATCGTGGTGATCGACGCGATCAGCTGGGCGAGTTCCGCCTCGTCGAAGTGCGCGGCGGCCTTCTCGTACACCGCGTCCGGGACGAAGCCATCCGTGAGGACCGTGACCGCCTCGGTCAGCTCGATCGCCGCGAGTTCCCGCTCCGTGTAGAAGTGCCGCGACTCCTCCCACGCGCTGAGCTGCACGATCCGCTCGACGGACTCGCCGGCCGCGAGCGCGTCCTTGGTGTGCATGTCGAGGCAGAACGCGCAGTGGTTGAGCTGCGAGGCGCGGATCTTGACCAGCTCGTAGACGACCGGGTCGACGCCCTTCTTGGCGGCCTTCTCCAGCTGGAGCATCGCCTTGTAGACCTCGGGTGCGTGCTTGGCCCACTCCATGCGCGGGGCCTGCTCGGGCGCGTATGTCCTGCTGACGGTGGCGGCGCTGTCCGTGGCGTTGCCGGAGGTGTTGTCGTTGTTCGTCATGGTCTCGACCCTACGAGCGAAGTAACCCAGATGTATGGTCCATTGGCATGGCGAGAACTTGGGCCACTTTGCCGGCCGGCGATCCCACGGGCAGCGGCGTCGACCTGCATGTGGAGGTCGGCGGCACATCGGGCGTACGCAAGGGCCTCACCGACGCGCTGCGCGAAGCGGTCCGCAGCGGCCGCCTCACCCCGGGCACCCGCCTGCCCTCCTCGCGCACCCTCGCCGTGGACCTCGGCATCGCCCGCAACACCGTCGCCGACGCCTACGCCGATCTGGTCGCCGAGGGCTGGCTCACCGCCCGGCAGGGCTCGGGGACCCGGGTCGCCGAACGCGCCGTGCCGAGCCCGGTGGCCGCCCCCACACCCCGCCGCCGGCCCGGACCGGCCGCGTACAGCCTGAGACCCGGCAGCCCCGACCTCGGCTCCTTCCCGCGCGCCGAGTGGCTCAAGGCCGCCCGCCGCGCCCTGGCCGACGCGCCCAACGAGGCCTTCGGATACGGCGACCCGCAGGGCCGCGTCGAACTGCGCACCGCGCTCGCCGGCTATCTGGCACGGGCCCGCGGCGTCTACGCGGAACCGGACCGCATCGTCATCTGCTCCGGCGTCGTGCACGGGCTCATGCTGCTCGCGAAGGTGCTGCGCGCCCGGCGCGTACGGGAGATCGCCGTGGAGTCGTACGGGCTGCATGTGCAGTGGCCCCGTCTCACCGAGGCGGGCCTGCGCCTTTCGGCCCTGCCGGTCGACGAACTCGGCGCCGACACCGGGGAGCTGGCGGCGAAACGGGTGGGCGCCGTGCTGCTCACGCCCGCCCATCAGTTCCCCACCGGCGTGCCGCTGTCCCCCGGACGGCGGGCGGCGGCCGTCGCCTGGGCGCGGGCGGGCGACGGCCTGATCATCGAGGACGACTACGACGGCGAGTTCCGCTACGACCGCCAGACCGTCGGCGCCCTGCAGGGCCTCGACCCCGACCGCGTCGTCTACCTGGGCACCGCCAGCAAGTCCCTCGCACCGGGGCTCCGGCTCGGCTGGATGGTGCTGCCCTCCTGGCTCGCGGCCCAAGTGGCCGAGGCCAAGGGGGAGTCGGACTGGGCGTGCGGGGTGACGGACCAGCTGACGCTCGCCGAGTTCCTCAACTCGGGGGCGTACGACCGCCATGTGCGCGCCGCCCGGCTCCGCTACCGGCGCCGCCGCGACCAGCTGGTGGCCGCCCTGGCCGAGCGCGCGCCCGGGGTGACGGTCAGCGGGATCGC
The DNA here is from genome assembly GCF_042665355.1 of Streptomyces monticola. Taxonomy (NCBI): domain Bacteria; kingdom Bacillati; phylum Actinomycetota; class Actinomycetes; order Kitasatosporales; family Streptomycetaceae; genus Streptomyces; species Streptomyces monticola. The sequence continues at coordinate 95,041 of NZ_JBHTCF010000011.1, read as the reverse complement.
CGCCGGGCTGCACGCCGTGGTCGAACTCCCCGACGGCACCGAGCAGTCCGCGATCCGCGCCGCCGCCTGGCACGGCCTGTCCGTGGCGGGACTCAGCGGCTTCCGCCACCCGGACGCGGTCACCCGCAGGTCCGACGCCCTGGTGGTGGGGTACGGGACACCGCCGGACCACGCCTGGGCGGGGGCGCTCGACGCACTGTGCGGGGCGCTGAGCCCTTAGCCGCCGGGGCCCTCGGCTGCCGGGCCCTCAGCTGCTGAGTCCCTCGGCTAGGGGGTGGTCGCGTGCTCCAGGTCCTCGGTGACCGGCGCCTCCCCGAACCGCGCGAGCGCCAACGCCCCCGCGACCGCCACCGCGAACCCCACGATCGCCAGCCACTCCAGGCCCTCGCGCGTACGGTCGCCGAGCCAGGCGACACCGACCAGGGCCGGGCCGATGGTCTCGCCGAGCACCAGGCCCGCGGTCGCCGTCGTCACCGAACCGCGCTGCAGTGCCGAGGTGAGCAGCAGGAAAGCGGCGCCGCCGCCGAGCAGCAGGGCGTACGCCGCCGGGTTGGTGAACAGCGCCTTCGGTGCGATGTCGTCGATGAGCCGGACGGCGACCTCGACCACACCGAAACCACAGCCCGCCCCGAGCCCGAGCAGCAGCGCCCGCGGCTTGTCCGGCAGCCGGCCGCCGACCGCGCCGGCCAGGAGCACGGCCACGGCGGTGCCGAGCATGGCGTACTTGAGCGCCGTCGACCCGGCCCTGTCGCCCTCGGCGCCGGAGGCGAGTCCGAGCATCGCGAGCCCGGCGACGACCACCCCGACCGCGCTCCACTCGACCCGGCTCAGCCGTACGTGCAGCAGACGCGCGGCGACCACCGCGGTCACGGCGAGGCTGGCGGCGAGCGCCGCCCCCACGGCGTAGATCGGAATCGACCTCAACGCGACGATCTGCAGCAGGAATCCGCAACCGTCGAGCGCCAGACCGACCAGATATCGCCACTGCCGCAGGGCGCGAAGAAGCAGCCCGGGGTCGACTCCGGACCCGGTGCCGGGCGCGATGGCGCGGGTGGCCGCCGCCTGCAGGACGGAGGCCGTACCGAAGCAGACCGCGGAACCGAGCGCGCAAATCATCCCAATGACCACGAACTGACTGTAGGTCACGTCAGTACGCGGGATCCGCTTGCGCCTTCGCGGGTGTCCTTCTCTACGCTGAACGCCGATCGCCGACGACAGCCGATCGACAGATGCACAGAGACACAACACGGACGTACATACGGGGGAGTGGCCGGAACATGACGACGACGGCAGCCGAATCAGCCAGCGCGACCGAGCCCGCGGCGACAGCCGAGCCCACAGCGACAGCCGGACCCGCCGCCGCCAGCCCGGCGTCGGCGCAAGCGTCGGGGCGCACAGCACGGCGGCTGCGCTCCAGCACCGTGATCCTCGGCGGCATGGGTGTGCTCGCCGCGGCCCTCAGCGCCTGTGGCTCCGAGCCCGACAAGCGCTGCGTGGACCCGCTGACACAGAAGAACCTGCCCAGCCGTGAGTGCAGGAGCGGCGGCAGCGGCTCGTACTACTACGGGGGCAGCTCCAAGGGCGGCCGGGTCGAAGGCGGCAGCTTCAACAAGTCGTCCGTGGACCGGGGCGGCTTCGGCTGCTCGTCCTCCAGCGGCGGCTGAGCGGCGGTCCGACTGTCATGGAACGCCGCACCATCGAGCCCCGCGACGGCTGGCAGGCAACCGTCGAGGAACAGGGCCTCATCTACCCCCTCACCCGCTACCCGGACGACTCCCTGCGCCCCTACTGGGACGAGTCCGCCCACTATGTCTTCTCCCTTCCCGAGGTCGAGGCGCTCGAAGAGGTCGTCGAGGAACTGCACGCCATGTGCCTGGCCGCGGCCGCGCATATCGTCGAGCACAACCGCTTCGCCGATCTCGGCATCACCGATCCGCGGCTGGCCGCTCTGGTCGCCGAGTCCTGGCGGCGCCGCGCCGAACTCCCTTCTGTCTACGGCCGGTTCGATCTGCGCTACGACGGCACCGGCCCGGCGAAGATGCTCGAGTACAACGCCGACACCCCCACCTCCCTCGTCGAGGCCGCCAGCCCGCAGTGGTTCTGGATGGAGGAGCGCTTCCCCGGCGCCGACCAGTGGAACTCACTGCACGAGCGTCTGGTCGACGCCTGGAAGAAGCAGGCCGCGCTGCTCCCGCTGGGCAGTCCGCTGTACTTCGCGCACTCCACGGGCGATGAACTCGGCGAGGACCTGATGACGGTCGCCTATCTGCGCGAGACCGCCGAGCAGGCCGGTCTCGACACCGAGGCCATCGCCATGGAGGACATCGGCTGGGACAGCCTCACCGGCCGCTTCGTCGACGAGAAACTCCGCTTCATCCGCAGCTGCTTCAAGCTCTATCCGTGGGAGTGGCTTGCGAGCGACCGCTTCGGACCGCATGTCCAGGAGACCCTCGACAACGGCGGCGGCACCGGCTCCACCCTCTGGATCGAACCTGCCTGGAAGATGCTCCTTTCCAACAAGGCGCTCCTGGCCATCCTCTGGGAACTGCACCCGGGCCACCCGAATCTCCTGCCCGCCTACCTCGACGGCCCCCGCGAACTGGCCGCGACCACCGGCTATGTCGCCAAGCCCCTGCTCGGCCGCGAGGGCGCCGGCGTCACGGTGCACGAGCCGGGCGCGGAGCCGGTCGTCCGCGACGACGAGCCCTGCTGCTATCAGGAGCTCGCCCCGCTGCCCGACTTCGACGGCAACCGTGTCGTCCTTGGCGCCTGGGTGGTGGAGGACGAGGCGGCGGGCCTGGGCATCCGGGAGTCGGCGGGCCTCATCACCGATGAATACGCCCGCTTCCTCCCGCATGTGATCCTCTGACCCCTGGGTCTGGGGGAGCGGCTACGCCCCGAGGACTTCCCGGAGCTGGTCGAGGCCCCAGTCCAGATCCTCCTTGCTGATCACCAGGGGCGGGGCGATACGGATGGTCGAGCCGTGGGTGTCCTTCACGAGGACGCCCCGGTCCATCAGCTTCTCGGAGATCTCCCGTCCCGAGCCGAACGACGGGTCGATGTCGACGCCCGCCCACAGGCCGCGCCCGCGCACCTCACGGACGCTGCCGCCGCCCGTGAGGAGGCCGAGCTCATGGTGCAGATGCTCACCCAACTCCGTGGCCCGCTGCTGGTATTCACCGGTCTTCAGCATCGCGATGACCTCGAGCGCGACCGCACAGGCCAGGGGGTTGCCGCCGAATGTCGAACCGTGCTCACCCGGTCGGTAGACCCCGAGCACATCCGCCGAGGCGACCACCGCCGACACCGGCACGACGCCGCCGCCGAGCGCCTTCCCCAGGACGTACATATCGGGCACGACGCCCTCGTGCTCACACGCGAAGGTCTTTCCGGTACGGCCGAGGCCGGACTGGATCTCGTCCGCGATGAACAGCACACCCCGCTCCCGGGTCAGCTCCCGCACCCCCGCCAGATAGCCCGGCGGCGGCACGAGTACCCCGGCCTCGCCCTGGATCGGCTCGATGAGCACCGCCACGGTGTGCTCGTCGACCGCGGCCCGCATCGCCTCCAGATCGCCGTACGGAACGATCTCGAAGCCCGGTGTGTATGGACCGAAGTCGGCCCGTGCCTCCTGGTCCGTCGAGAAGCTCACGATCGTGGTGGTACGGCCGTGGAAGTTGTCCGCCGCGACCACGATCTTCGCCAGGCCGTCGGGGACGCCCTTGACGCGGTAACCCCACTTCCTGGCGGTCTTCACGGCGGTCTCCACCGCCTCCGCCCCGGTGTTCATCGGCAGCACCATCTCCTTGCCGCACAGCTCGGCGAGCTGGGTGCAGAAGTCGGCGAAGCGGTCGTGGTGGAAGGCCCGTGAGGTCAGCGTCACCCGCTCCAGCTGGGCTTTCGCGGCGTCGATCAGGCGGCGGTTGCCGTGCCCGAAGTTGAGCGCCGAGTATCCGGCGAGCATGTCGAGATAGCGGCGGCCCTCGACATCGGTCATCCAGGCGCCCTCAGCGGTGGCGACCACCACGGGCAGCGGGTGGTAGTTGTGCGCGCTGTGGGCGTCCGCGGAGGTGATGGCCTCTTCTGTACGGGACACGGGATCTCCGTTCGTCGTGAAGCATGGGCGGCGGGGTGTCACCCCCCATGCCTATCGTCGCTCGCATGCCGGACGGAGAAACCTCGCCCGTCACACACGCCGGTAAGGTGAGCAGCGGGCCGTGACTGGCGCGCTGAGATGGGGTCAACCATCGGGGAGCGGCTCGTGAACTGTGTGCCGTGCGCCTGGGCCGTACCGAGAACGACACGTGAACTCGTCCGGAGGTCCCCATGCCAGAGTCTTCGTCCACCGCTTCCACTGCCGCCACCGCTTCCACCGCCTTTCGTAGTGCTCTTGATGTGATCCGTGAGGTCGAGCCCCGGGTCGCGGACGCGATCGGCCAGGAGCTCGCCGACCAGCGCGAGATGCTCAAGCTGATCGCCAGCGAGAACTACGCCTCCCCGGCGACCCTCCTCGCCATGGGCAACTGGTTCAGCGACAAGTACGCCGAGGGCACCATCGGCCGCCGCTTCTATGCCGGCTGCCGCAATGTCGACACGGTCGAGGCACTCGCCGCCGAGCACGCCCGCGAACTCTTCGGTGCCCGGCACGCCTACGCCCAGCCGCACTCCGGTATCGACGCCAATCTGGTCGCCTTCTGGGCCGTCCTCGCCCAGCGTGTGGAGGCCCCCGCCCTGGAGAAGGCCGGTGCCCGCCAGGTCAACGACCTGTCCGAGGCCGACTGGGCCCAGCTCCGGCGCGACCTGGGCAATCAGCGCATGCTCGGTATGTCCCTGGACGCGGGCGGCCACCTCACCCACGGCTTCCGGCCCAATATCTCGGGCAAGATGTTCGACCAGCGCAGCTATGGCACCGACCCGGCCACCGGCCTGCTCGACTATGACGCCCTGCGCGCCACCGCCCGTGAGTTCAAGCCTCTGGTGATCGTGGCCGGTTACTCCGCCTATCCGCGGCTGGTGAACTTCCGGCTGATGCGGGAGATCGCCGATGAGGTGGGCGCGACCTTGATGGTCGATATGGCGCACTTCGCGGGTCTGGTCGCGGGCAAGGTGCTGACCGGCGACTTCGACCCGGTGCCGCACGCCCAGATCGTGACCACCACCACCCATAAGTCGCTGCGCGGACCTCGCGGCGGCATGGTCCTGTGTGACGACTCCCTCAAGGACCAGGTCGACCGTGGCTGCCCGATGGTGCTCGGCGGCCCCCTTCCCCATGTCATGGCGGCCAAGGCGGTGGCGCTCGCCGAGGCCGGCCGTCCCTCCTTCCGTGAGTACGCGCACCAGGTCGTCGACAACTCCCGTGCCCTGGCGGAGGGGTTGATGCGCCGTGGCGCCACGCTGGTCACCGGCGGCAGCGACAACCACCTCAATCTGATCGATGTCGCCTCCTCCTATGGCCTCACCGGCCGTCAGGCCGAGGCCGCGCTCCTTGCCTCGGGTGTCGTCACCAACCGCAACGCCATCCCGGCCGACCCGAACGGCGCTTGGTACACCTCCGGCATTCGCATCGGCACCCCCGCCCTGACCACCCGTGGTCTCGGGACGCGGGAGATGGACGAGATCGCCGGTCTCATCGACACGGTGCTCACCTCCACCAAGCCGGGCACGACCAGCAAGGGCACTCCTTCCAAGGCCCAGCACGTCCTGGACGACAAGACCGCGGACGAGGTCGCTCAGCGGGCGAACGACCTGCTCAGCGGCTTCCCGCTCTACCCGGGCATCGACCTCACCTGAGCGTCCCCGATACCCGGTAACCGGTAACCGGTAACCGATACCGATGGCCGTGGCCCCGTGTCAGGAGTCGATCAGTTCCTGACGCGGGCCCGGCTCCTTTGTCTCCGCCCGGGAGCGCAACCTCGCGGGTATGTGCGGGAGTTGGCGGAAGGCCGGGGCGAGGCCGAGGGTCAGGGCGACTCCGCCGCCGAGACCGCCTATCGCCCACCACCAGGCGGGGAAGTCATCGCCCGCGGTGGTGGTCGTGTCCATGGCCGTCGTCGGTGAGCTGTCCTGTTCCTCGGTGCCGGTGCCGGTGCCGGTGTTGGTGCCCGTGCCGGTGTTGGTGCTGCCCGTGCCTGCCTTCGCCCTGCCCATGACGCCGAGGTCCTTCAGCACCAGGAGCAGTTCTTCGGGTTCTTCGGCTTTGTGCCAGAAGCCTGTGGTGTCGCGTTCGGGGTTGTTCCGGGTGTGGATCCAGACCGGGCCGGCCTCTTCGGCCGCCTTCTTGTCCGCCTTCTTGTCGGCCTTCTCGTCCGGCGGGGTCGTGTAGATCTGGTTGTGGCGCCAGGGAACCGTGTCATGAGCCAGCCAGGTCACATTGATCATGTGGGAGCTCTCCATGGCCCGCTCCAGGCCCGGGGGCTCCCGGTTGCTCCCCTCGGTCAAGCCGCGCAGCAAATCCTCCAGTTCGGTATAGCGGTCGTCGGTGCTGTACAGGGCTGCTGCCTGCCGGCTTGTCGGTGAGGCGATCAGCACGCTGGTGGATCCGCCGGCCACGGCGGCCGGGGCGCCGGGCAGGGACAGGGCGAGCAGTGCCGCTGATGCTCCGAGGAGTGCGGCGACTTTTCTTTCCGTGCGCATCCGTTCCCCCAGTCGTCGGCGGTACGGCTCCTCCGTACCGATTCACTCCTGGTACACCGCTCGGCCCGCCCGGGTTCCCAACTAGCCCGAAGAATCTCTGGATTGCCCGGAATCCGTGGCCGGTGCGGTGCGGGTGGACCTGGCGATGCCGACCGCTCGCTCGCGTGAGGCCTCGCCCTCGAGGCGTGCCGTCAGCTCGGGGCGCGGTGACCACAGCAGGGTCGGGCCCGCCGGGCGTTCCGCCCGCTGCCAGCGCTCGCCGCTGTCGTCGGTCATCCAGAACGTCAGCCGGTGCGGTTCGGCGAACCACAGGGCAGTGCCTTCGGCGCCGCCGTCGAGCGTGAGGTACTCGGGGTAGACGCGGACCGTCTTGCCGAAGGCGGGGTCCAGGCGGGCCGGGAACTCGTCCATGCGTATCACCCCGCCGCGCTCGCGCCAGCACAGGCTGATCACGGAACGGCCGGCCGGGCCCGTCGTGACCGAGATGCTGTCGGGGGAGCCGAGCCGAGCCGGGAAGACCGGGGTGAAACCGGCCCGGCGGGCCGCGTCCGCAAGCCCCACTGGCGTACCGCAGCCGGGCACGGGGCTGCGGGGTGGCGCAGGGGCCTGCGGGTCGTAGCGCACCTCGACGCCGCCGAAGCCGAAGAAGTCGATCACCGCGGCGCGTACCGGGGGAGTGAGTGCCAGGACCGTCAGCGTCCCGCAGGCGGCGGCGACCAGCCTCCGCCAGTGCCGCCGCACCCAGAGGCGCAGCCGCTCGCGCCGACGGGGAGGAGCGGGGGCGGGGGGCGCCGTGGCCTCGGCGAGCAGCTGCCCGATGACCCGCTCGGCCATCGTCTCGCCGTCCACGTCCGGCATCCGCAGGCTCCGGCCCAGTTCCCGCAGCTCCTCGGCCAGCCGTGCGTCATCGGTCACCTGCGTGTCTTCGGTCACCTGCGTGTCCTCGCCCAAGTGCGCGTCCCCGCACGGCCGTTCGCCTGCTCCGGGCCGCGCATCGTCGCGCGCGCGACCGTCCTCACTGGACCGAGTGTGCTCGCTGGACCGAGCATCTCCGCCGGCCCGAGCGTGCTCGTTGGCCCGAGCGTCCTCACTGGCCCGAGCGTCTCCGCCGGACCGGGCGTCCCCGCTGGACCAAGAGTCCTTGCTCACCCGAGCGCCTTCGTCCGACTCTCCGCCGGCCGCACCGCCTGCGCCGCCCCGGCCATCGGAGCCGCGTCCCCAGCCATCGGAGCCGCGCCCCCGGCAGCCGGAGCCGCGCTCGCCTCCACCACCAGGGCCCCGGCCGTCACCGGAGTCGTCCCCGCTGCCGGGGCCGCCCCCGCCCGGCTCGCTCCGTTCCTCTTCCTCCCGGTCGTCACTCATGTCGTCCACCTCCCTCCTCCTCTCCGGGCCCGGGCAGCAGGCGTCCGAGCTTCTTCAGTGCGCGGTTGAGGCGGGACTTCACCGTGCCGCGCGGCCAGCCGAGGGCCTCGGCCGTCTCCGCCTCGCCCATCTCCAGGAGATAGCGGTACGTGACGACCAGGCGGTGGTCCTCGCTCAGCCGGGCGAGGGCGGTCAGCAGGGCCGCGCGCCGCTCCTCCGCCAGGGCTGCGACCGCCGGGTCCGCCGACTCCGGTATCAGCGGCTCGGCACCGAGCAGGCCGGCCTCACGGCCGGCGGCCGCTCTCAGGCGGCCGGCCGATCGCACTGTGTTCCTCGTCTCATTGGCGACGATCTGCAGCAGCCAGGGCCGGAACGACGCACCGTCCCTGAACCGCTCCAAGGTGCGGTACGCCTTGAAGAAGGCCTGCTGCACCACGTCCTCCGCGTCCGCCCCCGCGCCGAGCGCCACCGCGGCCCGCAGCGCGACCGGGGTGTGGGCGCGCACCAGCTCCGCGTACGCCTCCGCCTCCCCGGAGCGCACGCGCTCGATCACCGCGGCATCGTCGACGACGGTGTCCCCCTCCCGCGTCCTCACACCTTTGATACACCGCTCGCCGCCGCCGGGTTCCCACTTCTCTCCCCCGGATCACGGCCGGGCTCTCTCCCCCCGGATCACGGCCGGGCTCTCTCCCCCGGATCACGGCCGGGCCCTGCCCGTCCGCCCACCCTCCCGATACCCTCCCGATCCAGCCCCGTACTGACCTGTTCCTGACCTGTTCCTGACTTGTGTGCCGCACCTGAGAGAATGAGGGACATGGCCTCTGACCGTCCTCGCGTACTCTCCGGAATCCAGCCGACCGCCGGCTCGTTCCACCTCGGCAACTACCTCGGCGCCGTCCGCCAGTGGGTGGCCCTGCAGGAGACCCACGACGCCTTCTACATGGTCGTCGACCTGCACGCGATCACCGTTCCGCAGGACCCCGCCGAGCTGCGCGCCAACACCAGGCTCGCGGCCGCCCAGCTGCTCGCCGCCGGTCTCGATCCGGAGCGCTGCACGCTGTTCGTCCAGAGCCATGTACCCGAGCACGCCCAGCTCGCCTGGATCATGAACTGCCTCACCGGCTTCGGCGAGGCGTCCCGCATGACCCAGTTCAAGGACAAGTCCGCGAAGCAGGGTGCGGACCGGGCCTCCGTCGGCCTGTTCACGTACCCGATCCTGCAGGTCGCCGACATCCTCCTGTACCAGGCCAACGAGGTTCCGGTCGGCGAGGACCAGCGCCAGCACATCGAGCTCACCCGTGACCTCGCCGAGCGCTTCAACAGCCGCCTGGGCGCGACGTTCACGGTCCCGAAGCCGTACATCCTCAAGGAGACGGCGAAGATCTTCGATCTGCAGGACCCGTCGATCAAGATGAGCAAGTCGGCCTCCACGCCGAAGGGCTTGATCAATCTGCTCGACGAGCCCAAGGCGACGGCCAAGAAGGTCAAGAGCGCCGTCACCGACACCGACACGGTGATCCGGTACGACGCGCAGGCCAAACCGGGTGTCAGCAACCTGCTGTCGATCTACTCCACGCTGACCGGAACGGGAATTCCGGAACTGGAGGAGAAGTACGCCGGCAAGGGCTACGGTGCGCTGAAGACCGACCTGGCCGAGGTCATGGTCGAGTTCGTGACTCCGTTCCGTGAGCGTACGCAGGCGTACCTCGACGACCCGGAGACGCTGGACTCGATCCTGGCCAAGGGCGCGGAGAAGGCCCGGTCCGTCGCGGCGGAGACGCTCGCCGCCGCGTACGACAAGGTCGGCTTCGTCCCCGCGAAGCACTGACCGGCGCACTGTCCGGCGCATCGGCCGGCGCCGGACAGGACGAGGACCGAGCCGATGAGCAGCGGTCGCCCGAGCCACGGACGAAGGACCCTGGCCGGGCGGGCGATGCGCCCGACACACTGGCAGCCCCTGCCGGTCACATGACGGAGGAGAACGACGTGGGGACCGTAACGCTCGGCGTTTCGATCGCGGTCCCGGAGCCTCACGGCAGCCTGCTCCAGGAGCGGCGCGCGGGCTTCGGCGACACCGCGGCGCACGGAATTCCCACGCACGTCACGCTGCTGCCGCCGACCGAGGTCGACTCGGCCCTGCTGCCCGCGATCGAGGCGCATCTGGCGGAGGTCGCGGCCGCGGGCCGCCCGTTCCCCATGCGCCTCTCCGGCACCGGTACGTTCCGTCCGCTGTCGCCCGTCGTGTTCGTGCGGGTGGCCGAGGGCGCCGAGGCCTGTACGTGGCTGCAGAAGCAGGTGCGGGACGCCTCCGGCCCCGTCGCGCGGGAGCTGCAGTTCCCGTACCACCCGCATGTCACGGTGGCGCACGGCATCTCCGACGCGGCGATGGACCGGGCGTACGAAGAGCTGCGGGAGTACGCCGCCGAGTGGTCCTGCACCGGATTCGCGCTCTATGAGCAGGGCGCGGACGGCATCTGGCGCAAGCTGCGCGAGTTCGCCTTCGGTTCGACGACCGTGCCGCCGCAGGCCGGGGCGCAGGAGTCCCGGGGCACGCTGCCCACGCGCTGAGCCCCCTCTCCGCGCGTGCCCACTCCCGGGCAACCCCCGACCTATAGCGGCGACTTATACCGGCGCACTTATACCGGCAGTTTGCGGAACACCGGCCGCGGCACATGCCGTAGGGCGGACATGACGATGCGCAGGGCGCCCGGTACCCACACGGTCTCCGAGCGGCGCCGCAGGCCCGTCTCGATGGCCGCGGCGACCGCGTCGGGGGTGGTGGCGAGGGGGGCCTCGGTCATTCCGGCGGTCATTTTGGAGCGGACGAAGCCGGGGCGGACCACCATCACATGGACGCCGGTGGTGTGCAGGGCGTCGCCGAGGCCCTGGGCGAAGGCGTCGAGGCCGGCTTTGCTGGAGCCGTAGATGTAGTTGGCGCGTCGGGCGCGTTCGCCGGCGACGGAGGACAGGACGACGAGGGAGCCGTGGCCCTGGTTTTTCAGGGCGTTGGCGCATACCAGGCCGGCGGAGACCGCGCCGGTGTAGTTGGTCTGCGCGACCCGTACCGCGGCCAGTGGCTGGTCCTCGTCGTGTTGCTGGTCGCCGAGGATGCCGAAGGCGAGCAGGACCATGTCGATGTCGCCTTCGGCGAAGACCTTGCCCAGGGCCATCTCGTGGGTGGCGGAGTCGAGGGCGTCGAAGGCGACGGTGCGGGCGTCGGCGCCCATGTCGCGCAGCTGCGCGGCGGCCGCTTCGAGGGCCGGTGAGGGGCGGCCCGCGAGCCAGACGGTGCGGGTGCGGCGGGCGACGAGGCGGCGGGCGGTGGCGAGGCCGATCTCGGAGCTGCCGCCGAGGACGAGCAGGGACTGCGGGGTGCCGAAGGCGTCCTTCATGGTGCTGTCTCCTAGAGGTTCAGGCGGCGGGCGAGGTCCGAGGTGAACACGGTGTGGGGGTCCAACTCGGCGCGCAGGGCGCGGAATTCATCGAGGCGGGGATACATGGCGGCGAGCAGTTCGGGCCGTAGCCGGGAGTCTTTGGCGAGGTAGATCCGGCCGTCGGCCGCGGCTACTTCTTCGTCGAGTTCGTCGAGAAAGGGGCCAAGGCCCGGCAGGTTCGCGGGGATGTCCAGGGCGAGGGTCCAGCCCGGCACCGGGAAGGAGAGCCAGCCGGAGTCGCCGGGGCCGAAGCGTTTGAGTACGGCGAGGAAGGAGGGGCAGCGCCGTGTGGAGATACGGCGCACGATGCGGCGCAGGGCCTCTTCTTGGCCGTAGCCGAGGGCGAATTGGTATTGCACGAAGCCGCTGCGGCCGTAGATGCGGTTCCAGTGCGGTACGCCGTCCAGGGGGTGGAAGAAGGTGGAGATCTTCTGCAGTTCCCCGGCACGCGCGCGGGGTGCCTTGCGGTACCAGAGTTCGTTGAACAGGCCGACCGAGTGGCGGCCGAGCAGGCCTTCGGGGACGAAGGCGGGCGCGGGCGGCAGTTGGCCGGGCCGGAACCGCAGCGGGGTCCTGCGCGCGCGTGCGGGCAGGGCGTCCAGGGGTGCGTGGTCGCCGCGGGTGAGGACCGAGCGGCCCATGGCGCGGCCGCGGGCGAGCAGATCGATCCAGGCGACCGAGTAGCGGTAGTGGTGATCGGTGGCGGTCAGGCGGGCCATCAAGTCGTCCAGGTCGGTGGCGCGTTCGGTGTCGACCGTCATCAACGAGGTCTCCACGGGCAGCAGTTCAACGGTCGCGGACAGGATCACTCCGGTCAGGCCCATACCGCCCGCGGTCGCGTCGAACAGCGGAGTGCCGCGGGCCACCGTGCGCACCGCCCCGTCCGCGGTCAGCAGCTCCAGGGAGGCCACATGCCGGGAGAACGCCCCCGAGACGTGGTGGTTCTTGCCGTGGATGTCCGCGCCGATCGCGCCGCCGACCGTCACATAGCGGGTGCCGGGGGTCACCGGCACGAACCAGCCCAGCGGAAGCAGCACTTCCATGAGCCGGTGCAGACTCACACCCGCATCACAGACCACCGTGCCCGCGACCACATCGATACTGCGGATCCGGTCCAGCCCGGTCATGTCCCAGACAGCACCACCCGCGTTCTGCGCCGCATCCCCATAGGCACGCCCCAGCCCGCGGGCGATGCCGCCGCGCGCCCCGCAGTCACGGACGGCCGCGGCCGCCTCCTCATACGAACGAGGGCGAACCAGACGGGCCGTGGTCGGCGCGGTGCCGCCCCAGCCGGTGACGAAGGCCAGGGCCGCACCGGAATCCGGGGCCGCACCGGAATCCGGGGCGGAACCAGCGCCCGGGGCGGCGGTGGCAGCAGGGGCGGAATCAGGACCGGCAGCGGGGCCGGCCGCAGGACCGGAACTGGAGCCGGAAACAGGACCGGAAGCGGAGTCGACAGCCATGTCGGCGACGGTATCTCCCCATATGGCCGTATTCGGGGACCCCGGAAAGCGCGATGAATCCCCTCACCAGAATGGGTGATTGAGGGAGTGTCGCCCAATATTGCCGTAGTTCTTGCCTTATTTGCCAGAAGAGTTATTTGCGGCATAAGGGAAAAACCGGTCACAGGCATGGGAGACCACATGCACGACATGGACCGCAGACTGCTGGCGGCGATGCGGGACTGCGGCGGCGACCGGCGCGTGGCGGCCGCCGCCCGCGCCTTGTCCTTCAGCGGCGAACACGGCGCCCTGTGGCTCGCCGCCGGGCTCACCGGGGCCATGCTCGACCGTGAGCGGCGCGGCGCCTGGCTGCGCGCCACCGCCCTGACCGCGGCGGCCCATCTGGCCAGCATGGGCGTCAAGCGCGTGGTGCGTCGCCCGCGCCCGGACGCCGAGCCCCTGGTGCGCACCGCGGGCCGGCACTCCTTCCCCAGCTCACACGCCACGTCGGCCGCGGCTGCCGCCGTCGTCTACGGCGCCCTGCGCCCGGCCGGAGCCCGTCTCGTACCGCCGCTCGCGGCTGCGATGTGTGTATCGCGCCTGGTTGTGGGCGTGCACTACCCGAGCGATGTCGCGGCCGGCGCCGCACTCGGCGCGCTCACCGCCCGTCTGGGCACCCCCTGGGCGATCAACGGAGGCAACCATGGCTGAGCGCACCGCACTTCTGGACCAGGGACAGGGAAAGGACCAGGGGCAGGGACAGGACCAGGGGCAGGGGCAGGAACAGAGGCAGGGAAAGGCCCGTTCCGCCACCGGGGGCAAGGGCCCGGGCCCGATCAGCCTGCCGCTCGGTCTGCTCAAGACCGCGCGGCCCCGGCAGTGGGTCAAGAACGTCCTGGTGGTGGCCGCTCCGGCGGCCGCGGGGGAGCTCTTCGCGCGTGACACCTTCGCCCAACTGGCCGTGGTGTTCGCGCTGTTCACGGCCGCCGCGGCCGCGGTCTACCTGATCAACGACGCCCGGGACGCCGAGGCCGACCGCGCCCATCCGCAGAAGTGTCACCGCCCGGTCGCCGCAGGACAGGTCCCGGTGCCCGTCGCCTACGCCGCCGGAGGCCTTCTCGCGGTCCTCGCCCCGACCGCCGCGGCGTTCCTGTGCACCCCGATGACCTCGGCCCTCCTGACCGGGTACGTCGGCATGCAACTCGCGTACTGCATCAGCCTCAAGCACGTCCTCGTCGTCGACCTCGTCGTGGTCACCACCGGCTTCCTGATGCGGGCGATGATCGGCGGCGTGGCGCTCGGGATCCCGCTGTCCCGCTGGTTCCTGATCACCACCGGCTTCGGCGCGCTGTTCATGGTGGCGGCCAAGCGCTACTCGGAAGCCGTGCACATGGAGGGCAAAAACGGCGCCACGCGCGCGTTGCTCACGGAATACACCACCGGCTACCTCCGGTTCGTCTGGCAGCTCGCGGCCGGCGTCGCGGTACTCGCGTACTGCCTGTGGGCGATGGAGTCCGGGGGTGTCGCGGACGCGGCGCTGCTGCCGTGGCGGCAGCTGTCGATGGTGGCCTTCATCCTCACGGTGCTGCGCTACGCGGTCTTCGCCGACCGGGGCAGCGCGGGTGCGCCGGAGGACGTCGTACTCAAGGACCGGCCCCTCGCGCTGATCGCCCTGGTGTGGCTCGCGATGTACGGCCTAGCGGTCGCCGACCTGTGAGCGCCACCCGCGGCACCCATGGCACCCACGGCACCCACGGCACCTCCGCCACTCGCGGTACCTCCGCCACCCGCGTCACCCGCTCCGAGCTGACCGGCTTCGCCGCCGCGGGCCTGTGTGCCTACGCCGCCGACCTGGCCCTCTTCGTATGGCTGCGCGGCCCCATGGACTGGGACCCGCTGACCGCCAAGGCGGCCGGTTTCGTGGCGGGTTGCACCGTGGCGTACGCGGGCAACGCGCTCGGCACCTACCGGAGCAGGACCGCCGAGGTGTCCCGGCTGCGGCAGTACGCGGTGTTCTTCGCGGTGAACATCGCGGGTGCCCTGGTCCAGCTGCTGTGTCTTGCCTTCTCCCACTACGGCCTCGGCCTCACCTCCCAGCGCGCCGACACCGTGTCAGGGGCGGGAGTGGGCATGGTGCTCGCGACTGCCCTGCGCTTCTGGGGTACTCGAACCCTGGTCTTCAGGGGGACGGGTGAAGCGCCGAAGACCAGGGAGGGGACTTTCGTCACGGAGGATTTCTCCTCTAACAAGGGCAGACAAAGATCATGGACTGGCTGAAGAAACTGCCCGTCATCGGGCCGCTCGTCACTCGCCTGATGACCACGCACGCCTGGCGTTCCTACGAGAGGCTCGACGGCGCGCACTGGTCACGCCTCGCCGCGGCCATGACCTTCACCAGCTTCCTGGCGCTCTTCCCGCTGCTGACCGTCGCCGCCGCCGTGGCCGCGGCGACGCTGAGCAAGCAACAGCAGCATGATCTCCAGGAGCGGATCAGCAAGCAGGTACCGGGGATCTCCGACCAGCTCGACCTCAACGCCCTGGTGCAGAACGCCGGCACGGTCGGCCTGGTCGCGGGCGCCCTGCTGCTGTTCACCGGTATCAGCTGGGTCGGCTCGATAAGGGAGTGCCTGCGGGTCGTCTGGGAGAAGGAAGAGGAGGAGGAGAACCCCTTCCTGCGCAAGCTCAAGGACGCCGGGGTGCTCCTCGGGCTCGGCGCGATCGGTCTGGCCTCGCTCGCGGCCTCGGCCGTCGGCAACACCGCCGTCGTCTGGCTGACCCGGCAGCTGGGCATCGCCGAGGAGAGCTGGGTCGGCTGGCCGCTGCTCGCCGCGGTGTTCTCGCTCGCCGTACTCGCCGACTTCCTGATCCTGCTCTACGTCCTCACGCTGCTGCCCGGCGTCCATCCGCAGCGGCGCCGTCTGGTGGTCGCCGCACTGATCGGCGCCGTCGGTTTCGAGCTGCTGAAGGCACTGCTCGGCGGCTATATGAAGGGCGTCGCCGCGAAGTCGATGTACGGCGCCTTCGGGGTCCCGGTGGCGTTGCTCCTGTGGATCAACTTCACCGCGAAACTGCTGCTGTTCTGCGCCGCGTGGACGGCCACGCCCAGCAAGGACGCGGAGACGGCGGATACGGCCGAGGGGGCCGCGGAGCCGGCTGGCGACTTCACGGCCCCCTCGGAGGAAAAGGGCGGGACCGGCGGTCTCAGCGGCGGGGCAGCCGCCGCACCAGGCCGGGCAGCGGCCAGCGGCGGTTGACGAGGAACACCCCGGCGCCGATCAGCGCGAGGGCCGCACCGGTGATCGCGAGGGCGATGCCGATACCGCTCGACTCCTCGTCGGCGGCGGCCTTCTGCAGCGCGGCGCCGCCGCTCTTGGCGGGCGCCGGGGCGCCCTTGGCGTCGCTGCCGTGGCCCTTCGGCGGCACCAGCTCACCGACCGGGGCGACCTTGCCCGAGGCCGCGAAGCCCCAGTCGAGCAGCCGTGCCGTCTCCTTGTAGACGGCCATGTGCTCGTCCGAGTCGGGGTTCATGACGGTGACGAGCAGCACCTTGCCGTTGCGCTCGGCGACCCCGGTGAAGGTGGTGCCCGCGTTGGTGGTGGAGCCGTTCTTGACGCCCGCGATGCCCTTGTACGGGGTGACGCCGTCGGCGCCAGTGAGGAGCCGGTTGGTGCTCTGGATGTCGAAGGACTCGCGCTTCTTGCCCTTGCGCTCGCCGGGGAACTTGGCCGTCGCGGTGCCGGCGTACTCCCGGAAGTCCTTCTTCTGCATGCCCGAGCGCGCGAACAGCGTGAGGTCGTACGCCGAGGAGACCTGGCCCGCGGCGTCGTAGCCGTCCGGGCTGACCACATGGGTGTCGAGTGCCTGCAGCTCCTCGGCGTGCTGCTGCATGTCCTTGACGGTCTTGTCGACGCCGCCGTTCATATGGGACAGGACGTGCACGGCGTCGTTGCCGGAGCACAGGAAGACGCCGAGCCAGAGATCGTGCACCGAGTAGGTCTGGTTCTCCTTGACGCCGACGAGGCTGCTGCCCGCGCCGATGCCCCTCAGCTCGGCGTCCTCGACCTTGTGCTCCAGGGTCTTCGGGAACTTCGGCAGAACCGTATCTGCGAAGAGCATCTTCATGGTGCTCGCCGGGGGCAGCCGCCAGTGCGCGTTGTGCGCGGCGAGCACATCACCGGACTCGGCGTCCGTCACGATCCACGAGCGGGCCGAGACGTCCTTGGGCAGGACGGGGGCGCCGTTCTTGAGATCGACCTGGGTGCCCGCCTTGCCGAGCTGGGTGCCGCCGACCGTCGACATCGAGGCGGGCGGCTTCGGCTTGTCCGGCTTGCCGCCGGGTTTGTCATCGGCAAGGGCGGGCGCCGTGGCAGAAATGGTCAGCAAAGTGGCGGAAACAACCGCTACCGCGGTCGCTCTCTGAAGAGATGCAGTCAAGGCAGGCACGGTCAGGAAAGTACAGGGGTTTCGGCCACCCTCGCGCCGCGGGCCCGACTGTGTCTTCAGACCATCACTCTCACCACCCCGGCGACGGTGCGGATGGGGGAGTCGGGATACTGAGCGTATGAAGCTCAGCCGCCCTGTCTCCTGGTTCCTGCTCGCCTTCGGGGTCTGGAGCTGGGTCATCTGGATCACTTTCGTCAAGAACCTCTGGAAGGACGGAAGCGGGCTCGCCTTCGACGACGCCGGTGACCCGACCGGGTACTTCTGGGTTCATCTGCTGCTCGCGGTGGTGTCCTTTGTCTTGGGGACGGTTGTAGGGGTCATCGGGTTCCGCGGAGTGCGTGCACTGCGCCGTACGTCATAGGGAGCTGCTGCCGTGGTCGTGGTCTTCGTCCTGGTGGCGCTCGGCGTCGTCGCCGCGTTCGCAGGGCTGCAGTGGTACGCGTGGCGCCGGGTCGTACGGGACACGACCGCGCCGCGAGGGCGTGCCAGGCGGGCCGGGACCGTGGTGTTCGTGGCCGGTCCGCTGCTGATGGTGGCGGCGTTCGTCAGCGGGCGTGCGGGGGCGCCGTTCCCGGTGCAGCAGGTGCTCGCCTGGCCCGGCTACATGTGGCTGGCGATCAGCATCTATCTGGTCCTCGCGCTGCTGGCGGGGGAGTTCGTGCGCCCCGTGCTGCGGCGGCTGCTCGCCCGGCGGGACGCGGCGGCGCCAGGGGCGGCGCAGGCGGCGGTCGTGCCGGAGGCCGAGCCCGAGCCCGTGGCCGAGCCCGTGACCGTCGGCGGTGCGGACGGTGCACGCGGCGGCGCCGAGGGCGCCGGTCCCGCGCGGGGTGGTGCGACGGTGCCGGAGACCGGCCCCGGCGAGGGCGAACCGGCCCCTTCGCGACGCCTCTTCGTCTCCCGGATCGTCGGCGGCGCCGCCGCCACGGCCGCGCTCGCCACCGTCGGATACGGCACTTACGGCGTGCTGCGCGGTCCTCAGGTCAAGGCCGTGACCGTGCCGCTGGCCAAGCTGCCGCGCGGTGCGCACGGCTTCCGGATCGCCGTCGTCAGCGATATCCACCTCGGGCCGATCCTGGGGCGCGGGCACACCCAGCGGATCGTGGACGCGATCAACGGCGCACAGCCGGATCTCGTCGCCGTGGTCGGGGATCTGGTCGACGGCAGCGTCGCGGACCTCGGGGTCGCCGCCGAGCCGCTCGCGCAGCTCAGGGCGCGGCACGGGTCGTTCTTCGTCACCGGCAACCACGAGTACTTCTCCGGCGCCGAGCAGTGGATCGACCACGTAAGGGAGTTGGGGCTCAGGCCGCTGCAGAACGAGCGGGTGGAGATCGCCGGCTTCGATCTCGCCGGCGTCAACGACGTGCAGGGGGAGAGCGAGGGGCAGGGCCCCGACTTCGGCAGGGCGCTCGGCGACCGGGATCCGGCACGGGCCTCGGTGCTGCTCGCCCACCAGCCCGTAGTGATCCACGACGCGGTACGGCACGGCGTCGGCCTGCAGCTGTCCGGGCACACCCACGGCGGCCAGATGTGGCCGGGCAACATCATCGCGGGCCTGGCCAATCCGACCCTCGCCGGGCTTGAGCAGTACGGCGACACCCAGCTGTACGTGACGCGGGGCGCCGGTGCCTGGGGGCCGCCGGTGCGGGTGGGGGCGGAGTCCGACATCACCGTGGTGACCCTGGCCTCGAAGCAGGCCTGAACCCACGTTCCCTGCCCGACCGGGTCTGAACGGATCGGTCCGGAAACCGTCTTTCTTATCGTCTCTTGCCTCCCTACTTCCTCCTCTGGACCGTCTCTGATTGGGTGACGTGCGTCACTGGGGAGGGACACATGCGGTCGGTGGGCTGGCGGATCCTTGCGATGCTCGTGGTGCTCGCGACGGCGGGAGCGGGTGCCTGGCAACTGCTTCCCGCGGGCGGTGACGCGGAGCGGACGATCACGGTGGGGACGACGGACGCGGTGACGTCGCTAGACCCGGCCGGTGCGTACGACGCCGGGTCCTGGGCGCTCTACAGCAATGTGTTCCAGACACTGCTCACCTTCGAGCCGGGCGGGGTCGAGCCGGTGCCCGACGCGGCCGAGCGCTGCGGGTTCATCGGCCCGAAGGCCATGACGTACCGCTGCACGTTGCGCACCGGTCTGTCCTTCCCGAGCGGACGGGCCGTCACCGCGCGGGACGTGAAGCACTCCTTCGACCGGCTGCGCAAGATCCACGCCGAGGTCGGCCCGGCCCCGCTGTTCGGCGGCCTTCGCACCGTCGAGGCCGCGGGGCGCACCGTCACCTTCCGCCTGGCCGCCCCCGACGCGACCTTCCCGCACAAGCTCGCCACCGGCGCCGCGTCCATCGTGGACCGCACCAAGTACCCGGACGACGCGCTGCGCACCGGCACCCGCGTCGACGGCACGGGCCCGTACACCCTGGCCTCCTACAGCAAGGGCGAGCGCGCCGAGCTGCGGCCCAACTCCCGCTACCGGGGCGCCGACCGCGGGAACGCGAGCCCCGCCGTGCTGCGTTACTACAAGGACTCCGCGGCGCTCGCCGAGGCCTGGGATGCGGGCCGGCTCGACGTCGCCGCGCGGCAGCTGCCGCCCGCCCTGGTCGCGAGCCTGTCACCGGCGAGCAAGGACATCCGGGTCACCGAGGTCGGCAGCGCGGAGATCCGCAACCTCGTGCTCAACACCCGCAAGGGTTCGCCGCTGCACGACCGGCGGGTGCGGCAGGCCGTCGCCGCGCTCGTCGACCGCGGGGAGCTGGCCGAACGGACCTACCACGGGACGGTGGAGCCGCTGTACTCGCTGGTGCCGAGCGGGATCACGGGGCACACCGTGTCCTTCTTCGACACCTACCCGCAGCCCGACCGCGCCCGCGCGGAGCGGCTGCTGCGGGAGGCGGGGGCGCGGCTTCCGGTCCGGCTCTCCTTCGCGTACTCGCGGGGCTCGGCGACCACGGCCGAGGCCGCGCTCCTGAAGAAGCAGCTGGAGAAGTCGGGTCTCTTCGAGGTGGACACCGCGTACTACGAGTGGTCGGCGTTCCAGGCGGGGTACGCCAAGGGCGACTTCGACGCGTACGCCGTCGGCTGGTTCCCCGACTTCCCGGACCCCGATACCTACGCCGCGCCGCTCGTGGGCTCCGGCGGCACACTCAAGAACGGCTACCGGAACCCGGACGTGGACCGTCTCATTCTGGCCAGTCAGCGCTACGACGACCGCGGCAGGTCGACCGAAGACTTCCGCAGGCTGCAGGACATCGTGGCCCGCGATGTGCCGCTGGTGCCGCTGTGGCAGCGCAAGGAGTACGTGCTCAGCGGCCAGGACATCTCGGGCGGCCAGTATCTGTCGGACGGCACGGGCGCCTTCCGGGTCTGGGAACTCGGCTGGATCTGACGCCACAGGGAGCGGCCGGAAGCCGTCGCCGCGCACCCGTCCCATTGGCATCACTCGCCTCCACACCGCAGCATCGTGTGCCGAACGCGTGTGCAACTGCGGGGATCCGGGGGAGGTGGCGGGGCGGTGCTCAGACGCGAAGCCTTCCGGCTGCCGCGGCATCCGGCGTCCGTGGGCCTTGCCCGGCTTCGGGTACGCGACCACATGGTGGCCTGGGGGCACACGGACGCCGGCGGTACGGTCGCCGACGCCGTGCTGCTCGTGTCGGAGCTCGCCACGCTGCTCGTACGGGGCGGGCCTTTGACGGAGCGGGAGTTCGAGGTCGCCGTGACGGTGCTCGCGGACGGTTCGTGCTTCATCGAGGTCTCCGACGAGTCCGGCGCGGGGCCCGAACTGCGGGCGGGACCGGGCCTGTTGGTCGGGCTCGGCGGCGCCACCACCGCGGGTCACGACGACGGCCGCGGCCTGCGCCTGGTCGAGTCCGTGGCGAACGCCTGGGGGGTGTGGCAGCGGGGCCGGTACGGCAAGACGGTGTGGGTCCTTGTGGGGGGCGGGGCGGCAGGGAGGTGACGGCGGCGGCCGCGGCCCGTACCTCCCCTTCTTCGTGACCGGGACCCGCGGCACTCATGTCCTCGGCATCGGGGCGCTCGTTGTACGGGCGTACCGACGAAGGGGGCGGAGATCGTGGCCGCATTGGCACGGTGGTGCTGCCGGCACCGCATCGTGGTCCTGTTGCTGTGGGTGGGTGCGCTGCTCGGGGCGGGCGCCGCGGGCAGCGCGGCGGGCACGGACTACGCGAACGTGTTCAGTCTCCCGGACACCGACTCCAGGCGTGCCTACGACCGGATGGCCGCGGCCTTCCCGGAGAGCGCCGGGGACCAGGACACCGTGGTGTGGCGGGTCGGGGACGAGGGGTCCGTGCGCGCCGAGGACGTCCGCGAGCGCATCGGGCCCGCACTGAAGGAGATCGCGGACCTCAAGGGCGTGGGCGATGTCTCCTCGCCCTACGCGAAGGGCGGCGCCGCCCAGATCAGCGAGGACGGGCGGATCGCCTATGCCCGGATGACCTTCGGCGAGCAGGCCAACGGCGTGGAGCAGGAGCTCGTCGCGAAGGTCGTCGACATCGCGAAGGCGGCCGAACGGGACGATCTGCAGGTGGAGTTGGGCGGCCAGGCGATCTCCCGTGCGCAGGAGCCGCCGGCCGGGATCGCGGAGCTGGTCGGGGTCGCGGCGGCCGCCGTGGTGCTGTTCCTGGCGTTCGGCTCGTTCTTCGCGATGCTTCTGCCGATCGTCGTCGCGGTGTTCGGCGTGGGTCTCGGCATGACGGGCACCGCGCTGCTCAGCCATGTCACCGATGTGCCCGAAGTCGCGCCGCTGCTCGGCTCGTTGATCGGCCTCGGCGTCGGCATCGACTACGCGCTGTTCATCGTGACCCGGCACCGCCGCACCATCCTGCGCGGCGTGGACCCCGAGGAGTCGGCGGAGGTCTCCCTCAACACCTCGGGCCGCGCGGTGCTGTTCGCGGGCGGCACGGTCTGTATCGCGCTCGCCGGGATGCTCGTGATGAACATGCGGTTCCTGGACGGCGTGGTGATCGCCACCTCGCTGACCGTCGTGCTCAGCGTGCTCGCCGCGATCACCCTCCTGCCCGCGCTGCTCGGACTGCTCGGTATGCGCGTCCTGAGCCGCCGGCAGCGGCGCCGCCTGGCCGCGCAGGGACCCGAGCCGGCGGAGGCGGGCGGCGCGGCGGCGCGCTGGTCGGCGTACGTCCAGAAGCGGCCGAGGCCGGTCGCGCTGCTCGCCGTCGTGGTGATGGCGGCCCTGGCGGTGCCGGTCCTCTCGCTCCGCCTCGGCGCCACGGACCAGGGCAACCACCAGGAGTCGACGACGACCAGGAAGGCCTACGACCTGCTCGCCGAGGGCTTCGGGCCGGGCTTCAACGGCCCGCTGCAGCTGGTCAGCAAAGTCGGAGAGGCCAGAGAGGCCAGAGAGGCCAGAGAGGCCGGTGAGGCCGGTGAAGGCAGCCAACAGGGTGACATCAAGGGCCTGTTGAAGCGCGTCCGTGCCACGGACGGCGTGGCCGGGGCTGCCGAACTGCCGACCCCGCCGGACTCCCGTATCTCCCTCATCCAGGTCGTGCCGACCAGCTCACCGCAGTCCGAGGCGACGGACGACCTGATCGACCGCCTGCGCGCCGATGTCATCCCGGCGGCCGGCACGGACACCCACGTCGGCGGGATCACCGCCGTCTTCAAGGACTTCGCGGCGGTCACGGGCGAGCGTCTGCCGTACTTCGTGGGCGCGATCATCGGCCTGGGCTTTCTGCTTCTGATGATCGCCTTCCGTTCGGTGGTGGTCCCGCTGACGGCGGGCCTGATGAATCTGATCGCCGCGGCCGCGTCCTTCGGCGTCCTGGTCGCGGTCTTCCAGTGGGGCTGGGGCGCGCAGGCGCTCGGCATCGGCAAGGAGGGCCCGATCACGGCGTTCCTGCCGGTGATCATGCTCTCGCTGCTGTTCGGCCTGTCGATGGACTACCAGGTGTTCCTGGTCAGCCGTATGCACGAGGAGTGGGTGCATACGCAGGACAACGCGCGCGCGGTCCGGGTGGGCCTTGCCGAGACCAGCCGGGTCATCAACTGCGCGGCCCTGATCATGATCTGTGTCTTCTCGGCGTTCGTCCTGAGCGGCGACATGGAGGGCGCGATGGCGGGCATCGGCCTGGCCGCGGCGGTGGCGCTCGACGCCTTCATCCTGCGTACGGCCCTGGTGCCGGCGGCGATGCAGCTTCTCGGCCGCTCCAACTGGTGGCTGCCGGGGTGGCTCGACCGGTGGCTGCCGCAGCTGGCGGTGGAGCCGAAGGACCACGCGGAAGAGGCCGCCGTGGCGCCGTCCCCCGAGGGCGCGGGCGTCGAGCTGCCCGGGCCCCGGACCGCCACGCACCCAGCGGCCTCGGCCCTCACTCCCGCGGCCTCGGCCCCCGCTCCCGCCGCCTCGGCCGTGCACGGCTTCATCCGCACCCCCCGCGGGGAGCCGGTGGCGGGCGCGGTGCTCACGCTGGTCTCCAAGGGCGGCCGCCAGCTGGACCGGGTGACCTCACGCGCCGACGGCTCGTACGCCCTCGCGGCCCCGGCCCCCGGCTCGTACCTCCTGGCGGCCTCGTCCCCCCACCACACCCCGCGCGCCCGTCATGTCATGGTCGGTGAGCGGCCGCTGGCGTTCGACTTGGAGCTGGCCGACGACGAGGTGGACGCCGTGAACTGACCGCAAACACGGGCCCGGCCCGGCTCTCAGGGCTTCCGCTCGGCGGCGGCGGGCCGGGCGGGCTCGGCGGGTTCGGCGGGTTCGGCGGGTTCGGCGTTGGTCATCCCCGGCAGGAAGTCGGAGAACAGCTCGTGCACTTCACGGACCAGCGGGCGCAGCACCCGGAAGCGGGCGAGCGCCACACCGCGCGCGGTGAGCCGGGCGCCGCGCGCGGCGAGGCCGTAGCTGCGTCTGCTGCCGGCCGAGCGGTCGAAGACCCAGTACAGGACGAGGCCCATCTGGGAGAGCCACATCAACTCCGGGAGGATCTGGGCCAGTTCGTCGGGCACCTTGGCCTTGGAGCCGGACAGCACTTCCCGGTGGATGTCGATGGCCGCCTCGCGCGCGTGCTCCGACTCGGCAGAGAACGGGCTGAGCGGCGACTCCGGGTCGGCGGCGTTCTTGAAGAACTGGGACGCGAACTCGTGGTACGGCGCGGCGATCTCCAGCCAGCAGCGAAGCACCCCGGCGAGCCGTGCCTCCAGATCGGTCTCACGGTCCAGGACCGGCCGGACCGCCGCCTGGTGCTCGGTGGCGATCCGGTCGTAGAACCCCTGGATGAGGTGTTCCTTGCCGGCGAAGTAGTAGTACGCGTTGCCGACGGACACCCCCGCCTCCTTGGCGATGGCCCGCATCGTGGTCTTGTCGTAGCCCCGCTCCTGGAACAGGCGCATCGCCGTCTCCAGGATCAGGGTGCGGGTCTGCTCGCTCTTGGCGGGGGCGGGGGACCGGCCGTCGGAGGGCGGCGGTCCTTCGTCGTTCGTCGCTGGCACGATGACAGAGCCTAACGACTGCCGCAGGCGCCGTCGGTACAGGCCGGCGAGGAGCCCTGCGCCATATCCCGTCTCCAGCCCTGCTGCGGGTCGTACGTCCAGCCGTCCGCCGTGCGGTAGACCCCGCCGCCCCAGCCGACGGACTTGTGCCCCGTGCGCCACTTGGCGGCGGCGAGGGCCGCGCCGCGGGCGAGCCGCGCCCCGGCCGGGGTGGAGAGCCGGTGGGCGAGGGGCCGGTGCTCGGCGAGCGCCCAGAGGACCACGACCCAGGCGGCGGGGCCGCGGTAGATCTGCCCGCCGTCGCCGACGACGGTGATCTCGTCGAGGGTGGCCGCGTGATCGAGGCCGGGGAAGCGCCGGCGGGCCTCATCGCGGTCGGCCGGTACCAGGTCGAGCGGCACCAACTGGCGCTGCCGGCCGAGCCACTGGCGTATGTGGGCGCACAGCGGACAGTCGGGGTCGTACAGGACGGTGAGCCGGCGGACCGGGACGCGGTGCGCGTCCCGGCCGGCGGCGGTGGCGGCGGTCATGTCTCAGGCCCCGGTGGGCGTGGCCCACGCGCCCTGCTCACCGCTGAATCCCTGGGCCGGCACCGGCGGCACCTGCTCGCGCTCCATGATGCCCCGGCGGCGGATCTTGTTGAGCACCCAGACGTTGCCGAGGTGCATCACGCCGAGGACGAGCAGGACGACGCCGAGCTTCACCGACAGGGCCTCGAACACCGCGCGGGCGTTGCCGATCTCCTCGTCGCCGCTCAGGTACAGCGCGACGAAGCCGAGGTTGACCAGGTAGAAGCCGACGACCAGGAGGTGGTTGACGGCGTCCGCGAGCTTCTCGTTGCCGTGCAGGACGTCGGCGAGGAAGATCCGGCCGTTGCGGCTGAGGGTGCGTGCGACCCAGACGGTGAGGCCGATGCTGACGGCCAGGTAGACGACGTACGCGAGGACTGTGAGGTCCATGATCCCGCCCCTTCTCGAACCGTTCTTTGAACGTGTTCAAAAGCTGTTGTCATGGACTGTAGACTTATTTTTGAACGCGTTCAAGCCGAAGTGGCGGCGGTCGCCTTCCGGGCGAGGGAGGGGCGCTTCAGGTAGTCCGTGAAGCCGACGATGTTCCCCCAGGGGTCGGCCAGTTCGACGGTCCAGCCCGTCGAGACGGAGAACGGCGGGTCGGGTGCGAAGCCGGCGCCGGCGAGGTGCCCGGCGGTGGCGCGGGCGTCCTCGACCTCCAGCCAGATGCGCGGCGACCAGGCGCCGGGCGGGCGCGGGGAGAGGCCGTCCTCCTGGCGAAGGAGCACGCCGGGTGTCTCGTCGCCCACCTTCAGGATGGCGATACCCGCCTCGTCGAGACGGAAGGCGAGCGGGAATCCCGCCCGCTCGTAGAAGTCCACGGCCTCGCCCAGGTCGCCCACGGGGAGCAGGATGTTGTCGAAGCCGAGCAGTGAAAGTGACATACCGTCAGATTAAGCGCCAAAGACGCCATACTTCCGGAGGCCGGGCACAGCGAAGCCCGGGCACGGTGAAACCCGGGCACAGCGAAGCCCGGGCACGGTGAAACCCGAGCCCGGTGAAACCCGGGCACGGTGAAACCCGGGCACGGTGAAACCCGGGCACGCACAAGGCCCCGCCTCCCGGAGGGGAGACGGGGCCTTGGTGTGCGTACAGGTACGTACAGAGACGTACGTGTGCCTCAGAAGCGGCGCGTGATCAGGGCGCGCTTGACTTCCTGGATCGCCTTCGTGACCTCGATACCGCGCGGGCAGGCGTCCGTGCAGTTGAAGGTGGTGCGGCAACGCCACACGCCGTCACGGTCGTTGAGGATCTCCAGGCGCTGCTCGCCGGCCTCGTCGCGCGAGTCGAAGATGAAGCGGTGCGCGTTGACGATCGCGGCCGGGCCGAAGTACTGCCCGTCGTTCCAGAACACCGGGCACGAGGACGTGCACGCGGCGCACAGGATGCACTTGGTCGTGTCGTCGAAGCGCTCGCGGTCCTCGGGGGACTGCAGACGCTCACGCGTCGGCTCGTTGCCCTCGGTGATGAGGAACGGCATCACGTCGCGGTACGCCTGGAAGAACGGTTCCATGTCCACGACCAGGTCCTTGAGGACCGTCAGGCCCTTGATGGCCTCGACCGTGATGGGCTTCTCCGGGTTGATGTCCTTGATCAGCGTCTTGCAGGCGAGCCTGTTCCGGCCGTTGATCCGCATCGCGTCGGAGCCGCAGATGCCGTGCGCGCAGGAGCGCCGGAAGGTCAGCGAACCGTCCAGGTCCCACTTGATCTTGTGGAGGGCGTCGAGGACGCGCTCCTTCGGGTCGATCTCCACCTGGAAGTCTTCCCAGGTCGCCTCGTCCGAGATCTCCGGGTTGAAGCGGCGGATCCGGAACGTGGCCGTGATGTACGGCGAGGCGGCGGATTCGGCCTCGACCTTGTCCAGTACGGGGGTTGCCATCAGTACTTACGCTCCATCGGCTGGTAGCGGGTCTGGACGACCGGCTTGTAGTCGAGCCGGATCTGGTCCTGGCCGTCGTCGGTGACCTCGCGGTACGCCATGGTGTGGCGCATGAAGTTCACGTCGTCGCGGTTGGGGAAGTCCTCGCGGTAGTGACCGCCGCGGGACTCCTTGCGGGCGAGCGCGGACACGGCCATGACCTCGGCCAGGTCGAGCAGGTTGCCCAGCTCGATGGCCTCCAGGAGGTCGGTGTTGAAGCGCTTGCCCTTGTCCTGGACGGACACGTTCTTGTAGCGGGCGCGCAGCTCGCCGATCTTCTCGACCGCCGTCTTGATGGTCTGCTCGGTGCGGAACACCATGACGTTGGCGTCCATGGTGTCCTGCAGCTCCTTGCGGATCACCGACACGCTCTCGGTGCCCGTGGAGTCACGCAGGCGCTCGACCTGCTCCTGCACCAACTGGGCCGGGTTCTCCGGGAGTTCGACGAAGTCGGACTTCGCGGAGTACTCGGCGGCGGCGATGCCGGAGCGCTTGCCGAAGACATTGATGTCGAGCAGCGAGTTGGTGCCCAGGCGGTTGGCGCCGTGGACGGAGACACAGGCCACCTCGCCCGCCGCGTACAGGCCGGGCACGACGGTGGTGTTGTCCGCGAGGACCTCACCCTCGACGTTGGTCGGGATGCCGCCCATGGCGTAGTGCGCGGTGGGCTGGATCGGGATCGGGTCCGTGTAGGGCTCGATGCCGAGGTACGTACGCGCGAACTCGGTGATGTCCGGGAGCTTGGCGTCCAGCTGCTCCGGCGGCAGGTGCGTCAGGTCGAGGTAGACGTGGTCGCCCTCGGGACCGCAGCCGCGGCCCTCACGGATCTCGGTGTAGATGGCGCGGGAGACGACGTCACGGGACGCGAGGTCCTTCATGACCGGCGCGTACTTCTCCATGAAGCGCTCGCCGTCCTTGTTACGGAGGATGCCGCCCTCACCACGGGCGCCTTCCGTGAGAAGGATGCCCATGCGCCAGATGCCGGTCGGGTGGAACTGGAAGAACTCCATGTCCTCCAGCGGCAGTCCGCGCCGGTAGCAGGCCGCCTGGCCGTCACCGGTGAGGGTGTGCGCGTTGGAGGTCACCTTGAAGAACTTGCCGGTGCCGCCGGACGCGTAGATCACGGCCTTCGCCTGGAAGACATGGATCTCGCCGGTGGCCAGCTCGTACGCGACGACGCCGGCGCTCTTCTTGACGCCGTCCTCCTCGACGATGAGCTGGTCGAGGACGTAGAACTCGTTGAAGAACTCCACGCCTTCCTTGATGCAGTTCTGGTACAGCGTCTGGAGGATCATGTGGCCGGTGCGGTCGCCCGAGTAGCACGCACGGCGGACCGGAGCCTCGCCGTGGTTGCGGGAGTGACCGCCGAAACGTCGCTGGTCGATCTCGCCCTTGGGCGTACGGCCGAACGGCAGGCCCATCTTCTCGAGGTCCAGGACCGCGTCGATGGCTTCCTTCGCGAGGATCTCGGCGGCGTCCTGGTCGACCAGGTAGTCGCCGCCCTTGATCGTGTCGAAGGTGTGCCACTCCCAGTTGTCCTCCTCCACGTTGGCGAGCGCGGCGGCCATGCCGCCCTGCGCCGCGCCCGTGTGGGAACGCGTGGGGTAGAGCTTGGTGAGCACCGCGGTGCGGCTGCGCTTCGTCGCCTCGATGGCGGCGCGCATGCCGGCGCCGCCGGCGCCGACGATGACGGTGTCGTACTTGTGGATCTTCATGAGTGGTTACCTCAGCCCCGGGGCCTAGCGGATGTTCGGGTCGAAGGTGAAGATCACCAGCGTGCCCAGAAGGACGGTGAACACCGTGGCGGTGTACAGCAGCATCTTGAGCCAGAAGCGGGTGTTGTCCCGTTCCGCGTAGTCGTTGATGATCGTGCGCAGGCCGTTGGCGCCGTGCAGCATGGCGAGCCAGAGCATGATCAGGTCCCAGGCCTGCCAGAACGGCGAGGCCCAGCGGCCGGCCACGAACGCGAAGCCGATCTTGCTGACGCCGCCGTCGAGCACCAGCTGGATCAGCAGGTGGCCGAGGACGAGGACGACCAGGACGATGCCGGACAGGCGCATGAACAGCCAGCCGTACATCTCGAAGTTGCCGCGGGTCGCCTTCGGCGTCTTCTTGGTGCGCTTGCGCGGCGGCTCGATGACGGGAGCGGGGTTGTCCACGTCGTAGAGCGTCACCTCGTCGACGGAGGTGCCGGCGGTGCTGGCGGAAGTGGTCTCAGCGGACATAGGGCGTCAGCTCCCGAAGACTGCGCGGACGGCGTGGCCGAGCACGGGGTAGAGGGCGCCGACCATCAGGACGAACCAGACGGCCATGACGGTCCACAGCATCTGCTTCTGGTAGCGCGCGCCCTTCGACCAGAAGTCGACGGCGACGACGCGCAGGCCATTGAGCGCGTGGAAGAGGATGGCCGCGACCAGGCCGTACTCGAGGAGTGCGACAAGGGGCGTCTTGTAGGTGGCCACGACGTCGTCGTACGCCTCGGGGGAGACGCGGACGAGAGCGGTGTCGAGGACGTGTACGAACAGGAAGAAGAAGATGAGGACGCCGGTGACTCGGTGAGCCACCCAGGACCACATTCCTTCCCGGCCGCGGTACAGCGTTCCAGCCGGCACGGAAGAACCCTCCGGGAGCGGGGATTGGGGCCGGCCGGCTTGTTGTCGGTCAGGCCCGGCCGGGTACGGTCCACCGGCCGTCCGTCATCGTATCGACCAAGTGTCGGTACGCCCGCGCGGGGTCGTCAGGTGTGATCAAACAGGCACGTACGGGCTATCAGTGGGGCCGGAATCCGGAAATTCCCGCGATTTCTCGGCTTTCTCGGCGGCCGGCTCACCCAGCCGCGCGAGGAGCTGGGCCAGGCGGGCGCGGGCCACGCGGCGCAGTTCGTCGGCGGCGATGACGCGTTCCTCCTCGGGCGCGTTGCCGAGGCGGCCGCGCAGTCCCGCGAGGGTCTGGTCGAGATGTTCGTCCGGGCGGTAGCCGTCGAGGGCGATGACGAAGACATGGCCGAAGCGGCTTTCGTACGCGGCGTGCGCGGCCCGCAGTGCGGTGAGCGCGGCGGGCGGGACGCCCAGCGGGTGCGGGCCGTGCGGCTGCTCGGCGGCGAGGGCCTCGACGAGATCGGTGGGCGCCAGGTCGTAACTCGCCTCGTCGGCGGCGGCGAGGGCGGAGTCCAGGTCGGGGTACGGGCGGTGGGTGGTGAGCCGCCCGGCCCACTGGTGTGCGGCGCAGCAGGTCAGCAGGTGGCCGCGCGCGGTGGCCGCCGGTGCGCGGTTGAAGAGCTCGAGCCCGCGGTGCACGGTGGGTGCGGCGGCGGGGCCGCGCCCCTGGACCGGTATGGCGACATGCTCGGGCGGTCGCGGGGCTCGGGGTGGCAGGGGCGTGGGCAGCGTGCGCTCCTCGGTGAGGCTGTTCCGACGACTGTGGCCGACGGCGTGACGACAGGGAGAGCGGAGGAAGAAGGTGGGGGAGTGACGTCACGCTATCGACGCGTGATGGGAGCTGTCCGACGGATGCACGAATTTCACCCGGACGGGAGAGTTTCGGAACGTGTGGTGGACGACGGGGACGAATGCGAGGCCAAAACTCCGTTCCGCGTGGGAGGTTGCTGCCGTGATGCGGATGATCTTCGGCGTGGGCGTCCCCGGTGACGTGGCCGCGGCCGAACCCAGTGCGGGTGTGACGGTGGCGACGGTGCGTGCGGTGACGGCGCGGCGGCGGCGGGCCGAGGCAGTGGCCGGGGCGGTGGGACGGTGACCGGGCGGCACGGGTCCACGGCCGGGGGCGGCGGGGGCGACGGCCGCGCCGGGCGCAAGGGGATGATCGCCGCCGGCGGCGTCGTGGCCGGCGGGGCCGTGGTGCTCGCCGTGGCGCTCTGGCCCGGCGGCGGGCCGGGCGGCGGCGGTGCGGACCGCGCCGACGACAGTCCGCCCGCGACCTCCGCCGAGCCGAGCCCGAGCCGGAGCTACCCCCTGTCCAAGGCGCCGCGGACGATTCCGGCGGTCGCCGAGCACAGGGCGGCCCGCGGTCCCGGCTGGCAGCCCTCGCCCGAGGGCCGGGTCGTCGTCGCCCGCCAGGACGCGGACGTACTGGCCGACGAGGCGCGGCTGCTCGCCGGTGAGCTGGAGCTGCGGTACGCGCAGGGCGCGAAGGCGAAGGCGGGTGATGTGGAGCTGGCCCTCACCTCGGGCAAGGCGGGTGCCGAGGCGTACTCGCTGGATGTGAGCGACCGGCGCGTACGCATCGCGGCCACCGACGACGCCGGGGTCTTCTACGGCACCCGCACGCTCAAGCAGATGGTGCGCGCCGACGGCACGGCGCCCGAGGGTGTCGTGCGGGACGCGCCCGCCAAGCCGCAGCGCGGGTTCATGCTCGACACCGCGCGCAAGCACTTCTCGGCCGAGTGGATCGAGGAGCGGGTGCGTGAGCTCGCCGACCTCAAGTACAACCAGCTGGGCCTGCACTTCTCCGACGACCAGGGCTTCCGTATCGAGTCCGACTCGCACCCCGAAGTGGTGTCGCAGGAGCGCCTGTCGAAGGCGGAGGTGCGGCGGATCGTGAAGCTGGCCGGGCAGCTGCACATCACCGTCGTGCCGGAGATTGACTCGCCGGGCCACTTGGGCGCGGTGATCAAGGCGCATCCCGATCTGCAGCTGCGGGACACGCGCGGGGTGCCGTCGCGCGGTGCCGTCGACATCTCCAAGCCGGGTGCGGCACGGATCGTCGACGAGCTCCTGGAGGAGTACGCGGAGCTCTTCCCCGGCCGTTACTGGCATCTGGGCGCCGATGAGTACCGCGCCCTGATGGTGCCGGACCCGGAGGCCTCGTACCCCCAGCTCGTCCGGGCCGCGCAGCAGAAGTACGGGGGCGCGGCGAAGGTGCAGGACCTCGCGACCGGGTGGCTCAACGACCGGGCGGAGACGGTCCGTCCGACCGGCAAGAAGCTGAAGGCCTGGAACGACGGGTTCTTCCGCGGCGGCACCGTCAAGGCGGACGAGGACATCGAGATCGAGTACTGGACCGGCAAGGAGTACTCGGCGCGTGAGCCCGTGGAGTATCTGAGCGCGGGCCGCAAGCTGGTGAACCTCAACGACGAGTACCTCTACTACGTCCTCGGCCAGCCCAACACCTTCCGCTACCCCACGGGCCAGCGCATCTACGAGGAGTGGACGCCGCTCGTCGTACGCGGCAGCAAGCCGGTCCCGGAGAAGTACGACGCGCAGATCCTGGGCGGGCGGCTCGCGGTGTGGTGCGACCTGGCGGGTTCGCAGACCCAGGACCAGGTGGCGGCCGGCATCAGGCTGCCGTTGCGGGCGCTGGCGCAGAAGGTGTGGGACGAGCGGAAACCGGCGCTGTCCTGGCGGGAGTTCGAGGATCTGGCGAAGAAGCTGGGCTGAGCGGATGCGCCTTCCGGTGCGGGCGGACACTTCGGACTGTTCGGTGAATGGCCGAAATGCTGTGGACGTCCGGGCCGCAAGCGCATAAGTTCCGCTGGCCGAGCTGCTTGCGGGCGGGCCGTCCTGGGGAGGGACGGCCCGCCCGCGTGTTCTGCGCAGCCGACGGCGAACCATCGCGTTGTCCGAACCCGTGGGGGGTTTCCTGTGTCCGTCATGCCTGTGGCACCACCGTCGCTGTCGTCGTATCGCTCGTCGGCGGGGCTTTCGACGGCCGTCGTCGTGATGCTGTGCGTGCACGTCTGCGTCGATCTGTTCGCGCTGTGGTCGGGTTTCCGGATGTACGAAGTGGCGACCCGGCTCGACGCCGCCTCCGCCTCCGCCTCCGCCAGTGAGGTGGACGGGACCGGCACGGTGTACACGGTGGTCGGCATGGCGCAGCTGTACCTCCTCCTCGCGACCGCCGTCGTGTTCGTGATCTGGTTGCACCGCGTCCGGGTCAACGCCGAGCTCTTCGCGCCCGAGTACCACGCGAAGAAGCGCGCCTGGGTGGTGTGGAGCTGGATCGTGCCGGTGGTCAACCTCTGGTTCCCGCGCCGTATCGCCCTCGACATCTGGGAGGCGAGCACCGTCGGATCCCGCCGGATCTCCGCCGCGCTGATCAACTGGTGGTGGGCGGCGTGGCTGCTGAGCTTCCTCGTGTCCAGGTACGGCAGGACTCCGTATCTGGAAGTCATGACCCTGGGCGAAATGCGGTTCTCCCTCGCCGTCATCATGGCCACCGACGCCCTCGATCTCGTCGCCGCCGCCCTCGCCGTGCTGTGGGTGCGGCGTCTCGTGCGGATGCAGGAGGACAAGGTGCGGCGCCTCGCGGAGCAGGAGCCCGTGCCGGGCGCCGTCTGACCTCTGGTGCTTCACGGCCATGATCTGCGCGTTATGGGTGGCGAACTCCCTTGCAGATGTGTTGGATTCACTCGGAGAGCCGAGAGCCGTCTAGGGGGCAAGGGGGAAGCGGACATGGGCTTCTGGGGGTATTACATCGTCGCGCGCAGTGACCGGCAGCTGGCCGATCTCGACGCGTTGAGCGGCGTACGCGAAGGGCTCTCCCTTCATGAACGGCGGCCGGGCGGCTGGCAGATCTGGGAGGCCGCCGTGCCGGAGGTCGGCTCCATGAGCAAGCTCGCGCAGGACACGGGGGCGCCCGCGCTGTTCGGGTTCGTGATGAACAGCGAGTGCGTGGCCGTGGAGGCGGCGGGTCCGGAGAGCGGGGCGTGGAACGCGTGCCTGGCGCGCGATGCCATGGCCGGATTTCTCGCCGGCGACGACAAGGAGCCGGACGACCTGTTCCTGCCGCCGAGGGACGCGGCCGAGCGGGCGGTGGACTGGGCGCAGGAGGCGGGGTGCGTTCCCGCGGCGGCCGCGGATCTGGTCGCCGTTCTCACCGGGCCCGCCGAACCCTCGGCGGAACTCCTCTTCTTCCGGTTCCTCGACCGGCTCGGCATCCCGGGCGAGTGACGTTTCCAGCCATCGGAACGCAGTAACAGGAAGTGATGCGTCCGCAACGGGAGGCGACCCCTATGAGCCTGGTGGAACTGATCGCTCAGGCCGATGAACGTGACTTGGCCGCCAGTGGCCTGGCCTGCCTCGACCGGTGCCTGCCGTTGCTCGGCGGACGGGACGAGGAAGTGCTCAGGCCGCTGTGGGCGAGCCTTGAGCAGGGCGCCGACTGGGGCGCGTGCCTGGCGCGGGCGCGGGCCGCCTACCCGATCGCCGACACCGACGACGAGGCGACCGACCTGGTCCTGCGCATGCTGGGCGCCGCCCCCGAAACCCCGTCCGCCGAGGGGGTGCGCGCTTGGGCCGACGCCTGCTCGGTGGCGGCCCTGCAGGTGCACCGGCTGCTCGACACGGCGCACGCGCCGGGCGGGGACGGGCCGCTGGCCGCGGGCGAACTCCGCCGCCAGGTAAGGATCCTGGAGCTCCTCGCCGCCACCCACGACACGTCGGCGGGCGGCCTGCGCCGGGCCTTCGAGGTGTCGACGGAGGGCCGCAGGGTCCTGCGCGCGGCGGTGTCGCGGCGGGCGCGGGGGCGGGTGTAGGAGGGCCCGAGGGGGCGGGCGCAGGAGGGTGCGGGGGCCGGGGCGGGCCCTTCAGACGCCCAGGGCGTCCCTGCACAGGAGGCGCAGGGAGCCGTCCGACTCGAAGCCGCGGCGGGCCTCGGCGATGGGGTCCCAGAGGCGGCCGTCGGGGGTGCGGATCCAGTGGTCGCCGTTGTGCTCCTCCCAGGTCGCGCCGCCCGCGCGGACCAGGACTTCGCCCGCGTACGCCCCGAAGCCGCGCAGCGTCTGGGCGACGGCCTCGTACGGCGGGTGTTCACGGCGGAGTTCCGCGATCACGCGGTCCAGGCCCCACAGGCTCTGCGGTGAGTGGTCGAGGCGGAGCCGGGCGCCCTCACGGAGCATCGAGACGGTGTCCGCGGCCCAACGCGCGGGCTTCACGGGCTTGGTGGCTGTGGGTATGGCTTGTGGTGCGGTCATGTACGGGTACAGCGCACGGAGAGCAGGGACCATTACGGGTTGTGGGGCGGTTCCTTCGAACTCTCACAGGCACGTCGCAAGGGGTTTGCTCAATCATCACGGGTGGCGCCGATTCGCGTCCGGCTGATGCGCGTCCGCCCGTCCGTCCGTACGTGACTGTGGCCCCTCGCCGGTCGTGAACGAGGGGCCACAGCGCTGCGCGTGGTGCTACGGGGCCAGGGTCTGGCCCAGGCGCGCGCCCGCCGGTGTGCCCAGTTGGGTCACGCCGTAGTACACGGCGCCGGACAGGGACACTCCCTTGCTGCCGCTGTCCAGCTGCAGGATTGTGCCGTTGCCCGCGTCCTCGCCGTCGACGCCGATGGCGAGGTCCGCGCGGCCGTAGCCGGACAGGTCGTTCAGGACCACGGCCGAGCCGAGCCGGTCGCCGGACTCCGTGGCGCCGGGGACGCCCGCTTCGTCCTGCGAGACCGCGAGCGTGCCCGCGCCGGTCAGGCCGGTGGACGAGCCCGGTACGAGCAGCGAAGTGCCCGCGTCCTTACGGGCGGTGCCGTCCCGCGTGATGTCCTCATGGGGAGCGCCGGCCAGGACGTCCGCGTAGCCGTCGCCGTTCACATCGCCCGCCGCGACCGACCAGCCCATGGCGTCGCCCGACTCCGCGGCGCCGGGGACTCCCGACGTGGCCTGGTGGATCGTGCGCAGGCCCGTGGTCGTGAAGCCGGTGGAGGTGCCGGGCACCATGGTGATCTGGCCGCCCGCGTGCGCGCCCGACTCCGCCGTGTACGGCTGGCCGACGGCGATGTCGTCGTAGCCGTTGCCGTTGAAGTCGCCCGCCGCGATCGAGCGGCCGCCCTTCACCGACAGGGCGCCGACCTTCGTCAGGCCCGTGCGTGTGCCCTTGAACCAGACGACGCGTCCGGTGCCGGACTGGTCGCGGTAGTTGAGGGCCACGTCCGCGTAGCCGTCCCGGTTGAAGTCGCCGGAGGCGGCGTCCGCGTAGGCGAGCGCGCCCGAGCCGGTCGTCAGGTCGCCGCCCATGCCGCTGGAGTCGCCGGTGCGGGCGAACCAGGTGCCGCCGGTGCCGGTCGAGGCGGTGAACACATCGGCCTTGCCGTCGGCGTTGAAGTCCCCGGCCGCCACCGCGCTGCCGAACTTCGCTCCGGTCGCGTAGTCGCCCTCGTCCGTCGTGAAGGACGTGCCGGTGTTCAGGGCCGGGCCGTAGAGGACCGTGACCGCGCCGCGGTCCTTGTGGCCGCTGGTGTCGTCCTCGCCGGGCGCACCCACCACGAGGTCCGCGTAGCCGTCGCCGTTGATGTCGCCCCAGGCGTTGGACGCACCCCAGTTGTCACCGGACTCGGAGGCTCCGGGGACGCCGGGGCTCGACTGGGTGAGGGTCTTCTTCGCGGTCGCGACCGGCCCGTCCACGCCGCCGGGTACGACCGTGAGGGCGCCCACGCCGCCGGACGCCTGGGGTGTTCCGGCCACCAGGTCGGGGATGCCGTCACGGTTGAAGTCGGCCGTGGGGAGCGCCGAGTTGCGGCCCGCGCTCGCGGCGTAGCGGCGGATCTCGGCGAGCTTCGGGTAGAGGTTCTTGCCGGGGCACGCGGTGTTGAAGCCGTCCTTGTGGCCCGAGATGACGTTGAAGTCCTTGAGCACGCCGTTGTATTCGGTGCCGTCGGGCTTGGTCAGGATCTGCTGCAGCGTGACCGTGCCGCCCGGGTTGCCGCCGTACTGGCCGAGCTTCCAGGCCGCGACGCGGGACGCCGCTTCGAGCGCGGCACGCGTCGGCTTGCCCGCCGGGCGGTTCTTGGAGGAGTCGACGGGGTCGACATAGCCCTCGAAGTCGCCGAGGAAGGCGATGCCCGTGGAGTACTTGTTGTAGCCGTAGGTGTGCGCGCCCTTGACCGGCAGGTCGGCGCCGCCGCCGCGGCCCTCGAAGATCTGGCCGCACTTGTCGACCAGGAAGTTGTAGCCCAGGTCGTTCCAGCCCTCGACGTCCACGTGGTACGTCATGATGCCGCGCACCAGCGCGGCGGACTCGGCGCAGCTGTAGTTGTTCCCGCCGACCGTGTGGTGGACGAAGACCGCCTGGATCCTCTCGATGTACTCGGCCGGGTCCTTCACCTTCGACTCGTCGGCGCCCCACGCGGCCCGGCCGGTGATCGGCGGACGCTTGACGGTGGACGGCGGCGCGGGCGGCTTCGTAGGGGTCGGGTCGGGGGAGGCGGTCGGGGACTCCGTGCCGGTCGGGCCCGGTGTGGCCGTCGGGTCCGGTGTGTCCGTCGGGTCCGGCGCGCCCGTGGGGGCGGTGGGCCCGGGAGTGCCCGGCTCGCTCGGCTCGTCGGTGGGGCCCGAGGACTCGTCGCCCGTCGGCTCGACGGGGGGCACGGTCTCATCGGCGGCGTACGCGGTGACGGCGCTGTCTGCGGTGTACGCGGCCGGGGCGAGGTCCTGCCCGGTGAGCGCGGGGTTCTTCGCCTCCTTCGCGGTCACGCCCGGGTCGACCAGATTGACCTCAAGTCCCTTGGGGAGACCGGATGTCGAGCTGCCGTCGGCGGCGACGACCCGGACCTCGACGCCGTCCGAAGGGCCGACCCACAGCGGCTCGGACGCGCCCCGCATGCCGGGCTCCACGTCCTCGCTGATATGCGGATCGAGGCCCAGGGGCTGCCAGTCGGACCAGGTGCCGGTGCCGGCGGCACGGGTGCGGACCTGTGCGCTGCCGTCGATGGTGGTGCGCGGGCCCTGCCAGGAGACGCCGAGCAGCGAGAACGGCTCGGTGCCCGTGCGCGGCAGCTCGCGCTCGCCGGCCTCGCCCGAGCCGTCCGGCTTCAGGGCGATGTCGTGCACCTCGGCGGGACGCTTGGTGCGGGTGAGGTCATCGGCGGCCTGCTCGCCCGTTCCCGCCATGGCGTACGTGACGGCGCCGGTGCCCCCCAGTACCACCGCGCCGACGGTCAGCCAGGCGCGGCGCTTCAGGCTCAGCGGCTTGTAGGCATGGCCTGTGGTGCCCCGTGCGGTTCCGTCACCTCCACCCTTGGCTCTTCGTGTCCTTTTCGTGCCTCTCAGGCTCAATTGCCCCACCCCTTGGGAGAGTTGCCGTCTCGGTCGCCACTGCCGCCCCAGGGCGCGCAGAACTGGACGAGCACCTATGACCCGTCGCGGCACCGAATGGTTGTACGAAACCGGGGGTGACTTTCTTCGCAGCGCCAGGCGGTGACACGGGGGGTGTGCGCCGCGCTGAAATCGCTGGGGCCGTGTGTGCGGCCGACGGGGGCGAGGGGGAGGGGACGGAGCATGGGGGGCGTACGGGTCGTACGGCCGAAGTGGGTCCGCGCGGCGGGAGTTTGCGCGGTGGTGGGGCTGCTTGCTTCCTGCGGCGGTGGCGGTGGCGGTGGCTTCGGTGCGTTTCCGGTGGAGCGAGGGGCCGAGAAGGCGGTGGGGAAGGGCGGTTCGCAGAGGGCCGCTTCTCAGGGGGCTGGGTCGGCCGCGCGTCTCGTCGAGGAGTCCTTCGGCCTGCTCGCCGAAACCACCTCGGTGCGGATGACGGCCGTCCTGGAGGCGCCGGACGGCGAGCAGCGCACCACGCTGCATCTGGACCGGGAGGGCAACTGCACCGGTTCGGTCGATGCGGGGCCGATGAAGCGCGGCGACGTCATCGTGCTCGCCGACGGGCGGATGTGGCTCCGGTACTCGGAACGGGCGCTCGCCGAGGTCCGCGCGGAGGCCGAGCGGCGCGGCCCCGAGATCGCGGCCAGGGTGCGGGAGCGTACGGCGATGGCCAGCGGCAAGTATCTGCGGCTGCCGCGGACCGCCGCGTTCTCGGACGGCATGTGCGATCTGGACAAGGCCCAGTCGACGCTGCCCGGCGCGCGTCCTGTGCGCTCCGGCGAGGTGCGGCGGCGGCC
This sequence comes from Streptomyces monticola, assembly GCF_042665355.1. Classification (NCBI taxonomy): domain Bacteria; kingdom Bacillati; phylum Actinomycetota; class Actinomycetes; order Kitasatosporales; family Streptomycetaceae; genus Streptomyces; species Streptomyces monticola. Next base: position 55,951 of record NZ_JBHTCF010000011.1, on the reverse strand, counting down.
CGCCGTCACCCGCGACGGTCAGCGCGTCGTGCCGGTGACCGGGCCGCGCGGCGCGGCGGGCGAGGAGACGCTGTACGTGGCGGCGTCCGGCAAGCCGTCTCTCGTCGCGATCACTGGTGAGCAGCAGGGCCGCTCGCTGGAGATCGGCTTCAGCGGCTACGGCACGAAGGTCCTGGCCGGGCCCCCGCCCCGGGAACAGGAACTCGTCCTGCGCGGCGGGGGCGGCCTCCTCGAGGTGTGACGGCTCGCTGTGACCGGTCCGCTGTGACGATTCCGTGCGCCGGGGCGCAGTAACCCGTGGGGGCGCGGGCACGGTGTGCGGTGCTGTCGGCGGTGCGAAGAGGAAAGCGTGGGGCGGGCGTTCGACGAAGAGCTCGGTGCGGCGGTCGCGCGGGCGCAGGACGGTGACGAGCGTGCCTTCGCGGACGCGTACCGCCTTGTGCAGCCCGGCCTGCTCGGTTACCTGCGCGGACTCGTGGGCGACGAGGCGGAGGACGTGGCCGCCGACGCCTGGCTGGAGATCGCCCGGGACCTCGGCCGGTTCCGTGGCGACGGCGCGGGCTTTCGCGGCTGGACCGCGACCATCGCGCGGCACCGGGCGCTCGACCATCTGCGGCGCCAGAAGGTGCGGCCCCGTACCTCGGCCATGGAGCAGGACGTCCTCGAACTCCCCGACGGGCGCGACACCTCGGCCCAGGCCATCGAGTCCCTCTCCACGGAACGTGCTCTGGAACTGATCGCGGGGCTGCCGCGCGACCAGGCCGAAGCGGTGCTCCTGCGCGTCGTGGTCGGCCTCGACGGCCCGGCCGCGGCCCGTGTCCTCGGCAAACGCCCCGGCGCGGTACGCACGGCGGCCCACCGGGGGCTCAAACGCCTCGCGCGACAGCTCGAACCGGGCCTCGCGAACGGCCCCGCGGCCGGCGGCGCAGCCGGCGATGTGACGGATGACGGGCCCCGGACGCTGGGTGATGCGCGATGAACACCGACGAACGCCCAGACGGCGGCCCCGACGAACGCCCCGACGAACGACCCGATGACCGACCCGGCGCACCGGACGGGCCCACCTGGTCCGGAGGGCCGGACGGGCCCACCTGGTCCGGAGGGCCGGACGGGCCCACCTGGTCCGGAGGGCCGGACGGGCTCCACGAGCCGGGGAACTCCCCGGCCCTCGACGCCCTCCTCGCGGCCGCGGGCCGCCCCGCCCCCCGTGGGGACATCGACCCGCAAGCCCTGGCCGCCTACCGCGCCGCCCGCGACTCCGGCGCCTTGAATGCCGGTGCCGCCCGTACCCGGCGCCGCGACGACTGGCGGCCCGCGAGGGTGCGTGGGCGCCGTGGGTCCGCCGTGCGGGCGGCGATCGGTGCGCTGCTCGGCGGGCTCGCGCTCGGCGGGGTCGCGGTGGCCGGGATCGGGGGGCCCGACGAAGATCCCGGTGCGCCGGCCGACTCCCGCCCCGGAAGGGCGAGTTCGGCTCCGGCCGCGCCCACGCCCACACCGACGCGTACCGGGCCTGTGCCCGAACCGGCGGTCACCCCGTCCGCTTCCGCCGGGCCCACGGCCTCCGCCGCGCGTGAGCCCGAGGCCACACCCGGCGCGCGCCGCCCCGCACCCGTACGCCCCACTCAGGAGGTACGCGTGCTGTGCGAGGCGTACGAGAAGGTCGACGGCCGCGGCGGCGCGCTCGACGCGGAGGCGTTGCGGCGGCTCACGGACGAGGCGGCGGGCGAGGGTGCCGGTGACGTGGCGGCGTACTGCGATACGCGACGCCGCGTCCCGTAGAACCCATTGACTCCGTGGAGCCCGTAGAACCCATTGACTCCGTGGAGCCCGTAGAGCCTGTTGAACCATGGAGCCCGAGGGCCAGCGATCGGCCGGGGCCGCCACCCCCCACAGGAGAGGCCCCGGCCGTCGCACGGCACGGGCCGCACAGGCCCGTACTCCTTTCAGCGCCGCGCATGCGTTTTGTGTCACACCGCTCTGCGTCACGCTGTAGTTGCAGGTTGTACAAACATGGACGTGGCCCCCGTTCACGCCGTAGCGTCTGGTTCCTGCTGGGCTGCGACACGGGCAGGATGAGGGAGTTGTTGGGGGACGACGCGGAGCTGACCACCGCGGTGCTTGCGGCACAGAACGGGGACGAGACCGCGTTCCGTACTGTGTACCGCGCCGTGCACCCGCGGCTGCTCGGCTATATCAGAACGCTGGTGGGTGAGCCGGACGCCGAGGACGTCGCGTCCGAGGCGTGGCTGCAGATCGCCCGTGACCTCGACCGTTTCGACGGCGACGCCGACCGGTTCCGCGGCTGGGCCGCGCGGATCGCCCGTAACCGGGCGCTCGATCACATACGGATGCGCGGCCGCCGCCCCTCGATCGGCGGCGACGAGAGCGAACTCACCGGCAAGCCGGGCGATGCGGACACCGCGGACGAGGCGATGGAGGCACTCGCCACCGGCGACACCCTCGCCCTGATCTCCCAACTGCCGCAGGACCAGGCCGAGGCCGTGGTGCTCCGTGTCGTCGTCGGCCTCGATGCGAAGAGCGCCGCTCAGACTCTCGGCAAACGCCCCGGAGCCGTGCGCACCGCCGCCCACCGTGGCCTGAAGCGGCTCGCCGAACTGCTCGGTGCCGATGCCGCCGACGGCCTCGGCGCGGTCCCCGCGCAGCCAGGGCGTGGCAGCGCCGCGCGTGCGCCCATGTCATCGGCGGGTGTGACGGATTCGCGTTCGCGGACGCAGAAGGACATGTGATGGCCGACGAGCGGTACAAGTGGCTTGATGGGGACGCAGCGGAGCGTTTGCTTCGCGGCGAGCCCCTGGACGCCGTCGACGATCATGCCCGTGCCCAGGCCGAGCGGCTCTCCGACGCCCTCGGCACGGTCCGTGGCGCGCACCCCGGCGACCCGGCGGCCAACACCTTGGCAAACGGTGAACTCCCCGGTGAAGAGGCCGCGTTGGCCGCTTTCCGGGCGGCTCGCGCAGCGGACGCCACGCGTGTAGACAGTGCGGCGGCCGTGCCGGGCGGCCCGGCATCCGGACGCACTCCGCTCAGCGACAGCGGCTCCGTACGCATCGGGCGCGGCGGCAGCGGCGGCCGCACCCGTATCCGCTGGGGCAGACCCGTGCGGTACGGCCTGGCCGCCGCGCTCGCGGCCTGTGCGCTCGGCGGTGTCGCCATGGCCGGTGCCGGAGTGATCCCCACGCCGTTCGGCGGAGACGACAACCCCGCCCCCGGCACCTCCGTGTCCGCGGTGCCCACACCTCCCGACCCGCTGCTTTCGTCCTCGCCCGGATCCTCCTCGTCGGCGCCCGGCGTCTCGGGCTCCGGCTCCGAGACCCCCGACGGCAGCAGTCACACGCGGCCCGGCGGCGGCCACCCCTCGGCGGGCGGCAGCGAAGCGCCGACGACGGGCAACGCCGCGGGACGGCCGACCGCGCCGAGCGACGACGACGCCGACCGGCGCAAGGAGTGGTACGCGCGGGTCGTCACGGGCTGCCGCGACTATCTCGACGGCAAGCCGATGGACCCCGAGAAGAAGCGCCGGATCGAGGCGGCCGCCAAGGGCCCCGAAGGCGTCCGGCAGTTCTGCAGCAAGGTCCTCGCCGCGGACGAGAGCGGCGCCGCGGCCGGTGACGGGGGATCGGGCTCGGGCGGCGGATCCGGTTCGGGCTCCGGCTCGGGCGGCGGTGGCGAGGACGACGGCGAAGGCTCCGGTGACGGGGACGGCGGCGGCCACAGGGGCGGCGGCAACCACCACGAGGGGAACGGCGCGGTGGCCCCGTCGCAGGCCGCTCCCACCCCCGTGCCCACAGCCACGGCCACGGCGACCGCGACCCCCACTTCCACGGTCTCGGCGACCCCGTCCGGCGAGTCTTCGGGCGATGCCGGTAATCCGTGATCACTCCGTGATCCGCGGGGTGTGACACTTTTCCGGACCCGGGCGCAGTAATAAGTGAGCCGACTGGTCATCGGCCGCGCGCGAGCCGGGGTTCCCCCCGTACCCACGGCTTCAGCGCAATGGCGGGGGTGGGACACGTTCCCCCGGTCCCACCCCTGCCCCTCACCGGGTCAACGCACCGGGTCAACTCACCAGTACACGACGACCTTGTCGCCCTTGCGCACCTGCCCGAAGAGGGCCGCGATCTTCCCCTCGTCCCGTACGTTCACGCAGCCGTGCGACGTGCCCGAGTAGCCGCGGGCCGCGAAGTCCGACGAGTAGTGCACCGCCTGGCCGCCGCTGAAGAACATCGCGTACGGCATGGGGGTGTCGTAGAGCGTCGAGACATGGTGCCGCGACTTCCAGTAGACGCTGAAGACGCCCTCGCGTGTGGGTGTGTACTGCGAGCCGAACCGCACGTCCACGGTCGATACGCGCTTGCCGTCCACCATCCAGCTCAGCGTGCGGCTCTTCTTGCTGATGCAGAGCACCCGGCCCGTCAGACACCGTGCGTCCGGCTTCGCGGGCGGCTGGTCGCCGCCCGCGTACAGGTCGAAGTAGCCCGGCTTGCCCGTCATCCCGAGCAGCCGCTGCCACGTGCCGGTGTCCGTCTCGCCCGTGCGGGGCAGGCCGCGCTTGCCCTGGAAGCCCTTGACCGCCTTGACGGTGGTGTCGTCGTACCGGCCGTTCGGGTACTGCGGGAACCAGCCGATCTGCCGCAGCCGCGCCTGCAGCTCGCGTACCTTCGTGCCCTTCTCGCCGGGCATCAGGACCAGCGCACCGGCGTTGGACGACGGGTTGGAGGAGGCGCCGGATGACGGCTTGCCGTCCGGTGACGGCGACTTCCCCGCGCCCTCGCCCGCGGACTCCCCGGCCCCCTTGCCCGGCTGCTGCGCCGGCTGTCGCGCCGGACCCGTGCCGGTCGCCTGCACCGTGCACCCCGCGGCCAGGACCACGGCGGCGGCCGCCACCAGGGCCCGCCGTGTGCCGGGCACACGGCGGATGCCGACGGCCCGCCGGATGCCGGCCGCCCCTCGTATGCCAAAAGTCCGACGCATCGCATCCCCCCGCTGTCGTCGCGTACCCCTTCAGATGGTTCCCGCGCATGATTGGTTGCGAACCGCTCACAAGGTCTGCACAGGAGGCGGAGGACCATGGCGCGTGAGTCCGAGTCGGGACTGCCCATCGAGCCGGTGTACGGCCCGGACGCCCTGACGGGCTGGGATCCGGCGGCACGCCTCGGCGAACCCGGCGAGTACCCCTTCACCCGGGGTGTGTATCCCTCGATGTACACGGGGCGGCCGTGGACGATGCGGCAGTACGCCGGGTTCGGCACCGCCGCCGAGTCCAACGCCCGCTACCGGCAGCTGATCGCCGGCGGCTCGACGGGCCTTTCGGTCGCCTTCGACCTGCCCACCCAGATGGGCCACGACAGCGATGCGCAGCTGGCGCACGGCGAGGTCGGCAAGGTCGGCGTCGCGATCGACTCGGTGGACGACATGCGGGTGCTGTTCGACGGCATCCCGCTCGGCCAGGTGTCGACGTCGATGACCATCAACGCACCGGCGGCGCTGCTCCTGCTGCTCTACCAGCTGGTGGCCGAGGAACAGGGCGTCACCGCCGCGCAGTTGACCGGCACCGTGCAGAACGACGTGCTCAAGGAGTACATCGCGCGGGGCACCTACATCTTCCCGCCCAAGCCCTCGCTGCGTCTGACCGCGGACATCTTCCAGTACTGCAACGCCGAGATGCCGAAGTGGAACACCATCTCGATCTCCGGCTACCACATGGCGGAGGCGGGGGCCTCGCCCGCGCAGGAGATCGCCTTCACGCTCGCCGACGGCATCGAGTACGTCCGTACCGCCATCGCCGCCGGTATGGACGTGGACGACTTCGCGCCCCGGCTCTCGTTCTTCTTCGTGGCGCGCACCACGATCCTGGAGGAGGTCGCCAAGTTCCGTGCCGCGCGCCGTATTTGGGCCCGGGTGATGCGGGAGGAGTTCGGCGCGCGGCATCCCAAGTCCCTGATGCTGCGCTTCCACACGCAGACGGCCGGGGTGCAGCTGACCGCCCAGCAGCCCGAGCTGAACCTGGTGCGGGTGGCCGTCCAGGGCCTCGGCGCGGTCCTCGGCGGCACCCAGTCGCTGCACACCAACTCCTTCGACGAGGCCATCGCCCTGCCCACCGACAAGGCCGCCCGGCTCGCCCTGCGCACCCAGCAGGTCCTGGCCCACGAGACCGATGTGACGGCCACCGTGGACCCCTTCGCCGGTTCGTACGCGGTGGAGCGGATGACCGACGACATGGAGGAGGCGGTCAATGAACTGATGGGCCGCATCGAGGAGTTGGGCGGCGCCGTCAACGCCATCGAGCAGGGCTTCCAGAAGGGCGAGATCGAGCGCAGCGCCTACCGCATCGCCCAGGAGACCGACGCGGGCGAGCGGGTCGTGGTCGGGGTGAACCGTTTCCAGCTGGACGAGGAGGAGCCCTACGAGCCCCTGCGCGTCGACCCCGCCATCGAGGCGCAGCAGGTCGAGCGGCTCGCCCGGCTCAGGGCCGAGCGGGACCAGGGCGCGGTGGACGCGGCCCTTGCGGCGCTGCGCGAGGCGGCGGCGGGAGAGGCGAACGTGCTGTACCCGATGAAGGACGCCCTGCGCGCGCGTGCCACCGTCGGCGAGGTCTGCGACGCGCTGCGGGAGGTGTGGGGGACGTACGTGCCGAGCGGCACCTTCTAGAGGCGGCCGACCGGGGGCGTCCGAGGCCCGTACGCTCCCGAACCGCTCGAACGAGTGATCCCATGCCGTAGGTCTGCGGCGGCGGATACTCTCGAACCAGAGTGATCCCCGAAGGGAGGGTGCTGTGGCTGTGATGGAGCGCGAGATGACGGTTGCGGAAGCTGCCGAACACCTCTGGTACGCGTTGCCCGGGCACCGCGTGGAGATTCTCCAGGGGAGGCTCACTGTGACACCACCGGCTGACGGCTCGCATGCGCTGTCGTTGACGAAGCTGGGCAGGGCATTCGACCGGGCCGGGATCGAGGCGGCCGGTCTTGAGTACGTCCAAGGCGTCGGCCTCTGGCTGACCACGCGGGCCGACGATTACGCGGTTCCGGACTTCGCCGTGGTCGAGGAGGACTTCCGGGACGCCTTGGTCCAGAAGAACTGCTACGCCCCGAACGTCTTCCGCCTGGTCCTGGAGGTGACGTCCTCGAACTGGGCCGACGACCTCAACACCAAGGTCGAGTGTTACGCCCAGGCCGGTGTTCCCGTCTACCTGGTGGTGGACCGCAAGCACGACGAGGTCCTGCTGTACCGCGACCCGGTCGACGGTGCGTATCCGAAGCCGGAGCGGTTCAAGCGAGGGCAGGCCGTGCCCGTTCCCGAGTCCGTGGGCGTCACCCTCGACCTCGACGTGGACATCCTGCTCGACGGTGAGTCCTGACCCCTTGATACGGCGGGACCTGACCCCTTGATGCGCCGAGCACCCGCCCCCTTGAACCGCTAGCGCCTCACCCGGGTAGCCTCCCCCGGATGGGGAGACGGGTGGGGCGACACGGGCGGGTGCAGAGCGTCCTCATGATGTTCGCCGCCGGCGGCAACGCCCTGGGCGCCCTGATCGGCGGCCCGGTCGCGGCCCGCTTCGGTATCGCGGGGCCCTTCTGGTTCTCGGCCGCCGTGATGGCGGTGCTGACCTGTGCGGCGTGGCGGCCGTTCGGCCGCCGCCTCACCCCTGCCCCGTCAGCCTTCTGCGGATCAGCGGAGTCATCCACTTCTCGACGTAGCGGTTGAGGAGCCACGCCAGGAGCAGCATCGCCGCGATCGTGAGGGCGAACGTCGCGTACGACGGCAGTCCGAGCCCCTGGTGCAGGGCGCCCACCGAGACCCAGCCCAGGTGTTCGTGGACCAGGTAGAAGGGGTACGTGAGCGCACCGGCGGTGGTCAGCCAGCGCCAGTTGACGCGGTGCAGGGCGCCGAGGGCGATGGCCGCCACCGCGACATAGCCGAGGGTGACGATGCCGATGATCACGGCCGAGGAGCGGAACGAGAAGAACTCCGGGTCCGGCGCGTGCCACAGGCGGTCCACCGCGTAGTGCTGGCCGATCAGATAGCTGACCGCCACGATGCCCCACGCCGTGATGTCACGGCGGTCGCGGTGCACCAGGTACAGGCCGATGCCGCCGATGAAGTACGGGGCGTACTCCGGCATCAGGACCAGGTCGAGGAGGGGCTCGTTCGCCCCCTCCGCGATGGCCGCCGTCAGCGTCCACACCGCGCAGAACAGCACCACCCGCTGCCGGTTGGCGCCCGGCAGGACGATGCACAGGGCGAACAGGGCGTAGAAGCGCAGCTCCGCCCAGAGCGTCCAGCAGACACCGAGCACCCGGTCCACGCCGAGCGGCTGCTGCAGCATCGTCAGGTTCACCAGGGCGTCGCTGGGCGAGACGGCCGCGTAGGTCACCGGCGGCAGCGCGAAGACCAGGGTCACCAGGACGATCGCCACCCAGTAGGAGGGCAGCAGACGCGAGGCACGGGAGGCGAAGAAGGAGCGCAAGTGTGACTGCCCGCGCGAAGCGCGGTCCTGCGAAGGGCGGTGGCGGGCGGCGGGCGGGACCCAGCCGCTCATACAGATCACGAAGCCGCTGATCACGAAGAAGATCTGGACGCCGAGACAGCCGTACGCGAACCACTCGTGGGCGGTGGGGAACTGCAGGCTCGGCGAGCCGCCCCAGGCCTCGGAGATCTCGCCGTCACGGCCGCCGTAGTGATACGCGGCGACCATCAGGGCCGCTATCAGGCGCAGCCCGTCCAGGGCCCGGAGGCGGGAGCCGCGTGGGGCCGCTTTGACGGTGCCGCGGGCACTTCCGGTGCCGCTGGTGCTGTCCGCGGTGACCGTGGCCGGGGGAGGGAGGGTGCTCGGGGGCGCGCTCATCCGAGGGCTGCCCGTTTGAACGCCCGGGCCCGGCGGGCCACGCGCCGCACCGTCGCGTTGCGCGGGATGAACCCGAGCTGTGAGGGAATGGCGCCGGGCAGGGCGAGCGAGGTGAGCCGTCGGCGCTTGAAGTAACGCCAGGTGTGGGCGGTCAGCCGGCGCGAGAGATAGGACTCGGCGGCCGGCCGCAGCTCCGGATAGATCTGCGGTTGCATCGCGAACCCGACGGCCTTGATGAGAGAGCCGAGTTCGGGTGTCTCCTGGTGCTGTGCCTCAACCGCTGCCTTGTCCTGCAGATCGGGCACGGTGGCGTCGACGATCGTGACCGGGACGCGATTGCTGTTCTGGTACGGCGTGAGGCGTTCCAGGAGCAGATCCGTGCCGGTGCGCGCGACCGGAAGGCCGTAGAGCGCGGACGCGGTGAGCAGTGCCGTCGAGAAGCAGCCGACGACGAGGGCGGGCTGCATCCGCTGGTAGAGGACCTCGGCGAGCACCGGCTCGTCCAGGACGGTCAGTTCGGCGCCGAGCTTCTCGGCCTCCTGCTCCAGGAGGCGCGACCAGCGGGCGGGCGCCGTGGGGTGCGGCTTGAACACGACGCGGGTGTGGCCGAGTTCGAGGGCGCCCTTGAGCATCCGGATGTGCAGCCGCTCCTCCTCCTCGGCGGTGAGGATGTCGAGCGCCGACATGTACTGGCCGAGCAGCAGCGCGGGCCGTCCGTCCGGAACCGCCAACTGCGGGTGGGCGTCGGACAGTTCGGCGAGCACCTTGGTGAAGGCGTCGGTGGGGACGATCTCGGGGGCGACGCCGAACTCGGTGAGGAGCAGCGGTGTGAGGCCCGGCACGAGGTCCAGGTGGAGCAGACGGTCGATCCGGGTGCCGACCAGCGGGTCGATCTTGCTGCGGGTGGGTCCATAGCTCATCAGGCCGTCGGCGTAGACGTCGACGGGGGCGCCGGTGAAGATCTGCGCGAGCGCGAGGGCCGGGTTGACCTGGATCGACTCGACGGCAAGGCGGACGCTGTCGTCGCCGAGGTCCCACAGCAGCCGCAGATAGCGCTCCCACAGCGGGATGTCGTCGGACCGCGGGGACCAGCCGCCCGGGTGGAAAGGGGAGATGGCCTCGTTCCAGGAGAGCACCCCGTCGAAGCGCTCACGCAGCCGCTCGAACCCGGGCATCGTGTCGAGGGCCGGGGTGGTCTCCGGGTTGGCGGCGTTGTTGCCGACGAGCAGCAGGCGCCGGTCCGCGGGCCCGAAGCAGTCGGAGTCCAGGGCGGCGGCGAGGGTGGCGGCGCCGTAGAGGGTGGAGGCGAAGAAGATCTGCGTCGTCCTGCGCGCGCCGCCCTGAGCGGCGGGGTTCCGCGCGTCCGGGTTCTGTGCGTCCGGGTTCTGCGGGGCCATTACGCGGCCACCTCCGCCGTGACGGGGCGGCGGCGCAGCCGGCGCAGCCGGGTGGCGCGCTTGACGTCCATGGAGTCGAGCGCGTCGTCGAGTACGTCCTGCGGCATTCGCTTCAATGCCGCGGCGCTCAGCGAGCGCAGCTTTCGGGCCACGGGTGGTTCGAACCTTTCGATGGATCCCAAGTGGTGGGAAATAATCGCGCAGTAGGTGCGCACCGCCTTCGGCAGCAATTGCGCGGCGTCCCGGTCCTGTGCGGTTTCCCGTACCACCTGGTCGAACGCCCGAATGAAATCGAGCTGCCTGACATCCCCGATCTGGGTCAGCGATGAGGCGACGCCGCGCCGATAGTAGACGCCCAAGTGACCGAGCACAGCGAAGGATTCGGCCTCGCGGTGCAGCCGCCAGATCCAGGGCCGGTCCTCCGCGGTGCGCAGCCCGTCGGTGAAGTGCAGAATCCCCTTTTCGACGAGCCGGCGGTGGTACATACCGGCCCAGGCGAAGGCGTAGTCGACGGAGGTGGAGCGGTCCGCGGGCAGGATCGCCGTGCGCGGATCGAGCAGCACACCCCGCCTGCCGTACGGCACGCGATGCACGCTGCGCGCCCGCGCGGTGCACTGGACATGGTCCGTGCGCACGAAGTCGCAGCCCAACTCCTCGATAGAGCCGAGGAGTTGCTCGTAGTAGCCGGGGGCGAGCCAGTCGTCGCCGTCCAGGAAGGTGAGGTACTCACCGCTGGCCGCGTCGAGCCCGGTGTTCCGCGCGGTGGCCAGACCACCATTCACCTCATGCCGGACATATCTGACCTGTGCGACATCGGAGAGCTCGCGCTCGGCGCGCTGCAGAATCTCCGGTGTCCCGTCTCGCGAACAGTCGTCGACGAGAATGAATTCGAAGTCGGCGCGCGCGTTTGCCCTGAGTGATCTCAGGGTGTCGGGCGCGTATTGCTGCACGTTGTAGAACGGCACGATGACGGAGAGCTTAACCACGCGGGTGACGTTAGGTGTCGGAGCGCCATTCGTCTTGACTCCAAGAGAGATGGCGGGTGAACGAAGCATGGCGGATTGGTTAACCAGCCCAATTCCCGGGCCAGTTCGTCATTCGTCGATCTGCTGTTAACCGTTTGTTGCGGTGTGGTTGGGCCGCGGCTCCGAATGCCTTCCTAGCGTCTGCGACGTGCCAAGTACGAGGAAGAAGCAGCGGGTTGCCGTACTCGCGGATTCCGACACCCGGTGGAAATGGGGCTCGCTCACCGCGAACCGCCTCGTTTCGGACGTAGTAGCCGAGGGGTCGTCGGATTTTCAGCTGGACGGCTATCTGCTCCGCGGCCGGGCGACCCCCACTCCCCGCCAGCTCGAAGAGGTCGGTGTGCGTGCGGACTCGCTGCGCGAGGTCACCGCCGTCGAGTTCCTGCACGCCATGGAGCGCGCCGGTGAGGGCGGTGGCGAGGACGCCGGCTACGACATCGTCGTACTCGCCCTGGTCGGGGGAGCGGTGCAGGCCCTCCTGCACGGACTCGCCCGCGTCTGGCAGGACCGGCCGCAGCGCCCCGTCGTCGTCACCGGCTATGTCGGTGTCGTCTACGAGAAGCTCGCCGACGGTCTGCTCCTGCGGCACGGCGCGGATCTCGTCCTCGCCAACTCCCGCCAGGACGCGGAGCGTTTCCGCTCCGTGTACGAGGGGGTGGGCGCCACGGCCGACGCGGTCGTGGAGTGCGCGCTGCCGTTCCTCGGCGGCGCCCCGTACCGGCCCGACGACCCGCACCGGCCCGACCACCCGTACACCGTGGTCTTCGCGGCCCAGCCCTCCGTACCGGAGAGCCGGACCGACCGGGCGTATCTGCTCCGGCGGATGGCCGAGCACGCCCGCCGCCACCCGGACCGCGAGGTCCTGATCAAGCTGCGCTCCAAGCCGGGTGAACACACCACGCACCTGGAGGAGTTCCCGTACCAGAAGCTCGCCCAGAAGGCCGAGCTGCCGCCCAACTGCCGTCTCGTCTACGGGCACATGGGCGAGGTCCTGGACCGTACCGACCTCCTCGTGACGGTGTCGTCGACCGCAGCCCTGGAATCCCTGCACCGCCGTATCCCCACCGCCGTGCTCACCGACCTCGGTGTCCGCGAGGCGCTCGGCAACCACCACTTCATCGGCTCCGGCTGCCTCGCCTCCTGGGACCGGCTGGACGCCGGGCACGTCCCGGACCCGGACGAGAACTGGCTGGCCCGGCAGGGCGTCGCCGCCGACGGCGCGTACGAGCGGGCCTACGACGAGGCCCGCGCCCGCGTCGCCGCGCTGCGGAAGTCCGAACTCCCGCCCCTGGCCCCGTACTACACACCCACGACCGCGCCCGGCTACGTCCCCGGCATCCTCGCCCGCCACCACCTCGGACCCGACGGGGCGCCGCTGCCCGGCGCCCCCGCGGCGGCCAGGCAGCCCGGACCGGTGCGGCAGGTCGTGCGCCAGGCCGCGCGCGGCGCGTACCGGCACGGCGTGCAGCGGGTCGCCCCGGTGATCCGGCGGATGGGCGAGCTGTGAGCGCCCCGACCCCGGCGGCCGGGCGAGCCGTGGCCCCCCGTACCCCACTTCCAGCCCCAGCCCCTCAAGGAGAGCTGCCCATGAGCCACCCGGTGAGCCACCCGGAACAGGGCCAAGGCGCCGACCCAGTGCGCCGCGTCCTCGCCGTGATCCCCGCACGCGGCGGCTCCAAGGGCGTACCCGCCAAGAACCTCGCCCCCGTCGCGGGCGTGCCGCTGGTGGCCCGCGCCGTGCGCGAGTGCCGCTCGGCCCGCCATGTCACCGACGTCGTGGTCTCCACCGACGACCAGGCGATCGCCGCGGTGGCCCGCGAGGCCGGCGCCGAGGTCGTCCTGCGCCCCGCCGCCATCGCCGGTGACACGGCCACGTCCGAGGCCGCTGTGCTGCACGCCATGGACGCCCACGAGGCGCTGCACGGCGCCCGCGTGGACGTCGTCCTGCTCGTGCAGTGCACCAGCCCCTTCCTGACCCGCGAGGACGTCGACGGGGTGGCCGCCGCGGTCGCCGGCGGCGGCGCCGAGACCGCGCTCACGGTGGCGCCCTTCCACGGCTTCGTGTGGCGCGACAGCGCGGACGAGATGGACACGGCGGACGCGTCGGAGGCGGCGGACGGCGGCGCGGCGGTCGGTATCGGCGCCCAGCGCACCGCGGCCGAAGGCGGCGCCACCACCGTGGTGGCCGAGGCCAGGACCGGCAAGGACAGCGCCGGCTACGGCGTCAACCACGACAAGTCCTTCCGGCCGCGCCGCCAGGACCGCCCCCAGGACCTCCTGGAGACCGGCGCCGCGTACGCCATGGACGCGACCGGCTTCCGCGAGCACAAGCACCGCTTCTTCGGCCGTACGGAACTCGTCCGCACCGACCCCGCGAGGGTCCTCGAGGTCGACGACCCGCACGACCTGGCCCGCGCGCGTGCGCTCGCCCCGCTCCTCGACCGCGAGGAGCTCCCGACCGCGTCCGACGTGGACGCGATCGTCATCGACTTCGACGGCACCCAGACCGACGACAGGGTGCTGATCGACTCCGAAGGACGGGAGGTCGTCGCCGTGCACCGCGGCGACGGACTCGGCATCGCGGCCCTGCGCAAGTCGGGCATGCCGCTGCTGATCCTGTCCACGGAACAGAACCCGGTCGTCGCCGCGCGGGCCAGGAAGCTCAAGATCCCGGTCCTGCACGGCATCGACCGCAAGGACCTCGCACTCAAGCAGTGGTGCGAGGAGCAGGGCATCGCGCCTGAGCGCGTGCTCTACGTCGGCAACGACGTCAACGACCTCCCGTGCTTCGGCCTCGTCGGCTGGCCCGTGGCGGTCGCGAGCGCCCACGACGTCGTGCGCGGCGCCGCACGCGCCGTCACCACCGTCCCCGGTGGCGAAGGCGCGATCCGAGAGATCGCCAGCTGGATCCTCGGCCCCTCTCTCGATTCCCTCAACAGTTAAGGAACCACCAGCCATGTCTACGTCCCGACTCCGCACCCTCGGCAACAAGACCGCCGGCCCCGGCCGCCCCGTCTACATCACGGGCGAGATCGGCATCAACCACAACGGCGACCTCGAGAACGCCTTCGCGCTGATCGACGTGGCCGCCGAGGCCGGCTGCGACGCGGTCAAGTTCCAGAAGCGCACCCCGGAGATCTGCACCCCGCGCGACCAGTGGGACATCGAGCGCGACACCCCCTGGGGCCGGATGACCTACATCGACTACCGCCACCGCGTCGAGTTCGGCGAGTCGGAATACCAGGCCATCTCGGACCACTGCAAGAAGCGTGGCATCGACTGGTTCGCCTCCCCGTGGGACACCGAGGCCGTCGCCTTCCTGGAGAAGTTCGACATCCCCGCGCACAAGGTCGCCTCCGCCTCGCTCACGGACGACGAGCTGCTCCGCTCGCTGCGCGCGACGGGCCGCACGATCATCCTCTCCACGGGTATGTCGACCCCGCGCCAGATCCGCCACGCGGTGGAGGTGCTCGGCTCGGACAACATCCTTCTCTGCCACGCCACTTCGACGTACCCGGCGAAGGCCGAGGAGCTGAACCTCCGCGTCATCAACACCCTGCAGCAGGAGTACCCGAACGTCCCGATCGGCTACTCGGGCCACGAGACCGGCCTGCAGACCACCCTCGCCGCGGTCGCGCTCGGCGCCACCTTCGTCGAGCGCCACATCACGCTCGACCGCGCCATGTGGGGCTCGGACCAGGCCGCGTCGGTCGAGCCGCAGGGCCTGACCCGCCTCGTCCGTGACATCCGCACCATCGAGGCCTCCCTCGGCGACGGCGTCAAGAAGGTCTACGAGTCGGAGCTCGGCCCGATGAAGAAGCTGCGCCGCGTGCCCGGCGTGGTCGCCGACGCCGCGGACCGCGAGCCGGTCGCGGTCTGAACAGGCCCTTCACGGTGATGTCCACACACGGGGCCGCCGGCGCCCCCCGGGAGACGGGGGCGCCTGCTCCCGGCCCCCGTATCCCGGGCCGCCGGCGCCCCTCCGGACCCGCGGGCGACCTCGCGCCCGCGGGCCGGGGCGCCCACCGGACCCTCGCCTTCGTCGAGAGCCCGGTACAGCTCCTCAACGTCCTGGAATGGGCCCACGCGGACGGGCTCCGCTCCGCGCGGCTCCTGACGGAGGTACCGCCGCAGCCCGGCCCCGCGCTCCCGCAGCGCGCGGCGGCCGCGCCGTCGGGCCCTCTCACGATCATCGTCCTGTCGCCCCTGGACCCCATGTCGCGCGGGCAGTTGCGCCGGGTGGCGGAACTGGCGCGCGACGAGGGGTACGTGGTGCGCTGGGAGGAGGCGCGAGGCGGCGCGACGGCCCCTGTGCAGACGATCGGCTCCCTGACCCGGCTCCTTCGCCGGGCGGACCGCATCGTCATCGGCGACCCCTTCTCGCGCTACGTCCAGCTCCTGCTCACCATCACCCGGGCCCGTGACCTGGTGGTCGTGGACGACGGCACGGCGACGATGGAGTTCATCTCCCAACTCGCGCGCGGCGAACGCCTGGTGCGGTGGCACCGCCGCGGCGGCCGCCCGGGCCCGCGCGACCTCGCCTTCGCCCCGTTCTCGGCCTCGGCCCGCCGCCGCCTGACCCCCGGCGGCACCCGCACGATCGAGGTCTTCTCCTCCATGCCGGTACAGGCCCCGGAGGGCATCGCGCTCACGGACAACTCCTTCGCCTGGACCCGCAGCCGCTTCGGCCCGCCGCGCATCACCAAGGGCGCCGACCTGGTGGGCACCTCCCTGGTCGAAACCGGCGTGGTGGACCCCGACAGCTACCTCTCAGCCGTCACCCACCTGGCCCGCACCCACGGCGCCACCCGCTACTTCGCCCACCGCCGCGAGAGCACGGACAAGCTCCACCGCCTCTCCGCCACCACGGGCCTGGAGATCGTCCGCCCGGACCTCCCCCTCGAACTCATCGCCCGCAGAGGCCCGATCGGCCGCAAGATCCTCAGCTTCCCGTCCACCGTCGTCCACACCCTCCCGCTCGCCCTGGAGGGCACGGGCGTGGAGGTGGCGGTCTGCGACATCGACCCCACCTGGCTCACAGACGGCGCGTCCCCGCGCGCGGAGGGCTTCTTGTCGGGGGTGACGGGGTCGGCGCGGGGGGTGCAGCGGCTGGACTCGGTTCGGGTGGTGTGAGGGGGACCGTCTCGGCCGACGCCGTGTGGTGAGTCGTGGGTGAGTGGGGCGTGAGGGCTGGGTACGCGTGCAGGGGTTTCATGGGAGTGGGTGCCCGGGCCCGCTTCTGGAGCTGACCCGAAGCTGACCCGAAGCTGACCCGAGCCCTCTCCCCGAGCAAACCTGAGCCATACCAGAGCCCCTCTGGAGCGAACCAGAGTTCATACCCGCGGTACCAGCCGCCCATGCGCACTACGGCCGATTTTCTTACGTCAATCTGGCTGAACTTTTGTTGATCGTGGGTCAGTTGGGCCCTGGCTCGCCCTACCCTTCAAAGGGTGAACCAACTGATGTCCTGCGAGTCCGAAGCGTCAGAAACCGAGTCCGCGCCCGCGGAAGCCTTGGCCGGTGCGCTGCCCGAGGGGCTGCGTGCCGAACTCATCGGCTTCCGGCGCGACTTGCACATGCACCCTGAGCTGGGGAATCAGGAGTTCCGCACGACGGCGGCGCTCAAGGCCCGGCTGGAGCAGGCGGGGCTCGCGCCGCGGGTGCTCGACACCGGCACCGGACTCGTATGTGACATCGGCACCCCCAGCGCACTGCATCCCATGCTGGCGCTGCGCGCCGACATCGACGCCCTGCCCATCCCGGATACGAAATCCGGCGTTCCGTATCGCTCGACCGTGCCCGACCGTGCGCACGCCTGCGGCCACGACATCCACACCACCGTCGTCCTCGGTGCCGGTATCGTCCTCGCCGAGCTCGCCCGCAAGGGCCAACTCCCGCAGGCCGTACGGCTGATCTTCCAGCCCGCGGAGGAAGTGCTGCCCGGAGGCGCACCGGACGCCATCGAGTCCGGGGTGCTCGACGGCGTCGGAAAGATCATCGGCGTGCACTGCGACCCGCGCGTCGACGCCGGCCGGATCGGTCTGCGGCACGGCCCCATCACCTCCGCCTGCGACCGGCTCGAAGTCGCACTCGACGGGCCCGGCGGGCACACCGCGCGCCCGCACCTCACCACGGACCTCGTGACCGCCGCCGCCAAGGTCGTCAGCGACGTGCCGGCCCTCGTGGCCCGCCGCGTCGACGCCCGCTCCGGCCTCGCGGTGACCTGGGGACGTATCGAAGCGGGCCACGCCTGCAATGTCATCCCGCAGCACGCCGAGCTCTCCGGCACCGTCCGCTGCCTGGACCTGAAGGCCTGGCGGCAGGCGCCCGACCTGGTGCACGGCGCGATCCAGGAGATCGCCGAGCTCCACCGCGCCAAGTCCGAGATCAACTACATCCGCGGAGTGCCGCCCGTCGTCAACGACCCGCTGGTCACCGACCTGTTGCACGACGCCATGACGGTGCGGCGCGGCTCGTACGCCATCGAGGACACCGAGCAGAGCCTGGGCGGCGAGGACTTCTCCTGGTACCTGGAGCGCGTGCCGGGCGCCATGGCCAGGCTCGGGGTGCGCACCCCCGGCGAGCACACCGTGCGTGACCTGCATCAGGGCGACTTCGACGCGGACGAGCACGCGATCACCGTCGGCGTCGAACTCTTCACGGCGGCGGCCCTGTTGGACGCCGGGGCGCGGCCCGCCGGGCCCGCCTGACCGCCCGCGGACCCACCGGCGCGAGGCCGACTGGCGGCACGAATCGGTAACGGCCCGGCGAAACACCGTTCCTCTCCTCTTCTACGCGCGTTACGGTGCGCCCAAATCGGCGCCGACAGCGGCGCTTTGGGGAGATGAAGGGGTTGCTTCCATTGCGTCGAATACCTCGCTTCAGCCGTGCGCCGCAGGCCGGCCGTGCGCCGCAGGCCGGCCGTGCGCCGCAGGCCGGCCGTGCGCCGCAGGCCGGCCGTACGCCTCGTTTCACCCGCGCCGCCGTGGCCGTCGCCGCGCTCGCCCTCGCCGCCACCGCCTGCGGCGAGACCAGCTCGGGCGGGTCGGGCGGCAAGGACGGCAAGGGCGACAAGGGCATGGCCATCGCCTTCGACATCGGCGGCAAGGGCGACCAGTCCTTCAACGACGCCGCCTACGCGGGCCTGGAGAAGGCCCGTAAGGAGTTCGGCTACAAGGGCACCGCCGTGGAGCCCAAGGACGGCGAGTCCGACGCCGACAAGGTGCAGCGCCTCAAGCAGCTGGCCAAGCAGGGCTACAACCCGGTGGTGGGGATCGGCTTCATCTACGCCAACGCCACCAAGGAGGCCGCCGCGGCCTACCCCGACACCACCTTCGGCATCGTCGACGACGCCACCGTGAAGGCGAAGAACGTCGCCGCTCTGGTCTTCAACGAGGAGCAGGGCTCCTATCTCGCCGGGGTCGCGGCCGCCAAGGCCAGCAAGTCCAAGACCGTCGGCTTCGTCGGCGGTGTGGACATTCCGCTGATCCACAAGTTCGAGGCCGGCTTCGCGCAGGGCGTGAAGGACACCGACCCGAAGGTCAAGGTCGTCAAGCAGTATCTGACCGAGACGCCGGAGGAGGGCGGCTTCAACAGCCCTGACAAGGGCAAGGCCGCGGCGGAGTCGCAGCTGGAGCGGGGTGCCGATGTGATCTACCAGGCCGCGGGGCTCTCGGGTCAGGGCGTGGTCGAGGCCGCCGCCAAGGCCAAGAAATGGGCGATCGGTGTCGATTCCGACCAGTATGAGCACAAGGCGCTCGCGGCCCACAAGGACTACATCCTGACCTCCGCCACCAAGGACGTCGGCGGCGCTGTCCACGCCCTGGCCAAGTCGGTCGAGGACGGCAAGCCGCTCAGCGGCGAGCAGCGCTTCTCGCTGAAGGAGGGCGGCGTCGGCGTCACCGACTCCAACCCCAAGTACGGCGAGATCGAGGGTCTTTCGGCGGCCGTGGAGAAGGCCAAGAAGGACATCATCGACGGCAAGGTCACGGTGGCGACCAAGCCGTAGCCGAACGGCAAGGTCACGGTGGCGACCAAGCCGTAGCCGGACCAGGGGCGGGCACCTCACGGGGGTGCCCGCCCCTTTGCGTACCGCAAGCCGCCCCATCGCCCCCATCACCCCGTGCCGCCCCGCATCGCCCCTTCGACACAGCCCGATAACGGCTTGGGCAGAAGGGGTTTTCCGGGAGGTCTACGCGCGTTAATCTGCGGCGGAGTCAGCGTCGAACCCCTCCGTTTCGGCGCTTGTACGAAGGAGCACTTCACATGCGCCGGGTTTCCCGAATAGCGGTCGCAGGCGTGGCGTCCGCCGCCCTCGCCCTCTCCGTCTCCGCCTGTGGCGGCACTTCAAGCGATGCCGCGGGTGACGGCAAGTCCAAGGGCGTCGGTATCGCCTACGACGTCGGCGGACAGGGCGACCAGTCCTTCAACGACGCCGCCACGGCCGGTATGCACCAGGCCGAGAAGGAGTTCGGCTACAAGGGCGAGGCCATCGAGCCCAAGGACGGCGAGTCCGACGCGGACAAGACGCAGCGCCTGGTCTCCATGGCGAAGCAGGGCTACAACCCGGTGGTGGGTGTGGGCTACGCCTACGCCCCCGCGGTGAAGGAAGCCGCCGCGAAGTACCCCAAGGTCACCTTCGGCATCGTCGACGACGCCACCATCAAGGCGAAGAACGTCGCGGCCCTGGTCTTCAGCGAGCAGGAGGCCTCCTACCTCGCCGGTGTCGCCGCCGCCAAGGCCACCAAGACCAAGCACGTCGGCTTCGTCGGCGGTGTGGACGTCCCGCTGATCCACAAGTTCGAGGCCGGCTTCGCGCAGGGCGTCAAGGACACCGACCCGAAGGTCAAGGTCGAGCGCCAGTACCTCACTGAGACCGCGGAAGAGGGCGGCTTCACCAGCCCCGACAAGGGCAAGGCCGCCGCCGAGGCGCAGATCGAGAAGGGCGCCGACGTCGTCTACCACGCCTCGGGCCTGTCCGGTCAGGGCGTCATCGAGGCCGCCGCCAAGGCGAAGAAGTGGGCCATCGGCGTCGACTCCGACCAGTACGAGCAGAAGCCGCTCGCCGCGTACAAGAGCCACATCCTGACCTCCGCGACCAAGGACGTCGCCAAGGCCGTGTTCAACCTCGCCAAGTCGGTGCAGGATGGCAAGCCCACCACCGGTGTCGTCAGGGGCGACCTGAAGTCCGGTGAGGTGGCCCTGTCCGAGTCCAACCCCGAGTTCGCCAAGAACAGCGAGATCCAGGACGCCGTGAAGAAGGCCCGCGAGGGCATCGTCAGCGGCAAGATCAAGGTCCAGGACAAGCCGTAACAAGGTCCGGGACCGCCGTAACAGAGTCCGGGACAAGCCGTAGCCACGTCCAGGACAAGCCGTAACAAGAGGGACACCGGCACGGAACGGGGTGCGGGGAGTATGAGGCCGTCGCGCAGGCGACTGACCTGTCTCCTCGCGCCCCGTTCGCCAGTCGACTGACCGCAGTAGGGGCGCTACGCGTGTAGATGGCCCCCTTTCCCAGGAGAGTGCGCCATCGCCACGTCCAGCAGCAGTCCACCGAAATCGGCCGCGCTGCATGCCGTAGAACTCACCGGCATCACCAAGCGCTTCCCCGGCGTGGTCGCCAACCACGACATCCGCTTCGCCGTCCGCAAGGGCACCGTGCATGCCCTCTGCGGTGAGAACGGCGCCGGCAAGTCCACGTTGATGAAGATCCTCTACGGCATGCAGAAGCCGGACGAGGGCACCATCGCCGTCGACGGACAGCAGGTCGCGTTCTCCTCGCCCGGCGACGCCATCGCCCGCGGCATCGGCATGGTGCACCAGCACTTCATGCTCGCGGACAACCTCACCGTCCTGGAGAACGTCGTCCTCGGCAGCGAGAAGCTGCACGGCATCGGCGCCGGGGCACGCGCCAAGATCCTTGAGATATCCGGGCGTTACGGCCTCGGCGTACGCCCCGACACCCTGGTCGAGAACCTCGGCGTCGCCGACCGGCAGCGCGTGGAGATCCTCAAGGTCCTCTACCGCGGCGCCACCACCCTGATCCTCGACGAGCCGACAGCGGTGCTCGTGCCGCAGGAGGTCGACGCGCTCTTCGACAACCTGCGGGAACTCAAGGCCGAGGGCCTGAGCGTCATCTTCATCTCGCACAAGCTGGGCGAGGTCCTCTCCGTCGCCGACGAGATCACGGTCATCCGCCGCGGCACCACCGTCGGCACGGTCGTCCCTGCGGAGACCTCCACCAAGCAGCTCGCCGAGCTGATGGTCGGCAGCGAACTGCCCACGCCCGAGACCGCCGAGTCCACCGTCACCGACCGTCCGGTGATCGAGGTCAAGGGCCTCAAGCTGCTCGGCGAGGGCGGCCGGGCCCTGCTCGACGACATCTCCTTCACCATCCACGAGGGCGAAGTCCTCGGCCTCGCGGGCGTCGAGGGCAACGGCCAGACCGAGCTGATCGACGCGCTCATCGGCCTCAAGCAGGCCGACTCCGGGACCGTGCGCCTGGCCGGTGACGGCCTTGAGGACATCACTGCCTGGCCCACGCGCAGGCGCCGCGAGCAGGGCGTCGGGTACATCCCCGAGGACCGCCACCGCCACGGCCTGCTTCTGGAATCCCCGCTGTGGGAGAACCGCATCCTCGGCCATGTCACCGAGCGCCCCAGCAGCAAGGGCATCTGGCTCGACCCCAAGTCGGCCCAGGAGGACACCCGGCGGATCGTCGAGGAGTACGACGTCCGCACGCCCGGTATCGACGTCACCGCCGCCTCGCTGTCCGGCGGCAACCAGCAGAAGCTGATCGTCGGCCGCGAGATGAGCCACAAGCCGCGCTTCCTGATCGCCGCCCACCCCACCCGCGGTGTGGACGTCGGCGCGCAGGCGCAGATCTGGGACCAGATCCGTGAGGCCCGCCGTGAGGGCCTGGCCGTGCTGCTCATCTCCGCCGACCTGGACGAGCTGATCGGACTCTCCGACACTCTGCGCGTGATCTACCGCGGCCGGCTCGTCGCGGACGCCGACCCGGCCGCGATCACGCCGGAGGAGCTGGGCTCGGCGATGACGGGCGCGGCCTCCGGCCACCTGGAGCACGAGGAAACGGGCGCGGCCTCCGGCCACCTGGAGCACGAGGAATCCGGCGACGACGCCCCCGTACAGGACGAGGGCCCGGCACCGGCCGAAGAGAACGCCCCGGAGGACGAGGCCCGATGAAGAAGTTCGACAAGGAGCGGGTGCTCCTCGCGCTGGCCGGACCGGCCATCGCACTCGTCGTCGCCGTGGCCCTGACCTCGGTCGTGCTGCTCGCCTCGGGCAAGAACCCGTTCGAGCCCTACGCGATCATGCTGGAGCAGGGGACGTTCTCCGACATCCAGGTCCTGATCGTCAACTCGGCGGCCGGTTACTACATCGCGGCGCTCGCGGTGGCCATCGGCTTCCGGATGAACCTGTTCAACATCGGTGTCGAGGGCCAGTACCGGCTCGCCGCCATGGTGACCGCCGTGGTCGGCGCCAAGGTCGCGCTCCCGGCCGCCCTGCAGCTGCCGCTGCTGATCCTGGTCGCCGCGCTCACCGGCGCCTTCTGGGCCGGGATCGCGGGCCTCCTCAAGGTCACCCGCGGCGTCAGCGAGGTGGTCGCGACGATCATGCTCAACGCCATCGCCACCTCGGTGATCGGCTACTTCACACTGCCCTCGCTCTTCGGTGTGCAGCAGGGCAACAACAAGACCACCGGCGAGATGCACGAGTCGGGCTGGTTCCCCTCCCTGAACCTCGGCGCGGCAGGCGAGGTCTACGGCTTCGTCTTCGTCGCCGTCGTCCTCGGCATCGCCTACTGGGTGGTCCTCAACCGCACCCGCTTCGGCTTCGACCTGCGCGCCACCGGCGCCTCCGAGTCGGCCGCCGCGGCCAGCGGTGTCAACGCCAAGCGCATGGTGCTCACCGCCATGCTGCTGTCCGGTGCCATCGCCGGCCTCGCGGGTCTGCCGACGCTGCTCAACGACACCCACACGTACAGCCTGTCGTTCCCGACCTCGCTCGGCTTCACCGCCATCGGTATCGCGCTCCTCGGCCGCGGCGGCCCGGTGGGCATCGCCTTCGCCGCGCTGCTCTGGGCCTTCCTCGACAAGGCCTCCGCCGAGCTCGACTACCGCGGCTACGACACCGAGATCGCCGTCATCATGCAGGGCCTGATCGTGATCGCGGTCGTCGTGTCGTACGAGGCGGTACGCCGCTGGGGTCTGCGCCGCCAGCAGCAGCGGGTCGGTGAGGAACTTGCCGCGGGCCATGTCGTCGGCGCCTCCTCCTCCAACAACAACTCCGAGAAGGAGGTGGCAGCCCGATGAATTCGCAGCGTTCGCAGCGCACGGCTACCGTCCTGGACAAGAAGCCCGCATCGCCGCCCGCGCCGGGCCGCCGCCGGCTCACGCTCCCCGTGGTCCTGCTGATCATCGCGGGTGTGCTCGCCCTCACCTCCGTGGTCCGCATGATCACCGGAGCCGACGGCATCACCAACGTCAGCCAGATGTCCACCGCGCTCAAGCTCGCCGTGCCGATCGGCATGGCCGGTCTCGGCGGTCTGTGGGCCGAGCGCGCGGGCGTCATCAACATCGGCCTCGAGGGCATGCTGATCCTCGGCACCTGGTTCGGCGCCTGGGCCGGCTACCAGTGGGGCCCGTGGGTCGGTGTGCTCGCCGGGATCGCGGGCGGTGCGCTCGGCGGCCTGCTGCACGCGATCGTGACGGTCACGTTCAACGTCAACCACATCGTCTCCGGCGTGGCCATCAACATCCTGGCCCTGGGCGCCACTCGCTACGTATCGGCGTTCGCCTTCGAGGGGGTGCCGCAGGGCACGTCGAAGCAGTCCCCGCCGGTGGAGTCCCTGGGGTCCTTCTCCGTGCCGGGTCTCGCCGACGGCCTCGCCGACCTCAACGACAAGGGCTGGTTCCTGATCAGCGATGTCGCGGGTCTGCTCGGCGGCCTGATCACCAATATGTCGCCGCTGACCCTGGTCGCCCTGGCGCTCGTCCCGTTCAGCTGGTGGGTGCTCTGGCGTACGTCGTTCGGTCTGCGCCTGCGCTCCTGCGGCGAGAGCCCGATCGCGGCCGAGTCCCTCGGCGTGAACGTCTACAAGTACAAGTACCTGGCGGTCATCATCTCCGGCGGCCTGGCGGGCCTCGGCGGAGCGTTCCTCTCCATCGTCGCCAACCCCTTCTACCTGGAGGGCCAGACCGGCGGCCGCGGCTATATCGGTCTCGCCGCGATGATCTTCGGCAACTGGATGCCCGGCGGACTCGCCCTCGGCGCGGGCCTGTTCGGCTACACCGACAGCCTCAAGCTGCGCGGCGGTACGGAGAACGTGCACGCGCTGCTGCTGCTGATCGCGATCCTGGTCCTGATCGGCGCGGTCTGGCTCCTTGTCCGCAAGAAGTACGTCGGCGCGGTGATCGCCCTGGCCGTCTCCGCCCTGGTGTTTGCTTGGTATGCGCTCACCAGCGAGGTCCCGACCCAGGTCGTCACGGCCACCCCCTACGTGGTCACCCTGCTCGTCCTCTCGCTGTCCGCGCAGCGCCTGCGGATGCCGAAGGCGAATGGCAAGCCGTACCGGAAGGGACAAGGCACGTGACCCAGGCTCTCGCCGACGTCGACTGGGAAGCCCTGCGCGCGGCCGCACGCGACGCCATGTCCCGTGCGTACGCCCCCTATTCGGGCTTCCCGGTCGGCGCGGCGGCCCTGGCCGACGACGGCCGGATCATCACCGGCTGCAATGTGGAGAACGCGTCGTACGGCCTGGGGCTGTGCGCGGAGTGCGGCCTCGTGTCGGCCCTTCAGCTGTCCGGGGGAGGGCGGCTGACCCATTTCACCTGCGTGGACGGCCGTGGTGAGCTGCTGATGCCGTGCGGCCGCTGCCGCCAGCTCCTGTACGAATTCGGCGGCGCGGGGCTGCTGTTGGACACGGCCCGCGGAGTGCGTCCGCTGGCAGAGCTGCTGCCCGACGCGTTCGGCCCGCAGAACCTTCATTAACCCCTCCCCGTCCCTTCCCGAAAGTCCCGCGGACGGCCTCAAAGATGTCCTCAATCGCCGGACGGGCTGAAATTTCAGCCCGTCCGGGGGCACCTCCCGGCGGTAGCTGGGGGAGATTGAGGACACGGGGTCCGGGGCGGAGCCCCAGTTACGGGAAGGGGCGGGACAGGGGAAGAAACACCCACCGAAAGGAATCCACCGCACATGGACGTCATCAGCGTCATCCGCACCAAGCGCGACCACCACCCGCTGACCCCCGACCAGATCGACTGGGTCATCGACGCCTACACCCGCGGCGAGGTCGCCGACGAGCAGATGTCCGCCCTGGCGATGGCGATCCTCCTCAACGGCATGAACCGTGCCGAAATCGCCCGCTGGACCGCCGCGATGATCAACTCCGGTGAGCGGATGGACTTCTCCGCGCTCACCCGCCCCACGGCGGACAAGCACTCCACCGGCGGCGTGGGCGACAAGATCACCCTGCCCCTCGCGCCCCTCGTCGCGGCCTGCGGCGCCGCCGTGCCGCAGCTCAGCGGCCGCGGCCTCGGCCACACCGGCGGCACCCTCGACAAGCTGGAGTCGATCCCGGGCTGGCGCGCGCTCCTTTCCAACGAGGAGATGCTGAACGTGCTCGACACCACCGGAGCCGTGATCTGCGCGGCGGGCGACGGCCTCGCCCCCGCCGACAAGAAGCTCTACGCCCTGCGGGATGTCACCGGCACGGTGGAGGCGATCCCGCTGATCGCCTCGTCGATCATGAGCAAGAAGATCGCCGAAGGCACCGGCTCCCTCGTCCTGGACGTGAAGGTCGGTTCGGGTGCCTTCATGAAGAACATCGGCGACGCCCGTGAACTGGCCGAGACGATGGTCGGGTTGGGCACCGACCACGGCGTCCGCACCGTCGCCCTGCTCACCGACATGGCCACCCCGCTCGGCCTGACCGCGGGCAACGCCCTCGAAGTCC
This sequence comes from Streptomyces monticola, assembly GCF_042665355.1. Taxonomy (NCBI): domain Bacteria; kingdom Bacillati; phylum Actinomycetota; class Actinomycetes; order Kitasatosporales; family Streptomycetaceae; genus Streptomyces; species Streptomyces monticola. Next base: position 29,689 of record NZ_JBHTCF010000011.1, on the reverse strand, counting down.
GGGAGTCTGTCGAGGTGTTGGCGGGCGGTGGCCCGGCCGATGTCGTCGAGCTGACCCTCGCCCTGGCCCGGGAGATGCTGGACGCCGCGGGCCTGAAGGACGCCGACCCGGCGAAGGCGCTCGCGGACGGCTCCGCGATGGACGTATGGCGCCGGATGATCGCGGCCCAGGGCGGCGACCCGGACGCGGCCCTGCCCACCTCCCGCGAGCAGCAGGTCGTCACGGCCCCGTCGAGCGGTGTGCTGACCCGTCTCGACGCCTACGACGTGGGCGTCGCCGCCTGGCGCCTCGGCGCGGGCCGGGCCCGCAAGGAGGACCCGGTGCAGGCCGGAGCCGGCGTCGAACTGCACGCCAAGCCCGGCGACAAGGTGACCGAGGGCCAGCCCCTGCTCACCCTGCACACGGACACCCCGGACCGGTTCGGCTACGCCCTGGAGTCCCTGGCGTCGGCGTACGACATCGCTGCCGAGGGCACGGACTTCACACCGGACCCGATCGTCCTGGACCGCATCGCGTAAGCGAGCGGGCGGGCAGGCCCGTAAGTGAGCGAGCGAGCGAGCACGCAAGCAAGCAAGGCCGAGGCACCCGGATACGCGTCCGGAAGCATCTGGATGCCGCTACGGCGATGAGTTCCGGCCGCTGCACAGGTCCACCCTGTGTGAATACCATCGAACCCGTCGTCGTCGCCCTCGGCGCCAAGGTCGACCGGGCCTCCGTCCCGCGCCTGTGCGAGCAGGTGCGGGACTGCCTGGAACGCACCTCGGCCACCGAGCTGATCTGCGACGCGAGCGCGCTCACCACCGCGGATCTGGGCGCGGTGGAAGCCCTCGCGCGGCTGCGTCTGACCGCCCGCAGAGCCGGGGCCCGGCTGCGGATCCGCGATCCGAGCCCCGATCTGTGCCGGCTGCTGCTATTGGTCGGCCTGGTCGAGACGCTCGGGGAGATCGAAGAGGGGGAACCAGCGGTCCGTGTCCAGGAACGAGTTGAGGCCGACGATCTTCCCCCCTGAGATCTCCATGACCTGAAGGGCCCACGGGGTGAACCCGCCGCCCTCCGGGTCCGGGCGGTACTGGCCGAAGGCGGGCATGCCGTTGGCCACGGTCGGGATGAGCCGGGAGCCCTCGCAGCCGCAGCCCTGCTGCGAGTGCCAGGCGATGATGTCCGGGATTCCCTTGAGCCACAGGTCGAAGGGCGGCATGGAGAGCACCGCGTCCTCGTGCAGGAGGGATGCGAGCGCCTCCATGTCGTACCCCTCGAAAGCGGCGACATAGCGGTCGAGGAGCTCCCGCTGGTCGTCGTCGAGCGGGTCGGCGGCGTCCGACTCGCGCAGGCCGTGTTCGTCGATGGTGGCGCGGGCGCGCTGCAGGGCGCTGTTCACCGAGGCGACCGTGGTGCCCAGGAGCTCGGCGACTTCGCTGGCCTTCCAGGCGAGGACCTCGCGCAGGATGAGCACGGCCCGCTGCTTGGCGGGCAGATGCTGCAGGGCCGCGACGAACGCGAGCCGCACCGACTCGCGGGCGAGCGCGGTCTGGGCCGGGTCCGCCGATGACGGCAGCACCCGGCCGTCCGGTACGGGCTCGAGCCAGGTGACCTCCGCGCGCTCATTGAGCACCGCCGTGGCCTGGAAGCCCTGGTCGGTGAGGTCCATGGGACGGGCCCGCTTGTTGCCGGCGTTCAGCATGTCCAGGCAGACGTTCGTCGCGATGCGGTAGAGCCAGGACCGCAGGGACGAGCGGCCCTCGAAGCGGTCGTACGCCTTCCAGGCGCGCACGAATGTGTCCTGCACGGCGTCCTCGGCCTCGAAGCCGGAGCCGAGCATGCGGTAGCAGTATCCCGTCAGCTCCGTGCGGTACTTCTGCATCCCGGCGTCGAGACTGAGGTCGTCGTGCGGCGCTGCAAGATCACTCATCGGGGTCACCCCTGTAGCCCGGTCGGTACCAGCACTTCGGAAGCTACAGGACCCCACTGACAATCGCCTGTGAGCTGCGAAAACCCATGCACGGGCCTTGACAGGGCGGGCGGCGGCGGAGGGTGCGGGGCCGCGCCCTCCTCTGTCCCGGCACCCTCACGTGCCGGGCTTGCGCCCGTACACGTACACGTCGTCGCCCTTCTTCAGCAGGCTCCAGTACGCCTTCGCCTCGCTCTTGCGCATGTTCACGCACCCGCCCGAACCCGGCGGAGACCAGACGCTCTTGTCGACCGAGTGGAAGGCCTGCCCGCCGTCGAAGAACTGCGAGTACGGCATCCACACCTTGTAGATCGTCGACCAGTGCTTGATGTTGCGGTGGTAGATCTTCTTGGCGCCGGTGCGGGTCTCCGCGCCGTTGCGTCCCGTGCGCACCGGCACCGGGCCGTACACCAGCTTCTTGCCGTCCTGTATCCAGCTGATCTGGAGCGTGAGGTTCACACAGGCGATCCGCCCTTTGTTCACCGGGCACTTGCCGGCTTTGTTGGGCTGCTTGCCGACCGCCTTCTGCTTGTTCATCAGGTCCATCACGCCCCAGGTGACGGGTCCCGCGTAGCCGATGTCGGGCTTGATGAGGTGCTTGCGCTGGAAGGCGCGTATCGCCGTGCAGTCGGACGGCGACTGCTTTCCGTCCACGGTGAGCCCGAGGAACTTCTCGACCTGGCGCTGATGCGGCCCGGTCCGTGTCGTGCACGAGGCGGCGCTCGCCGTCGTGCTGGTCGCGATGACCGTCAACGGCACCACCAGAGAGGCGATTCCAGCCGTGACAGCCGTTCTTCGGCCGAGGTTCCGCATGGCCGTCTTCCTTCCGAGCGCAGGGAATTCCTGCTCGTTGGACAGGCGGGACATCGGCGTAGTTGTACGGAAATGGCGCTGGAAGTCAGCGAATTGAGGCGGGCACCAACAGGGCTCGGTTCAGCCGCGGGCCGCCACCAGCACCCGCCGCTCCACGCGCGCGGCGTGCGAGCCGTACAGGGTGACCGAGACGACCCCGAGGACCGCGAGCAGTCCGAGCAGCACCGTGCCGGGCCAGCCCACCGCGTGGAAGGCGACGGCGCCCAGGGTGCCGCCCGCGCTACTGCCCAGGTAGTACGCGGACTGGTACAGGGCGGAGGCCTGGGCCCGGCCCTCGGTGGCGGTGCGGCTCACCGACGAGGAGGCCACGGCGTGCCCCGCGAAGAAGCCCGCGGTGATCAGGACGAGCCCGAGCAGTACGGCGGCGAGGGTGTCCGTCAGGGAGAGCAGCAGGCCCGCCGCGGTCGTGCCCACGGCCAGATACAGCGCACCGCGCCGCCCGAGCCTGCCGACCAGCTTGCCCGCGGCGGCGGACGACACCGTACCCACGAGATAGACCAGGAAGATCGAGCCGACGATGCCCTGCGGCAGCGAGAACGGGGCCTCCACGAGCCGGTAGCCGATCACCGTGTAGACGGCGCCGAAGACGGTCATGAACAGCGCGCCGATCGCGTACAGACGGCAGAGCAGCGGGTTGGACAGATGCCCGCGCACGGTCCGCGCCAGGTCGCGCGGACGCAGCGAACGCGCCCGGAAATGCCGGGCCTTGGGGAGCAGGAGCCGGAAGGTGAGGGCGCACACCAGGGCCATCAGACCGACCGCGGCGAGCGCCGCGCGCCAGCCCCAGGCCTGGGCGACCCAGCCGGTCAGGACCCGGCCGCTCATGCCGCCGATGGAGTTGCCGGCGACGAACAGGCCGATCGCGGCGATCAGCGCCTTGGGCCTGACCTCTTCGGCGAGATACGCCATCGCGGAGGCGGGCAGACCCGCGAGTGCCGCGCCCTGCACGGCGCGCAGCGCCACGAGCCACCCCAGGTCGGGCGCGAACGGTACGAGCAGTCCCACGAGTACGGCGACCGTCAGGGAGACGGTCATCAGGGTCCGGCGTCCGAACCGTTCGGAGAGCGCGCTCAGCGGCAGCACGAACAGCGCGAGCGCGCCGGTGGCGGCCGACACCGTCCAGCTGGCCGTGTCGGCGCTGACGCCGAAGTCGCCGGAGATCGCCGGCAGGAGGGCCTGCGTGGAGTAGAGGAGCGCGAAGGTGGCCAGGCCCGCGGTGAACAGCGCGAAGCTCATCCGGCGGTAGCCGGGGCCACCGGGCGTGAGCCGGGTCTCGGCCGCGGAGGTGTCGGTCGTCGAGGGGGACGCTGAGGTCAGGGCGCCCGCGTGGTGGGCGGACGCCCCGCTACTGGCAGGTGGCATACGTCGAAAGTAGGGACGTACGTCTGATGCGTCCAATGCATGAAACGGCCATAATCCATCCCATGGTGCATGAGAGCAGCTCACGGCCTCGGCTGTCGCAGAACAGTTACGCAGAAGACATCGCGAAGACGGCCAAGAAGGCGACCGCGAAGACCACCGCCGAGCCCACGCCCGCGTCCGCGCCACCACAGGCGCCCGCTCACACGCCCACACTCTCGCCCTCGCCCGACCCCGCCCCGGCTCCCGATCTCGCCGCCGACTCCTGGCCCGCGCTGCTCGCCCCGCGGCTCGCGTACTTCGCCGGGGTGGCGCGCACCGAGCACGTCACGCGTGCCGCGCAGGAGATGCAGGTGCCGCAGTCGACGCTGTCCCGGGCCCTGGTCAGGCTCGAACGGGATCTGGGCGTCGACCTGTTCGCCCGGCACGGCCGCGCGCTCTCGCTCACACCCGCGGGCCGTACGTTCCTCGCCTCGGTGGAGCGGGCGCTCGGCGAGGTGGAGCGGGCGGCGGAGGCGGTACGCGCGGACGCGGACCCGGCGGCGGGCAAGGTCGCCTTCGGCTTTCTGCACACGATGGGCTCGGAGACGGTCCCCGAACTCATCCGCGCCTTCCGTGTCGACCACCCGCGGGTCCGCTTCTCCCTCGTGCAGAACTACGGCGAGTGGATGCTGGAGCGGATGCGGGCGGGCGAGCTCGATCTGTGTCTGACCTCGCCGGTCCCCGACGCCCCCGACCTGGTCACGCGCCGTCTCGACGAGCAGCGGCTTCGCCTTGTGGTGCCCGAGGACCACCGGCTCGCCGGCCGTAAGCGCATCCGCCTGGCGGAGGCCGCGGAGGAGGCCTTCGTGACCCTTGAACCGGCGTACGGCCTGCGGCGGATCACGGACGACCTGTGCGCCCAGGCCGGATTCCGGCCCCGGGTCGCCTTCGAGGGGGAGGAGGCGGAGACCCTGCGCGGCCTGGTCGCGGCGGGCCTCGGCGTCGCCCTCCTGCCGCCACCGGCCTTCGCGCGGCCGGGAGTTGCGGAACTCACGGTGACGGCGCCGCGCGCGGTCCGCGAGATCGGCGTCGCCTGGCTCGCGGACCGTCCGGACACCCCGCCGGTGGCATCCTTCAAGCGGTTCCTGCTGACGCGACGGGGCCGGCTGCTGGCGTAGGGAGCCGATCACCGGCCCTTCGGGGAGCCGATCACCAGGCCTTCGGGGAGCCGATCAATCAGCCCTTCTGGGGGCGCCCCTAGAGGTGGCCCGGAACCCTCACTGCCGCAGCGACCGCCCGAACCCCGATGCCAACGGCATCCGCAGCCCAATGGGCGGCGGAGCCGCGAAAGCGTCGGCCAGGGGCCGGGAGAACACCCTCCCGAACAGCGCGCCGAGCACGAAGTCCGCCGCAAGGGCCGCCACTTCGCCCCGGTGCTGATGCAGCCCGTGCCCATCCGAGTGCACCTCGAACCGGCACGTGTCCCGGTTCGCCTTCTTCACCCGCTCCGCGAACCGGAACGACAGCTCGGGATCGGTCCGTTCGTCATTCGTGCCGTGCACGATGAGCACCCGCCGGCCGCTCAGCTGCTTCACCGGTTCCGGCGGCACCGCCATATCGTCCTCGGGCAGCCAAGGGGCAAGCGCCAGAACGGAGTTGACGGCCGCGTGCCCGCCCGCGTGCAGTGCGGCGCGGCCGCCCATGTCGAGGCCCGCGAGGCAGACCGGGACGTCGCCGTAGCGTCGTACGACCTCGTCGGCGGCCCAGGTGGCATCCCGGGCGAGCAGCGCGTCGGGCCCGTTCCAGCCGCGCCCGCGATAGTGCACGACATGCGCGACCAGGCCGTGCTCGCGCCCGGCCCGCACCAGTTTGCGCCCCAGGGTCCGCACGGCCGCGGCGGCGAGGGGCGAGGGCCGCCGGACCGAGACCTCCTCACCGCCGGGGAGCAGCAGCACCACACCGCTGACCGCCGAGGTCTCCGTGCCGATGAGCCGGCCAAGTCGGGCGCCACGTACCGGCATCGCTTGCTGAGCCATGACAGAACACTCTCAGAAGCCCAGGTGTACGGAACCCGGCGCACGGGTCACTGTTACGTATCGACCGCAGTCACCTTTCCGTATCGAAGGCAGGTGATCCCGCAGACATCTACGCGCGTAGGCGTTAGAGTGCGGAAATGACGAGCCAGACCATTCCCGCACCCGCCCCGGAGCAGATCCGACGGGCCCCCAAGGTGCTGCTCCACGACCATCTCGACGGCGGCCTGCGCCCCGGCACGATCATCGAACTCGCCCGTGAAGTGGGTTACGAGGCGCTGCCCGAGACCGAGGCGGACAAGCTCGGCACCTGGTTCCGCGAGGCCGCCGACTCCGGTTCGCTGCCCCGCTACCTCGAGACCTTCTCGCACACCTGCGCCGTCATGCAGACCAAGGAAGCCCTCTTCCGGGTCGCGGCCGAGTGCGCCGAGGACCTCGCCGAGGACGGCGTCGTGTACGCCGAGATCCGGTACGCACCCGAGCAGCACCTGGAGCAGGGCCTCACCCTCGAAGAGGTCGTCGAGGCCGTCAACGAAGGCTTCAGGGAGGGCGAGCGCCGCGCGAAGGCGAACGGCCACCGCATCCGGGTGGGCGCCCTGCTCACCGCGATGCGGCACGCGGCCCGCGCCCTGGAGATCGCCGAACTCGCCAACCGCTACCGCGACTTGGGCGTGGTGGGCTTCGACATCGCGGGCGCGGAGGCCGGCTTCCCTCCCACCCGCCACCTCGACGCCTTCGAGTATCTGAAGCGCGAGAACAACCACTTCACGATCCACGCGGGCGAGGCCTTCGGGCTGCCCTCGATCTGGCAGGCCCTGCAGTGGTGCGGCGCCGACCGGCTCGGCCACGGCGTGCGCATCATCGACGACATCCAGGTCGCCGACGACGGCTCGGTGAAGCTCGGCCGCCTCGCCTCGTACGTACGCGACAAGCGCATCCCGCTCGAGATGTGCCCGACGTCCAATCTGCAGACGGGCGCCGCCACTTCGTACGACGAGCACCCGATCGGTCTGCTGCGCCGCCTGCACTTCAGGGCCACGGTGAACACCGACAACCGGCTGATGTCCGGCACCAGCATGACCCGCGAATTCGAGCACCTCATCGGCGCCTTCGGATACACGCTCGACGACATGCAGTGGTTCACAGTCAATGCGATGAAATCAGCGTTCATTCCTTTCGATGAACGCCTCGCCATGATCAACGACGTGATCAAGCCCGGCTATGCCGAGCTGAAATCCGAGTGGCTGTTCCAGCAGACCGCTTCGACCAGCGGTTCTGTCGACTGAGCGGGCAACACCGGGAAGGAAATGGGCGGCCGGGAAGATCGATTCCCGGCCGCTTCTGCGTGCGTTTCGGTGTTTGCGGGTGCGCTCGCGGCGTGGATAGCTTGCGGGACCGCTCAAGAACCCCGTCGCAAGGACGTATTCACCATGAAGCAGTCTGCCGCCAAGTCCCTCGGTGTCGCCGCCCTCGGTGCCGCTTTCGCCGCCGCCGGTGCCGGCAGCGCATCGGCCATGCCGGCCGTGCCGGACGCCGCCGAGACCGTCGGCACCGTGACCTCCATGCTTCCGGTCGAGCAGGCCGCGAAGACGCTGCCCGCGGGCGGCGCCGAGTCCCTGTCCGCCGGCCAGAACGCGCTCGCGAGCGGCCTGTCCACCGCCAAGCCCACCGTCGAGCAGGCCGCCCCCGCGGTGCTGCCCGCCGACAGCGGCGACCCGGTCTCCGGGCTGCTCGGCGGCCTGCCCGTCGGCGGCGGCAAGGGCGGTCTGCCGGTCGGCGGCCTGCCGGTCTCGGGCCTGCCCGTCGGCTGACCCGGCACCACAGGACGGCGAACGGCGGGGTGCACACCGGTTTCCGGTGTGCACCCCGCCGCTGTGCTTTGCTCACATTGCGTACGTGATTCCTGCGTCCGCGTCCGCGTGCGCGCTTCCCGCGTACGCCGTCGCCGTGTCGCGTACGCACCGGTCACCAGGCGTTGTTCGCGGTGACCTTCTTCTCGGAGGGCAGCAGCGCCCACATCGCGAGGTAGATCAGGAACTGCGGGCCCGGCAGCAGACAGGACGCCACGAAGATCACGCGCATCGTGGTCGCGGAGGTGCCGAAGCGCCGTGCCAGCGCTGCGCACACTCCGCCGATCATCCGTCCGTCCTGGGGGCGGGAAAGGGCGGTCATGGTGGCTCCTTCGCGAACCGTCGGTGAGGCATCCGGTGCGGTGCCTTCGATACTTCGAATCTACGGTCACGAAGGGGGCAGAACGTCGGACTAGGGGGCGATCCCGACCCTGGGAATCGTCGGGGTCGACCCCTGAGACGCCTCCTCCCGGGAGCGGACCGGGACCGGGCCGCGCGCCGCACGCCGGCGGAGCCGGGCCCTGGCGGCCGGTACGACGGCCAGATGGGCCAGGGCCACTCCGGCGGTGTTGAGCAGCAGCGAGTCCACATCGACCACCTGACCGGGGACCCCGGTCTGCAGCAGCTCGATGGCCAGCGACATCATCGCGCCGGCGGTCACGGTGCGGGCCAGGGACGCCAGCGGTGAGGCGTAGAGGCGGCCGCCGGCCAGCGGCAGGAGCACCCCGAGCGGAGCGAGCAGCAGCAGCTTCTCGCCGATCCGCCGGGAGGCCTCCTCGGGGCCGAGGGCCAGATCGGCCTTGATCCCGGCGAGGGGCTGGAGATTCGCCGCGCTCACCCAGGGGACGTCGAGAGGACGCAGCGTGATCCAGGCGACGAGCAGAAGATGCGCGAGGAGGAAGAGGGCTCCCGCCACACGGAAACGTACTGCGGCACTGCTGCCGCTCGGGCCTTGACGCTGCACGACCCCCAAGACGCGGCTTGAGGCAGGATCGGTTCCGCAGGATGTGAGCCGTTACGAACCGGCCGTCTCCAGCGCATACGAGCGTTACGAACCGACCGTCTCCGCGGGTGCCGGAACGGTCCCGGGACGAGCCCTGAGCTCCTCCGTGCACTCGTACCGCCGCAGCGGCGAGTTCTCGTCGGGCCCGCCCATCACCACGGCGCCGTCGTCGGCCGCGGCCACGCTGTGCGCGAAGGTGCAGACGATCTGCGCCAGCTCGTACGGGGACATCCGCTCGGGCGGGGTGTTCAGGCGAAGCGCCGACTTCACGTCGCCCGCGCGGGGCCCGGACACCTGCGGCCGGCCCTTCACGTCGGAGGTGAAGCCGGACTGCTCCTCGGTCTCCGTGGGCGGCTCCCGCAACTCGTCGAGCAGCGCCTGCGCCACCCGCACCCGGTCGGACGCTTCGCCCGCGCCGCCGCCCGAGGGCAGCCGTACCGTGCGGTCCACCCGGACCAGCTGAGAGCCGCACACCAGGAAGATCTGCTCGGGGATGCCCGTCTGCGACTGGGTCGAGACATCCGCCGCCGTGGTCACACACGGCACCCGCGACGGCGCGGCCCCGAAGTCCGTGGGCACCTCGGTGGCCCGGATACCGCAGCCGGCCAGGGCCACGGTGAGGACGGCGGTCAGCGCGGCCAGGGAGCGGACACGGCCGGAAGCGGAGGACCGGACACGGCCGGAATCGGAAGCGGGCTTGGGCACGCGCGTGCGTACGCGTGCGTGCGGTTTCTGAGCGGGCTCCACCGCGCGCGTGCGCAGGCGTACGCGCTGTTCGTGGGCGGGCTCCCCGCGTACCTGCCGTGCCGTCATCGGTCCGCCTTCTTCGCCTGCTGTGCCGTCCCGTCGCCGTCGCAGTCGCCGGGCCCCTTGTCCTTGCCCCGGCGCTTCTCGGGACAGGCCTCGGCGTCCGCCTCGTCGTCGTCCCCGGGCAGGACGTCCGAGGCGTCGTGCGGCAGCCGGAGCGTGAACACCGCACCGCCGTCGGGGGAGTTGGCGGCGGTGATCTCGCCGCCGTGGATATGGGCGTTCTCCAGGGCGATGGACAGGCCGAGGCCACTGCCCTCGGAGCGCGGCCGGGACGCGCTGGCCTTGTAGAAGCGGTCGAAGACGTGCGGCAGCACCTCCTCGGGGATGCCGGAGCCGTGGTCGCGTACCGAGATCACCAGATCCCGGCCGTCCTCGCGCACGGAGATCCGGACCGGCGAACCGCCGTGCTTGAGGGCGTTGCCGATCAGATTGGCCAGGATGACGTCCAGGCGGCGCGGGTCAAGGCGGGCCGTGATGCCGCGCTCGGCGTCGAGGTCGACGGCGTCCAGCCAGGCGCGGGCGTCGATACAGGCGGTGATCTGGTCGGCGATGTCCACGTCGTCGAGGACGAGACGGGCGGTGCCCGCGTCGAAGCGGGTCACCTCCATCAGATTCTCCACCAGGTCGTTGAGGCGCCGGGTCTCACTGACGACCAGACGTACCGCGGGCGCGATCATCGGATCGAGAGAGTCCTCTTCCTCCTCGAGCACCTCGGTCACGGCGGTGATCGCGGTGAGCGGCGTACGCAGCTCGTGCGACATATCGGCGACGAAGCGGCGGCTGGACTCCTCGCGGGCGCTCATGTCCGCGACCTTCTTCTCCAGGGAAGCGGCCGTGGAGTTGAACGTCCGTGACAGTTCGGCCAGTTCATCGGTGCCGGACACCCGCAGGCGGGTGTCGAGCTTGCCCTCGCCGAGCCGGCGGGCGGCGACCCCGAGCCGGTGCACCGGCTTGAGCACCGTCGTCGCGGCGGCCTGCGCGAGCAGCGCGGCGCCGATCAGGGCGAGCCCGGTGGCGATCCCGAGCGACCAGGCAAGGGAGTTGAGATCCTTGGCCTCCGGCTCCAGGGACTTGAGCATGTAACCGGTCGGGCCGCCGCCCATCACCCGTGTACCGCCCACGAGGTAAGGGGTGCCGTCTTCGACCTTGCGCTGCCAGAACAGGTGGTAGTCACCGTCGCCGCCGCTGTCGCCGTGCGAGTCCGCGGACTGCGGTTCGTTGACCGCCTTGCGCAGCGACCCCGGCACGTCGTCGAGGGTGAAGGCGTCCAGCTCGGAGTTGCCGACGACGGTCCTGCCGTCCGGATTCTCACCGATCAGGAGCACGCTGTACCCCTGGCTGCCGTGGGCCATGTTGCGGGCGGTGCGGTCGAGTTCGTCCTTGGTGGGGTCGCGCGGCAGGGAGGCCACGCGGTCCTGCATGGCCTCCTTGAAGTCATTGAGCGCCGCGTCCTGGGTCCGGGTGAGCACGGCCTCGCGGTTGAGCCAGTACGCGATCCCGGACGCGGAGACGGCCGCGGTCAGCGCCACCAGGGCGAAGACGACCACGAGCCGCAGCCTGAGGCTCGTGAACCGCAGCCCGGCGAGCAGCGCTTTGCTCCACAGCCGCCGGGGACCCTTGCGCACCGATGTCACTGAGGCGTGTCCAAGCGGTAGCCGACGCCACGGACGGTACGGATCAGGGTCGGGGACGACGGCACGTCCTCGACCTTCGCGCGCAGGCGCTGCACACAGGCGTCCACGAGCCGTGAGTCGCCGAGGTAGTCGTGCTCCCACACCAGACGCAGGAGCTGCTGGCGGGAGAGCGCCTGGCCCGGCCTGCGGGAGAGTTCGAGGAGCAGCCGCAGCTCGGTCGGGGTGAGCTGCAGATCCTCGCCGTCCTTGGTGACCGTCATCGCCGAGCGGTCGATGACGAGCGAACCGAAGACCGCCGCGTCATTGGCCTCGCGCTCACCGCGCCGCAGCACGGCCCGGATACGGGCGTCGAGCACCCGCCCCTGCACGGGCTTGACCACATAGTCGTCGGCGCCGGACTCCAGGCCCACCACCACGTCGATGTCGTCGTTGCGCGCGGTGAGCAGGATGATCGGCAACTGGTCCGTACGCCGGATGCGCCGGCACACCTCGAACCCGTCGATGCCGGGCAGCATCACATCAAGGACGATCAGGTCGGGCCGCTGCTCGCGCAGCAGCTTCAGACCGTCCTCGCCCGTGGCGGCGGTGGACACACGATGCCCCTGGCGCGTCAGCGACAGCTCAAGGGCCGTGCGGATGGCGTCGTCGTCTTCGATCAGCAGCAGGGAAGGCACGGTGGTCATTCTGTCCCATGGCACGGTGGGGTTTCGACAGTTGGAGCGCTCCCATACATGTCCCGCACTCAACCTCTCGGACTGCGGGCCCCTGTGACAGCCCTGTGACAGTCGGCGGACACCGCGATGAAAGTCCCGGGGCAGGATTTTGCTCACACGGAACGCACCGAGCGGGGACACACCGAACGGGGCTGCTGGATCAGGACTTCCACGACGGGGGGCGCGAGATGAACACGCTGCACAGCACCAGCTCAAGCGCAGTTGTCACGCGTCTGCACGACCTCACCGCCGCGCGGAGCACCGGCCAGCACGAGAAGTCCGGTGCCGTGAGCGGGCGGGGGTGCGCTCGCGGCACCGGGCGTCAGCACACCGCGTACATGACGGTGGTTGACGCACACGGGGGCAACAACGGGGGAGCCGCGTACGGGGAGGCCACGGGGGAGCGGACCTCCGTTTCGGAGGCGGAGTTCACCGCCTACGTCCAGGAGCGCCGCGCCTCCCTGTACGCCACCGCCTACCACCTGACCGGCGACCGCTTCGAGGCCGAGGATCTGCTGCAGAGCGCCCTCTTCTCGACGTACCGCGCCTGGGACAGGATCAGCGACAAGGCCGCGGTGGGCGGCTACCTCCGCCGCACCATGACCAATCTGCACATCAGCGCCTGGCGGCGCCGCAAGCTGAACGAGTACCCGACCGAGGAGCTGCCGGAGACGGCGGGCGACACGGACGCGATGCGCGGCACGGAGCTGCGCGCGGTTCTCTGGCAGGCCCTGGCCCGCCTTCCCGAACTGCAGCGGACGATGCTCGTGCTCCGCTACTACGAGGGCCGTACGGACCCGGAGATCGCGGACATTCTCGACATCAGTGTCGGCACGGTGAAGTCCAGCATCTGGCGCTCCCTGCGCCGGCTGCGCGAGGACGAGGTCCTCAGCTTCGGCCGTGACCAGGAGGAGTCCTTCGGCGAGCTGGTGGCATAGCCACCCAGACCGGCCGGAGGCTGAGGGGGGCCGTCGCTTCGGGGGAGGCGGCGGGCAGGCCCAGGGGGGTCACAACGGGGGATCACGGGGGATCCCACGGGGGAAAGAGGCAGCGGGACCGGGAGGCCGGGGGGTCTTACCGGTCCCGTCGCCATGTCCGGGTACGGGGCGGGCGCCTGTTTCTGTGCGTGTGTGTACGGGGGTGATGCCTGTGCCGGATACGGGGCGGGTGCCTGTGCCGAGTACTGGGCGGGCGCCTATGCCGTCCCGGGCGTGGAGCCGGGCGCCGCGCCGGCCGGTGAACTCCCCCAGGCGCCACGCGCCTTCACGCACCGTCCCGCGGCCGCCGCCGCGAGCCGTCCGAGCGCTTCCTCCTTGCCGCACGGGTGCGCGCCGAGGGCGGTCTGCCGGGCCACGATCGCCCGCTCCGAACGCATCAGGCGCCAGCCGCGGCGCAGCAGGAACGGCACCGACTTGCGTCCCTGCTTCAGATCGCGGAGCAGCCGCCGCCGGAAGGTCGTGGACGGACGTCCGCGCAGACACAGCGCGTCGGCCAGGACGCCGAGGTCACGGCACCGGTCCACGATGTCGGCGGCGAAGATCCCCTCGGCGATGAACAGCGGGGTGCGCGCGATGTCGAGTCCCTCCTGTCCGGCGCGGGCGCTGCTGGCGATGTCGTAGACGGGTACGCGGGTACGTCCCGTACGGCACAGCTCCTCGATGGCGGCGACGGCGATGTCCGCGTCCCAGGAGGCGGGGGAATCCCAGTCGATGTCGGTGCCGCCCGCGACGACCGGGAGCGACGGGTCGTCGCCCTCCTTGTAGAAGTCGTCGAGACGCAGCACGGGAAGGCCCGAGAGGGCGGCGAGACGCGTCTTGCCGGCGCCCGAGGGGCCGGTCAGCAGGACGACGCGCGTCGGTATCGGGGGATGGGCGCTCACGGGACACCAGTGTGAGGCATTCCGCCGCGCAGGCGACCCCACGGGGTGGCCTTTGGAAGCCGCGTCACATCTCAACTACGCTTCGTGTGCACGCAATTACGGATCTTGGAACCTTCGGCAGTACGGATCCGAGGTCCCCGACCTGGCCTGACAGGTGGCTACCCATGGCACGACACGCAGCACCCAGACAGCCCGCGCACCGCACGCTGATGCGGGCCGGGCTCACCCTCACCGCGGCGGGCGCGGCCCTCGGCGCGGGCGGCGCGGCGACGGCGAGCGCGCAGCCGCTCTCCGCGACCCAGTCGGTCGGGCTCTCCACGCCGATCGGCGACTTCGACGCGGCGACGCCCGGCGAGGCCGTGCAGCAGGCGATCCACCGCTCGGCGGCGGGCGGCCTCGCGCCGGCGAAGCATCTGCAGCTCGACCCGCTGGCGGGCACGGGCGTGGACCCGCTCGACAACGCGGTGGGCACGCAGGTCGCGGACTTCAAGCCGGTCTCCACCTCCGCGGTGACGGGCCCGCTGGCCCAGGGAGGCTCCCTCAAGGACCTGCCGGTGGCAGGCACGGCGACGGGCCTGCTGCCGGGCTGAAGGCCGGCAGCACGCCTTACGGGAAGGGGCGGGGCGGGGAAGAAATCCCCGCCCCGCCCCTTCCGGTGTCCTCCGCGACCTCGCTGGCGCCCGCTCGGCGCGTGCTCAGCGCCGGCTCAGCGCGGGGTCAGTAGGACGACCCCGAAGCTCCGAGCGACCCCGTCGGATGCCACACCGTCTTCGTCTCCAGGAACGGCGTCAGACGCGAAGTCCCCGGGTCTGCGGACCAGTCGGCGTCCACAGCCTGTGGACGGAGCACCCGCTTCAGGTTGTCCGCCGCGGCGACCTCCAGCTCCTTCGCGAGCACCTCGTCCGCCCCGCACAGATCCAGCGCGTTGACGTCCTGGTGCGCGGCAAGGGGCGCCGCGAGCTCCGCCGTACGCCCGGACAGGACGTTCACCACGCCGCCCGGCAGGTCGGATGTGGCGAGCACCTCGCCGAGGGAGAGCGCGGGCAGCGGTGCCCGCTCGCTCGCCACGACGACCGCCGTGTTCCCGGTGGCGATCACCGGAGCGATCACGGACACCAGGCCGAGGAACGACGACTCCTGCGGGGCGAGCACCGCCACCACACCCGTCGGCTCGGGCGAGGAGAGGTTGAAGAACGGGCCCGCGACCGGATTCCCGCCGCCCGCGATCTGCGCGATCTTGTCGGTCCAGCCCGCGTACCAGACCCAGCGGTCGATCGCGGCGTCCACCTGCGCCGCGGCCTTCGCCTTGGACAGGCCCTCCGCTTCGGCCACTTCGCGGACGAACTGCTCGCGGCGGCCCTCCAGCATCTCCGCGACGCGGTAGAGGATCTGGCCGCGCAGATAGGCGGTCTTGCCGGCCCAGCCGCCGAAGGCCTTGCGCGCGGCGACGACCGCGTCACGGGCGTCCTTGCGCGACGAAAGCGGGGCGTTGGCCAGCCAGTTGCCCTTTGAGTCGGTCACCTCGTACACCCGGCCGCTCTCGGAACGCGGGAACTTCCCGCCCACGTACAGCTTGTAGGTCTTGAAGACGGACAGTCGCTGTTCAGTGCGCTCAGACATCGAGGTACGCCTCCAGACCGTGCCGGCCGCCCTCGCGGCCGAAGCCCGACTCCTTGTAGCCGCCGAAGGGCGAGGCCGGGTCGAACTTGTTGAACGTATTGGCCCAGACGACGCCCGCGCGCAGCCGGTCCGCGACCGCGAGGATGCGCGAGCCCTTCTCGGTCCAGATGCCCGCCGACAGGCCGTACTGCGTGTTGTTGGCCTTGGCGACGGCCTCTTCGGGCGTACGGAAGGTGAGCACCGAGAGCACCGGGCCGAAGATCTCGTCACGGGCCACGGTGTGTGCCTGGGTGACGCCGGTGAACAGCGTCGGCGCGAACCAGTAGCCGGACGAGGGGAGTTCACAGGGCGCGGACCAGCGCTCGGCGCCCTCCGCCTCACCGGTCTCGGCGAGTGCGGTGATACGGGCCAGCTGCTCGGCGGAGTTGATGGCGCCGATGTCGGTGTTCTTGTCGAGCGGGTCGCCCAGGCGCAGCGTGGAAAGGCGCCGCTTGAGGGCGTCGAGCAGCTCGTCCTGGACCGACTCCTGGACGAGGAGGCGGGAGCCCGCGCAGCAGACCTGGCCCTGGTTGAAGAAGATGCCGGTGACGATCCCCTCCACGGCCTGGTCGAGGGGCGCGTCGTCGAAGACGATGTTGGCGCCCTTGCCGCCGAGTTCGAGGGTGAGCTTCTTGTCGGTGCCGGCGACGGTGCGGGCGATCTCCTTGCCCACGGCCGTGGAACCGGTGAACGCGACCTTGTTCACGTCCTCGTGCGCGACGATCGCGGCGCCCGTGTCGCCGTATCCGGGAAGGATGTTGACGACGCCCTTGGGCAGTCCCGCCTGGCGGCAGATGTCCGCGAAGAACAGCGCGGACAGCGGGGTCGTCTCGGCGGGCTTCAGGACGACGGTGTTGCCGGTGGCGAGCGCCGGGGCGATCTTCCAGGCCAGCATCAGGAGCGGGAAGTTCCAGGGGATGACCTGTCCGGCCACGCCAAGGGGGCGCGGGTTCGCGCCGTATCCGGCGTGGTCGAGCTTGTCGGCCCAGCCCGCGTAGTAGAAGAAGTGCGCGGCGACCAGGGGGAGGTCGGCGTCGCGGGTCTCCTTGATCGGCTTGCCGTTGTCGAGGGTTTCGAGCACGGCGAGCTCGCGGGAGCGCTCCTGGATGATCCGGGCGATCCGGAACAGATACTTGGCGCGCTCGGCGCCCGGCAGCGCGGACCACTTCGTGAAGGCCTTGCGCGCGGCCCGCACCGCCCGGTCCACGTCATCGGCGCCCGCCTGGGCGACCTCGGAGAGCACCTCTTCGGTCGCGGGCGAGACGGTCTTGAAGACCTTGCCGTCCGCGGCCTCGGTGAACTCGCCGTCGATGAACAGGCCGTAGGACGGGGCGATATCGACGACCGAGCGCGACTCGGGCGCCGGTGCGTACTCGAAAGTCTGGTTCTTCATGGTCATGGATCTCAGTCCACCGTCACGTAGTCGGGACCGGAGTAGCGGCCGGTGCTGAGCTTCTGACGCTGCATCAGCAGATCGTTGAGCAGGCTGGAGGCGCCGAAGCGGAACCAGTGGTTGTCCAGCCAGTCGGAGCCCGCGGTCTCGTTCACGAGGACGAGGAACTTCACGGCGTCCTTCGACGTACGGATGCCGCCGGCGGGCTTCACCCCGATCTGTACCCCGGTCTGCAGCCGGAAGTCGCGCACGGCCTCCAGCATCAGGAGCGTGTTGGCGGGGGTGGCGTTGACCCCCACCTTGCCGGTCGACGTCTTGATGAAGTCGGCCCCGGCGATCATGCCGAGCCAGCTCGCGCGGCGGATGTTGTCGTACGTGGACAACTCGCCGGTCTCGAAGATCACTTTGAGCCTGGCCCGCGCACCGCAGGCCTCCTTCACGGCCCGGATCTCCTCGTACACCTTCAGGTACTTGCCGGCGAGGAAGGCGCCGCGGTCGATGACCATGTCGATCTCGTCGGCGCCCGCGGCGACGGCGTCACGGACGTCGGCCAGCTTCACGTCGAGCGCGGCCCGGCCGGCCGGGAAGGCGGTGGCGACGGAGGCGACCTTGACGCCCGAACCGGCGACGGCCTCCTTCGCGGCCGCCACCATGTCCGGATAGACGCAGACGGCGGCGGTCCTCGGGGTCGTGCGGTCGGTCGGGTCGGGGTTCACGGCCTTCGCGCCGAGCGCCCGGACCTTGCCGGGGGTGTCGGCGCCTTCGAGGGTCGTCAGGTCGATCATCGAGATGGCGAGATCGATGGCGTACGCCTTGGCCGTCGTCTTGATGGAGCGCGTCCCGAGGGAGGCGGCGCGCGCCTCGAGTCCGACCGCGTCCACGCCGGGCAGCCCATGGAGGAAGCGGCGCAGCGCACTGTCGGACGCGGTGGCGTCGGCGAATGCAGGTGCAGTGGTGGGCATGGTCACCAGGCGAGCATATCTACGCGCGTAGCGGCTTGTATAGGGGGTGTACGGGGACGGATGGGCCGGAATCTGACGGTGCCGGGGCCCGGTGGAAGCGGCAGTGATCCGACGGGGATCCGACGGGGGAATTCGGCGGGGCTCCGGCGGGGATACGACGGTGATCGATGCCCGCCGGTGCGGAGCCGCCGGCCGCCCCGGTCACATCACGGCGAGCAGGATCACCAGGAGGACCGCGCCGGCCGCGCACGGGGCGATGATCTCGTAGGCCCAGCGCACCGTCGGCTCGCCCTGCGCACGGGGATGGTCCGCGTGCAGCTCGGCGAGTTCCCGCAGATCGTCGAGCGCCTGGTCGGCCGGGGCGCGGGTGGGGGCGGGGTTACGGCTGGGCAGCAGGGCCGAGGTGCGGCCGTGCGGGTCGTCGAGAGCGGCCTGCGCCTGGCGCCGCGACGCCCGCTTGCGGGCCCGCAGGGAGACGGGGATCGCCCACAGCTGGAACTTCGCGCCGCCGCCCGCGAAGAC
Organism: Streptomyces monticola; assembly: GCF_042665355.1. Lineage (NCBI taxonomy): Bacteria > Bacillati > Actinomycetota > Actinomycetes > Kitasatosporales > Streptomycetaceae > Streptomyces > Streptomyces monticola. The sequence goes on along the minus strand of NZ_JBHTCF010000011.1, from coordinate 11,069 downwards.
CTCGCTCGAGTACCCCGACCTGAGGCCCTCGACGCTGGCCCAGGGCAGCGTGATCGTGCGGAAGGGGTTGCGGACCCGCAGCCGCTCGTCATTGGCGAAGACGGCGGGCCGCACGGTGTAGGCGATCACCAGAGGCACCGCGCACAGCAGCCCGGCCAGCGCGAGCCAGGGGGTGCGCCCGGTGCCGCGCACCAGTGCGTCGCCGCCGAGCCAGGCGGCGAGGGCGAGCAGCAGCACACCACCGGCGATACCGGAGGCCGAACGGAAGACGCGGTCGGCGTACTTCGGCGCGTCCTCGGCCTCGTCGGGACGCCGTTCGGGCTGCGACTGCGGGTCGGGGCTTGTCATGCGGTCGATTGTTCCCCAGGGCGGCGGCGGGCCGTAACCCGGGGACTCGGAGGCGGGTGCTCCTGGTGGGCCCGGGGCGCCCCCGCGCTCCTCGTGTCGCCGCAGGTGATCGAGGATCCCGAGCTGCGCCCGTGACCGGGCGTGCGGGGCGCGCCGTTCCGTGACCGGGGCCCTCAGGGCGCGCTCGGCCACACAAGCACCATGTACGCGCCGCAGTACGCCGACCCGAGTACCGCCGCCGTCACGGCGGTCCGCGCCCAGCGGCGTGGGGCGCGGGCGATCAGGAGGGCCAGGGGGAGCAGCAGCGGGAAGCCGGGTACGAGGAAGCGGGCCCGGGGGAAGTACACGCCGCCGCTGCCGAGCACGATCAGGAGCAGCAGCCCGGTGAAGACCAGGAGCGGCAGGGGCTGGCCGCCGCGGACGCTCAGCAGGAAGAGCAGCACCGAGCCGATCAGGACCGACGAGACCATCACCAGGAACAGTTCGGGCGTCGAGTCGTAGAAGAACAGGCTGCGCAGCATGCGCAGGGTCTCGATGCCGCCGTCGAGTTCGTTGTGCCACAGCTGCTGGACGGCGAAGTACCCGTCCCAGCGCCCGACGCGATGGCCCACCCAGCCGACGTACAGGAGCCAGCCGAGCGGGGCGAGGGCCGCGCCGGCGAGCATCCGCCAGGAGAAGCGGCCGCGCAGGGCGAGCAGCGCCGCGAGCGACACCGCGGCGGCGAGGGCGATGCCCGTGGGCCGGGTGAGGCCGCTGAGCGCGGCGAGCGAACCGGCCCACAGCCAGCGGCCGGTGAGCACCGCGTACAGGGACCAGGCGGCGCAGGCCGTGAACAGCGACTCCGTGTACCCCATCCACTGGACCAGGCCGACGGGCAGCGCGCCCCAGAGCACGGCGAGCAGGATGCCCGCCCTGCGGCCGTGCAGCCGGTCGCCGACCGCGAACACGCCCCAGGCCGCGAACAGGGAGCAGACGACGGCGATGACCAGGCCGACGGTGGCGCGCGAGCCGGGCGTGACGGCGGCGAAGGCCTTCACCAGGACCGGGTAGAGCGGGAAGAAGGCCAGGTTGTTGGAGTCGTACGTGGTGCCGAGCTCGCGCGCGTAGCCGTGGTCGGCGATGCCCAGGTACCAGTTGGAGTCCCAGGCGTGGGCGAGGATCGGCCAGACGCCGTGGCCCTGTGCGTGCGCCCATACGGTGAGCACGGCGAGGCCGATGACGCGGACGCCCACGTATGCGGCGATCGCCGGGGCGGCGCGGCGCAGCGAGCGGCGCACGCGTTGCGGCACCGACGGGCTTGTGCGGAACGCGTCCTGGGGGCGGGGACGGAGGCGGGAGCGACGGGACGGTCGGGCAGCGGGGAGGCTCCGGTCGTGCTCGGGGGCCTCGGTGGTCGCGGACACGGGCGGCAGCTCCTGGGACTCGGTCGTGCGCTACCGGTCAACCTTCCTCGGGCGACCGGCGGCGCCGCGCACCGCTGCGTCGAGTGCCATGCGGGAATCACTCGTCCGGGGGCACGCAAGGGGCGGCGGCCACCTCACGGTGACCGCCGCCCCTCACGTATACGCGTGCCGTACGGGCCTTCACATGTCCGAGTGCGGTACGGACCCTCAGATCCCCGCGGCCTCCGCGAAGTCCCGCTTCAGGGCCGTCAGGCGTTCCGTCGCCCGGGAGCGGGCCGCGCCCAGGCCGCCGGGGCCGCCTTCGACGGGCACGACGACCTCCAGGTAGCACTTCAGCTTGGGCTCGGTGCCGCTGGGCCTGACGATGACGCGGGCCCCGTCGAGCGTGTAGCGCAGGCCGTCCGTGGGCGGCAGCGTCTCGGTGCCCTGGGTGAGGTCCTCGGCCCGCACCACCGGCAGGCCCGCGAGCACGGTCGGCGGGTGCTCGCGCAGCCTGCGCATCGCGGCGGCGATCAGGGACAGGTCGTCCACGCGCACCGACAGCTGGTCGGTGGCGTGCAGACCGTGCTCGACGGCCAGGTCGTCCAGGAGGTCGAGGAGCGTGCGGCCCTGCTCCTTCAGCTCCGACGCCAGCTCGGTGATGAGCAGCGCGGCGGTGATGCCGTCCTTGTCGCGTACGCCCTCGGGGTCGACGCAGTAGCCGAGCGCCTCCTCGTAGCCGTACCGCAGTCCGTCCACGCGGGCGATCCACTTGAAGCCGGTGAGCGTCTCCTCGTAGCCGAGCCCGGCGGCTTCGGCGATCCGGCCGAGCAGCGAGGACGACACGATCGACTCGGCGAAGACCCCGCCGACGCCACGGCGCACCAGATGGGCGGCGAGCAGCGCGCCCACCTCGTCGCCGCGCAGCATCCGCCAGTCGCCGCCGTCGGGTACGGCGACGGCGCAGCGGTCGGCGTCCGGGTCGTTGGCGATGACCAGGTCGGGCCGTGCCTCGCGGGCGGCCGCGAAGGACAGGTCCATCGCGCCCGGCTCCTCCGGGTTGGGGAAGGCGACCGTCGGGAAGTCCGGGTCGGGCTCGGCCTGTTCGGGCACGACCACCGGCGCCGGGAAGCCCGCGCGGGCGAAGGCGGCGAGCAGGGTGTCCTTGCCGACGCCGTGCATCGGTGTGTAGACGGTGCGGGCGGTGCGCGGGGAGCCGGCTGCGAGCACGGCGTCCGTGCGGGCCAGATAGGCGTTCAGGACCTCGTCGCCGAGCACCTCCCCGGCGTCCTCGGGGCGCGGTACGTCGGCGAGTGCGGCCACCGCCGCGATCTCGGCGGCGATCTCCGTGTCCGCCGGGGGCACGATCTGCGAGCCGTCGCCGAGGTAGACCTTGTAGCCGTTGTCCCGGGGCGGGTTGTGGCTCGCGGTGACCTCGACGCCCGCGACGGCGCCCAAGTGCCGTATGGCGAAGGCCAGTACGGGCGTGGGCAGCGGCCGGGGCAGCACGGCGGCGCGCAGTCCCGCGCCGGTCATGACGGCCGCGGTGTCGCGCGCGAAGTCGGCGGACTTGTACCGGGCGTCGTATCCGATGACGACGAGCCCGCCGTCCTGGCCGTTCTTCTTCAGATACGCGGCCAGGCCCGCCGCCGCCCTGATGACGACGGAGCGGTTCATGCGCATCGGGCCCGCGCCGAGCTCGCCGCGCAGTCCCGCGGTGCCGAACTGCAGGGTGCCGCCGAAGCGGTCGGCCAGTTCGTCGAGCGCCTCCGCGTCGATGAGCTTGGCCAGTTCCTCGCGGGTCTCCGGGTCGGGGTCCTCGGCCAGCCAGGCCCTGGCCCGGTCGATCAGTCCGGCGCCCTGTGCGTCTGTCACGTCTGCCTCAGCCTTTCGTCTCTGCGTATGTCACCGCTGCCGCCCCCGCCGCCGGCGCGCTCGCTGCGGCAGGCCGGCGGCAGACTGCTCAGATCCGGCCGAGCACCTGCGTGAGCAGGGCGCCCATCCGCGCGGCGGAGTCGCGGCCGGCCTGGAGGACCTCCTCGTGGTTGAGGGGCTCACCGGTCATACCCGCGGCCAGGTTGGTGACCAGGGAGATGCCGAGCACCTCGGCACCGGCCTCGCGGGCCGCGATGGCCTCGAGCACGGTGGACATACCCACCAGGTCGGCACCGATGGTGCGGGCCATACGGATTTCGGCCGGGGTCTCGTAGTGCGGGCCGGGGAACTGCGTGTAGACGCCCTCTTCGAGGCTGGCGTCGATCTCCTTGCACAGGGCGCGGAGCCGCGGCGAGTAGAGGTCGGTGAGGTCGACGAAGTTGGCGCCGACGATCGGCGACGTGGCCGTCATGTTGATGTGGTCGCTGATCAGGACCGGCTGGCCGGGGCGCATGCCCTCGCGCAGACCGCCGCAGCCGTTGGTCAGGACGATGGTCTTGCAGCCCGCGGCCACGGCCGTGCGCACACCGTGTGCGACGGCGGCGACCCCGCGGCCCTCGTAGAAGTGGGTGCGGCCGAGGAAGACAAGGGTGCGCTTGTCACCGATCTTGTACGAGCGGATCTTGCCGCCGTGGCCCTCGACGGCCGGGGGCGGGAAGCCGGGCAGATCGGTGACCGGGAACTCGGCCTCGGGCTCGCCGAGCGCGTCGACGGCGGGGGCCCAGCCCGAGCCCATCACCAGGGCGACGTCATGGGACTCGGCGCCGGTGATCTCGCGCAGCCGCGCGGCGGCTTCGTCGGCGGCGGCGTACGGGTCGGCGGGGGTAACAGATGCGTTCACGCGGATGAGGGTAGCCGTTGAAGTCCTACGCGCGTAGACGCTGCCGCCAACAGTGTCGGGATCGTTGCGTTGTAGGTTCCGCCAAGAGTGACCTTGCTGTCGGCCACCGCGCCGTCAAGCGCCTGCTAGGCGCTCCGCGGGAAGTCCGGTATGACACCTGCGGGTGCGTCGTGGCTGGTCGCTCCCCCAAGCTCTCGGCTCCGCTCGAGCAGGGGGGACCCCCATCGCGGCGGAGCCGCATATCGATCAGGGGGGACCCCCATCGCGGCGGAGCCGCATATCGATACAGCCCCGCGCCCCTTCGGGGCACGACGAACCGCACCAACTTCCCCCAGCCGCTCAGCAGGGACGCTTGCGCAGGCTCATCACGTAGTCGTGCGGTGCGCCCGCCGACTCCGCGGCGTCCGCCAGTTCGCCCAGGTAGCGGGCCGAGGGCAGGCCGCCCTCGTATCCGTTCAGGACGTACACCCATGCGGGCATCTCGCCCTCAAGGGTCTCCACCCGGATCCGCATGCGCCGGTATATGTCCAGGCCGACGCCCTCCCAGCGGTCCATGGACTCCTCGTCCATGGGCGCGATGTCGTACAGCGCGACGAAGACCTGCGAGCGCGGGGCCTCCACGACCGTGGCCAGCGCACCCTCCCAGCCCATGTGCTCCCCGCCGAACGTCAGCCGCCAGCCGTTCAGCCAGCCGGTGGCGCGCAGCGGCGAGTGCGGTGCGCGGCGGGACATGAGCCGCGCGTCGAGATTGCCGGCGTACGCGGCGTAGAGCGACATGGGATCGAGGGTACGGCAGTGGCCGCCGGGGGTCGTGCGGTCGCCGGAGCCGCCCGGAGGGCCCCGGCCCCCCGACTGGAGCCCCCGGGGCGAAGCCTCTTGAAGCGTGCGGGACAATGGAGTACGTGACTCGGATCGTGATCATCGGTGGCGGACCAGGCGGATATGAAGCGGCCCTGGTGGCCGCTCAACTCGGCGCGGAGGTGACCGTCGTCGATTGCGACGGTCTGGGCGGGGCGTCGGTGCTCACCGACTGCGTACCGTCCAAGACCCTGATCGCGACGGCCGAGGTGATGACCACCTTCGACTCGTCGTACGAAGAGCTCGGCATCATCGTCGAGGACGACACCCCGCACATCGACCAGGCGGCCCGCGTCGTCGGCGTGGACCTCGGCAAGGTCAACCGCCGGGTGAAGCGGCTCGCACTCGCCCAGTCGCATGACATCACCGCCTCCGTGACACGTGCGGGGGCCCGGGTCCTGCGCGGCCGCGGCCGCCTCGAGGGCCAGCAGGCCATGGACGGTTCGCGGAAGGTCGTCGTCCGGGCCGCCGACGGCACCGAGGAGACCCTCACGGCGGACGCCGTCCTGATCGCCACCGGCGGTCACCCGCGCGAGATCCCGGACGCCCTTCCGGACGGGGAGCGGATCCTCAACTGGACGCAGGTGTACGACCTGGAGGAGCTCCCCGAGGAACTCATCGTGGTCGGCTCCGGTGTCACCGGCGCCGAGTTCGCCGGTGCCTACCAGGCCCTCGGCTCCAAGGTCACGCTCGTCTCGTCCCGCGACCGGGTCCTGCCCGGCGAGGATCCGGACGCCGCCGCCGTGCTCGAGGACGTCTTCCGGCGCCGCGGCATGAACGTGATGGCCCGCTCCCGTGCCGCCTCCGCCAAGCGCGTGGGCGACCGGGTCGAGGTGACCCTCGCGGACGGCCGGGTGATCACCGGCTCGCACTGTCTGATGGCGGTCGGCGCCATTCCGAACTCCGAGGGCATGGGCCTGGAGGAGGCCGGGGTCAAGGTCAAGGAGTCCGGCCACATCTGGACCGACAAGGTCTCGCGGACCAGCGCCCCCGGCGTCTACGCGGCCGGTGACGTCACCGGCATCTTCGCGCTCGCCTCGGTCGCCGCCATGCAGGGCCGGATCGCGATGTACCACTTCCTCGGCGACGCCGTGCAGCCGCTGAACCTGAAGACGGTCTCGTCGAATGTCTTCACCGACCCCGAGATCGCCACCGTCGGCTACAGCCAGGCCGATGTCGACACGGGCAAGATCGACGCCCGGGTCGTGAAGCTGCCGCTCCTGCGCAACCCGCGCGCCAAGATGCAGGGCATCAGGGACGGCTTCGTGAAGATCTTCTGCCGCCCCGGCACCGGCATCGTGGTCGGCGGAGTGGTCGTGGCGCCGCGCGCTTCGGAACTGATCCATCCCATCTCGATCGCGGTCGACAACAATCTGACGGTGGAACAGATCGCGAACGCGTTCACCGTGTACCCCTCCCTGTCCGGCTCGATCGCCGAAGTGGCGCGGCAGCTGCACACGCGGAAGATGGCCGGAGAGGCCTGAACCACCACCTCGCCGGACGGTAAAACTCCCTGATCAAGGGGCAGTTGAGACCTCACGCAGCACATCAGGCCCAGTCGCCCGGACTATGCCGGGGGACTGGGCCTGCGTATACCACTAACGATGCCACCGTGCGAACAACTTCTGTTATTCGGCGCAAACTGCTGAAACCAGACGGTCGTTGGGGTTACTGTCAGTTTCGTGTTCGCTGCAGAACGTCGCCAATTGATCCTCGAAATGGTGCGCGCCAACGGAGCGGTTTCCCTCCGTGAGCTCGCCCGCGTAGTCCAGACCTCCGAAGTGACCGTACGGCGGGATGTGCGGGCACTGGAGGCGGAAGGACTCCTAGACCGCCGGCATGGCGGTGCGGTACTGCCGGGCGGGTTCACGCGGGAGTCCGGCTTTCCGCAGAAATCCCATCTCGCGACCGCCGAGAAGACGGCCATCGCCGATCTCGCCGCGAGCCTCGTCGAAGAGGGCGAGGCCATCGTGGTCGGCGCGGGTACGACGACCCAGGAGCTGGCCCGCCGGCTCGCCCGGGTACCCGGCCTCACCGTCGTCACGAACTCCCTCCTGGTCGCCCAGGCGCTGGCCCATGCCAATCGTGTGGAAGTCGTGATGACCGGCGGAACCCTCCGTGGCACGAACTACGCCCTGGTCGGAAGCGGTGCGGAGCAGTCCCTCCAGGGGCTGCGGGTCTCCCGTGCCTTTCTCTCCGGGAGCGGTCTCACCGCCGAGCGCGGGCTCTCCACGTCCAATATGCTCTCGGCCTCCGTGGACCGCGCCCTCGTCCAGGCCGCCGCCGAAGTCGTGGTCCTCGCCGATCACACGAAGCTCGGTTCGGACACCATGTTCCAGACCGTGCCCACGGACGTCATCACGAGACTCGTGACGGACCAGCCCCCCGCGGGGGACGACCGCGCCGCCACGGAACTCCAGGCCCTCGCCGACCAGGGCGTCCAGGTCGCCGTCGCGGGCAACTCCGAGCCGGGCGGCGGCGGGGGAGAGTCCTCCGTCCCCTCGGGGCGTGGCCGCCGCAGGGACGTACCGCTCCCGGGTCAGCGCAGGAACGGCGGCCCGGGAGCGCCCCAGCTGAGAAGCGCGGGTGCCCTGGCCGAGTCGTCCGCCGGCAGCGCCGAGCGGGCCCAGGCCCGGGTGGCAGACCTCCGGCGCAGGTGAGCCCACAGCACCTCGCACCCGGAGGAACACACGGCACAACCGGTGTGTATGGAATGTCCGGAACGCAAGGAAAGCCCGGAACGCACGGAACCTCGCACCCCCGCACGCACCTTCGGACTAGCTCAGGCCTCTCAGCGTCAGCGTGAGGAGGCGGTCGGCCAGTTCGGGGTCGTCGGGGGTCTCTTCTGCCGCGAGCGCGATCGCGTTGGTGAGCTGGAGGAGGTCACCGATCGTAATCTCCGGGCGTACGGATCCAGCCTCTTGGGCCCGTACGAGAAGGGCGCGGCCCGCCTCGGTCAGTGGCGTACTGCACCGCGCGAGGGCCGAACTCTCGTCACGGGAGCAGGAGAGCAGGGCGCGGGAGAGGCCTCTGTACTCACACGCGTGCGTGACGATCGCCCGCAGCCACGCCACAAGAGCCGCACAGGGCTGCGGATCGTCCAGCAGTTCACGGGAGCGCCCGAGCAGCGCCCTCACCGCGTCCTCGAAGACCGCGCTCAACAGCGCGTGCCGATTGGGGAAATGGCGGTACAACGTGCCGATCCCCACCCCCGCGCGGCGCGAGATCTCCTCCAGGGACGCATCCGTGCCCTGCGCGGCGAACGCGGCACGGGCCTCGGTGAGCAGACGGTCGTAGTTACGCCGGGCGTCGGCACGCATCGGACGCGCCGGTGTCCGCCCGGTGCTTGTCGTCATGGCTCCCGACCTCCCTGAGTTCGTCTCCCTCCAGGATGCCATCCGCACCGTGCGGGATCAGCCGGTCACGGTACGTCCCCGGGGCGCGGTGCGGGCGGTGCGGCCGGGGTGACAGGTGCGGCGGGAGAGCCGGACAGCGGGCAGCGCGGCTCGGCGGGGGACACCCGGAACGGGCCGAGGAGTTCATCGGCCGCCGGGTGATACGGCCGCCGTGACATCCGCGTCACCAGCTGCCACATCTCCCGCTCACGGCCCAGGTCCTGCGGCAGTTCGAGGCCGAGCGCCTCCGCCAGCGGCTTACGGCCCAGATTCACCAACGCCCTTACCGCAGCCGCCCATTCATCGGTCGCCACCACCGCCGAGCGGTACCACAGCGGGATCAGGGCGGCCAGCAGAACGGCCGTGACGACGAGGAGCCCGGCCCGGGTCGGGTCGAGTGGCAGCGCGGCAAGGGCGGCCGCTGCCACCGGGGCATGGCCGTAGAGCAGCGCCACGAAGAAGTCGACATTCGTCCGGGAGGTCTCCGCCTGCCGGCTCGTCTGCGCGGGCGCCGAGCCGTTCAACTCGTTCCACAACACCTGGGTGTCCAGGCGGTAGCGGTCGTGGCCGTACTCCTCGAACCGGCGGATCGCGTTGGCCAGGCGGGTCGGGCCGATCTGGTCGGGGCTGTGCGGATAGCGGTCCAACCGCTCCTGGAGTACGCCCAGTTGGATCGGCGAGAGCCGCGGTCCCGGGTGCGCGAGCCGGTCCGCGATGCGCTGCCTGCGGGCGCGCTGCACCCGGCAGCCACGCTCGTAGGCACGCGCGGGCCACAGCACGTACCCCTCAAGGAAGCGGTAGAGCAGCGTCTGCAGGGCGTTGAGTACCAGGCCGAGCAGGACGGCGCCGATCAGGAGCAGCAGCCCCGTGTCGCCCTTCGACGCGGGCCAGGCCTGGTCGACCAGATCGAAGTGGCCGCGCAGACTCGGCGCCACGGCGAAGAAGAGCACGGCCAGATTGATCGCGGACGGCAGCACCCACCCGACGAGCAGCGACCAGCCGCCGCCCAGTACTCCCTTGGCGATATCTCCCACGGACGGCTACTCCCTCGGCCAGTCGTCACCGGGGTCGATGACGGGGCCCGGCGGGGTGTTGCCGGTCGCGTGGGCGTCGTCCGGCTCCGAGGAGGAGTGGCTGTCCAAGGGGGCGATGCCACCGTACGCATCGGGTTCGGGGCCGCTCAACGCTGCCGCCACCGCGTCGGCCCGGGTCCGCCGCCAGGAGTCCACGAGCGCACCGAGCTCGGTCAGTTCACGGCCCCCGCCGGGCCCGCCCGCCAGCTCGACCACCAGCTCGAAGGCATCGTCACCCGGCGTGATCCGCCACCGCCGCGCGTCCTCCAGCCATGCGCGCAGCGAGCTCAGCGCTTCGGGGGACGCGTCGTCGCCGACCACCCTGACCCGGATCTCCACGACGCCCCAACTCCCCGTGCCCACCGCCGATTCGGGGCCAGCATAGGGCGCTCATACGACGAGGGGCTCCCGGTGTATGCCGGGAGCCCCTCGTCGTAGGGCCGTACAGACGGAAGACGTACGAAACGTCAGTCCTTGATGTCGCAGATGCCGGCGCCGGCGGTCAGGGAGGCACCGACTTCGGCGGTGAGTCCCTTGATGGTGCCGGCCTTGTGGGCGTTGAGCGGCTGCTCCATCTTCATCGCTTCGAGCACGACGACCAGGTCGCCTTCCGCGACTTCCTGGCCCTCTTCGACGGCGACCTTGACGATCGTGCCCTGCATGGGAGAAGCCAGGGTGTCGCCGGAGGCGGCGGGGCCCGACTTCTTCGCGGCCCGGCGCTTGGGCTTGGCGCCCGCCGCAAGGCCGGTACGCGCCAGGGACATGCCGAGCGAGGACGGCAGGGAGACCTCAAGGCGCTTGCCGCCGACCTCGACGACGACCGTCTCGCGCCCCGCCTCGTCCTCTTCCGTCTCCGAGGGGGTGGCCGCGAACGGCTTGATGTCGTTGACGAACTCGGTCTCGATCCAGCGGGTGTGGACCTTGAACGGGTCTGCGGAGCCGGTCAGTTCGGGCCCGAACGCCTCATCGACGACGACGGCCTGGTGGAAGGGGATGGCGGTGGCCATGCCCTCGACCTTGAACTCGGCGAGCGCGCGGGCGGCGCGCTGCAGGGCCTGCTGACGGGTGGCGCCGGTCACGATCAGCTTGGCGAGCAGCGAGTCCCAGGCCGGGCCGATGACCGAGCCCGACTCGACGCCCGCGTCCAGGCGGACGCCGGGGCCCGAGGGCGGGTCGAAGAGGGTGACGGTGCCCGGCGCGGGCAGGAAGCCACGGCCCGGGTCCTCACCGTTGATCC